>JAJFJN010000100.1 GCA_021773975.1 Gammaproteobacteria bacterium | reverse complement strand
CTACTGCGGAAAAGCCATTTCGGCCAGATTTTCCGATCAAATTCGTTAAATATGCCCAATATTCGCCTCATTTGATCAAAAAATCTGACTCAAAATGGCTTTCCCTCGCTACGGTTTCTATTCTCGGACAGCCTCCTAGATGGGTGATATGATTCTGACTTGACTCAAATTCTATTTGATCCTGCCCAGAGCATTCAATATGAAAGTAGCTAATATCTTTTTTGTAGTGAAGGGTAGCCACTATTATACAAAAGCCATTACTGACAACCGTAATCCAAAATGACATTAAAAAACAGAAAGATTCTTGTAACAGGCGCCAGTCGTGGTATTGGTCGAGCCATTGCTGAAATACTGATTCAGGAAGGCGCTACAGTCATTGGTATTGCCCGTGATTTCAGCAGCTGGAATGAACAGCCTGGAAGACTCCAGCCACTACAGATAGATCTTACTCAATTGGATGAACTGCCAGAACAGGTCAAGACCATTGCCAAACAGCACCCTGATATCAATGGCATCATCTTCAATGCAGGAGAGGGTCGATTTGGTTCATTGGAGGAGTTCTCTCCAAAGCAGATACGCCATCTGGTAGATCTCAATCTTACTAGCCAAATTCTGCTAGCACGGGAGCTACTTCCAAATATAAAGCGCCAGAAGCAAGGCAATCTGATCTTTATTGGCTCAGAGGCTGCACTGAGTGGTAGTCGCAAAGGAGCGGTCTACTGTGCTACCAAGTTTGCTTTGAGAGGGTTTGCCCAATCACTACGGGAGGAGTGTTCTAATTCCAGCATTAGAAGCACCATTATTAACCCAGGCATGGTTAAAACCAGCTTTTTTGACAATCTCTCCTTTGAACCAGGTGATGCAGAGGAAAACTACATCCTGCCACAGGATGTCGCTGATGCAGTGCTTTCTATTTTATCTGCTCGGCCAGGAACCTGTTTTGATGAGATCAATCTCTCACCACTGAAGAAGGTGATAAAGTTTAAATAGCTTCCACTGGAGCCAATTCAACAACCTCAACCTCATCATCCATAACCCGCCATCTTAGATCAACATCATACAGACGCATCCCGTAAATTCGATCTGGTTGGGGTTTGTTTTTATAGGCAGGGCGTGGGTCAAATTCCA
This sequence comes from Gammaproteobacteria bacterium, assembly GCA_021773975.1. Lineage (GTDB taxonomy): Bacteria > Pseudomonadota > Gammaproteobacteria > Chromatiales > Chromatiaceae > WFXD01. Next base: position 26,603 of record JAJFJN010000100.1, on the reverse strand, counting down.
GCAGCTTTACAATCAACTGCTTCAGTTCAACCCCACCATCACGCTGATGCAATTGTGTTTCAGCTTTTTTACTGAACCACACCGATTTGCTGGCCTGAGGCGGTTCAGATGCATAGCCACTTTTGGCATCAGGAATACTGTCAACATAGGGCAGATAGGGTTTAATATCGAGCACTGGCGTCCCATCAAGAATATCCACACCCGATAACAGCAATTCCACTTTACCATCCTGGTTCGAGATACCATCTAACGCCACGACAGATAGCCCAATAGGATTAGGCCGAAATGGAGATCGGCTGGCAAAGACCCCTACACGACGGTTTCCTCCCAGCCTTGGCGGTCGTACTCGTGGCTGCCACCGATCACGCATTGTTTGGTGAAAGATAAATGTTAGCCAGATATGAGAAAAACCCTCAAGCTCAGTTACCACATCAACGCTGTTATAGGGTACAAGCAACTCCAGCGTTGCTTTTGCTTGCGGCACTAACAGTGGTTGCCGTGGAATACCGAATTTTTCTTTAAATGGAGAGTGAACAACACCAATAGGAAAGAGAGAATAATTCATCAAACCACCTCTAATTTGTATTAAAATACGGCTTCATACTGAATAACAGCATAGCCTTAGCCTCAATTCAATGCACACCTATTACCCCTGGATCAAACTCATCCACATCAGCATGGTCACTATTACGACCTGTTTTTTTATCGTACGTTTTTTTTGGATGATTAAATATCCCGAGCTGCTCCAGCGCACTTGGGTAAAAAAGTTTCCACCTATTATTGATACCACCCTACTGGTCAGTGGCATCACTATGGCCGTACTCTCTCATCAATACCCTTTACAGCAGCCCTGGTTGACAGCAAAGGTCGTAGCATTGGTTGCTTATATTGTATTAGGTATGGTGGCACTCAAATTAGGATCAACGCTACGCATTCGCATTATTGCCGGTATTTTTGCTCTAGCATCTGTCAGCTATATTATCTCCGCAGCGCTGAGCCGAAGCCCATTTCCAGTTAATTTTCTTTTTACATAGTATAAAGATTGAAACTCAGCCCATAGTTACGTTAGGATTCGTCGACATCTGTTCAGCATTAGGGGGTTTTTGCTCCTATTCGCCAGGAAGCATCTTTACATTATAAAAATAAACAGGATATTAAAGGTTCGCACAGTTCCTCTCTCCATACGACTATGATAATTATATTTAACCGTTTTTCTCTCATTACCGCTATCGCATTGATAGCCTTAGTTGTTCCACTGACCTCAACAGCAGCAAAGCTCACGCTTGCTGAAGGCATCAATAAAGCCGGCCGACAACGCATGCTGACACAACGTATGGTCAAATCATACTGCCAAATGGGCATGGAGTTGCGTTACCGAAAGTCAGAAAAACAATTAAATGCAGCTATCCAATTATTTGACACCCAACTGGAAGAGCTACAACAGTTCTCAATTACTGCTGAAGTCAAAACAGGATTAGCCAAGGTTAAAACTCTCTGGGAAGGTGTTAAAGAGACTGTATCATCCGAGGTAAAACGGGAAAATATCGAACGATTAAGAGCGGATGCTGAAAAGCTACTTATAGCAAGCCATGAAGTTGTTTTAATGCTGCAAGATCTTTCTGGCACCTCACAAGGCAAGTTAGTCAATATTGCAGGCCGCCAACGTATGCTATCCCAGCGAATTTCCAATCTTTATCTCATGCAGGCATGGGGCTTTGAAAAAGAACCCTACATAACTGACTACCAAACGGCCATCAAGGAATTTGATAGCGCTTTAATTCTGCTCCTCAACACACCAGAAAATACAAAAAAGATCTCAGAGTCACTCAAAAATGTCTCACTGCAATGGGGTGTTTTTCAGCATAGTGCCAAACTGGAGAAAGGAAAATATATCCCTGCATTAATCACCCGTTCAGCAGACAAGATACTTACCCAGATGAATACCATTACGGGGCTGTATACCCTACTTCCTGCCAAGTAAATAATCTGCAATAGCGCGTCGGGGTTTCCAAAAGCGGCACAACCCTTGGCGCTCTATTTGAAACACTCTTCCATCACAGGAATACAGGCTAAGTCGCTTAATCTGCTTTTTCTGTAACATGCGCTGTAACGCTACAGCCCAGCATTCAAATTCATTCAGTGAATTAACCCAACTCTCTGGATCTGCAGCCAACACTGCACGCAATAACGAATGATAAGAGATAAGATACGAGTTACCACTCTCATGTTTTTGTGTTAATGCATCCAGTGACAATGCATTGCATTCGATCCCACTCAATTCTGACAGTCCTTGGCTAAGCAGATCATTAGCCATTACCCAAGTGAAATTAGCCTTTACCTCCTCTGGTAAGCAACCACCACCAGAGAGCCAAATGCCCTTGATTGGCAAAAGACGGGCGGCCTCTCTTTGCGTGTTGGCAGTGGCTGAATGAAATAGCATTTGAACTTCGTTCAGAATAGAACGCCACTTCTTCGCCTCTTCACCTGTAGGCAGATATTGATCAATGTTTCGCCCGATAACATCTACCAGTGGACTGGTATTTAAAGCAGGCATTATAGGCAGCCGTAAATACCATCGATTTGCATGAGGTGCTTCTAAATACCATCCATCCTCTGCGAAGTGCTGATTAAAGAGTTTGGTTAAAGCGTCAGCATCTTCTGGACGTATATCCAGCATTTCAGCATCAAACAACAACAAGCGATCTGATGTTGCTTTTAGAAAAACAGGGTCTGCATGAAACCAAAAAGCTTTGTCTCTTTTGCCCCCCTCTGCCAATCGAGATACAGCAGCAGAAGGAAGATCTGTATCTAGGCCACTTGAAATGCCAAACAGGCCAAACAGGGTTGATTCAAATGAGTCCCCAACTGTTTCAATAACATTGGCTCTGGCAAGCAGGGTTTCCAATGCAGGGGCGGCTGGCGTCAATCCAAGCTCTGTTAAACCAGGCATTGGACCAAACAGTCCAGGAACTACAAGATGAAGATGTGAACTCAAAAGAAGGGGGAATCAATAGGCAGCTGTCGACTGACCGCTGCCTTTTAATATTTTATTTAGACAGATTATCCAAAATAGCTTGTTTTACAGCTTCTAGCTCAGCATCCACTGTAATCATAGATCCGGAGCACTGCTTGATGGCCGTATCAGGGTCTTTCAAACCATGCCCGGTCAGTGTGCAAACAATTTTGCTGCCTTCAGGAATTTTACCGCTCTTAATGTCACGCAGTGCACCTGCCAGAGAGGTAGCTGATGCTGGCTCACAAAATACACCTTCATTTTGAGCTAGCATCTTCTGTGCTGCAAGAATCTCTTCATCTGAGCACTCATCAAACCAACCACCAGACTCTTCTTTGACTTTCCAGGCTTTATCCCAGGATTGCGGGTGACCTATGCGAATAGCGGTAGCCACTGTCTCAGGGTTATCGACCATCTCACCCCGCATAAAAGGTGCTGAGCCATCAGCCTGGTAACCCACCATGACAGGAGCATTATTAACGATGCCATGCTCTTTATATTCGGTGTACCCCATCCAGTGCGCAGTAATATTGCCGGCGTTACCTACAGGGAGGCAGTGATAATCTGGTGCGCACTCAAGCTCTTCCATAATTTCAAAGGCTGCTGTTTTTTGCCCTTGAAGGCGGAAGGGATTGATGGAGTTTACGATAGTTACGGGTGCATGTTCTGCAACATCTTTTACCAGCTGCATACCGGCATCAAAGTTACCTTTAATCTGGATAACAACTGCACCATGCATCATTGCCTGTGCTAGTTTTCCCTGTGCAATCTTTCCATCAGGGATCAATACAAAGGCTGTGATACCTGCACGTGCTGCATAGGCAGCAGCGGCAGCAGAAGTATTGCCCGTAGAAGCACAGATGATAGCCTTGCTACCATCCTCTACTGCTTTGGTCACTGCCATGGTCATACCACGATCCTTAAAAGAACCTGTAGGATTTAACCCTTCATATTTAACGTAGATATCAACATCTTTACCGATCAGACCAGGGATATTATTCAGCCTGATAAGTGGTGTGTTTCCCTCGCCCAAACTAATAAGGCGAGTATCATCATGCACTGGAAGACGGTCGCGGTATTTGTTGATTAAGCCGGTATAACGAGTTCTAAATGGCATGGTGATTTCTCAAATTCTGTTAATAATTAAATAGGTGGTGTTCTGACTCAGCCGTCAAGCTGCTCCATTCGAATGCGCGTAACCTCTCCATTGATACTATCCAAGGTTTCAATCTTTTGGATCGCTGCATTCATCTGTTTTTCCTGCACGCTGTGGGTCAGCATAATAAGTGAAACTGAGGTCTCTCCAGCTGCGGGTTCCCGTTGCTGCATCGCTTCAATACTGATGCCTGCATCACCCAGAATACCTGTAACTTGAGCCAGAACGCCAGGTTGATCGGCCGCATTCATTCGTAGATAGTATGCAGTGACAACATCTTCCATTCCCAATACCGGCAGATCAGAGAGCTCATCAGGCTGGAATGCAAGGTGCGGGACACGATTTTCAGGATCGGTAGTCAATGCACGCGTCACATCCACAACATCTGCAATAACAGCAGATGCAGTAGGCTCTGCGCCAGCGCCCGCTCCGTAATAGAGTGTAGGGCCTACGGCATCACCTTTAACCAATACGGCATTCATAACCCCATCTACATTGGCAATCAGGCGGCGTTCAGGAATCAGGGTTGGGTGCACCCTTAACTCCACACCCTTTGGCGTCTTACGGGCAATACCCAAGTGCTTAATGCGATAGCCTAATTCACCGGCATAAATCACATCCTGCTGTTCAATCTTAGAGATACCTTCAGTATAGGTTTTCTCAAACTGTAGAGGGATGCCAAAAGCAAGAGAGGCAAGAATAGTTAACTTATGTGCCGCATCAATACCTTCAACATCGAAGGTAGGATCAGCTTCTGCATAACCAAGTGCCTGTGCTTCAGCCAGCACATCCTCAAAATCTCGTCCCTTATCCCGCATCTCTGAGAGAATAAAGTTACCAGTGCCATTAATGATGCCTGCAAGCCACTCAATTTGATTTGCCGCTAGCCCTTCACGAACCGCTTTAATGATGGGGATACCACCAGCAACAGCGGCTTCAAAAGCAACAGTAACGCCCTTTTTTTGTGCAGCTGCAAAAATCTCATTGCCGTGTAGAGCAATGAGCGCTTTATTGGCTGTAACAACATGCTTGCCATTTTCTATGGCTTTAAGCACTAGCTCTCGTGCTGGAGAGTAACCACCAATTAGTTCAATAATAATATCCAGCTCAGGGTTATCAACCAGGGCAAAGGCATCATTTAATACCTCGATATTCTCTATGCCTGGTACAGTTTCTGGATCATAGTCACGGGCAGCTGCTTGAGTGATCTGGATCTCCCGTCCAGCGCGCCTTGCAATTTCTCTCGCATTCTTAAGCAACACACGAAACGTACCACCACCAACGGTACCCAGCCCCATCAGGCCAACCTTGACTGGCTTCACTATTCTTCTCCCCATATTTTTTGTTTAATCACTACAAAAACCAAAGCTCTATACTCAAAACTACTCAACATTCAGTAAGCCATCCTGGCGGAACATATCTCGAATGCCACGCACAGCCTGTCGGGTTCGATGTTCATTCTCAATCAAACCAAAGCGCACATGATCATCACCATGCTCACCAAAACCAATGCCTGGTGAAACTGCAACCTTGGCATCTTTCAATAATTTCTTAGAAAATTCCAGTGAACCCATCTCTCTGTACGGTTCAGGAATAGGCGCCCAAACAAACATGGTGGCTTTGGGTCTTTCAACAGGCCAACCAATGGCATTTAAGCCATCACAGAGTACATTACGCCGCAATTCATACATGGCGCAGATCTCTTTAACACAATCCTGCGGCCCTTCCAGGGCGGCAATCGCTGCAATCTGAATGGGGGTAAACATGCCGTAATCAAGGTAGGATTTGATACGCGCAAGCGCCGCTACTAATGTCTTGTTACCGCACATAAAACCAACACGCCAACCCGGCATGTTGTAGCTTTTAGAGAGCGAAAAGGACTCGACGGCTATCTCTTCTGCTCCTGGCACTTCAAGAATTGATGGGGCTTTATAGCCATCAAAAACAATGTCAGCATACGCCAGATCATGGATTACCCAGATATTATGTTCACGCGCAATCTTGACGATCTTCTCAAAGAAATCCAACTCCACACAGTGGCTTGTAGGATTACCAGGAAAATTCAGCACCAGCATTTTCGGGCGCGGCCAGGAGTCAGTAATTGCCTCTTCCAACTTGGCAAAGAAATCCACATCTGGAGTCATCGGCACATGACGAATATCTGCACCCGCAATCACAAAACCATAAGGATGGATTGGATAGGCTGGATTTGGCACTAATACAGAATCACCCGGCCCCATTGTGGCCAAAGCCAAATGCGCTAAACCCTCTTTGGAACCGATAGTGACGATAGCCTGGGTTTCAGGATCGAGCTCTACATCATAGCGATCCTTGTACCAGTTACAAATAGCTCGGCGCAGGCGGGGAATGCCGCGTGACATAGAGTAGCGATGAGTGTCTTTTCTGTTCGAAGCCTCAATTAGCTTATCGACAATATGCTGAGGTGTGGGTTGATCAGGATTACCCATACCAAAATCAATAATATCTTCGCCTCGCGCTCGTGCTGCTGCCTTTAAATCATTGACAATATTGAAGACATAAGGCGGCAAGCGCTTGATTCTGCGAAACTCTTCCATTTCCGGTGTCGACACGGGAACCTCTAAAGCTAAAAAATGATGACGGAAAAACGCGGAGACTACCGTATAAGACGCTAAAATGTCAATAAAATTAGACGGATAGAGCCTCAAATAGCAACACAAATTAAGCAATATCTGCTTGTCATAAATCACAGTAAGCTGCTATGTTGCTGAGATGAAAATATCCCAAGCCGTATCCAACCAAAAATTTGCTATTCGTGCCTATGAGAAGGGGAAGCTGATCATTAATCAGCAGGCTTATTACAAAAGCCTAATCGTAACGCCAGAGCAGTTAATGCCAGAGTGGCGACCACAGTCAATTGAGGATTTAACCGCTGTCGATTTTGATGAATTGATAGCGCTCAAGCCAAGTATGATTATTCTTGGCACAGGAGAGAAACAGATCTTTCCCTCTCCTCCCCTCTATGCAGAAGCCATAAATGCAGGTATTGGAGTGGAGGTCATGAATACTCCTGCCGCCTGCAGAACCTACAATATCCTGATGTCTGAAGGGCGCTCAATAGCCGCAGCACTTATGATGCTTTAGCCAGCTCTGGGTTTGGGTATGCTTCAGCTATTTTTACAGATAACTTTCCCTGAGTTGCCTGATGCATAGCATCAATCTCCATCATGATGAGCACCAGAACAGTCACCATCACCGGCAATATACCCATACCACCAACCATTGCCTTAACGGCAATATCCATCAGCCCAAGATAGGTATATGCGATCCAACCTAAAACAGCCACAGCCGACAGAAAAAGCATTACACCCAATAAAATCCGGGAGCGCTTTACAGCAAGCTGCCAATGGCACATAACAAACCATGACTCTTCTGATGATAAACGCACACGTTTAGCTCGCCACATCGTATAAAAAACAGTTGTCAAAGAGATCACGGGAACCATTGCCAGGGGTTGCCAGTAGTCACCCGCCACACCTAATGATGAGACAAACCACAAAATATGGTTACCAATAAGATTGGTTAAAAATAACTCATGAGGTATTTTGGCTTTTCTGCAATCTTCTTCAGATACGTTATATTCCATAAATATCACACCATAATGGAAGTTTAATAATTGTGATCACTAAATTATGCACTCATCAAAAAAGAGGGGCTGAGGGTTCTCAGTCCCTCTTTTCAGAGACATTCATGCAAAATAAATTACTACAGATCTATAACTCTTCAGCATGCTCTGCTAAATAAGCTGCAACACCCTCAGTAGATGCTGTCATGCCTGCATTACCTTTCTGCCAGCCTGCAGGACAAACCTCACCGTGCTCTTCAGTAAACTGTAGTGCGTCAATCATGCGCAGCATCTCATCCACATTGCGCCCAAGCGGTAGATTATTAACCACTTGATGCTCAACTACGCCCTCTTTATTGATCAGAAAAGAACCTCGCAGTGCTACAGAATCATTCAATAAAACATCGTAATCACGAGCAATTGATTTCGTAATATCAGCAACCAATGGGTACTGAATATCACCAATACCTCCTTCATTTACAGAGGTATTTTTCCATGCTAAATGTGAAAAATGAGAGTCTACAGAGACACCAATAACCTCGACACCACGATCCTTGAACTCTTGTAACCGATGACTAAAAGCAATCAACTCAGACGGACAGACAAAGGTGAAATCCAATGGATAGAAAAATAGAACAACATACTGTCCTTTGTAATCAGACAGGGAGATTTCTTCAAATGTGTTATTAGGCATTACGGCCTGGGCTGTAAAATCGGGGGCTGGCTTTGTGACAAGTACACTCATGATATTTCTCCAAATGATGTAGATATTTTTAAGAATAGACGCTACAATTCGTCAACATTATTGATGATAACAAATCAAGAGTCAAGGGGCATTCCACAACATGATCACCAATTTAGCTGGCACTCAAATCAGAGCCATCAGAGCAACGCGCAACCTTACACAACAGCAGCTAGCTGACCTAGCCAAGATACCACGCGCAACACTAGCAAGCGTTGAGCGGGATGATGGAAACCCAAGCCTTGCCGTGGTTTTTAAGATTGCATTGGCACTGGGAACAACAGTTGACGAACTTATTATAGAAGAACATCAACGGGTGCAAACCATTAATAAGTGCGATATGCCTACAACACAATCAGAAGATGGCACCTATCACGCAATTATTGTCTCCCCTCCAGATTCAAAACATCTATTACAACTGATTTTTACCTTAGATCCTGAGAGTGCATATGAAGGCAAGCCCCACCCTCCAGGCAGCGAGGAGTACCTACATATATTAAATGGGGAGGTTATTATTGAGGTTGCAGGCGAAAATATGCACCTAAAGAAAGGAGACAGTGCTCGGTTTGGTGGCAATGTACATCATATTTACCGAAATCCCACAAAAAGCGCCGTAATGGGGCTGGTAACTATTTTAGAAAAATAACCTTACATTCTGGAAACAGTTAAATATGACCAATCACTCTCAAGATATCACCATCTATCACAATCCAAAATGCTCAAAATCCAGACAAACACTAGAACTGATCCAAGATAAAAGCCCCACAATTATCGAGTATTTAAAAACACCACCAACCGCAGATCAACTCGATCAAATTCTCAATATGTTGAACCTGCAACCCAAGGAACTGATGCGAAAAGGTGAGCAAGCCTATGCCGACAATCACCTTGATGATGCAACTCTTTCCAGAAAAGCATTAATCAATATCATGATAGAAAATCCTATCCTAATTGAGCGCCCAATTGTTGTAGCCAATAACTCAGCAAGAATTGGTCGCCCACCTGAAGCTGTTTTGGAAATACTATAAGCACAGTGCGCACTAATTGACGCAACAGACTCATCACAGCACCAGCACTGTCACTCGCTCAGCAGCATAAATCGGCAGCGGCATACTGGGGTTCTCTGCAATAAGCACAACCCTGCCATCCTGCCGGTTTTTTAAACACGTGAGTGTAACCTCTTATCTATCAATTAAGTGCCGCCACAATAGCGTCAGCAGCAGCATTATCCCTATGCCCCACAATAACAGCATCACCATTTTGAATACCTACTTCTACCATAGAGCCACACTTTACCTGAAACACATAGCGCCTCACTCCTCACCAACTCAGCAGACTGGCCTGCAGCAATAGCTCTTATAAAAGCACTGCGGTGCATTATGCTTGTAGGGATTGAAACGGCTAAGCACCTGGTTTTCCTGAAGTTCTCACTCTAGAGCAAAAATACTCCTCAGATCATCAAGCCCTTTATTTTATCAAAGATAAAGAAATCCATCGAAATGACGACACCTTCAGCAAAGGTAATATAATCAATAGTCAGCTCACCTTAAGAACAAAACCGTACTAATATGGATAGAGGATCAATAATGGCTGCTATATATCTCTTATATGCCTTCGCTGACCTAATAATAATCACGCTAATAATGGCTTTCTTATTTGCAAAGCACATCAATCTGAGCGATTGAACAAAATATGCCTTTATCAACACCAGATGTTCATACTTATGCTGTTCTTATATTAATTGGGGCGGCACTGTTTCTCTTTACGCGTGATCGCATCCCACTTGAAACATCCTCCCTCCTTGTCTTAATTGCATTGGTTATTGGGTTTGAGATATTCCCCTATCAGCGTAATGGCATCGAATTTCATCCAGAAGAGCTTTTTCTTGGCTTTGGTCATGAAGCACTGGTTGTCATCTGTTCATTAATGATTCTAAGTCGGGGATTGGAAACCACAGGCGCACTACGCCCATTAGCAACATTTCTTTCTAAAACCTGGGTTGCTTCGCCCTCACTATCACTACTGCTGACACTCTTTATTGCCGCAGTGCTTAGCGGATTCCTCAACAACACCCCTATTGTAGTAATGTTACTCCCAATACTGGTCAGTGCATCACTACGCAGCAAACAACCGGCCTCTGGCATTCTAATGCCAATGGGATTTGCGACATTGGTAGGAGGCATGGGTACACCAATAGGCACATCAACCAACCTGCTGGTTGTTGCCATTGCAGCAGAGCTTGGCCTTAAGCAATTTGGGATGTTTGATTTTCTTATGCCAGCAGCTATTGCTGCCAGTATTGCTATTGTCTATCTATGGCTTATCGCACCCCATCTCCTACCAGAACGAGAACCTTTACTAGCCGATACTTCTCCACGCATTTTTGAAGCATTACTTCATATTAATGAAGATAGCTTTGCCAATGGTAAAACATTGACTGAAATCTTAGACAAGACCCAGCGAAAAATAAAAATTGAAGCTATCTATCGGGGAGAAGGATTAAGAGTAAGCCGATTGCCAACGGCTATAATCCGTGAAGGTGACCGCCTGCTGGTATCTGATACTCCGGAGAATCTGATAGATTACGAACACCTATTAGGCGTAAAACTCTACAACGTCTCAAACATTGAAACCCCTATCAGTGATGAAAATCCACTCTCTGCTGAAGGACAGCAACTTGCTGAAATGGTTATTACCGAGCACTCATCCATCTACCATAAAACGCTTAGAAACATTCGATTTGCTGAACGCTATGGATTAGTTATTTTAGGCTTAAGCCGACCTGGTGGTCATTCATTGCGAGGCAAAGACATTAGTGATACTGAGCTACAACTGGGTGATGTGCTACTTGCACAAGGAGCGGCTGAAAGTCTTAAAACACTTAAAAACAGCGGGGATGTTTTGGTGCTGGATGCCACCGTAGATCTACCACATACCGCCAAGGCTCCGCTTGCTCTTTCAATCATATTAATGGTTGTTGGTTTGGCTGCATTTGGCATTGCTCCCATCACTGTAACTGCTCTAGGTGGAATGGGATTGATGTTGGTAACAAGATGCTTAAGTTGGAATGATGCAGCTGATGCACTCAGCACACCTGTGATATTAATTGTAGCCGTCAGCTTAGCGCTTGGGTTGGCTTTAACACGAACAGGTGGTGCTGACTTTCTGGCTCACAACTATGTTTTAATGGTTGCTGATTGGCCGCCTGTCTTAATATTAAGTGGCCTCATGCTATTAATGGCCATCCTGACCAATATCGTATCAAACAATGCAGCTGCTGTTATTGGAACACCTATTGCCGTTGGTATCGCACAAGAGCTAGGGTTTGCACCGGAAGCTTTTGTATTGGCCGTATTATTCGGTGCTAATATGAGTTATGCCACACCTATGGCTTACAAAACAAACCTATTAATCTTCAGTGCTGGTGGTTATAAATTCACAGATTTTATACGTGTTGGTGTGCCGCTAATGTTTATTATGTGGATAGCTCTGTCGGTAATGTTACCGCTGTTTTTTCCTCTGCAGCCTCAATAATCTTATCCCAGGTTTTTTTATAGATCTTAAGCACATCAAGTAAATTCAGCCATAACAATAAATTAGATATGGCAAACACAATACCCGCAGGGACCAAAAACCAGCTGACCTGCCATAACGCTGCCAATATCAGCAGTAACATTAAAAGGTGTGCCCCAAACTGGATATGAACTCGACTCTCAGGAAGCAGTTTTTTAATGTTCGGTATCAGCCGTCGACTTAGTTTATATTCAGTAACCTTTATACTGAGATGCAGCCAGGTAAGAAAGGGGAGTATTTTATACAGCATGCCATTGATAGCAGATATCAAAAACCCATGAATCATTAGTACTCCCAGTAATAATGGATAGACTGGGTTTTGATTAAATGCTGGAAATATCAATGCAGAAGTCCAAACCAAAACAGCTGCCAGTAGACTCAGCATAGCGCAACGCCAAAACCAGAGTGTTACTTCTGATACTGGTTTTCTCTTACGCTTAACCTGTAACCAAAGCGTTATAACTGCAAATACAATCAAACCTATTACAGTAACTAAGCCACCAATCAATGAAAATGTCGGATTATTAAGAAAATACCCACTACTCCAAATAGTTAATCCAACTACGACAACAGGAGGCAAATTTTGAATCAAAATCAAAGGATAAGCCGGAGTCAGTTGAAACATTGGCACCACAGCAAAAGCCACCGTAATCACCAAAACAGCGCCCCACCCTACTAACCCAAAAGCCAGATGAAGATCAGTTAGATGCCGGGCAAGAGCCACATCTTGAGCACTATGACCAAGGGCCAACCAAATACCTAACCCCACTGTGATCATCAAAGAGATTAATGCCAAACCTATGCCAAACCCCGCATTACGCTGAGCACTGCTCCTTAGTAGCCCTGAAATAACTGCTCCAATAAATAGTATGAAAGAGATGGCCAGCAGCAACATTGCTATATGTATGAAATGCGATATGCCTGTTAAAAAACCTGTTGCTAACAGCATTGTACCTACAGCCAATGTACTGTATGAAATAACAGCAAACACCCCAACTCTATGTGGCTGCCCACCAGTTAATACAGAGGTAACCTGCAACAATGCAGCCTGCATTACCATTGCCACATAACCCAGTACTAAAAGATGCGTATATGCAAGCATGCCCATTGACCAACGACTGCCAAAATGACTCTTATCTAAAAACAACATCAACATGGCCGCACCCACTCCAAATAGCGGTGCCGTCACAAAAAAACGTAACGGAACTATAAAGGGAGGTGTTTGGGAGAGAACCAGCTGAGATTGTTTCATCTATAGAAATGAAAACTCTTGTGAGACACCAAAAAACCACAACATACTTTTCATACGCTCAAACATATCAGATGCAGGATCATCCAGATAAAGCAGATACCATGATGATAGCCCCATAATTAAATTATGCTCACCATTAGAACCATCCCATACGTTTAATGAGATGGGGACAATACTGTCTTTAGCAAACTGCACATCATATTGATCACTGGTTTTTAACGGACGAATCATAACCAAACGCCAGCGGCCTTCTTTCCACCTTGCCATAGACCGCACCTGATTCTCTGTAGCTGGTTGAGTTTTTTCTGGTAGCTGAATGCCCCAAGCATTGCGCTCCTCAATAGTAATATTTGCATTTGAGACCAAGTCTGTTTTCCAAACCCATAGATTGACTGGGTTATTTCGATCTCCACGATATACAGAAACATCCCTATTCATTTCTGCCTTAACTGGGAACTGAACAGCAATGGCATCCCGAAATACCCCCGGTTCTCTAGGGATCTCACCTACAGCCTGTACATAGCTATCCTTGAATTTTTTTACCTCTCTGTTTCTGTAATGCACATCATCCTGCACGGGATCATCCCACTCCAGCAGTAACCCAATTTCGTTGTCGTTATATACCGCTCGCACATCCACAACATCAATAGCATTATTAATCCATAAAGGTTCGATTGTGGTTTGCCCCTGTATAACAATTTTTGATGGTGGCTGTGATTGCCAAATTGCAGCATCAGCATTTAATGAAATCGGAGCTTTTACTAATGATGCTTTAAATATCTTCTCTTGATTAAAACCAGGCTGAGCCATAGACGCAATATAGTTGGCCAGATGCCATTGATCTTCACCTTTTATACTATCGGCATAAGAGGGCATAGCAGAACCGTTCATACCTGTAACAAATCTATAGAGAATATCTTTAGGTAACTTGCCACCTTTGAACTTCCAACCATGTGTTAGATTAGGCGTACGCACAGGATAATCCCAATCATCTTTTAAATTTGTTCGGCCATCACCTCGAAGCTTATTTCCATGGCAGGTTGCGCATTTGTTTTTATTATAGATTACGGCCCCTTTTGCAATACTCTCTGATGATTTATTTACCTTTGGCGGTAAATTAATAACAAATTTATAAGGATCTAACTCAGCATCCTTAAAATCATCAGCAAAGGTTTTTATATAATAGATCAGCGCCCACCGAAGTTGCTCAGGCAACTCTTTCCAACTTGGCATCTGAGTACCAGGAATACCTCGAGTAATGGTTTGAAACAGATCTTCATCTGTAGGCAAGGCACCGGTAGCTGTAGTACGAAACTTAAACATTCCCAAAGTAAAATCCCGAGGGCGTGGATCAAGAAGGTTTGCTAACTGGCCATTACCATCGCCACGTTCTCCATGGCAACGAGCACATCGCATCATGTATTGGTGCTCACCCTGAGCAATAAGGCGCTGGGATGGAATAGGCTTACCTGAATAATTTGCTGCAAAAACAGCAGAGGATTCAGTAAATAAGACAAACAGCGTTAAAAGTAAAACCAGGTAGTGCAGGACAATTTTTGTGTTATTAACACTAAGTTTGTAAATATTCATTACTTCTCAAAAAATCCATTAATTAATCTATAAAAATCAAATTGAAGAAGGGATAGCTTCATTTAAAAAAACATTGTGGCAAGCAATCCTGCATCATTGAACAAGAAATCTCATTTTAAGTTCCACGGTTAATTGTAAGAATACTCTTGCTATCCTACACTGACAATTGGCATACTATATTTTTCAAAAAAACAGGAACTTTTTGTTTAAGATTTAATCGAATCAACCAATGATTCGCCCAAAAGAGAAAAACTCAATTACCTGGCTGCTTATTGCAAGCATGCTCCACTTGATGCTAATTGCAGCATCAAGCAGTATGGTAATGGCGGATCCTTCAGAAACAATGGAGGCAGCAGGCTTTCAATCTGTAGGCGAAGAGTTGCCACCATGCCATAACAGCATCTCACCTGTTGCAGATGAATCAATATCACAAACAGATTGTGATAACTGTGCAAACAATACCTGCACTGACAACTGCTCATACTGCACTCAAATCAATATTAGCCTTAACGGTTACAACGTTGAACTACCCGCCAAACCAGAGAAGCCGGTAAATTCCAGCACCTCTGCTCAACCCTTTGATCCTGGCTACACGCCTCTACCTTACCCTCCCAAGCAAAGCCACAGCTAGTTGTATAGGGTCATAGCACCCGCGTACTAAACGGTAGCCAAGTTTATGCTTGGCAAGCCAAATGATTAGCTATAGAGGCATTGTTATGCTTGAGATATTACCCAATTTCCACCCTATTTTTGTGCATTTTACTGTTGCGCTATTTTCTGTTGCTACTGCACTTTTTATAGTGATACTTTTGGCACAAAAAAAACTGCCTGAAAAACTCAAAGAGCAGTTTTGGATTGTTGCTCATTGGAATCTATGGCTGGCTGCAGGCATTACTCTAATCACCGTGCTTGCTGGTCATCATGCCTACAACACAGTAGCGCATGATGGCCCTTCACATGCGGCTATGACTGACCACCGAAACTGGGCCATTATCGCTTTTATTCTAATCATAAGCGTAGCCAGCTGGGCGGTATATTTGAACCAAAAAAAGCACAAACTAAACCCTGTGTTTATTGGCATATTATTAGTAACACAAGCAGTACTACTTTCTACTGCCTGGCGTGGTGGGGAGTTGGTATATCGCTATGGATTAGGCGTGTTATCACTGCCTACTATAGAAATAAGCACACGCGATCATCATGCTGACGTAGCTCATGATGCACATGATATAAAACCAAGTACAATGCCTACCAATAACAATATGTATGATGAAACCCCTCATGATCACTAACTTGATTTTAAAGAGCGAAATAATGCACAAAAAGCTACTTGCAATAACTTTATTAACCCTTCTGCTTGCTGCATGCGACAACCAAAACAGTGGCTCTTCAACTACAGCAACTACCCCTACACCCACCACAATGATGGGGCATCAATTGCTTTTATACGTCACACACAACAAATTGCAGGTATCAAATGAATAAGGGTTTATATAAAAAAAGCACATTACTTTTTATTTTCCTATCACCTCTATTAACTATCAGTTTGACCAATAACGCATGGGCAGAAAAGCGCTGGTATACCGACAATCAGGTTGCACAAGGGAAGCCACTCTATACCCAGCATTGCTCAAAGTGCCATGGAGAAAATGCTGAAGCCACTCCTGATTGGCGTAAATCAGACGAGAAAGGAAACTACCCGCCACCACCGCTCAATGGAACAGCACATTCCTGGCACCACCCGCTGCCACTTCTGCGCCTCACTATACGTAACGGGGGCGCTAAATTTGGAGGTAAGATGCCCCCCTTTGGCAATAAACTCTCTGCCGGTGAAGTTGACAGCATAATCGCCTGGTTTCAATCCTTATGGCCAGATGAGGCCTATAAACGGTGGGGTAGCAGAGGAGCATCACAAATACCCAACTTAAAGTAAATAAGCCTTACCTAAAAGCTGCATTGATGTATTATTGTGGACAATATTCATTATAAGTAGTTAGCTCTGCTGCAATAACACTCGATTATGAAAAAACTGAAAAATGAAAAAGAACTACTAAAAGAAGCTATTCGTGTCGGTATGAATTATGCCGAGAAACGAGGAGCAGCAAAATTTGATCCTACGGATTCTCACCACTTAAAAATTGAGTACATCTACCGTCTGTTAGTGCATGACAAACAGATTCAGGCACTGGCCAAAGGGCAGGAAGATGAGCCAAAAATGCGTCACAAATTGGCCATCTGGATATCTAAGCTCCTACCCGAAGATCACCCACTTAAAAAATAGCTACGATTGATTTTGCTGCAACTGCCAACGATCAAAATCTGCTGGTCGATCAAGATCCCATAATGGCGCTAGCTCTTTCCAACACCACCCAAGGTTTGCTAACCTTTTCTGTGTTAGCTTAAGCACCTGATCACCGCCCCAGGGCATATTTTCAAACAACATAGCTTCATTACGACGCAATCCAAGTAACACATAACCACCATCTTCTGCTGGGCCAACTACTGCATCATTACCGTCCATTAACCATTGTAATGACTGAGAGAGATGAGTACTACTTAGCAGAGGACAATCTGCTCCAATAAGCAGGATCATCTCTGATTCATTTAATGCATAATTGGCTGCATGGTACATACGCTCACCAAGATTAGCACCAGACTGCTCGTGTAACGATAAATTATTTTGGCTTAACTGCTGAAAAAAAGTATGCTCTGAAGTAGGTGTACACCAAAGCTGAATGGGGGATAGGTCAGCTGCTGCAACCAATCTGATGGTTTTCTTTAACAAGGTTTTATAGAGATCTGCCGCACCCTCTGCACCCAAAGCAGGAATTAGTCGTGTTTTGGCATAGCCAGGCTCTGGTGCTTTAGCGAATATTAATATGCGTGCATTAGGAAACTGCATGAGCTGTTGAATCTATGAATACCATTGGGACAACCGCTTAGGGCTAACACCAAGCGCAAATGCCAATCGCAGTTTCCACATCAATAGAATAGTACGCAAAATACCATGCGCTTCCCAACGGCGGCTGGACGTTACAATTTTTAAATGCAAACACAACGGTTTGCCAACTCTCTTCAATCGTTTACTAAGAACGATATCTTCCATTAATGAAATATCAGGGAAACCATCGACATCATTAAAAACAGTTCGATTAACAAAAACACCTTGATCGCCTGTTGCAATGCCACTCCAACGTGATCGCAGATTCATCATAAATGCCACCACCTTCAATAGATACTGCTGCCCAGAGAGCCTGACATCAAACCGCCCCCAGATTGAACCCGAAACAATCCCACTAATAACAGCCTTACTTGCATCAATAGGCAACTGCGTATCTGCATGCAGAAACCATAAAACATCGCCACTGGCTGCTGCTGCACCAACATTCATCTGCCCTGCTCTACCGGGTGGTGAATTGAGTAGTTGATCAACCAGTGGCTGTGCAATTTGTACCGTAGCATCATCGCTACCACCATCCACAACAATCACTTCATGACCGGCTTGACGTAGCGACTGTAGAGATTCCAGTAAACTGCCAATCACCTCAGATTCATTGAGGCTGGGGATAATAATAGTTAATCTGTTTTGCATTACTGATTTAGGGTTAGCGGGAGCATTTGAACAGAAACTTACGGTTTCAAGATCAATACGCCGACACAACAGTAAATTTATGTACGAATCTCCCCCTACGATTTGCTTCATTGTTTAACTCTCTTTATGAGATGGAGATTTTGGCAGCTTCAATGCATTTATAAAGCGTTGGTTTAGAAATCCCCATCATCTGACAAATCTGCTTTACGGAGTGTTTCTTCTCGTCGTGTAGCTTCACCGCTAAAGCCTGCTCGTCTTTATCAAGAGATTTAGGTCTTCCTCCTTTTCGTCCACGTGCACGAGCTGCCTGGAGGCTCGCCTGAGCTCTTTCTCGAATCAAGTTACGCTCGAATTCTGCTAATGCACCGAAGATATGGAAAATTAGTTTGCCAGAGCTGGATGAGGTGTCGATAGATTCATGCAGACTTTTCAATCCTACACCTCTGGATTCCAACAACGTCACCATTTCAATGAGGTCTTTCAATGACCGGGCTTAAGCGATCCAGTCGCCATACAACTAAGGGGCCTCCAGAGCGAGCATAGTTCACAGCCTCTTTAAGATCGGAACGTTCAGATTTAGCTCCGCTTTGATGATCTTCCAGAATGTGTTCACACCCTGCTTTAGTAAGTGCGTCCATTTGAAGATCAAGATTTTGATCATCAGTCGATACTCTGGCGTAACCGATTAACATAAAATTAAGGCTTAATAGTTAATATACTCGTTAGAAAAAAGCATATATTAACTTTGATAACTTTACCAAGTTAATTTACCTAGTATTCCTTGATTTGTAGTGGATGCCTGGGTGTTGCAGAAGAGTAAAGAAAACCCTCGTTTTTTAACGACTATTCAGCAAATATATATTTACTGATCAAGCCCCTGTTGCAAGCGGTTTAGAATTTCACATTCACCAACAACATCATTCTGACATGAATGCGCCAACGTATTAAGTGTTTCTTCCAGTAGTGCTAACTCAGCCATTGTATGTCGCACGTTTTCTAACTGCCGTGCTATGAGCATATCGACTTCCTTACAGGGCGCTTTTTCATCCATTCGCACTTGCACCAGTTTTTTTATCTGTTCGATAGGGATCTGTAGCTCACGGCATCGACGAATAAATGTTAAACGATCAATATCGGCTTGGCCGTATTCACGGTAACCATTGATGGTTCGGGAAGCATTAGGTACCAGGCCGATTTCCTCGTAATAACGGATGGTTTTACTAGGGACGCCGGATTGCCTGGCGAGTTGGCTGATTTTCATGTTGCTTGACCTTCCGGTAACCGGAAGGTTTATCATGCCTTTATAAATCTCTTAAATCAATAACGAACAGAACAGGAGCGTTATGTCAGATTGCTGTGCCAGTGACGTTAGAAATGACCGTGAGAGGAAACTTCTTTGGGTTGTTTTGATCCTGAATTTCGGGATGTTTGTGGTCGAGTTTGCTGCAGGATGGATAGCAGATTCCAGTGGCTTATTGGCCGATTCACTCGACATGCTGGCCGACGCGGCGGTTTATTCACTGAGTCTCTATGCCGTTGGGCGAAGCCTGCAATACAGGGCCAGGAGTGCTTTGTTAAACGGCTATTTGCAATCAATGTTGGGGATGTTGATTTTAGTGGATGTCGGCAGGCGCATTTGGCTGGGCAGCGAACCGCAACCTCAACTCATGTTTTCAATCGCATTACTGGCATTAACAGTAAACATCATCAGTTTTACTTTTTTGTACCAGCACCGGAAGGGCGATGTAAATTTGAAAGCCAGCTGGATCTGTTCGCGTAATGATATGTTCGCCAATGTGGGTGTATTAATATCAGCAGGACTGGTGGCCTGGTTGGGTGCGCCATGGCCAGATTGGCTGGTGGGTGGTTTGATTGCTGCTATCGTACTTCATTCCAGTTTTGGCATCATTCAAGAAGCGAAAAAGACTATGCGTTCGGGCGAGGAAGGGGATAAGTCCTGTGTATCATGAATCCGCTAAGTTACATTTTGGTGTCGATTTGGAGGTGATTGATGCGTTATAACGGGTTACGTTACCTGGTAATATTACTTATTGCCCTGCAATCCGTAATGGCTGTGGCAGATGTGCATCCGACTGATCAGATCGTAGGAGCCAACAGTGACCTCGGTTATCAGATCAACCTTCTCGATGAGGCCGACTCATCTTCTGCAAAAAATACCACCGCTCAAAGCCCAGACTCGACAGATGTTGATGGTTGCCTTGATTGTAGCGACTGTTATTGTTGCTCTTGTTTTACACTTTCCACAGTTCACTTAAACACACCTTTCAATGGCTCGGGACAATTAATTGTCGACTACGAATTATCGATAGTCGACAATCCGCGCTCTCCGTTTTTACGCCCTCCTAAAAGTTAATCTTACGCAATTTAATAGTCAGAACTTTTTTGCCTGAGGCAATGAAGTCCCTCATTCGTACTATTTATAAACGTAGGATTAGATACACATGTTTCATACATTAAACGCACCACACAATGGTGTGAACACTCATGCTATATGTCGCGGGTGGCTAATTTATTTGAGCTTGTTAATGCTCATCCCTTGGACAACAACACAAGCTGAACAGATAGGACATACGCTCACGCTTTCCTCAGCTATTAAATATTCACTCGAGCAAAACCCTTCACTACGAGTTTTTGAATTTCGCAAAATTGCACTGATGGGGAAGAAAGAAACAGCGAACTTACGCCCAGCTTATGAAGTAGGTTTTGAAGCTGAGAATTTTTCTGGCTCTGGCAACTTTAGCGGGTTGGACAGCACAGAACTAACGGTTTCCTTATCGTCCGTTATTGAAATGGGCGATAAACGAACAGCCCGCATCAATGTTGTGGGCGGTAGCCGTGCCTTGCTAGATGCGGAGCGCCAGGTCGAAACGCTTGAACTGCTCGGCGAAGTGACCCGTCGTTACGTTGACGTTCTGGCAGCGCAAGAACGTGTGACCTTGGCAGAAGAAGCCGCTCAACTTGCAGAAGAGACACTGTCTGAAGTTAAAAAGCGATCAAAAGCAGCGGCTATACCAGAAGCTGAAGTAAAGCGCGCGCAGGCGGCAACTGGACAAGCTCGATTGACGGTTTTATCAGAAAAGCAACAACTGAGCTATCTCAAGGTCGCTTTAGCGGCACTGTGGGGTGAGAAAGCACCCTCATTTTTAAGGATCGAAGGCAACTTGTATCAGTTTGCCAAAGATGTTGAATTCCAGAAATTGTACTCAAAGATTATACAAAATCCAGCTATTCAGGTTTTTGCTGCCGAAGAGCGGTTGAAAGAAGCAGAAGTGCGTCTGACCAAGACTCAGGCAAGTACAGATATCCGTTGGTCTGTCGGTCTCAGACAATTTCAGGAAACGGATGACACCGCGATCATGGCTGGTTTTAGCGTACCTCTGTTTTCATCGAAACGTAGCACCGGTTCAACTACTTCAGCGATAGCTGCACGTGATGAAGTCATCATTCGAAAAGAAGCTGCTCTCCTGAAATTACATACGCAATTGTTTCGCGCCTATAGTAATCGGCAACAGGCGATTGTTACGCTCAAAAATCTCCAGAGCAGCATTATCCCATCACTGGAGCAAGCGCTCAAAGAAACGCAGAAAGCTTATCAGCGAGGTCGATATAGTTATTTGGACTATTTGACCGCTAGGCAGGAGTTGATCTCAGCTCGTCGAACCCTGATTGAAGCCGGATCAGCGGCTTTACGCTATGGCGCTGATATTGAACAACTGACCGCAGAACCGTTGCCAGTTTCACAATATGACTCACTCAAAAAATATCCAGGATTATCACAATGACACAACACCGTTTTATCACACCGTTACTAACACTATTTACTTTGTCTGCCCTTATACACTTTGGCGCAGCGAACTCTGCCTTTGCTGAATCCGGCGAGGAGCATGGGGACGAACATAACGAACACGCTGATGAGGGCCGTGTCGAAATTGCAGCTGAAATTGCGTCCAAAGCAGGCATAAAAAGTGGGACGGCCCGTTCAGGGCTAATCAAACAGGCTATCACGGTTTATGGCAAAACGGTTGTCGATCCGAGCAAGGTCAGCCACATTCGCGCCCGTTTCCCCGGCACTATCACTAAAATCCGAGCTGATATTGGTGACCGTGTAAAAGCAGGAGAAGTACTGGCTGAAATTGAGTCGAGCGAAAGCCTGAAACGCTACACACTTACCTCACCACTCACTGGCGTGATTACGACTCGAAACGGCAACCCAGGAGAACTAGCGCAAGAGCAGGCGTTGTTGACTGTGGCTAATTACGACCGGATTTGGGTTGAGTTTCGAATTTTCCCGAGTCAGGCACAGCAAATCTCGGTGGGACAATCAGTCACCGCTTCTTCGAATCTTCTTCAATCCGAATCGGTGATCAAGCACCTGCTTCCAAATAACACCGGCCAACCCTTTATGCTCGCAAGAGTCCCGTTGGATAACACCAATGGACAATGGACACCGGGGCTGTTGCTTGAGGGTAAAGTTGTCATAAAACAAATTCAGGTTCCTCTGGTGGTTGATAACCGTGCACTACAGTCTATTCAGGGACGTGTGGTCGTGTTTGTTCAAGTCGGCAATAGCTATGAAATCCGTCCTTTAGAGCTTGGCCTTAGTGATGGCAAATTCACCGAGGTGATAGAAGGGCTTCATGTCGATGACCAATATGTAGTTGAAAATAGCTATCTCATTAAAGCCGATCTTGAAAAATCCGGCGCATCACATGATCACTAAGAGGACACAATAATGATTGAATCTATTTTGCGCCTCTCAATAGAGCGCCGTTGGCTCATGATATCAATGACTCTGATTTTGATTGGGCTGGGTATCTGGAGCTACCAAAAACTCCCTATCGACGCAGTACCGGATATCACTAATGTCCAAGTACAAATCAATACCGGAGCACCGGGTTATTCGCCATTGGAAGCCGAGCAACGAATTACCTTCCCGGTTGAAACAGCACTTGCTGGAATCCCAAAACTATCTTATACCCGCTCGCTATCGCGCTACGGATTATCGCAGGTAACAGTAGTGTTTGAAGAAGGCACCGATTTGTACTTCGCCCGCAATTTGATTAACGAGCGACTGGGCGCGATAAAAAGTACGCTACCGCCAGGGCTGGAGCCTGAAATGGGGCCTATTACGACTGGGTTAGGTGAAATATTCATGTACACCGTCGAAGCGCTGCCGGGTGCAACACAAGCGGATGGCAGTCCTTATGCTGCGACCGCATTACGAGAGATTCAGGATTGGATCATCAAACCGCAACTCGCGTTAGTCCCTGGTGTGACCGAAATCAATACTATTGGTGGCTTTGATAAACAATACCACGTCACGCCAAACCCCCGGCAGATGCTTAGCTTTGGTGTCTCTATGAATGACATTAATCAGGCCTTGCTTAAAAATAATGATAATCGTGGTGCAGGATATATCGAACGGAATGGCCAGCAACTGTTAGTGCGATCCCCCGGGCAGCTCAATACCATTGAAGATATCGAGCAAGTGGTTATAAAAAACCTCAGTGATACACCGGTCAAGATATCCGATGTGGCTGATGTAGCTATTGGCAAGGAATTGCGAACCGGTGCGGCCACTCGAAATGGCATGGAAACAGTCCTCGGCGGTGCAATGATGTTAGTCGGTGAGAACTCTCGATCGGTGTCGCGGGCTGTTGCCATGAAGTTGCAACAGGTCAAACAATCTCTCCCCAAGGGGATAAAAGTTGAAGCCGTTTACGATCGCACCACGCTGGTTGATAAAGCTATTGCAACGGTACAAAAAAATCTGGTGGAAGGTGCGTTACTGGTTATTGTTGTGCTTTTCCTGTTGCTCGGTAATGTCCGTGCTGCGCTGATTACCGCTGCCGTAATTCCGCTCGCTATGCTGGCAACGATAACCGGTATGGTTCAATCGGGCGTTTCTGCCAACCTCATGAGTTTAGGTGCCCTGGACTTTGGTTTGATTGTCGATGGTGCTGTAATTATCGTCGAGAATGCCATTCGGCGACTCGCTGAAGCGCAGCGCAATAATGGGGGCAAGCTGGAGCTAAAAGAGCGTCTCAACCTTGTATTTGAAGCGACCAATGAAGTGATTCGCCCCAGCCTGTTTGGCGTTACGATTATTACCGTGGTGTATATTCCCTTGTTTTCACTGACCGGTGTCGAAGGCAAAATGTTCCATCCAATGGCCGCCACTGTGGTCATGGCTTTATTGTCTGCACTAGTGCTATCACTGACCTTGGTTCCTGCGGCTGTGGCACTGTTTATGACCGGTAAAGTCAGTGAAAAAGAAAGTCGCATTATTGTTGCCACCAAATCGCTCTATAAACCGATGTTAATGGGCGCCATGAAACTGCGTGGGTGGGTACTCTCGGGCGCATTGATTCTGGTGATATTATCGGCCTGGTTAGCGACAACCCTTGGCTCCGAATTTATCCCTCAGCTCAACGAAGAAGATATTCTCTTGCAGGCCATACGTATTCCTGGAACCGGACTGGAGCAGGCCGTCGATATGCAAATCTTACTTGAAGAACGGATAAATAAATTTCCACAGGTAAAAACCGTATTCTCAAAAATCGGCACACCAGAGATCGCTAACGACCCGATGCCACCCAATGTAGCCGATACGTTCGTGATGTTAAAACCGCGTAGCGAATGGCCCAATCCAGACCAAACGCATACTGAGTTGGCGGCTGAAATTGTAGAAGCCGTTACGGGGCAACCGGGTAACAACTACGAATTAACTCAGCCTATAGAGATGCGTTTTAATGAACTTATCTCAGGTGTGCGCGCAGATCTTGGCATCAAGGTCGTTGGCGATAACCTTACGCAATTATTAACATCCGCTGAAGCCATTCGGGAAGTGATCGAGTCAATGGATGGAGCGGCTGACATCAGAGTTGAACAGGTCACAGGCTTGCCCATGCTTTCAATCTTACCCAAGCGTATGGCACTTTCCCGATATGGACTGAATGTATCAGAGCTACAAGACATGGTCGCCACTGCAATCGGTGGTGAACCCGCTGGTGTTATTTTTGAAGGTGACCGACGTTTTGATTTGGTGGTACGACTGCCTGAAACGATTCGAAGAAATATAGAAGGCTTAACTGAACTTCCAGTTCCATTGCCTAACGGGGAATATGTGCCACTATCCGAAGTTGCAACACTCAAACTTGCACCGGCCCCCAATCAGATCAGCCGTGAAAACGCTAAGCGCAGGATTGTAGTCACAGCCAACGTCAGAGGTCGGGATCTGGGCTCATTCGTTGCAGAAGCAAAGGAACGTATAAGTCGAGATGTGCAACTGCCTGCTGGATATTGGTTGAATTATGGCGGTGCCTTTGAGCAACTGGAATCGGCAAGTCAACGTCTTTCGATTGTAGTGCCACTGACGCTGGCTTTAATTTTAGGGCTGCTGGTTATGGCCTTCAGTTCGCTAAAAGACGCGTTGATAATCTTTACCGGTATTCCACTCGCGTTAACTGGCGGCGTCATTTTCTTGTGGTTGCGAGACATGCCATTGTCCATATCCGCAGGCGTTGGATTTATCGCACTGTCAGGTGTCGCGGTATTAAATGGATTGGTCATGCTGGCTTTTATACGGGACCTCTGGCACGAAACGGGGGATCTTGTCTCGTCAGTCATTAATGGCGCAATGATCCGACTCAGGCCGGTTATCATGACCGCGCTAGTGGCAAGCCTCGGGTTTGTGCCGATGGCACTCAATACAGGAACAGGTGCCGAAGTTCAGCGCCCTCTGGCAACGGTGGTCATTGGTGGAATTATTTCATCAACACTCTTGACCTTATTTGTGCTGCCTATTCTTTACAGGATCGCCCATAAACGGTCTCTTGTAAAAACATAAAACAATTACAGGCACTAGCTGCTCAATTAGGGGGACTTCCATTTTGAACGGCTGGTCGTTGAAAAAACCATGTAATGATGGCTATGTTATTTATGCTTAAAGAGCGAATATTGCAGGAAGAGGATGTTCCATTACTGAGTTGTTCGGATATAACAACCCTCTTGGCTCACTTCCTTCCGAAACGAGCTATCTGTCAAGATGAGGTTATTCG
>JAJFJN010000099.1 GCA_021773975.1 Gammaproteobacteria bacterium | reverse complement strand
TGTGCGTAGCCCCTCATCAACTGCCGATAAAATACTTTTCACTACTGGCAAAGCCAGTGCTATCTCTCTTAGATGGCATGAAAGCAAAGGGAAGAGCGTCTTATTTGTTTCCGATGCCAGCATGGCAAATAGAGCAATGATGAATATTTAGGAAGTAATGAATGACCTCAAATGAAGAACAGCAGTTTCTAAATGAACTAGAGAAAAAACTCTGGACCAGCGCCAACAAACTGCTGCCATCCTTGGATGCCTCCCAATACAAACATGTCGTGCTGGGTTTGGTTTTTTTAAAATACGTCTCCGACTCGTTTGATATCCGCAGAAAGCAACTTACCGAACAATTCAAAACCCCCACGCATGAGTATTTTCTAGATCCCGCTGATTTTGACGGTGGTGCAGAAGGCGAAGCCTACCAGGCAGAAATCAATACAGAGCTGGAAGAGCGCGACTACTATGCCGAAGCTAATGTCTTCTGGGTGCCGCAACAGGCCCGTTGGCAGTTCCTGCAAAACCAAAACAAAGTCGTCATCACGGGTGAAATTGAAATAGGCGAGGGTAAAGCCGCCAAGAAAATCCGTTCTGTCGGTCAGCTTATCGACAACGCCTTAGAGGCCATCGAACACGACAACCCCAAACTTAAAGGCGTGCTCAACAAACGCTACACCCAGCTGCAAATTGATCAATCCAAACTGGGCGAACTGATTGATCTGGTCGCCACTATTCCTTTTACCCACGCCACCCTCAGTAGCAAAGATATTCTCGGCCATGTCTACGAATACTTTCTCGGTCAATTTGCCCTGGCCGAAGGCAAAAAGGGCGGCCAGTTCTACACGCCTAAATCCATCGTCAGCCTCATCGTGCAAATGCTCGAACCCTTTAAAGGACGCGTCTACGATCCCGCCATGGGTTCTGGTGGTTTTTTTGTGCAGTCAGAAAATTTCATCACCGCCCACGAAGGCAAAATTGGAGATGTCTCCATCTACGGGCAAGAGGCCAACCACACCACCTGGCAACTGGCCGCCATGAACATGGTCATACGCGGCATCGACTTTAACTTTGGCAAAGAACCTGCCAGTACCTATACCAATGATCAGCACCCAGACCTGAGAGCTGATTATGTGATGGCTAACCCACCGTTTAACATGAAAGAGTGGGACACCGGCGTGGACGATAACGACCCACGCTGGCAATACGGCAAACCCCCTACCGGCAATGCCAACTTCGCCTGGTTGCAACACATGCTCTACCACTTGGCACCCAATGGCAGCATGGGCCTGTTACTGGCCAACGGCTCTATGAGTTCCAGCACCAGCGGTGAAGGCGCGATTCGCAAAGCCCTGATAGAAAATGACCTGGTCGAATGCATGGTCGCCTTACCCGGCCAGTTGTTTACCAATACGCAAATCCCGGCCTGTATCTGGTTTCTCACCAAAAATAAAAAAGAGCGTGTCTCCGCCAGCGGCAGAAAACTGCGTGACCGCAGTGGTGAAGTGTTGTTTGTCGACGCCCGCAACCTCGGCTACATGAAAGACCGCGTACTGCGTGACTTCACTCAAGAAGACTTAAACAAAGTCACCGAGATTTTCCATAACTGGCAAGTGGGTGAAGTTTATGAGGATGAGGCAGGTTTTGTTAAATCAGTAAAGCTGGATGAGATAGCCAAACACGACCATGTGCTTACTCCTGGTCGTTATATCGGTGCAGCCGCTGAGGAAGATGATGGTGAACCCTTCGCAGAAAAAATGGCACGCCTCACCTCGCAATTGAAAACCCAGTTTGAAGTGAGTGACAACCTGGAGGCAGAGATTAAAAAGAACTTGGCGGGATTGGGTTATGAGTGTTAACACAGGCTCGTTAGAGTCGTTATGTGAACTCATTGTTGACTGTCCTCACTCGACTCCAAAGTGGACTGACGAGGGAATCGTTGTCCTCAGAAATCAGAATATTAAAAGTGGTGTTCTTGATTTAAGTTCTCCGAGTTTCACAAACAAAGAAGATTATCAGAAGCGCATAAAGAGAGCGGTTCCTCAGGCTGGGGATATTGTGTTTACTCGGGAAGCCCCTATGGGCGAAGTGTGCATGATCCCAGAAGGCTTGAAGTGTTGTTTAGGACAGCGCCAGGTTCTATTACGCCCTAAAAAGTCGATAAACGGGAATTATCTATTTTGGGCGCTTCAATCTCCATTTGTTCAGCATCAAATATCATGGAATGAAGGAACTGGTTCTACAGTTAGTAATGTTCGAATACCTGTTTTAAAAGCGTTAAACATTCCTCGTCACCCTGGACAGGAAGACCAAATGGCAGAAGTGCTATCCAATATCGCGGATAAAATCCAACTCAACCGCCAAACCAACCAAACCCTGGAGCAAATCGCCCAGGCCATTTTTAAAAGCTGGTTTGTCGACTTTGAACCGGTCAAAGCCAAAATAGAAGCCAAACAAAAAGGCCAAGCCCCCGAACTCGCCGCTATGTGCGCCATCAGCGGAAAAACAGAAGAACAGCTTAAAGGTTTGGATAAAGCTGCCCTGCAACAACTCAAAACCACCGCCGCCTTATTTCCCGATGCTTTGGTTGAATCTGAGTTGGGTGAAATACCGGAAGGGTGGCGTGTTGCTAATTTAAAAAAGCTGTCTGTGAAAATTTCGAAAGGAACCACACCGAGCAAGATGGAAATAGCTCGTGCAGAAGATACAGAGAGCATTCCTTTTCTTAAAGTACGTGACATTTCAAATGATGGTGAAATAACAAGAACAGGTTTAGATAAAATACCTGACTCAGTTCACTTGGGTGTATTAAAGCGGTCTATATTGGTGACTAACGATTTACTCTTTTCTATTGCTGGAACGATAGGTCGCGTTGCTCTTGTTGAAGATGACTTAAACAACAGTAATTGTAATCAAGCAGTGGCATTTGTTCGACTAAGCGAGCCTGAAACACATTTAGAATTATGTCGATTAAATCTAATTAGTAACCGTGTACAAGATGAAGTGC
This sequence comes from Gammaproteobacteria bacterium, assembly GCA_021773975.1. GTDB lineage: Bacteria > Pseudomonadota > Gammaproteobacteria > Chromatiales > Chromatiaceae > WFXD01. Next base: position 2,633 of record JAJFJN010000099.1, on the reverse strand, counting down.
TATCAAAGGTTGTGCAAGGTGTGCAGGCCAACTTTAGTCTGGCAGGTCTTGGCGAAATAAAGATTCTATTGGCAAGCCCGAATTTGCTTGATGCATTTAACAGAAATATTATCTCTATCGCCGTTAAGCAGCGTTTACTTCTTAAAGAGAATCGTATGCTTGCTGAAATAAGAGATGTTTTACTCCCCAAACTCCTCTCCGGTGAACTCTCTCCAGAAAATACCCAACCCAGCAAGGCGGCCGCAGCATGAGTGGCGTCGTACAAATCTTTCAGTCTGCCGATGGGCAGGTGCAACTGGATGTCTCGCTGGATCAGGATACGGTGTGGTTGACTCAGGCGCAAATTGCCGAGTTGTTTCAGGTGCAGCCACAAAACATCACCATGCACTTGAAAAATGTATTTTCTGAAGGAGAGTTAGATGAGGCGGCAACTTGTAAGGATTTCTTACAAGTTCAAACTGAAGGGGCAAGGCAGGTCAGGCGTAAGCGCAAACACTATAACCTGGATTCCATTATCTCCGTAGGTTATCGCATTAGTTCCGGTCGGGCGACACAGTTTCGTATCTGGGCCAGCAATATCCTGAAACAGCATCTGGTCGAGGGTTATACCCTGAATCAGCGCCGTTTGCAGGAGCGGGGCATTGAGTTTGATCAGGTGGTGCAGCTGCTGTCTCAAACCTTGTCCAGTCAGCAGTTGGTGAACCCTGAAGGCGAGGCGGTGCTTTCTGTCATTAGTGATTATGCCCGTAGCTGGTCGTTGTTACAGGGCTATGATGAGCAGAGCTTGGGTGGGCTGTCGACTAAACAATCCAATATGCGTTCGCTTGATTTAGGTGATGTGCTATCAGCGATTGCACAGCTCAAACAAGAGTTGATTAATAAAGGTGAAGCGACGGAGTTATTTGGCCAGTTACGGGGAAATGGTCTGGCTTCAGCCATTGCGACCATCGAGCAGGGCTTTGGTGAAGAGCTGTTTTATCCCAATATTGCCAGCCGGGCGGCGCATCTTTTGTATTTTGTAATCAAGAATCATCCGTTAGCCGATGGCAATAAACGAAGTGGTTCATTGCTGTTTTTGTGGTATCTGCGATTGAATCAATCTTTTTTGGAAAAGTCTGTTGAGCAGTTAATTAATGACAATACCTTGGTTGCACTTGCGCTGCTGGTGGCAGAGAGTAAGCCTGATCAAAAAGAGCTGATTATTCATCTAATCGAACATTTCATATTGTTGAAGGCGTAAGGGCTGATGATTACGGAAGACCAACTAGAACAACTCTGCCTCGATTGGTTTAAGTCCATTGGTTATGACTATGCCTGTGGCTATGATATCGCCCCTGATGGCGATAACTCAGAACGCACGGATTACCGCCAGATTGTTCTATTTGATCGTCTATTAACTCAGCTACAAAAAATAAACCCGCATATCCCCGTTTCTGTTTTAAAAACTGTATCTCACCAAATCGCTAAACCTGAAACCCCGATACTCATTAAAAGCAACAAAGCCTTTCATCGCCTGTTATTGGAAGGGGTTAAGGTTGAGTTTAAAGATGGTGATAAATCTAAAACTGACTATGTGCAACTAATCGATTTCAGTAATGTAGATAACAATCAGTTTTTGGTGGTGAATCAGTACACCATTACCGGCAGTAAAGGTAATCGCCGCCCGGATGTGATTGTATTTATAAATGGCCTGCCTCTGGCGGTGATTGAGCTTAAAAACCCGGCAGATGAAAGTGCGGATATTTGGTCAGCTTATCAACAGTTACAAACCTATAAAGATGAAGTCTCTGACTTGTTTATCTTTAACGAAGCGCTGGTGGTGAGTGATGGTTTAGATGCCAGGGTGGGTTCGCTGACTGCAAATAAAGAGCGCCTTTTGCCTTGGCGCACCATTGCCAATGAAGATGATAAGCCGCTGTTTGAATATCGGCTTGAAACCCTGGTGAAAGGTTTCTTTAAACCGGATCTGTTTTTAGATTACATCCACTACTTTGTTTTGTTTGAGCAAGATGGTGATGCGCTGATTAAAAAGATTGCTGGTTATCATCAGTTCCATGCGGTACGTGAAGCAGTGAGGGCAACGGTGATTGCTGCACAGAAAGATGGCATTGCAGATAAACGTGCTGGCTATGCGGATAAGGTTGAACCGGGTTCAGGTAAAGCCGGGGTAGTGTGGCATACCCAGGGTTCGGGCAAGTCGATCTCAATGGTCTGTTATGCCGGTAAGCTGTTGGCACAGCCTGAAATGAATAATCCAACCATTGTGGTGGTGACAGACAGAAATGATCTGGATGGTCAGTTGTTTAATACCTTTGGCATGGCAGCGGAAACCTTAAAACAAACCCCAGTGCAAGCTGGTGATAGGGATGAGTTGCGTGACATCCTGGCTTCGCGTCAATCTGGCGGCATCATTTTTACCACCATACAAAAGTTTGCATTGCTAGGCGATGAGGCCAGCCACCCGGTACTCAATCAGCGCCATAATATTGTGGTAAAATGCTTAGGCACTTAACTCCTACGATCTAAGTTGAGTAAGAGATAGAGGTTTTTTGTTTGAAGCTATGCCCAGTAGGGTTTGAAACGCGGCCATGGGTGTCTGGCGTCGATTGAAGCGGAAGACATGCTCATCAAGG
>JAJFJN010000098.1 GCA_021773975.1 Gammaproteobacteria bacterium | reverse complement strand
ATGCACCCGTTCAGGTAAGCGGCTTTCGGAGAACTCATCAAAGGCCCTGGAGAAGGTAGATTCGCTTGGCACGTCCTCTCGACGCTCCCACCCACAAATCCGCCGGATCGTTGGATCGCTTTCCAGCCTATCCAGGAGAATTCGCGTAGTCGCCATGTTGTAGACCATCTTCGTGACAAAGGCGCGTGCAATAGCAACTCGATCTTCAAGAGGTCGCCCGGGGTATCGACCTGCGTAGGGGAGGTGCTCTTCTAGCTTGGCAACTTCCAGCACAGTCACCAACTGCTTCTGCATGAAAAACAGCGACGATGTAATCTACTAGCCAAATCAGGTGTGCATAGGTTTGTTGTTATACTCGACCGTCTTAAGGCGGGGTTTAATGTTCCCAAGATCTTCCGTAGCGCTGAAATCTTTGGTGCTCATGAGATTCACCTGATTGATATTGGGCCTTTTGATCCTGCTGCGGCAAAAGGTGCCCTGAAGCGTGTCCCGGCATATTTTCATAGTGATTTTGACGTTTGTTATCAAGGGCTTGTTGAGCGTGGTTACACGCTTTATATATTGGAGACTGATGCAGACCAGGCATTATGGAACACAGAGCTGCCTGATAAAAGCGCCTTTATTTTTGGGCATCTGCTTTGATAAGCAGTGCTACCCAGAGATCAACACCCTGTCGATTCCCCAGTTTGGAAAAATAGAAAGTCTAAATGTGAGTGTTGCCGCTTCAGTGGTGATGTATGAATATGTTCGACAACGAAAAGGCTTTTAATTAAGGAGGTTAAGGCTCTGTGAGTTGCACTGTTACCACATCAAATCATCGGGCACCTTGTAGTCGGCATAGCAATCATCTTCATCGTCTTGCTGGGGTGCATCACATTGAACTATAGGTGTTTTGTCGCGTAGACTAATCTTCTCTGCTACGGCAGTTGGCACCAGTTTGTAGTCACTGCCAAGCTTTACAATGGCAAGCCTTCCCTGACTAAGTTGTTTGTGAATGGTCTCTGAGAGGTAGAGGTTCTTAATGACGTTGTTGTCGGTAAAGTTATAACTGATTTCACCGTCATAATCAGTAATTTGGTTAAGCTCAATTAGTTGCTTGATTTGTGCTTGTATGGCTTTTTTATCGGCTTCTTTCTTGCGTTGTAAATTGAGTTCACGATCATGTTTTACTTTTTCAGCTTGCTGCTGTTGTAGGCGTAGTTTGTCAGTATCAATTGATTTATCTTGACGTTGTTTTTTTGCTTGTTTATGTTTTGCTTTTTGAGCCTTGTTGGCTTTTTTTTCATCAACAAGGCCGCTTTTTTTGAGTTGATCGAGTAGTGAATTTCCCATGTTTAGGATGATCTCTTGTGTAAAAGTAAATGACGTACTGGATTGATTGCCATAGTGATAAGTAATAATAAACTAGTGAGCGTTAAAGGCGTAAGTGCGGATTCTTCAGTTATTGAAGTTTGTAGTGTTTTTGCAGGTGAGGGTAGCTCAAGGTAGAGCCATATGACATCCAATAATGGCAGCAGTAGTTTGCCAACGACCTTCATCGGCAACCAGGCTCGTAGTAAACCCGCAGCAACCAACCCAAATAGTAGCCAGGGGGCTGAAAGTAGGGCTAGCCCCAGGGTGTTTTCAATAAATATGATCAACTGGGCTTTTTGGTTTTAGGTTCAGGTACCGGATCAAATCCACCTGGGTGAAAAGGGTGGCAGCGTAAAATCCGTTTGATTCCTAGCCAGAGACCTGATGCGGAGCCATGCACCTCAATTGCTTCCTGGGTGTAGTGCGAGCAGCTTGGGTAGTAGCGACAGTTATTACCTAGCAGTGGGCTAAGAATATACATATAGCCTTTGATAAAAAATATTAAGATTTTTTTCATGATACAGAGTGTAGAGCGTAGAGGTCTATTTTGCATCCAGAGAGTGGATGAGGCAATACAGGTGATGTGAATAGCGGGTGACTAAAAAAAGAAGGGTGGGGTTGTTAGGGTGGTTGCTCAAAAAAAACCCCACAGAGTGGGGTCAGTTATTGATACATTAATTATTATTTTTATTTGTTATTGGTAACATCACATCCAGTGAAAATTCCCAACATGTGATCCATTAATCAGGGTAATAATGGAATCATGTTTTGAAATGCAATTTTGGTGCCAACGGCCTGTATGCGTTGCTATTAGGCTCTTCCAGGCTATCTTGATGGGTGCTGTTATCGCATGGTGTAAAAAATACTGACACTGTATTAAGTGGGGGGTTTTTTCCTAAACAAACAGAAAATCAATGGCTTATAAAGTTTGGTGTTATTATATAAGTGTATAGCACCCGCATAAACAGTGTAAAAAAAATTGACAAAATATAACCTGGCTGGGCATTTAGAAGAGGGATGTAAAAGCTTTTTTTAAAAGGGTTGTTATTCTATGCCATATCGCCAACAAAGGGGTTGCTTCTGCGTTCTTCGCCAAAGGTAGAGGAAGCGCCGTGGCCAGAGATGAACTGCACCTCATTACCTAATGGCCAGAGCTTGCTGCGTATGGATTCTATGAGTGTTGCGTAATCTCCACGGGGAAAATCTGTACGGCCTATGGAGCCTTGAAAGAGTACGTCGCCAACAAACGCGAGTTTTTCACCGGGATGATAAAAAACGACATGGCCGGGTGTATGGCCAGGGCAGTGCAGTACGTTAAGTTCTATGTTGCCAAAAGAGACCGTATCACCATCTTTTAGCCAGCGGGCGGGGGTGAAGACACGAGCCTTCTCAGGGAGGCCATAGGCAACGCTCTGTTCTGGCAGGCCATCGATCAAAAATTGATCCTCTTTATGTGGCCCTTCGATAGGGATGTTGAGTTTTTCTGCCAGCGCGGCAGCCCCGCCAGCATGGTCGATGTGCGCGTGGGTAATAAAAATCTTTTCAATCTCCATACCTAGGTTGTTGGCCTCTTCGATAATGAGGTCAATTTCACCGCCTGGATCAACTACAGCAGCCTTCTTTGTCTCTTCACAGCAGAGTATGGAGCAATTTTGTTGTAAAGGGGTTACGGGAATGATGGTGATTTTCATAATTGAACAGCTCAAGCAGTGCATTAATATAGGGGCTATAGTTTAACTTGAATGATGGGGAGATGGTAAATGCTCAGCAATTCGGGTTTGGTAATGCTGGAAGTTAATATGAGACAGGTATCATGAGTAATTATAGATTTCGATTACTGTTGGCTGTGTTGCTGCTGGGTTCGACAGTTGCGGTGCAAGCTTCTGAATTTGAACAGGATGTTAAACAGATTATACGAGAGGTTAAAGCGGCTTTTAATTCGATTGACCTTTATCGTGTGCCTCAGGTTCCTAGCGCTGCTGCTGAGGAGTTGTCACTTACCTGCCGGGAGCTGGAGTGGGCAATGACAACGGTCGTGTCAAACAGCTATAGCTATAACCCCTCATTCTATGATGACCCTGTGCAGGGTGCGGGCATTTGGGTTGGCACGATGTATTATGTTGCCTACGCTACGATCTTGTACGGTGTTTATACAGACTACACAGAAGATCGCCGTGTTATTGCCGCAGAAGACCGTATTGCGGTGCTTCGCCACCTTAAGGCTGAAAAACGTTGTTTTGAAAGTTAGGTTTGCGGCTTAGCTGATAATCTCTTCAAATTTAATAATATCCTTACGCAAAGCAAAGATAATCGTGTCTAGCGCGTTACGCTCTGAGTAGTTGTAACGTTTGGTCATGTTGCTTAGAACGGTCTGGATAAAAGCTTTCAGCTCAGAGGGGTACTCTTCATATTCATCTGGCATGTTGCGCTTTTGAACAAAAGCCTCTTTTAGTCGCTCCGGGTCAATGCCTTCTACAGTCCGACGGTGAGACAGTAGGTGTGTATATTCACTGCCAAAGCAGGTAAGCAGATTGTCTTTGCGTGAAGCAACAACTGATTTTCCCTCTTCCAGTAACAATTCACCGCTGTTTTGCAATTCTAAGAAGCGTTGAGCTATCTCCCGCCGGTAGATGGCATAAGTGCCAGGGCGGGCAAGGATATGCTCCATAGACTCCATAAAACGTTCGTCAGATTTGTCAATCTTCTCACCAGTGACGGGATCAACATAGGTAAACTTGGGAATCATGATGTGGGCAAAGGCGCGGTTTTCTGCGGCAGTGGTAAGCAGCGTGTGCTGTAGATAGCGGCGCAGGTCGGTGGCTATCTGTTCCGGATTACGATCAACGGTGCAGACAGTTATCTCTTTGCGGATGATAGTGAAGTAAACCGCCTGCAGTACTATAACCAGGTTTTTGTAGTCACCATAGTCACCTTCTCCCTCTTCGAATATCACGCTACCTATGGCGCGAGGTGTAATGGGTTCGCGTTTCTTGGTTGCTTGCGCATCAATTCTCAGCCAATGGTGAATAGTTGGCCCTTGTATAAAGACTTTTTTTAGTTGACTTAGAAAGGTGCCTACATGAATTTTACTGCCATCTGAGGTAACGATAGTGTTGCGCATGATGTTTTGAAGTTGGCGTACTGAGATGCCATTTTTCCCCTCATTGGGGTAGTGTTGATTCCAAAGCTCCCGCATAAAAGCATCATCAATCAGCTTGAGCTGGTCAGTCGTAAAAAGGTCACACTGCTCAAGTGGCACACAATCGCTGCGTTGTTTAATTAGGTGAGCGTAGGTGGATGGGTTTTTTACGTTGATTCCAAGCTTTGCGGCTTCATTATGGAATGGGTGCCAGAAGGGTAGATTGCGAATTGTGCTGACGGGATCCTCTGATTGAGCCGCATAGATAAAGAGTTTTTGCTCAGGAGTAATCGTGGTAAAAAGCGCTCTTTTCTCTTTGCTCCAATCCTCTGGCAGTCGCTCATCCAGTGGAGGTAGCAGCCGGGTCATAACGGAGTAGTAGGCGGCAATACGCAGCAGATTGGGGTCGACATCATATTGTTTGCGCATGTTTGCCATGTCACGGCGCAGAATATCCATCTCTGAGTTGGCATCCAGCAGATAGTTGACGGGAATCTTTTCAATGCGATCCAATAGTTTGGATGAGGTCAACTGGCGTTCTAATAGCTGCATCTCTTCAATGTTGGTGGTGATGATGACGGTGGTATCAATGGCAGCTTGGGTTGACTCGATAGAGGCTTTGCCGCTGCCGAGTAGCATAAGCAGGGGTTTGTACTCTTCTTGGGTGGCCCCCTCTTTGGAGCCGGTTGTGAAGGCATCGTGAATGTGCAGTACACCTCGATTGGCGCTGACCAAGGCGCCTTCATATTGTGCCATGTTCATACCGGGCAGATGTTCAGCCAGCATAGCGCTGAGTTTATTGCCCACCTTCATTTGTGTGGTGCAAACCCTGAGTTGTGCCATGTCATCAATATTGGCTATGCCTCGTGCTAAGGCATTTGAAAATTCGATCTCTTCCACGCGTACATATTCATCAATGATTTCAGAGAGTGACTTGCCATGATTGCGTGGGTTCTCCAGCAGCACCTGTAGGATATGCATGCTGCGCTTATCGAGTGCAGCATGTTGAAAATAGGTGGGAATGCGAATGGTGTTGTTGTCGTCTTGAGTGTGGGTTAGAAATTCAAAGAACTCCTGGCGTGGATGTATAAGTTGTCCCTTCTGTTCGAGTACGGTAGGAAATAACAGTATTGGATTTTGAGCAAAGGCGGGGCGGATCTCTAGGCGTTGGTCTTTTCCATCACTGAAGCAAAAGTAGAAAGAGTAAAGTTTTACTGAAGGTAGTTTGCTGTACTCTTCAAGTGCCTGGCAGATCAAATCAACTATATTGGTTTTGCCTGAGGCAGGAGGTCCAACCAGAATGATGCCTCGGCTGGGTCCAGACTCTTTTCCTACTGATTCAATAACATCGATGATCTGCTTAGAAGAGAACTCTTGGCCACAAACTTCGTTGATGCCGTTTGAGAAGGGGTCTTCAAAGACTTGATAGTTAATGGTGGGTTCGCCTGAACGCACGACGATCTCATAGCCAAAATGTTTGACCGCCTCAGCAATAAGAGATGAGCTGGTGTAGAGACATTGTTGTGGGTTGTTGGATGTTTCTTCAACAAACTCACGAAAGCTTAGGCTGCTTTTTTTAGAGTGGCCGAGTATGCGTTCAAAGTTAAAATCTTTCATATCGCTGCGCTTTTATTGATGTCTGTCTTGCTCATAATAGTTAAAGCGAATTATGCCGCTTTAAATGGTTTTTGCTGTTTGCTTAGTCGCTCTGCAACCTCTTCAAATGTTACCCCTTTTACGGTGCTCTCTTTATAACCATTCGCCCTGGCAGCATAGAGTTTATCTTTTGAGAGTAGATAGACAGGTGCTTTCCAGATGCGGTTAAAGTTGTTAAGTGTTGGACGAATCCATTCTGCCCTTAAGTTTCTGCCATCATCCCTATGCATGAGTAGCAGCCCGCCATCCATGAAGTCAGTGTCAATAAGGTAGATTCTTGGACGGTAGAAGTGAGCAAAAAACCCAAGCATTTCGTTCTTTATAGGTTCAGGGCGTAGCCATACCCATTGTCGGTTAGCTTTAATAATGTCATCGTTTTTTATACCCAGTTTCTGTGCTGTACGTTGATCAAGTCGATTGAGATGAAATTTTTGAATCAACTCTGTGGTGAGGAAGCGACGAAGAAATTCGTAGTCGGTAGTACTTTTAACAAGATGCCGCATGCTCTCTTGTGGGTTGGGTTGCTCTGCTGGTTTTTTCCACTCCTGCTTGGTATCGAGATCTGTCTCTTCGTAATAGTCCAGCCCCATCTTGCCTTCTTGGTAGAGCTCTTCAATGTGCAGCCACATGTGATAGCCAAGATGGTAAGGGTTGCGCTGGTAGTAGGGTCTTGGATAGCAGACGCCGGAAAAGACCTTGGCGTAGTCAATAGCTCCGCGTACGGAGTCTTCTGCGAAGAGCTCCATCATGATTTTCTTTTCCCAATACATGGCCCAACCTTCGTTCATGATTTGTGTGCGAACGACAAAATCCTGATGCATATGGGCGGTGTAGAGATAGTCTAGAATGGCATGCTCAGCCTGACTGGTGGGAGCATACTGGCGCAGAAATCCCAATATATCCTGGCAAGGTGCGCGCAGGTTATAGCCACGTCGGCTCAGGGTTTCATGCCGCTCGCGCTTCTTCTCCATTTCTACAAAGGGCTTTGCTGCAGCGGGCTTCAGCAGCGAGTCGAGCGTGTTGTCTACCAAGCTGAAGGGGGCATTATTTGACTCTGATGCATCACTTGGCTCGACAGCATTAGTGACGATAGTGGATTCTCTATCGATGCTGTTTTCCAGATTGTACTGGGAGTTGGGGGCGATGAAGGGTAGTACTGATTCACAGGCATTCCAGTAATCGATATAGCGCCGTTCTCCCATCTGATGTCGACCCAGGTCAACCTTGCGTACCAGATGCATGACATATTCAGTACGGTCCATGTCTGAGTCGTGCAGTACGTTCAACTCAGAAAACTCACAGTGCCCCGCTACATGCGCCATGACTGAGGCTTGAGTTAGAGCTGAGTTAGTTTCGTTCAGGTAGGCGTAAGATGGGTTGCCGGTTTGTACCACCTCATAATAGAGGGCTGACTCCTGACCGGTCTCGATGCGGTGCTTTTTATTGGCAATGTTTTTGCCTTCCCATATGTTGATAGGGCTGGTGGGATAGACATTTTTCTCCAGCAGGGCGGCAAACTCCATTGGGTTGAGAATGAAGAAGCGCATCTCTGGTAGAGACATGTTGAATTTTTCTTTGGCGAAATACTCTACCCGCTGCGCCAGTTCAAATAATTTAGGGTCGGATCTTAGGCTAAGCATGGCGCGCCTCGAACATCTGCTTGATGACTTTAATGATCTCTTTTTTGCCTTTTAAAGCGCAGGTGCGTATCACACGGTCAGAAGAGAAGGCTTTGGAGACCTCTGCATTAAGGCAGCTCATGCGGCTGGGTTGAACCTCGACGAGTGCTAAACGATTGAACATGGGGTGGAGTTGTTCTGTAATGATCTCGACAATCTCTTTGGCATCATTACCAAAAAGCTCACCATCACCCACATAGAAACCGTAGAAGTTGGTTGTGGCAGGATCATATTCGTTAAAAGCAATATTTGAGACTAGATCAAATACCAGAGAGGCGCGGGTGCCACCAATGTTGCTGACCTGATAGAACTGCTCGGGGGTTACCTCATAGGCTTCAACATCATGAACAAAAAAGCGGTGTTCGACGTTATTTTTGCCGTAATTAAAATCAAGCCAGTGGTGGGTAAAGTTAAGCAGTCGTTTTTCAAGCTCCAGCCGTTCACCAAAGGTAGAGTATGAGATATCTCCCATGTAAAAAACCACCGCTTTGTATTTAGGGTTCTCTTCGCGTTGTGGTACTTTATAGCGGCGGTCTTTACGTCGAACCTCTACATTAAATTTTTCCTTTTCAGGGCAGTAGACTCCGGTGCTGATGCTGCTGCGTAGCGCCCGTTTAAAGGTGCGTTTTTTATCTAAAAGAACACCAACAGGACCAAAGGTTTTAAAGTGGTAGGAGACCTCTTTAATTTTACCTCTACCCTCTTTTAGCAGGTTTGGAAGGCGAAGCTTGTCAGCGACCAGCTCCATAAAACGCTCGAAGGGTATTTCAAACTTGAGTTTGCCTTTTTCGGTGCCTGGCTCGCCACCGCCCTGGCCTACCCCGCCACCGCTCTCCTGGTCACCGTAGACCAGAGTGGGTGGTTCAATATCGTCCATTTCAATAATTAAATCACTGCCGCTGGCATCGGTTCGATCGAGATCACCCTCATTGATGATGTCTTCAACAAGGTCGTTTAGCTGCTCTTCAATGAAATCATTGAAGAAGCCTTCGGATTCGTCAGATGTAATGCGATCGACATCCATAATTTCAGCTCGTCAGATATCAATGCTTGATGCATTGGCGGTGATGGTCAGGGCCTGGAAGGCGCATTTGCCACAATATCCCTGGTGCTCCATCAGGTATTTAACCGTTTCGTTAAGTTGCTCCTGCTCTTTGGAGTCGACACTGGCGGCGCTGCTGCCGCTCTTGATCCAGCCCAGCAGTTTAATGTTTTCGCCAGACTTGAATTCATTCTCGAATACAAAGCGTTTGATTGCGGCCTGGTAGGAAGGTTCATCAGCAAGTAAGACCTTGCCGCTAACGCTGGCGATGGCATCGGATAGCTCTTTACGGAAGACATCCTTTTCTGGAATGCCGAGGTACTGTTCAATGGTCTGCATGAATTTTTCATCTGGCTGCACATCCATTTGAGTCACTTCGTGCTTGACCTTGGTGTTGTGGGCATAGGCGCGCACATGGTCGGTGTATTTCTTCCAGGTGCTTTCAACGATGGTGGTATCACGTAGAACGGCTGTGTAGACATCGCTGGCGATCTGGCTAAATATCCAGCCCTTGGCTTGTGGCAGAATCTTAGTCAGGTAGTGGTTGAGTACATTCTTGTTGTTAGCGAAGGCATCTTTGATAGCATTCTCCGTGCGGAGGTAGAGATCCAGTGGAGATACACAAGGATTGTTCAGTGCAATGGAGGTGAGCATGGTGGGCTCACTCTTTTCGCTTTCAAGACGTTGGGTGTTGGCTGCAAATTCATTGATCTGAAAATGCTCGGTGTTTTCAAAGATATTTTGAATAAAACGGGGATCTAATCCAAAAGTGCCTTCGGAAGGCTTGATGAATTCAAACTCATCCAAAATGGCTTTTGACATGTTGTTGTCAACACCACTGTCTGCCCGTCCAGCATAGATGAGTGCTTTCTGTAATAACGAGAGATTGGGGTTCTGTTTAGATTGATAGAGTCGAGTCATGACGGCGACCAAACTTAGCATCTCTATGCTGTGTGGGGCGACATGGGCAACATGCTTCTTTTTGTTGCTCCATTTGCGATGCTCATTGGAGTAAGTGATGTCGTAGATCTTTTGCTCTTCTTTGAAGGTAACCGAGAGTGGCATTTCAATGAAGGTGGTACGCGATCGGAGTGCTTCAAAACTTTCGTTACCAATGAACATGTTGAACTCATGGAAATTGGTATGACCGATGATGACGCCGTTAAAAGGTACAGGTGGTTGGCCTTCGGGTTTAAAGAAGCGGTCTTGTGTGGCAAACAGTAACTCATAGAGAAATTTGTCTGATAGCTTGAGTATTTCGTGAATCTCGACCAAGCCATTGGCACCCGCGCAGAGTTCGCCCTGGTAGTCGTGTACCAGTGGATGGGATTCGCTGCCAAAACGAGGTAATAGGCTGTAGTCAATATTGCCTACCAGCGAGCCGGCTTCCTGGCTCTTCTCATCGCGTGGAGTATAGGAGCCGATGCCTGTTTTTGTGCGGGCATCGAAGATCATGCGTTTAACTTTTAGATAAGGAAGGAGTTCCCAGAGCCCCAGTCCTTTGGTTTTCATGAAATCCTTTAAGACATGGTCCGAATAGGGTGACATGAGTCCATCGATCTGGATGTTAAAGTTGCCATCATAGTGAGGGTGTTTTTCTAAAAAGCCCTTCAATGCACCATCACCAATTTCTGAATTGAGTTTTTCACAGAAATCATTCCGCAGGGCGGGTGGAATAACCTGGAGTGGTCGTTCAAAGATAGGGCTTTGTAAATAGTAGACACCATCCTCTTCAAATAGCGCTTTATCTTTTAGGCGTTCATCAACGGTAGGGAGCAGGAGTGTATAAGTGCGTCCCTCATCGCTGGCAGAGTAGAGGTTCAAAGCACGTTTGATGCCGTCCATAGAGCGTGATTTTGCAGCGCCGGGTGGGCCAAGGAGAATCCATAAGCGCTTAGATGCTTCTAATCCACGACTGGCGTTATCGATTTTTTCTACCAGATTTTCTTTGGCTTTTTGTTGACCAAATACTGAAAAAGGCCCAATGAGTTCTACATCTTCAAAGAAACCATAGCGATGCTTGATCGGCTTGCCAGGCATGATGGCGTGTTCAACACCCGAACTGAGCATCATGTCGTGTATAAGCTGGAAGGTGTTGCGTGTTATCCAGGGCTGTTTGGCTACTAGTGATAGGTAGTCTGGAAAGGTGATGACTTCGCCATCTACCAGATCTTGTTTGTGTTTTTCAAAAACGCCGCGCAGATTATCGAGCATGAGCTTGAACCTCAAAATCCAGGAAATTAGTAATGCTTCTTTTCTATAAAGCTTAGCAGCTTAGGAGATTAATTTATAAGTAGACCTAGGTCTAACAATAACCCTCTCTCTATATTTAAGCACAATATTAGCAAGGCACATTTCTGAGCAGAATTCAGAATATTCCTAGATACAATAGTAGCAGTGGCTTTGTAGGATACGGTGGTTGAATTATAAGGAGGTGTAAGGTGTGCTCTAAAAATAATAACGTGTGGGCGTTGGGGGTGAGATTCTTTGTATTGATAGGGTTATTGATAAGCCTGTCAATTGATGCTGCTGAAACCGTAATACGTTGCCAGCTGGCTGATGGGCGAGTGAGTTTTTCTGATCGTACTTGCAGTTCGGGTATTCAGGAAAAGCTGGAAATTGAAAATCAGAAAACAGGATGGGAGGCTCCCCGTACGCCACTAAAGCTTGAGCATCAATCGGAGCATGCGCGAAAAAAGCAATCTAATAGGCAAGCTGTGGCACTACGGGTGGCCAGAAAAGAGAAGGCGCGTAATAAGAAGGATTGTTGGAAGAAAAAACAGAAGGTAGAGCGCATCCAAGAACATTTGCGCCGTGGCTATAAAGCAGGGCAGGGGAGAACAATGCGTTATAAGCAGCGTGAGCTTGAGGATTATCTCAGAGAATTCTGTAAGTAGTGGGTGTGAAAATATAAAGCCGCAGGTTTCAACCTGCGGCTTTTGTTATCGACGCTGCTCTGTTGGGTTAGAGCTTGAATTGCTGAATCATATTTTGCATCTCTTTTGCAAGATGGGTGACTTCGCCACAAGATTGCGAGCTTAGTTGAGCTTGTTCCTTTGCGCTCTTAGCGACCTCTGAAATGTTTGAAATATTATTGGTCACTTCAGCCATAGACATACTTTGTTCTTGAGAGGCTGTAGCTATCTGCTGGATTCTATCGGTTAGGCCATCTATAACCTCGACAATCTGTTGTAGTGATTGGCCTGTCTGGCTTACTAGAGTCGATCCCGCTTCAATCTCGCTTCTACCTTCATGCATGGAGTTAACCGCTGTGTTGGTACCATTTTGGATATTGCGAATCATCTCAGCAATCTCCTTGGTAGCGTCGGTGGTGCGGGTTGCCAGATGGCGTACCTCATCAGCAACAACTGCAAATCCACGTCCCTGATCACCGGCTCGGGCGGCTTCAATGGCGGCATTGAGTGCAAGCAGATTGGTTTGGTTGGCAATATCATCGATCACAGAGACGATTTTGCCGATTTGATCGGAATGTTCTGCCAGCTGCTCTACGTTTTTAGCTGCTTCTGCTACAGAGCTTGAAATGCGTGCCATACCCTCAATACTTTTGTGTACGACATTGCCACTTTCAAGTGCTACTTGAGAGGCTTGGTTGGCGGCATCAGCCGCTTCAGTGGTATTGCGTGAGATATCCTGGGAGACAATCTCCATCTCATTGGCAGAAACAGCAACCATTTCTGTCTGCTGGGACTGGTTTACCGCACCATCCGTCACCTGCTGGGTGGCATCACTGATGCTATTGCTGGTTAGAACCAGGTTCTGGGATGTGTCAGCAATCTTGGTGATCATGCGGTTGAGGTTATGGGACATCTGATCCAGCGAAGTTGAGAGTTGTCCAATCTCATCTTCACGGTTACTGTTGATTTTTTGGGTCAGATCACCCTGGGCAATATCGTTTGCAATCCTGGTTATCTTTTCAACAGGGCTGAGAACTGCCCGGTTGACCGTCAGAAATAGTCCAATAAATGCTGTGATTACAGCCAATACCATAATGGTAACAGCCCATCGAACATTGTTTTGATGAGTATTGGCGATTTGAGCAAACTGAGCGGTCAGGTCATTGCTCAGCTTAAGCAGTTTATTAGCACTGTTTGGAACATCATGTTGTGCTTGCCAATAATCATTGGATCCAATTTCGGAGGTGGTCAGCTTGGCTACGGAGCCTGTAAAATGCCCCATTAAGCTTTCAATCTCGGTGATCTTGGCTTGGATATTTGGATCATCGTTGCCTGCATATGGTTTGAATGCAGTCATCTGAAGATCTGCTGGATATTTGCCTCCTGATTTCAATGCGCTCAATGTTTGTGTAAAGACGGCAGAAGCGGCCTCATATTCCTCCAGGCTAGGGTTAAGACGGGCTCTGCCCAATGCGATATTATCTGCAAACAGAATGGTGAAGCGCCGAATGCCCAGCATGTCTCCCACTTTAAAAATTTCATTTTTCATTGCAGTATGGCAACTGGCGCAGCCTTCAACGACGGCATTGTCAGCGGTGTAATAGCGCAGATAGAGTTTATTATCGTGCTCCACCTCCTTAAAGAATCGCTGGTCTTTATTGGCGGATAGGAAACGAAAAGCCTCCTGATCTATGGCATCTTTTAAACCTTGGGCTGGGTTGATGGGGTCATTGGCGATAATATCTACGCTAAAGCTGCCACTAGCTGCAAATTTCTCACCAATAATGCGGGTAAATGTCGCTGGAAAAGGTAAAGCAGGGGCACTCTCTTTTTCTGGATGCATAGAGATTTTTAGGCCTGCCTGCTTGGCTGGGCCAATAATCATGCCAGCATAGGTGCCGCGCATTTTTGTAATGTAGCGATCCAGTTCTGAAACCTGTGCCTGCGCTGCCTGTAGGCCGTTTTTAGCTAGGGAGTAACTTAGAGCCGATTTGGACATGGCCTGGCTGAGCATGCGTTGGCGGCCGGCCGTATTTACGATATCACTGTCCCCTTCACTTTTTTGCAGTGAATAGAATACTGTAATGCCAAGAAACACAGTTACCAATAGAATGGCTGTTATGCCTATGGCAAGTTTGCGTTTAAGTGATAGCGCATTCATTATCATTCTCCAAATACTTTTCCTGGTTAATGTATAAAATCATTTTTGCTTACATGGCTTGTTGGTTTTATGAGGCAATTGTTAACCGTTTTGTAATGGCTGTTACGGCAATAAAAACTGCAACTTTAGGCTGTTTTCATATTTAATTAAAAAATAAAAACCAAGCGTAACGCTATGTTTTTCAGGTAAAGTTGCGTAATGGCATTTATGTTGTCCATTTGGTGAATAAGGTAATATTAAATGGTTATTTGGAATGAGATAGATGCTGTCTTTTTAGATATGGATGGCACTTTGTTGGATCTGCATTTTGATAATTTTTTTTGGCAAACCTATGTGCCCCAATGCTATGCCAGAGATAAAAAAATCAGTGATGAATCTGCACGGGCAGAGCTTGCTTCTCGTTACAAGGATGTGGAGGGGACACTTGAGTGGTATTGCCTGGATCACTGGAGTCGGGAATTGGGGCTGGATATTGCACTGCTCAAGGAGGAGGTGGACCACCTGATTGCTGTCCATCCCCACGTGCTGGACTTTCTCAAGGCGCTGAGCACCAGTGGCAGACGTATTGTGCTGGTTACCAATGCCCATCAAAAGACGCTTGCACTGAAATTGGGTCGGACGCAACTGGGTGGCTATTTTGATGCGGTTTATTGCTCACATGATTTTGGCCTGCCTAAAGAAAACCCCCTTTTCTGGGATAGATTGCATCAGCTGGAGTCCTTTAATCGGGAGCGCACCCTGTTCGTGGATGATAGCCTGGCGGTGCTTCAGTCTGCGCGTGAATTCGGATTCCGCTGGTTACTGGCTGTGACTCGACCAGATTCTCGTGGCCCAATAAAGAATGTGACTGATTTTCCGGTAATTCAGAACTTTTCAGAGATCATGCCTGGATTAGCCGCCCACAAATTGTAATAATCCCACGTTTCCCCAATAAAATTGGGCGTGGGAATTGGCTGTGCCGGATGGCTTTTGATCTCCGGTTTGGAAGCAAACGAGAGATAAAATAATGTTTCGAGAAGAGATTAAGGTGTTGGATTGCACTATCCGTGATGGTGGTTTGATCAATAATTACCAATTTACTGATGAGTTTGTAAAGGCGGCCTACCGGGCATCCTGTGAGGCGGGTGTTGATGTCATTGAGCTAGGCAAGAAGCTGGCAGAAAGCGATGAGTATCCGCGTGATAAATGGGGCAAATGGAACTTCTGTGTGGATGATGATATCAAGGCCGTTGTCGATTCCTATGAGTGTGAGAAGCCCCCCTTGATTGCAGTGATGTTTGACGTGGGCCGAGTAGATGTGAATGCCCTGCAACCCCGGGACCAGAGTCCAATCGATATGATGCGCACCGCCTGTTATGTGCCTGATATTGAAAAGGGGCTGGATTTGGCACGGCGCTCCAAAGATCTGGGTTATCTGACCACGATCAATATTATGGCTCCCTCAGCGGTTATTCAGCCGCACCTCATTGAGGCGCTGGAGGCCGTTAATGAGGTGGATGAGGTGGATTATCTCTACTTTGTTGATAGCTTTGGTGCTTTTTACTCTGAGCAGGTCACCGCTTACGTTGAGTTGTATAAGAAGCATGCACCCAATAAAGAGTTAGGTTTTCATGCGCATAACAACCAACAGCTGGCTTTCTCGAATACCCAGCAAGCCATTATTGATGGGGTAAACCTGTTGGATGCCACGATCAATGGCATCGGGCGTGGTGCGGGTAACTGCAACCTGGAGCTGCTGCTCAATTTTCTACAAAATCCAAAGTTTGATACCAAGCCACTGTATAAGGTTATCCAGGAAGAGTTTGTTCCACTGCGTAAGAAAATTGAGTGGGGCTTTAATGACATCTACGGCATTAGCGGCTACCTGAATCAGCATCCCCGTGCGGCAATGAAGCTGAGATCGAGCAAGAAAAACAAAGATAACTGCTACGACTTTCTCCTTGAATCAACAAGTGCTGCGGAATAACAGGCTAATCTATGGCCTGTGAACACTCATTTGCCCGTTACATCAGGAAACTGGGGCATGACCGTAAATTAAGCAACTCCCTGACTCAGGAAGAGGCGCGTGCCGCCATGACTGAGATTGCCCACTATGAAGTAGAGCCTCAGCAGTTGGGCGCTTTTCTGATGTTGTTGCGGCTGAAACGTAAAACCCCAGAGGAGGTCGCCGGTTTTGCAGAAGCACTGCACGAGGGGTTACCCAAGCCAGTGGATGCGCCATCAGTTGCGGTGGATTGGCCAGCCTATGCCGGTAAAAGAAAGCAGTTGCCCTGGTTTCTGCTTGCGGCATTACTGTTGAGTCGAAATGGTTATCCTGTATTTATGCATGGGGTATCTCGACGTGATGAGAAAATGTATGTACCTCAGGCATTGAGGGCGCTGGGTATTGAACCCTCCGGCCTGCTCTCTCAAGCAGCTGCCAAGATTAATCAAGGGGGATTTGCCTATCTGCCGGTTGATAATCTTTCAGGCATTGTTCAAGAGCTGATGGGGTATCGGAAGCAATTAGGTATTCGGACACCCATGCACACGGTTGCTCGCATGCTGAATCCGCTTTCTGCATCGCTTATGCTGCAAGGGGTACACCATGCTCAATATGCGCCACTGCATCAGCAGGCAGCGCATCTCTTAAAGCAGGAGAAGAATCTTTCAATGCATGGCGATAGTGGTGAGTTTGAGCGTATTTTAGGCCGTCCCTGTAAGCTTTATGGCCTGAGTGATGGCATCTGTTGGGAAGAAGAGTGGCCTGCTGATGAGGCGTTTGCAAACCAGAATGTACCTAAAAATCTTAACCTTGATCACTTTAGGGCGGTATGGGATGGTCGTGAGGATGATGAGTATGGGCAGGCGGCTGTGATTAGCACCCTGGCTATTGTGTTGCGTGGCTTGGGGCGGGCGACTGAGCGTGAAGAAGCCTATCAAATAGCTGCGCAGTGGTGGCAAGCGCGTAATGTGGAAGTGGCCGCTTAGCGCGTAATACTTTGTAGCCGGATATCAATGATCCGGTTTGTGCTGAATTTTTATAATAGATAGTTAAGGTGAGTTGATATGCCAAAACCAGAAAAACATGTATTCGTTTGTGTTCAAAGCCGTCCAGAGACCCATCCTAAGGGGTCTTGTACCGCGCGTGGCGGTGCTCCGTTGGTTGATGAGTTTCGTCGACTGTTTGAAGAGAAAGGGCTGTGGGGTCGCTTTCAGGTAACCACTACCGGTTGTCTTGGTCCTTGTGAAGAGGGTCCGAATGTACTTGTCTACCCTGAAGGCGTGATGTATGCCAAGGTGACTGTAGAGAATGTCACTGAGATTGTTGAACAGCACCTGCTTGAAAATAGCCCAATAGAGAGCTTAAAAATCTCAGAAGAGGTTTGGAGCTAGTGGCATTTTAGAGATAACACCCCTTTGAGGGGTGTTATCTCTATCCCCGATCTAGTATCTGTTTTAAGAACTGCCCCGTGTAGGATCTATCTGTTGCAGCGACCGCTTCTGGTGTGCCTGTGGCAATAATCTCTCCTCCTTTATCGCCCCCCTCTGGCCCGAGGTCGATGACCCAGTCGGCTGTTTTAATCACATCCAGATTGTGCTCAATGACAATAACGGTATTGCCGTGGTCACGCAGTCGGTGCAGTACCTCCAATAGATGCTGGACATCGTGAAAATGCAGACCCGTCGTGGGTTCATCCAATATGTAGAGGGTGTTGCCGGTATCGCGCTTTGATAGCTCACGAGAGAGCTTAACCCGTTGGGCCTCACCACCGGAGAGGGTGGTGGCATTCTGCCCCAGTTGAATGTAGGAGAGCCCTACGTCTATCAGTGTCTGTAGTTTGCGTTTGAGTGAAGGCACGACTGAGAAAAATTCCAGTGCATCCTCAATTGTCATCGCCAGCACCTCGTCGATGCTCTTGCCCTTGTATTTGATCTCCAGGGTTTCGCGGTTATAGCGTTTGCCCTTGCAGAGATCACACATGACGTAGACATCAGGCAGGAAGTGCATCTCCACCTTGATCACACCATCGCCGCGGCAGGCTTCACAGCGTCCGCCCTTCACATTGAAGCTAAAGCGGCCAGGGCTGTATCCACGGGAGCGTGCCTCTTGTGTGGCGGCGAATAGCTCGCGGATGGGGGTAAATAGGCCAGTGTAGGTTGCGGGGTTAGAGCGGGGTGTGCGCCCGATGGGGCTTTGATCGATATCGACTACTTTATCAAAATGATCCAATCCCTCCAGTTTTGAGCAGGGGGCTGAGCTTCTGTGGCCAGCTGCATTGAGTTGCATGGCAGCAGCGGGGTAGAGGGTGTCATTGATCAGTGTTGATTTGCCAGAGCCTGATACGCCGGTGATGCAGGTGAGCAGCCCCACAGGGATCTCAGCATCAATGGTTTTCAGGTTGTTGCCGCATGCCCCGTGGATCTGTAGCTGTTTGGTAGGATCAGCCACTGTGCGTTTTTCGGGTATAGCTATCTTGCGTTTTCCAGAGAGATATTGTCCGGTCAGGGATTCTGCTGTGTTGGCGATATCCTCTGCCAGGCCTTGTGCGATGATATGTCCGCCGTGAACGCCAGCACCAGGGCCAATATCAACCACATGATCTGCGCTTCGGATCGCCTCTTCATCGTGTTCCACCACAATCACGGTATTACCCAGGTCACGCAGGTAGGTCAGGGTTTTGAGTAGACGCCCATTATCCCGTTGATGCAGGCCGATGGATGGCTCATCCAATACATACATGACGCCCACCAAACCGGCGCCGATCTGACTGGCCAGTCGAATACGCTGGGCTTCGCCGCCAGAGAGGGTCTCGGCACTGCGGCTGAGGTTTAGGTAATCGAGTCCAACATTGACTAAAAATTTGAGTCGTTGGTTGATCTCATTGACTATCCTGGCTGCAATCTTGCCGCGTTTACCCGGTAGTGTCAGCTGCTCAAAAAAGAGGAGCGCTTTGCCGATGGGCATGGCGCTGATGCTGGGGAGGTTGTGATCGGCAATAAAGACGTGGCGAGCCGCTTCAGTCAGGCGGGTTCCACTACAGCTGGGGCAGGAATGGCTAGAGATATAGCGGGATAGCTCTTCGCGTACGGCATTGGATTCAGTCTCCCGATAGCGGCGCTCCATGTTGCGGATGATCCCTTCAAAGGGGTGGGTGCGTGTATTGCTATTGCCACGTTCATTAAAATAGTTAAATTTAATGGTTTCATCACCGCTGCCAAACAGGATGGCCTGCTGAATCTTTTTAGGTAGTTTTTTCCAGTGGGTCTCTACATCAAATTTATAGTGCTTACCCAGTGAACAGATGAGCTGAAAATAGTAGGCATTGCGGCGATCCCAACCGCGTACTGCACCCGCAGCGAGGCTGAGGTGTGGTTGGGCTACCACCATCTCTGGGTCAAAGAACTGTTCGACACCAAGGCCATCGCAGGTTGGGCAGGCACCGACAGGGTTGTTGAAGGAGAAGAGACGTGGCTCAAGCTCTGCAATGCTGAAGCCGCAGTGTGGACAGGCAAAATTGGCAGAGAAGATCAGCTCTTTCTGGGTTAAATCATCCATCCAGGCAATGCGAGCCAGTCCGTCGGATAGGCGCAGTGCGGTCTCAAAGGATTCAGCCAGACGTAGCTGAAGATCACTGCGTACCTTGAAGCGGTCGACTACGGCCTCGATGCTGTGCTTTTTCTGTAACTCTAATTCAGGCGCACTGTCGATCTCGTAGATTTCACCGTCGATACGGGCGCGGATAAAGCCCTGAGTCTGTAGCGCCTGAAATAGCTTTTGATGTTCGCCTTTACGCTCGGAGACCACAGGAGCCAGCAGCATCAGCTTGCTCCCTTCGGGCAGTGCTAACACTTGATCTACCATCTGGCTGACGGTTTGCGCCTCTAGGGGCTGCTTGTGGGTGGGGCAGCAGGGTGTGCCGGCACGGGCGAACAGTAGCCGTAGGTAATCGTAGATCTCGGTGATGGTGCCGACGGTTGAGCGCGGGTTGTGTGAGGTGGTCTTCTGCTCTATCGAGATAGCGGGGGATAGCCCTTCGATATGATCAATGTCAGGTTTCTCCATCATTGAGAGGAACTGCCGTGCGTAGGCAGAGAGCGACTCCACATAGCGACGCTGCCCCTCGGCATAGATGGTGTCAAAGGCCAGTGATGATTTGCCAGAACCGGAGAGGCCTGTGATGACAATCAGCTTGTCCCGAGGCAGATCCAGATCAATATTTTTTAGATTGTGGGTGCGTGCCCCGCGAATCAGGATGTTTTTCATGTGTTGCGTATCGGCATAAAAGCGAACCTGATACTATACGCGGTCTACCATTTTTTACGCAAAGTCAGAATAGAATTCGATAGTGAGAAACAATAATAAGAACGGAATGTCCGCTACAGAGAAGCGGGCGACATTTTCCCTGGCTGGTATCTATGCCTTGCGCATGCTGGGTTTTTTCATGATTCTGCCCGTTTTCGTTTTGTACGCAGATGAGCTAGAAGGGGTGACGCCACTGCTGGTGGGTGTTGCGATTGGTGCTTATGGCTTGACTCAGGCGCTGTTGCAGATTCCCTTTGGCATGCTCTCTGATCGTATTGGTCGTAAGCCGGTGATCGTGGGTGGGCTGCTGATCTTTGCAGTTGGTAGTGTTGTTGCCGCCCTTTCTGACAGTATTACAGGGGTTATTATAGGGCGTGCCCTGCAAGGCAGTGGAGCTATTGCAGCAGCCGTCATGGCATTGGCAGCTGATCTTACACGGGAAGAGCAGCGCACCAAAGCCATGGCCATGATCGGCATGAGTATTGGCGCTGCATTTATGCTGGCGCTTGTTTTGGGGCCAGTTTTTAATAATTGGATTGGCGTCCCTGGTATCTTTTGGTTGACAGCCGTTTTGGCGATTGGTGGTATTGCTGTTGCGTTGTTTCTGGTGCCTCAGCCTCAGCTGGAGCACTGTCATCGCCACCGGGATGCGGAGCCGGTTGCCGGGCAGTTTGCCCGAGTGTTGCGCAACTTTGATCTGCTGCGGTTGGACTATGGCATTTTGACGGTGCATATGACAATCACCTCTATCTTCATGGCTGTGCCGCTGGTGCTGCGTGATATTTTGGGGCTGGATAGTTCAATACACTGGCAGGTTTATCTGCCTGTCTTATTAGGCTCTGTTGTTCTTATGGTGCCTTTTGTCATTCTTGCGGAAAAAAAGCGCAAGATGAAAGAGATCTTCTTGGGGGCGGTTTTTGTTATGGGGGTGGCTCAGGTTGCCTTCTATTTTCTTTACACATCACTGGCTGGATTAGTGGTGGCGCTGGTGCTCTTTTTTACCGCCTTCAACCTGTTGGAGGCCGTGCTGCCCTCCATGGTTTCAAAGATAGCTCCGGCAGAGAGCAAAGGGACGGCAATGGGCATCTACTCCACCTCTCAATTTACAGGATCCTTTCTTGGCGGTATCTTAGGTGGCTGGATGCAGGGTTCTTTTGGCTTTGGCGGTGTCTTTTTGTTGGGTGCGGTCTCTGCAGGTTTGTGGTTTTTGGTGGCCTCAGGCATGAGTCGACCACGCAATCTGCGCAATCAACTGCTACATGTGGGTGTTTTAAGTGCGGATGAGTCGGATGATTTGCTAGCTCGTATCACATCTGTGACTGGGGTGGTTGAGGCGGTGATTGTCAACGAAGAGGGTGTGGCTTATCTTAAGGTAGACCCAGATGCGATGAACCCATCGGCATTGGATGAATTTTCTTTGGCTGAAGCGTAGGCTCGGCTGGTTACTGAATCATTAAACCTAGAGTGAGGGGGAAGTAATGGCAAAAGGTATAAATAAGGTCATTCTTATTGGCAATCTGGGGAAGGATCCAGAGGTACGTTATATGCCTAATGGCAATGCCGTGGCTAATGTCACCTTAGCAACCTCAGATTCTTGGAAGGACAAGAATACTGGAGAGACCCAAGAGCACACCGAGTGGCATCGTGTGGTGTTCTTTCGCCGCTTGGGTGAGATTGTGGGTGAGTACTGCAAGAAAGGTTCAAAAATTTACATCGAAGGTAAATTAAAGACGCATAAGTGGCAGGATAAAAATGGTCAGGATCGTTATACCACAGAGATCGTTGCTGATCAGATGCAGATGCTTGATAGTCGTAGTGGTGGCACTGCGTCATTCGATGGCAGCGGCAGCCGTCCTACCCAAAATGCGGGCACAAGTGCACAAAACTCAGCGCCTTCTTCACCCGCCCCAGCGCCGGATGTTGATTTTGATGATGATATTCCGTTCTAAGATCCAAAATGCGGGCACAGGGGAGGTAGTCACATGAAGACTTTATTGGTTACGGGCGGAGCAGGGTTTATTGGCGGTAACTTTGTTCATCTGCTGATGTGTCAGGAGGATGTCAGAGTTATCAATTTGGATTTGCTGACCTATGCCGGCAATCTGGATACTCTGGCTGACATTAAAGAGGGTGATCGTTACACTTTTATGCAGGGAGATATTTGTAACCAAGAGTTGGTGGCTGATCTATTAAGGCGTTACCAACCATCTGCCGTGATAAATTTTGCTGCTGAAAGCCATGTTGATCGGTCTATTGACGCGCCAGCTGATTTTATTCAGACCAATGTGTTTGGCACCTTTAATCTGTTGGAGTGCAGCAGACAATACTATTCGGGTTTACCTGAGGATCAAGCAAAGGCATTTCGATTTTTGCACGTCTCAACAGATGAGGTTTATGGTTCGCTTGGGGCTGAAGGACTCTTCACTGAAGAGACGCCTTATGCGCCAAATTCACCCTATTCAGCATCTAAGGCAGCATCAGATCACCTGGTGCGAGCCTGGTATCACACCTATGGATTACCGGTAATAACCACCAACTGTTCAAACAATTATGGCCCTTGCCAGTTTCCAGAGAAGCTGATTCCGCTGGTGATCCAGAATGCTCTCGTGGGCAAGTCGCTGCCTATCTATGGAGATGGTGGTAATGTTCGTGACTGGTTGTATGTACAGGATCACTGTCGTGCAATCTGGCGAGTGCTGGAGGCGGGGACGCTGGGCGAGGTCTATAACATCGGTGGCACTAGCGAAAAGACCAACCTGGAAGTGGTTGATACGCTGTGTGCAATTTTAGATGAGTTTATACCGCAGTCATCTTATGCCCCACATGCGCATCTGAAACAATTTGTTGCTGATCGACCTGGTCATGATCAGCGCTACGCTATCGATGCTTCCAAGATTAGAAGAGAACTTGGCTGGGAGCCACAAGAGACCTTTGAGTCGGGATTGCGTGCTACAGTGCAGTGGTATCTGGATAATCCATCATGGAGTAACCGCGTGATGAATGGTAGTTATCGTGGTGAGCGGTTAGGTCAATTATAAGAAAGCGAGAGGGGCATTATGAAGGGCATTATATTAGCAGGTGGTTCTGGTACCCGGCTCTATCCACTTACTCGCTCAGTGAGTAAGCAGCTGCTACCTATCTACGATAAACCGATGATCTATTATCCATTGGCTATCTTAATGATGGCGGGTATTCGGGATATTTTAATTATCACTACACCTCAAGATGCACCGCTCTTCAAAAAACTTCTTGAAGATGGTAGCCAGTGGGGTATTAATCTTAGTTATGCAGTACAGCCAGAGCCTGCTGGTCTAGCCCAAGCATTTCATATTGGACGGGATTTTATTGCAGGTCGATCTTGTTGCCTGGTATTGGGGGATAATATCTTTCACGGGCATGGATTAGTTAAGGTATTAAAACAAGCGGCAGAGAGTAATGAAGGAGCGACGGTTTTTGGTTATTGGGTAAAGGACCCCCAACGTTATGGTGTTGCAGGCTTTGATGCGGAAGGTAATGTAGTCAGTCTGGAAGAAAAACCCGTCAACCCGGCATCTAATTATGCTGTTACGGGGCTCTATTTTTATGATAGCCAGGTTACTGAATTAGCCACAAAGCTCAAACCGTCCCCTCGTGGTGAGCTGGAAATTACTGATCTCAATCGACTCTATTTAGAGCAGGGCAAGTTGCGGCTGGAAAAGTTTGGGCGAGGCACAGCCTGGCTGGATACAGGCACTCATGAGTCATTGATGCAGGCAAGTAATTTTATTGAAACGATTGAAGAGCGTCAGGGTTTGAAGGTCTGTTGCCCTGAAGAGATAGCTTTCTGTAATGGTTGGATTGATGCTGAACAGGTTAGAGTATTAGGTCAAGCGCTTGAGAAAAATGCTTATGGCCAATATCTGTTAGAACTCTGTGATAGAGCTACCTACCCATGAAAACCATAAAAACAGATATTCCTGGTGTGCTTTTAATAGAGCCTAAGGTCTTTGGTGATGATCGCGGTTGGTTTGTTGAGACCTGGCAACAAGAGCGCTATGCCGAACATGGCATGCCTGGCTCTTTTGTACAGGATAACCAGGCTTTTTCACAGCGTGGTGTATTGCGCGGACTACACCTGCAACACCCTCATGGTCAAGGCAAACTGGTACAGGTTATTTCAGGTGAGGTGTTTGATGTGGCGGTAGATGTGCGCCGTGGCTCCCCTTATTTTGGCCGTTGGGTGGGTGCAAACCTATCGGGTGAAAACAAGCATCAATTTTATGTTCCTGAAGGTTTTGCACATGGTTATTGTGTGCTCAGTGAGGAAGCGCTTTTCAGTTATAAATGTACCGACAACTACCATCCTGAGACACAGTTTTCGATACGCTGGAATGATCCCGACTTAGGAATTGAATGGCCATTAACTGAAAACCCAATTCTTTCAGATAAGGACAGAGATGCGCCTTACTTGCGTGATCTGCCTGAAGATATGCTGCCACCTTATCTGGATAAATAAGCGGTGAGTCAAACATCCGCACGCATCTTGTTGATTGGTAGCAATGGCCAAATAGGCAGGGAGCTGTTGCGTACTCTGGCACCTTTGGGTGAGATTGTGGCTACAAGCCGAGATAATAAAGCTGGACTCACTATTGATCTGGCCAAACCGGACTCTCTAGTGCAAGCCTTCAATGAAGTGAAGCCTGTGCTGGTTGTTAACGCGGCAGCCTACACGGCCGTTGATAAAGCTGAAAGTGAACCCGATGTGGCAGAGGCAGTGAATGCGATTGCCCCTGGCATTATTGGTGAACTGGCGACCAAGCAAGGGGCAGCCGTTATTCACTATTCCACTGATTATGTCTTTGATGGTGCTTCAGGTTTTCCCTATAAAGAGGATGATAAAACCAACCCTGCAGGGGTGTATGGCAGATCAAAACTGCAAGGTGAGAAGGCGCTACTTGATACTGCGGATAATGCGCTGATATTTCGCACAGCCTGGGTTTATGGTCAGCATGGGCAAAACTTTCTTCGAACGATGTTGCGGCTGTTTGCTGAGCGGGATGAGGTGCGGGTTGTGGATGATCAGATTGGTAGCCCAACCTGGAGCCGAATGATTGCTGAAACAACAGCTCAGGTAGCTTCACAATTAAAAATGAATCCTGCGCAATTTTCTGAAAAACGAGGCATCTATCATCTTACCGCAGCGGGTCAGACAAGCTGGTTTGATTTTGCGCAGGCTATTTTAGGAAACACAGAATCTACTTGTCGCCTATTGCCTATTCCCACTACAGAGTATCCCACCCCTGCGATGCGGCCAGCTTATTCTGTATTGGACAATATGAAGCTGCATGATCTCTTTGGCTTGGCATTGCCTGATTGGCGGCATTCCTTACAGCAATGTATGGATGGCAGTTGAATTAATCGGTCTGTTTCTGAATGGCTTGGGATGTATATTAAGCAGGGTGACTAGCCTCCCTCTTTCTATCACATGGATTGACAGAGTGTTTTCTGAGTTGCAATATTCATACTCTGTAAAGGGTTTTACCCCGGTGCACAATTGGATGATCAAGGATCTGATGATTGCTGGGGTTTAGCATATAAGAATAAATATCAAGGATATAACATGGATGAAAAATCATTTTGGGCATGCAGTAGGCAATCTCATTTAAGTAAAACAGCCTTCACAGCTGGTTTGAACCAGCTCCCTCAAGGGGTTGCTGCTGTTGTTGCAGTAAAAAAACGTCCCATTTTTAGATGCTTTGGTTTGCAATTGCCCATATTAGCCATAGGTCTACTCTCTGTATCATCCGCATTTGCCAACTTTGATCCGACTACCCCTAATGTGTTGCAAGCCTATGAGGGGGAGGCAACCTATGCCAAGCGGCAAGCAGCACTGGCGGGTTTAAACTATTTGCGCAATGCCGCCTCACTTGATCGTTATGGTAATGAATATGGCTCATTTTCTATGACTGGTGGGGCTTCGTTGCTGTCTATTAGTTATAGAGTTGATCCTACGATCTACGTTAATACCCTATTGTCAGTCAGCGCTGATGATGACTTGGGTCTGCCTGGAGTACCGGTATCCCTGAATAATGCCCTACTGCGAACTGAGAATAATATTTCTACCTCCCGTGCATTCAATATTGGTGACGGCGGGGCGGTGATTGATACCAATGGATTCAGCCTGTCAATTAGCGGTGATTTGGTTGCCGATGGTATGTTGCTGAAACAGGGGGAGGGTGTGCTGGCCTTGACGGGGGATAATACCTGGAATAGCACGCCGTACCTACATGGAGGGACGTTACGCGGTAACACCAGTAGTTTACAGACCTCAATTAACTCAGGCTCCCAAGGTGCTTTTGTCTGGGAACAACCGATTGTCTGTCTTGCCCTTGGTTGTGGCGTTATAGCTGATCCTCCGTTTATACCTGAGCATCCACCGGCTGGCATCTCACCTGTCGTGGAATTCAATCAAGATTTTGAGGGTACCTATTCAGATGTTATTAGGGGAACGGCTCAACTGATTAAATCTGGCGCTGGCATAGTGCATCTTACGGGTGAAAACAAATATAAGGGTATGACTACTATTTTATCAGGCACGCTTGCATTGGTTGATGCGGGGGAGATAGGCGCAGGTAAACTGCAAATTGATAGTGGGGCTACTTTTGATATAGCAGGGGCAGATAGTAGCCGTACGCTGACTGGCCTATCGGGATCAGGTCAGATTAAATTGGGTGAACAACGACTGAATCTGGCGTTGTCTGAAGATGCCGTGTTTGGTGGCATTATTAGTGGCTCAGGTAGATTGGCTATTGAGTCTGCCAGTCTGACGTTAACAGAGGTAAGTGATTTTACAGGCAGGGTTAGTATTGATAATGGCTCTACACTGGCACTCGCTGGTGTCGGTACGCTGAATTCACAGGCTCATATCTCTGCGAACGGAACCTTTGATATTAGTGCTGCAGATGGTGATCGGCAGGTAGGTAATTTTGGATGGGGTAGCTCAGGACGCGTAGAGCTTGGCAGTAATTATCTTACGATTGGTGCTGATAATGGGGAGGGCTATTTTTCTGGGCAGATTGTAGGTGCAGGAGGATTGACTAAGGTAGGCACGGGTACTTTCTATA
This sequence comes from Gammaproteobacteria bacterium, assembly GCA_021773975.1. GTDB lineage: Bacteria > Pseudomonadota > Gammaproteobacteria > Chromatiales > Chromatiaceae > WFXD01. The sequence continues at coordinate 3,121 of JAJFJN010000098.1, read as the reverse complement.
TGGATGGAGCGGCAGAATACACGGGCATGACGCGTATTGAGCAGGGTATCTATAACACTCATGTAAATGGGTTGAGTGATACTGTAATAAATAATAGTACGCTTATGATCGATCATACATATGAGTATGCTGAAGAGGCGATTGTGGCTTATTCAGGTGATATCAGTGGTGATGGTGAGCTGATCAAAACAGGTAATGGTGTTGTCTGGCTACGTGGTGACAATAGCTATGAAGGTGGTACCCAGATTGAGAGTGGTGCATTGATCGGTAATACACAAAGTCTTCAGGGGGATTTTACCAACAGTGCTGATCTTGGCTTTTACCAAATTGAGGATGGTGAATTTTCTGGTCATGTTCAGGGTGATGGTCGGCTATTTAAATTTGGCCCAGGTAAGCTTTCGCTGACGGCTGAAAACAGCCATACGGGCGGTACTTTTTTTACGGGAACTTTAGCGATTAATCATGATGCGGCTCTGGGTGATGTTAACTCTGCGCTACATATCACCAACGGCATTTTGGAGATAACAGATAATGTCACCTCTTCCCGTTCGATTAGATTGGATGGGGGAGGGGGAGGCTTTGATACCTCAGAGTTTAATCTAGAGCTTGCTGGGTATATTTCTGGGTATGGTGCCCTGAATAAGCTGGGTGTGGGTGCGCTGCATCTTACAGGTGTAAGTGGTTTTGCAGGTTTAACCCAGGTTCAAGAGGGTCGTTTAGATGTTGGTGGTTTGTTTGGAGACTTGCAGGTTGTTATTGCGATGCTTGACCCTTGTTGTCCTCAGCCTGTTGTGCCTAATCCTAGAAATATTATTCGTATCTCGCAGGGTGCCGAGTTGGGTGGTGATGGCCTGATTTATGCGGATGTAATCAATAGTGGCCGCATAGCGCGTGGTACTGAGATTGGCGATTTAGATGTTATTGGTAATATGGATTTTAATGCCGGTTCCTCTTTTCTGGTTAAAGTAAATGCCGCAGGTGAAGCGGATCGAATTCGTTTGAGTGGTTTTCACGCAAAAGCAACCTTGCAGGGTGGTCATGTTAATGTTGAAGCACAAAGTGGGGAATATAAAAAAAGAACACGCTATACGATTTTAACTGCGCCAGGCGGAGTTGAAGGGCAGTTTGCAGATGTGAGTTCAAACTTTGCCTTTCTTGATCCACAGCTAAGTTATGACCCTCAGAATGTATTTCTACGATTGACGCGTAATGATGTGGAGTATGCTGATGTAGGCGTCAACCCCACGCAACGGGCAGCGGGTAGAGCGATGGACTCAATGGGTCAACATGCCACTGCTGATGCTGCATTTGTGCTGGATAGATTTGATGCATTAACCGCAGCAGAAGCCAGTTCTGCTCTTCAATCTATTGCAGGCTCAGATATTTCTGGTACGAGTCAAACTACACAGCTTCAGCAGCGTGCATTAGTACAGACGACATCAAATCGTCTTGCCTACCTGGATAGCCAGGATGGTATGACAGGCCATGCGGCATTTTCTGAAGCACATCGTTGGGTAGATCAGGGGGCAAGCAATCCGCAGGCATTTTATGCTGTATTGAATGCAGCTAAAGATAATGCGCCTCTACAGAGTCAGCTGCAGGGTGTTTGGATTCGGGGTTTTGGTGGTGCAGGTTCTGTAGATGGTGGTGCGGGTGCAGGTGATACCTCTTATGATGTTTATGGTTTCTTAGCAGGCTATGACCGTTCAATACGAAGTGGTGTGACCTATGGCGTGATGGGTGGTTATAGTGAAGGCGATACCTCTCAAGATAGACCGCAGAGTGATGCAAAAACCGAATCCTGGCAGGTAGGAGGATACGGACGATATCGTAGAAGTAATGTGCATTTTGATGCGGTGCTTAGTTATTCAAGCAATCAGGTTGATAATTCACGGAGAGTAGTTGTAGGTGGGATGACCCGGCAGGCAAAGGCCGATTTTGATGGGCGCGCCTTTAATGCTTATCTTGAAGCCGCTTTCGTTGATATGGGGCGGGTTAATATTCAGCCCTATGCATCCTTACAGTTTATCAGGCAATACTGGGATGGCTATACTGAAACAGGCGCAGGGGCATTAAATCTTAAGGTGGAAGATAGCAGCAATAACTCCCTGCGTTCTACCTTTGGTATTCGCTCTTCTTTCTCGCTGGAAACAGAATCTGATGCACCCAATACCCTTGAATTAAGAGCCGGTTGGTCACATGAGTTTGAAGGCGAAGGCAGTCGGGTTGCACGGCTGGCGGGTGACATGAGTAACAGCCGATTTGTTATTAATAGCAGGGCGCTTCCAAGGGATAGCGCTGTGTTGGGCGTTAGTCTGATATCAACGCCAAAGGATAATATTACACTGCTCACGGAAATTAATGGTGAGTTTAATAGTGAGCAGTATGATATTAGTGCTGTAGTCGGGGTTCGTTATGAATGGTGATTTCTACTTCTCTTCAGTTAAAACCAGCTTGAGCTGGTCATTTATATAGTGAGGCCAGAGTTCTCCCGCTAGAACCTTTTGCAGGTCATTTCCAATAACGGCCTTTTTCCAGCCACTGAGTAGTTCCAGCTCCTGATCGCCAATTACGAGCAGTTCCAGCTCTTTGCGGGTTGCCAGGGCTTGGGGGCTGAGTTGTTGATCTTTTGCTAAAAGACGCACGGCACAGGTTAGAATATCCACCATAGCATCTTGCTCTGTGGTTAAACGGACACGCTGGGTTTTTTCCTGAGGCCAGCTTTCAGGGGGAAGGGCGCAGCTGTCATTAATAAGCTTTAACAATGTATTGCCATGTCGCTCAACAGCATGTGCTTCCAATCCGCGGACGCGTGAAAGCTGGGCATTGTCTCTTGGTTTGCGTCGGGATAGCTCCAATAGTACATCATCTTTAATAATCCAGCCTTTGGGTTTGTTGCGTTCAATGGCGACGCTCTCCCGCCAGCTGGCGAGGGATTGTAGTATGGCTAGTTGCACCCCTTTTAGATGCTGTCGGCCACGAATGCGCTGCCACTGTTGCTGTGGGTCGATTTGATAGGTGCTAGCGGTTGTCAGGGTTTTAAAGTCGTCGTCCAGCCAGTGGGTGCGCCCAAGACTTTCCAGTTCAGCTTTAAGTTTTATGTAGATTTTCCCGAGATAGA
>JAJFJN010000097.1 GCA_021773975.1 Gammaproteobacteria bacterium | reverse complement strand
TAGGGGCATAATTAATCTCTTAATGCGTATTAAAGTAGCGTAAAAATATTCCTACTATCTTTTTTTTCTAAAATCAAAATATCAGCATAAGCATGGCTGATGTTAAGTGAGCTTAATGAAAATAATCGCTCCCGCTTTTGTGATTGCTTGCGTGTTGTTGTTGATGGCGTGTGGACAGCCTCATGATGATGCAATACGCATGGGGCTTGCCAATGCGCCGGTAAATCTTGATCCTCGTTTTGCCACAGATGCCACATCAACTCGAATCAATCGGCTGCTCTACCGCCGGTTGGTTGATTTTGATTCAGCTAACCGGCCAATTCCTGCGCTGGCTCAGTGGCAGCGGCTTTCGTCTATTCATTACCGCTTTACTTTAAATCGGGAAGGGCGTGAGTTTCACAATGGCATGCATCTGACGGCCAGGGATGTGAAGGCAACCTACGATTTTATTCTTGATCCAGACAGTGCCTCGCCCCATCGTACCGCGTTGAATATGATTGATCGGGTTGAGATCCAGGGTGATGATCAGATCGATTTTTTTCTCACACGGGCTGACCCCTTGTTTCCTGCTTATCCTGTGATTGGGATTTTGCCTGCTGATCTGATGAGTAAAAAATACCCCTTTCAGAATCAACCGGTGGGTAGTGGCTCTTTTCAGTTTGTTGCTTGGCCAGAGGAGGGACGATTGCGGTTGAAGCGTCGTCGTGATGGTCAGCACTTTGAATTTCTCAAGGTATCGGAGGCAACAGTACGTATCCTAAAACTGCTGCGGGGTGAGGTTGATCTGATTCAGAATGATTTGCCGCCTGAATTGTTGGCCTATCTGAAGCAGAAGCAGACTGTGCAGATTGAGCAGGCAACTGGGTCTAACTTCTCCTACCTGGGTTTTAATCTACAGGATGCTGATACAGGAGAGTTGGCAGTACGGCAGGCGATTGCCTATGCGATTGATCGTGAAGCCATCATCCATTATGTGATGCAGGGTGCTGCTCAGCAGGCACAGGCGATGTTTCCACCTTCACATTGGGCAGGCGCAAAGAATCTGCTGCCCTATGATCGTGATTTGAAAAAGGCCAGGGCGTTATTGCGTGAGGCTGGTTATGCTGAGCGACACCCTTTACAGTTGGTATATAAAACCTCCAGTGATCCTTTTCGGGTGCGTTTGGCGACAGTGATTCAGAGTCAGCTGGCAGAGGCAGGCATTGAGGTTGATCTGCGCAGTTATGACTGGGCAACGGTTTATGGTGATATCAAGGCAGGACGGTTTCAGATGTACAGCCTGGCTTGGGTGGGTGTTAAAACGCCGGATGTCTTCCGTTATGTATTCCATAGTGACTCTGTGCCCCCAAATGGTGCTAATCGGGGGCGATTTAAAGATGCAGAGGTTGATCATTTGATTGAACAGGCTGAAGCAGAGGTGGATGAGATGCAGCAGGCAGATCTTTACCGGCAATTACAGGCATTACTGTTACAGGCGCTACCCTACGTGCCTCTGTGGTATGAAAATCAGGTTGTTGTGAGTCGTAACAATATTCAAGGCTATCATCTTGCCAGTGATGGGAATTATGATGGGTTGAACCGTGTTGAGCGTTATATTGAATAATGAAATCCAGGCATATCCAAATTAATCTGGCAGAACAGACATTGTCACTACTGGATGGCACAACAGCGGTTAATAGCTACCCCATCTCTAGTGCGCTAAATGGTGCAGGTGAAAAAGAGGGGAGTGGTTGCACGCCACGGGGACTGCATCGGATCAGAATAAAAATAGGGGCAAGTGAGTCAGAGAATGCTGTATTTGTTGGTCGGCGGGCAACAGGTGAGATCTATTCGCCAGAGCTTGCAGTACAGCATCCAGAGCGAGATTGGGTGCTGTGCCGTATTCTGTGGCTGACTGGAGCGGAGCCAGGCCGTAATCGTGGTAGCCGAGTGGATAGCTTGCGTCGTTATATCTACATCCATGGCTGCCCAGATTCTGAACCGATGGGCGTGCCTCTATCCCATGGTTGTATCCGCATGCGTAACCAAGAGCTGATGGCGTTATTTGAGCAGGTTGATGTGGGAATGCAGGTGGATATTCGAGAAGGGGTAGATGGGTAATCTACTGCTGGCTCGGCTGCTCAGTGCTGCCTTGGTTGTTGTGGGAGTTGTCTGCCTGGTCTTTTTTCTGATCCACCTGGTGCCGGGTGATCCGGTAGAGGTAATGTTGGGAGAGTCAGCTCGCCCCGCAGATCGTGAAGCGTTGCGTGCTGCGCTGGGACTGAATCAACCACTGGCTACACAGTTGATGCACTACTTTTCTGGCCTGCTACGGCTGGATCTGGGTGAGTCACTCCATTCACAGCGGCCTATTGTCGATATTCTGGCTGAGCGCCTGCCTGCCACCATAGAGCTGGCTACCTTATCACTATTGCTCGCAGTGGCTATTGCGCTGCCGCTGGGCGTTCTGGCTGCACTACATAAAGATCGAGGATGGGATGTTGGGGCGATGAGCTTTTCGTTGTTGGGGGTCTCTATTCCCAACTTCTGGATGGGGCCGCTGTTGATCCTGGTTTTTTCACTCTGGTTGGGCTGGACACCTGTCAGTGGGCGAGATGCTAGTGGCGGCTTTATTCTGCCAACTATTACATTGGGGACAGCACTGGCAGCCATCCTGGCGCGAATGGTGCGCAGCAGTCTGTTGGAGGTGTTGACGGAGGACTATATTCGTACGGCACGAGCTAAAGGGTTATCGATGCATGCAGTGGTCTGGCGGCATGCGCTACCTAATGCTTGGTTACCGGTGGTGACTATGTTGGGCCTTCAGCTGGGTGCACTACTGGGTGGGGCGGTGATTACAGAAACCGTCTTTTCCTGGCCGGGTATTGGCTCACTGTTGGTTGAGTCAATACAAAAGCGAGACTATCCCGTGGTTCAGGCGTGTGTGCTGGTCATTAGTCTTATTTATGTACTGGTGAATACATTAACTGACTTAGTGTATGCCTGGGTTGATCCCCGTATTCGCCTTGGGTGAGCATAATCAATAAGCGTGATCTAATTTGAAAATTATCCAAAGTGTTTTGAATATTACTTCTAAAATATAAGTATCTATTAATCTAGAGCCAATAAAAACATGGAAATTACTCCCTACCTTGAATTAATGGTAAAGAAAAATGCCTCTGATCTTTTTTTTAGTACGGGTGCTCCAGTCAATATCAAGATAGAAGGTATCATTGCTCCAATTGGTGAAAAAATACTGCCACCCAAAGAAGTAAAGAGTATTGCCTACTCAATTATGAGTGATAAGCAGACAGCGCAATTTGAAAATGAAATGGAAATGGATCTTGCGATTTCCCTTGAGAGAGTCGGGCGATTCCGGATTAATATCTTCCGTCAGCGTGGTGAAGTTGCAATGGTGGTGCGCTATATCAGAACCAATATTCCATCCATTGAACAATTAGGATTGCCGCCGTTATTGAAAAAACTCATCATGCAGCCGCACGGTTTAATTTTAGTGGTTGGTGCTACGGGTTGCGGTAAATCAACCACGCTGGCCTCCATGATCGACTACCGCAATCAGAATGCAACGGGGCATATTTTAACCATTGAAGATCCAATTGAATTTCTCCACCATCATAGTAAATCTATTGTAGATCAGCGTGAGGTTGGTATGGATACCAAATCCTATGCCAGTGCTCTACGGCGTGCCATGCGTGAAGCACCTAATGTAATTCTGATTGGTGAGATCCGTGATCGGGAAACCATGGAGCAGGCTATTGCTTATGCGGAAACAGGTCACTTGTGCCTTTCGACGTTGCATGCCACTAATGCTAATCAAACCCTGGATAGAATTATTAATTTTTTCCCAGATACGGCACATCACCAATTATTTATGGATCTCTCGCTCAACCTTAAGGCTGTAATTTCCCAGAGACTAGTGAGTGGCCTTGATAATAAACGCCATCCTGCGGTTGAGATATTGCTTAACTCACCCTATGCAGCAGATCTTATTCAGAAAGGTGAGATAGATGGTGTGAAAGAAATTATGGCGCAAAGCACAGATAGAGGTATGCAAACATTTGATCAATCTTTATATCAGTTATATAAGGATGGAAAAATCAGCCTGGATGATGCATTGCGTAATGCCGACTCACGTAATGACTTAGGGTTAAAAATTCGGTTGGGTAAAGGTGGGGGTATACTGGATGAGGGACTGTCCATAGAAGAGTTGTAATACTGTTTTTTATTAAAATATTGTATCTATTTTAGATAGGGTACTTAGCCATAAGAGTTATTTGAAGTTTTTTGATCCCAGGTTGAATTGAGTATCCAATGTTTTAGTTCATGCTCGGGCAAAGGGTGGCTGATGTGATAGCCTTGGGCAATATCGCAATTCAATGTTGCGAGATATTCTAATGTATCCTGGTTTTCTACCCCTTCTGCAACAACAAGTAACCCTAGATTGTGAGCAAGGTCGATAGTTGAACGTACAATAACCGAGTCTTTGCTGTTTGCGGTTAAGCCAAAAATAAAAGATTGATCAATCTTCAATTCATGCAGTGGCATCTCTTTTAAATAGGCCAAGGATGAATAGCCAGTACCAAAATCATCGATGGATATTTTGATTCCCATTTCATGCAATTCAAAGAGTGTTTTCAACGCACTTTTTGGCCGGGACATAACGGCAGACTCTGTGATTTCTAATGCTAGGCAGGTAGGGCAGACCTTGTGCGATCCAAGTATTTTTTCAATGTTGCCTGGTAAGCTAGGGTCGAGCAGGTTACGGGTGGAAAGATTAACGGCAATGGTGAGATCAATACCGGACTTTGTCCAGTGCTTGCTTTGCTCAATGGCTTGCTCTAACACCCAAAAGGTGAATGACCGAATCATGCCAGATTGTTCAATCATGGGTATGAACTCTACAGGGGATATCATTCCATCTATTGGGTGTGGCCAACGGGCTAAAGCCTCTACGCTTATGATCTTACCCGTTTTAATATCAATCTTTGGTTGATAGTGAAGTGTTAGCGTTTGCTCATCAAGTGCTTGACGTAGCTCTCCATGAAGCCTTAGTTGAAGCAGGCTAGAAGGGTCGTCTTCAGGATTATAAATGCTATAAGTCGTTGTCTCATATTTAGCCACGCACATGGCGATATCTGCGTGCTGCAGTAGGGCAGACGGAGTATCACCATGATCTGGATAGAGTGCGATGCCAATTGCAACCTCAATTTCGAGTGGCGTATCTTCGATGATGATTGGTTGCTCAAAGAGCTTACTGGTTTTTTCTGCGGCTATATGTATATGTGTGAAATCTACTGCAGGTAAAATAATAGAAAACTTATCGCCGCCAATATGAGCCACTGTATCAGATTTGCGCAATGCCTTTTGTAAACGACTACCTACTTCATGCAGTACAACATCTCCGTTTTGATAGCCCATGAGGTTATTGATATCCCCCAGGCGTATAATGTCAATTGTAATTACAGCCAGTTGTGATGCTTCCCTGTGTGCTATTTTTAAAGCCTGTTTCAATCGTTCCTGTAATAAGGCTCGATTGGGTAACTCAGTTAGTGGGTTATACAATGCTTTGTGTTTTAGCTCATCAATATAATGCTTGCGCTCACTAATATCTTGGGTGATAGCTACAAATACGGGGGGTGTCTCAATATTGGATAGGTGTAGGCGCACCTCAGCAGGATACTGAGTCCCATCCTTGCGTTGTTGGATGGTCTCGAAGGCAACTTGGAATTCATTGTCCTGGCGTAGCGGGTTGATTAATGCCTCAAATTGATCGTGGGTGAACTCAGGTTCTAAATCAAGCGGGGTTAATTGCTTTAACTCATCCATGGAGTAGCCCAGGTTTTGACGAGCCCCATTACTGACCTCCACGAACTGGAGAGTGTTCGCATCGAAGATGTAAATTTCATTCCAGGAGTGATCAAGGATGTGCCACAGATTTAGAATGCTTTGCTCTAAGTCATGGGTGATTACCAAGCGCTTGATCATTGGATTTACTTTCAACATAAAGGTCGCAGCCCCGAGCATTATCACTACTAATGCGATGCTACATGCAAACAACGTAGCACGAAGGAATGGGCGTTGGATTTCTTCCAAATCCACCTTGATAACTAACCCCATGTTTAGGTCTTTAATATGATGGTATGCAGCTAGTACCTCCTTTCCCTGGTAGTCTCTCCCAATTTGTGTTCCTCTCTGACCGGTTAGTGCCCTGCGCATAGGTTTGAGCCAATCAGGTGTTGTCTGTATAAACTGGGGTCTGGATTTGTATTTTCCTTGTTGCAGTTCAAGTAAAAACATTATCCCTTTGTCTGTTTGTTTTACTAGTATGATCTCCCCTGTCTCTCTGAAATTATGGAACTCTTTATAAGCATTTGTAATGGCACTAAGGGTGCGCATCTCACTATTAACGGGATGCTCTTGCAGATTATGTTTAGCTTGCACTGTGATTAATTCAGCCCAGCTTCCGAGGGTTTGTGTGAGATTGTTCCGTTCCTGTTCCAAGGCCGTATGGTAAAGCTCACGAACTATGGAAATGCCAACTGATAGGGATACGACACACATGATTAAAATGGAAATCGTGATAACCTGACGGTGTTCAAAAGTTGTTGATGGAGCTGCCTTGATGCCCTGAAAATCTGTTTTTGTAATGGCATCCCGTGTTGTGATAATTGAAACCCATGTTGCCATGAGAATAGAGATACCTAGCAGTATAAATCCGAACGCTGTATGCACTGCCATGTGGGTAAGTTGGCCCCAGCCATAGCCCGTTTCTGCACCGGCCATATAACCCACAAATGCTATTGTACCCAATATCAGAACAGCGGCACCGATGAATCCAGTAATAGACTGATGCCATCCGGCTTGTTTACTATAGGCAGCCCTAAGGATAAATGCAGTACCAGCCAGCAAAAAACAGAGCGCTGTGTTAGGTGCCATGCGCCCAGGCTGTGAGGTTTTTACTAATATGTAATGCTCCATGAATAGCTGATCAAGTCCAAAATTTAGCCCTGTCAGATATTGGATTAGGGTTATTAGACCTACCGCTGCCACTAACCCGAGGCAGATAACTCCAATCAATGGGCGATTGAAGGTGAGGAATACAACGCCAACCCCACTTAGCACAAAGCCAAGGGCTGTGTTGTATTGCATTGGTGCCTCGGAAGGTAGTACTTGGATAAGTAAAACAATGTGGGTATGCCAGCCTATGATTACTACGCATCCCAGGAGGGCGATGGTTAGCCCTATGAGAACACTAGCGTGCTTTAGCCACTGTTGATGCCTGTCAGCAGCATCAATCGTTTTGGCTTTAAGCAAATGCTGATAAAACATTTCAATATCCTTTGCCTTGTTTGACTGTATGTGGTGCATTGAGACAGATGGTCTTGAGGATGTCTCGCCAGGTTAAGATTCCCGCTATATGCCTGTTTTTATCTAGTATCGGTAAATATGATATTTGGTTATCTATGAGAGAATCTGCTGCTTCAAGGATGTGAGTGTCACTATCTATTGTGATTGGGTTTCTGCTCATTATTTGGTGTGCTTTTTTTCTAAAGGTGGCAGCATCCCCAGGTAATTCAGCAGGATTGCTTGCATAGGGGCTTAATGCCTTTATTAGTAAGTCTCCGTCGGAGATTGCACTGGCTAGTTTCTTATTCTCTGTTACCAATAAATGATGGAGTCGCACGTTGCCAAAAATCGCATCAATGACTTTGAGCGTATCATCCATGTCTACAGCTACGATGCGTTTGCTAATAATTCCCCCGACTTTCATGTTGACTCCTGTGTCATAGATCAGCGGCTGTAGGTAGTCGCTTTTTGCGTAGCCACCCTGCATCCTTTTTGAATTTGCAATGGCTTTCTTTATATTGCGGTGATGAGGTGTCAGGGATATAACTAGAGGTTGTGTAATCAGTGTAATGAGAGGAGAGCATTTTGTGTCTAAACATGTCCCTATTCATAATAAATATACTCCATAAAAATTGACATTAATCAATAAACCAGCCTTGCCCATTTGAGCGGTACAGCGGGTACGTTATCGGCTAAAAATGTCGTATCTGTAATGTATAGTTGATATAACCAGTGTCAGGTAGTTTAGTTTGGTGGTTTTAAGTGGTTGCACATGAAGAATGCTCTTTATTGGATCTGTGCTTAATGCCTTAATCTTTGTCTTGGATTTTTTACTTTAATTAATACTTACTTGTTAGTTCCGTTTTGTTTTAAAACGAGGCTGTTAGGAGGTGAATAGATGCATATCATTAGTAGTGAGTTGATAACCTTAAGATTTATATTTTGTTACTGTTTGTAAGGTGATGCGCCTTTACCTACCTGCTGGAATTCTACTGCTTTGGTGTTTAATGGCGCTGTTTGGATCGTTTTTGCCATTAGAACCTAACCGAATTGATCTGCCACATATCTTGAATGCCCCAGATGTTGGGCAGTGGCTGGGAGCGGATGATTTGGGTCGCCCAGTGTTGGATCGTTTGGTGATGGGGGCAAGAACCTCTTTTACCGTGGCTTTGGGTGTGGTCTGTATTTCCAGCCTGACCGGTATCCTGCTGGGGGCTTTTGCCGGTTATGTTGGAGGGTTAGCTGACTTGTTGCTGGTGCGGGTAATTGACATCTTTCTCGCCTTCCCTGGTATTTTGCTGGCTATTGCACTGGCTGGGGTAATGGGGGCGGGCATAGATAATGTCATCATTGCGCTGTCGGTTGTAGGTTGGGTGGGCTATGCCCGGTTGGCAAGAGCACAGGTTCTTTCGTTTAAACATCGTGACCATGTGACGGCAGCCATTGCGCTGGGTACAGGCCATGTGCGAATTGTTATACGGCATCTGCTACCGCTGATTGCGGCACCGTTGATTATTGAAGCAACCTTTGGTGTGGCCAGCATTGTGATTGCCGAGGCAGGCTTGTCATTTCTTGGGTTGGGTGTGCAGCCTCCAGAGGCTTCATGGGGCAGCATGATCCGGGATGGTACCCGTTATATGCTGGTTGCACCGCATATGGTGCTGGCACCTGGGGTGGCCATTATGTTGGTGGTGTTAGCTGTCAATCTACTGGGTGATTCTCTACGAGATTGGTTGGATGTGCGAAATACTACTGAACAAAAAAACCGGTGAAGTAGATCTCATTAATACTGGCTGTGCCTGTTAACTCTTCAATGACTTCCTGAACTGTAGTGAGTGCCACTTTACGAAATGCCTCTTTACCATCGGGTGTCTTGAGTTCTTTGCCTTTTTGTTCCGAGAGTAGCAGTATCAGGGTATGTCTTAGGGCGGGGGCATGCAGCTTTATGTTTTCAAGCTGTTCTTCATCCAAGGTCATGAGCTGAACGTCGATACGGGTATATTTCCCACCACTTTTTAGGTTGACTACAATGGATGGATCAAGAAAATAATAAGAAGGTTTTGCTGGTGCACTCTCCTCCTCGTTGTCTGCGGCTTCTTCTTCAGCAGCATAGGTATAGCAGGGCAGCATGAGTGTGATGGAGAGAAGTGTGTATAGAGCAAAGCGCATTTTATTACCTATTTTGGTTTAATGTATTAAATCTTCCAAGTTAGTTTGAATATAGTGCAAACTGACCTTTTTTATAGACTACGGTGAACAATATTATGACTCGTGGACCCCTAATGCTCGATTTAGAGGGCGCTGAACTGACGCCTGCTGAGCGTGAAATGCTTCTGCATCCTGTCGCTGGTGGAGTCATTTTGTTTAGTCGTAATTTTCAATCACCTGCTCAGATCTATCGGCTCATTTCTGAAATACATGAGCTACGTAACCCTGCTTTATTGATTGCCGTTGATCAGGAAGGTGGGCGGGTCCAGCGTTTTCGTGAGGGTTTTACCCGTCTGCCGCCTGCTGCCTGGTTTGGTCAGTTACATGCATCCAATAAAAAACACGCACATGATGTGACACGTGAAATTAGTTGGTTAATGGCGACGGAGCTGCGTTCTGTTGGTGTGGATTTTAGTTTTGCCCCTGTGCTGGATTTGGGGGGTGAGCTGAGCCAGGTAATTGGTGATAGAGCCTTTTCATCGAAGCCGGCGGTAGTGGCCGAGTTAGCGCAGGCCTGGCGATCGGGTGTTAATGAGGCGGGTATGGTAACGGTGGGTAAGCACTTTCCGGGGCATGGAGGTGTGCGAGAAGATTCGCACCATGAGTTGCCGGTAGATCGGCGCAGTATGGAAGAGATTATGGCTGATCTTCTGCCATTTGATCGAATGATTAGCTATGGCTTGGAAGCTATTATGCCGGCTCATGTGATCTACGAGCAGGTCGATCCTGCGTTGGCTGGTTTTTCATCCTATTGGTTGAAGGATATCCTGCGTGGTAGATTTCGATTTCAGGGAGCCATATTCAGTGATGATCTCTCTATGGCTGCAGCAGATAGTGCCGGTAATTATGGTGATCGTGCCCTGGCCGCATTGGAGGCAGGCTGCGATATGGTGCTGGTTTGCAATAACCCTGAAGGGGCAGGCCAAGTATTAGACACGTTAAAGGAATATAACGATCCAGTAGCGCAGATGCGCCTGATGCGCATGCATGGTCATGGTGCCGTTACACGTGATGATATGCACCTTGATCCTCGGTGGAAGGCGGCGGTGCATCTGCTTGCTGAATTTGATGAGACACCTTCGTTATCCCTGGATCTATAGTCTTGTGATACTCTTGCATTATTTTTACAACCCTAATTTATACAGGAACCAATATGACAATTAGCGCAACAGAGGCTAAGGAGATATTCCATGCCGCAGATCTACTCTACTCTCGTGAACAGGTGGAGGCTGTTATGGATCGCATGGCTGCTGAGATTACGCTGAAGCTCGCTGACTCTGATCCCATTGTATTGAGTGTAATGAATGGCGGTCTGGTCATGGGAGGGCAACTACTAACCCGCCTGGATTTTCCTTTGCGTTCAGATTACGTACATGCCACACGCTATCGGAATGGCACATCAGGCGGTGAACTGCACTGGCTTCGTCCGCCAGAAGAGCTGATGGATGGAAAAGCTGTGCTCATTATCGATGATATCCTGGATGAAGGTGTCACCCTGGCGGCTATTGTTGAAGGCTGTCGCAATCAAGGGGCCACCAGTGTATCGACAGCTGTGCTGGTAGAAAAAATGCATGATCGTACCAACGGTTTTAAAGCAGATTTTGTTGGTGTGCAGGCGGAAGATCGTTATCTGTTTGGCTATGGTATGGATTACAAAGGCTACCTGCGAAATGCAGCGGGTATTTATGCCGTGGCGGGTAGTTAGAGCTTAATTTTATGGCTAAGTTGGCAATTATTGGTGGCTCAGGTTTTGGGCAGATAAATGAGCTGAATATTACTCAGCAAAAAAAAATACAGACTCCTTTTGGTGAACCTTCAGCCCCGTTGGCTTTTGGTGAGTTTGGCGGGCAAGAGATTATCTTTCTTACCCGTCATGGTGAAGGACATACCATTCCTCCACATCAGATTAACTATCGAGCCAATATCTGGGCATTAAAGGATGCAGGTATTAAACATATAGTAGGTATGGGGGCAGTGGGTGGTATTCGTCAGGATATGGCACCGGGTTGCCTCGCTATTCCAGATCAAATTATCGATTACACCTGGGGTCGGGCGCATACCTTTTTTGAGCAGCAACAGCGTAAAGTGGTGCATGTCGACTTTACTGACCCCTATTGTGAAAAACTGCGAACTGCCCTGATAGAGGCTGGCCAATTGGCAGGGGTTGAGCTTATTCCCAGTGGCACCTATGGTGCTACCCAGGGTCCTCGTTTGGAAACAGCTATGGAGATTAATAGAATGGAACGGGATGGCAGTGATCTGGTGGGCATGACAGGTATGCCAGAAGCTGCACTGGCCCGTGAGCTGGAACTAAGCTATGCCGCTTGTGCCGTGGTGGCAAACTGGGGTGCGGGTCGTGGAGATGGCCCCATTACTTGGGAAGCGATAGAGGCCTGCCTGGATGAGGGTATGGATAAGGCTAAAGCGGTGCTTTTGGCGTTGGCCGATAATCTTAAGTAGATTTTAACTTCTCTTTTTGGGTTTGAGTATATTTTGTATTGTTGTGATTAACTCAGGGATATCAAATGGTTTGGTTAGATAGTTTTCAAATCCAGCACTTATACCCTGTTTAACTTGGCTCGGCATGGCATTAGCTGTAACGGCTATAACAGGAATATGCGCAGTAATTTCATCTTGCTTTAGTTTTTTTAAAGCCATAATGCCATCCATTCCTGGTAAGTTGATATCCATTAAAATGAGTTGAGGCAACGCTTGTTTGGCAATGGTAATTCCTTCCTCTGCTGTTTGAGTGACGATCAGTGATAGCCTGGGTTGCTTCTTTAAAATTTGTTTCATTAAAAGCACATTGGCGGAATTATCTTCCACATAGAGTATGGTATTGCTGGCGCTATTTGATGAGTCTGTTTCTTGAAGATCGCTGTTTTTAGATGAGGTGTTGTTATGTATAGTGGTCGAGTCACTCTTTTCCGCCAGCGGTAGATCCACCCAGAAACAACTACCTACACCTGCTTTACTCTCAAAACCAATTGTTCCACCCATCAATTCAATAAGGTGCTTGCTAATGGTTAAACCAATGCCCGTACCTTCAATAGCTAATTTTTCATGTCCAAGACGATGGAACGGCTGAAAAAGTTCATGCTGCCTCTCTTCTGGTATGCCGAGTCCGTTGTCTGAAACAGAAATACGTAGCATCTGTTTTCGCTCCATTGTTTTGCATCTGAGTGTAGCTACCCCCTCTTTTCGATTGTATTTAATAGCGTTGGATAGCAGATTAAGTAAGATTTGATATAAACGTGTTTCATTGCCTTTTATGTAGGGTAATTCACCACTGGCTAGTTCTGATTTAACAGTAACGCCAAACCGATGGGATATGGCTTGTGCCATATTGACTGCTTGAGTCATGACGGCTTCAGGAGAAAAATCCTCAATAGTAATATTGAGTTTCCCGGCTTCAATTTTCGCAAGATCAAGAACTTGATCTATAAGCTCTAGCAGGTGTTTGCTGCCATTAAGTATGTGAGTCGTGCTCTCTTGTTGGCATTCTGTTAATGGTTGGTCTGAGTCTGTGGCCATTAGTTGACTAAAGCCCATAATGGCATTGAGTGGCGTACGTAGTTCATGACTCATAGATGAGAGGAATTCTGTTTTGGCTTTGTTGGCCGCTTCTGCATACTCTTTGGCAGCGAGGAGTTGTTGCTGCGTTGCTTTGTGTTCTGCTATCTCTGAGGTGAGATGCTGTGTGCGTTTTTCTACTTCATCTTGAAGGTGCTGTTGATGTGCTAATAGCTGATTCTTATCAATGGCAATTTGATCAAGCATAGCATCGACAGACTGACCAATCTGAGCCAGCTCATCGGTTCCTTCCAGATTTGCACGTGCTTCTATTTCACCGGAAGAGAATTGGCTGGTGGCCAATAATAGTTTATTGAGCCGCCTGGTTAGCATGATATGGACAGCCAGCAGTATTAGTACGGTAAAAAACAGAATAGAGAGACTACTGCGAATGGCCTGGGTTTGTACGATGGCCAGTGCATTATTAACTTGATTATCCAGATTTTCTTCAAGAAAAATAAAGCCACACTTAGCATGTCTAAGCGTGGTGTTATCTATTGCTTCACAGATTTCAGCATAGCCTTTGACTACAGCACGATTATCACTAAAGACTTGAATGCCGCCAGCTTGTTGTAATTGGTGCAGCTGGTTCTGTTCTAGGTTTGGCAGTATGTTTTGCCATTTGTTGCCAATTGTAGCGAGGTTGGTTGAGGCAATTATCTTGTCTTGCGGGTTAACAAGTAACATCTGACTATGCTTGAGATCTGCGCCGAATGAAGCGATGAAGCGTTGGGCTTCTGGGACGCGATTGTCTCTAAGAAAAATCTCCAATACCCCTTGAGTTTTATTCAGGTTATCACGTAGCTCTCTTAAGCCGTTTGCCTCAATATTGTCTAATACAGCGCGTTTTGTATGGAAGTATGAGGCTGTGACGGAGATAAGCGCAAAGCTGCCTACCAGTAACGGCAGCAGCAGTCTGATTGGGAGGATGAGGAGGTGTCTCATTAGCGAGTAAGGCCGGGTGGAGAGGCTTTGAACAGTCTATCAACCTGGTCTCTATTCAGAAGTAGCTTGCTGGCTAGCATAACCTCCTGCAGGCGTTGAGCTGATGAGAGTAGCGCTGGGTTGCTCCCGGTGATAAGGCGAATGTTTTCTTTCCTGTTAGGAAAATGAAGGCCATTGAAGCTATTAAATATTTCATCAGGTGTCATCTTCAGTCGAGCGGTCATGCGTTGAACGGCATCTCCAGGTGAGTTGTGGAGATAATTCAAGGCTTTAAACCAGCCATTAATCAGTGTTTGTATATTGCCTTTTTGCTGTTTAAGTACACAGTTGCAGACCACAAGTACATCAACAATCTCTCCAGGGATCTCCTTGCTGCTGAAGAGTTCATTAGCACCCGCATTAAGTAGATTTGTTTTTACGGGTTCAAAAGTGACTACGGCATCTATGCGGTCTTCTTTATAGGCCTTCTCATGTTCGTTGACTTCCAGCTGAATAATCTCAACCTCTTTAAGAGAAAGATTATGCAGCTCTAGTGCCCTGGCCAGGATATATGCACCAAGAGCACTGCCTTCCACCCCGATGCGCTTGCCTGTCAGTGACGGCATTGCTTTGATTTGGGGCTTTCCAAGAATGGCATCAGCACCATTTGAGATGTCATGCACCAGAAGCACTGTGATATCAGCTCCTCGCTCAAGAAGCAGTAGAGCTTCGTCCAGTGTTAACGCAGCAGCATCAAGAGATTGGTTAGTGAAGGCGCGCATAACTTCGCTTGCAGACACAAACTCTACCAGTTTTACTTCATCTGATTTGAGATAATCAAGACTACGGGCGAGAAAGAGTGGCTCATAACCGGGCCAGATATTGGTGCCTACACGCAATGGATTTGGCTTGTTTTCTGAACAGCCCTGTAAAGTGGCCGTGGTAATGAGTGATATTGCAAAAACAATATATAACGCTAGATGCTTCATTCTTTCCAAATCGCAGTTATGGATGACGTTGTTATTATTAGTTGGCGCCCTTGTTTGTCTAATGCGAAGGCAGTACAGATATGGATGAATGAATGAACCCCATTCACCAGGTCATCCTGTTCAGTATAGGCAAGAAATTATAATAAACCTACCGAAATGGTGAGGCTTATGAGTATTGATCCTGTGGGATTGAATCTGCTACGGTTTATTGACTGGAAAGAGGGTAAAGGTGGGGCAATAAGAAGCCACCAAAGCGACCTTTAAAGGTCGCTTTGGTGGGTGGGTTGTTATGGGTTTATGGTGTTAATGATGACTTGTATGGTTTCTGTTTGACCTGGTTTGACAGGGCTTACTTTTCCTTCAAAATCACCGCTTGATGCGGATGGCTTACCTGACTTGGTTATCCGAGCCTCGACCACGACCTGTGGGTATTTTGATAGCGAGAACTGTGGGGCCATAGCCATGCTGTCATCCATAACGAGGGTAATAGGCAGATCTTTTGCTGTTTTGCGGACTACGGCAAGTGGTACCCGGGGGCCATTGAGTGCGCGAGCAAAGACAAACAGTATTTCATCGCCCTGGATCTTGCTTTGTAGTGCCGGGTCTAGTGTTACGGTGACTTGTATTGCTTCAGCTGCGCTGCCCTTGCCGGCCTCGGTTGTGGTTGTGCTGGTTGGCGCGGCTGAGGCTTGTGGTGCGGCAGGTATTACGGTGCCAGCCGGTAGTTTGGAGCGGGCATCTTTAAGGTATTCAGCGACTGTCATAGCCTCTTCACTGCCAGGCTGTAGTTTTGCCATAACCTGTTCCCAAATATTGATTGCCTGAAGGAATTCACCCGCTTGATAGTGGATGTTTCCCTTTAGCCAGAGCACATTAGGGTTACCTGGCTCTATTTGATAGGCCATATTGATCAGTTCTGCAGGCATGCCTTGGAACTGATTATCGCGAGACATGGCCAGTGTTGTGGCGTAGCCCATCAGTAGATCGACATCCTGTTTGTCAAGATTTAGTGCTTTCTCATAGGTCTGAAGTGCTTCCTGGATGCGACCTAGAGAGATATAGCTGCGCCCCAGCATCTTCCAGCCTTCTATATTCTCTGGCTCATTCTCCATACGCTTTGCAAGCTTCACAACCAGATCTTCCATTGAGCCGGCAGATTGCCCAGCCCCTTGCGGCTGAGCCTGGTTTTGAGAGGGGCGCTGTTGCTGCGTCATAGAGGCGCGGTCACTAAGACGTGGGATAATGTCTGGGACACCAATTTTGTTGTAGGTTGCTAGGGCTGCAGCAACAATAAGTACAGGTATGACATACATTGCCCAACGCCCAGATTTAAGTTCGCTGGTTTTAGTGGTACTGCCGGGATTAAGATCTGCTAATAGCGCTTTTTCTAGATCATGGCGGGAAGCAGTGTACTGCTCCTCTTCTAACTCACCTGCCTCCATATCAGCATCCAGCTCTTTCAGCTGTTGCTTAATGATTTCGATATTAAGCTCATCTGAACTGACTTCCTCTACCTTTTTGTATCTGAGTATGGGCAGTACGATGAAGAGTATGGCCGCGATAGTAAGCGCGGCTACAGATATCCAAAATAGAGTCATTTGGTTGCTTCCTGATTTTCGTTGTCATCATCTAGCAGGGTTTTTAGGCGCTGCTGATCCTCGTTCGTTAGCTCAACCTCTTTATCCTCAGTTTTGCTTTTCAGGGTACGCGAAAGGATGTAGCCACCAAGAAGAAATAGGAAGAATGGGCCAAACCATAGGATATAGGTAGAGGGTTTTAATGGAGGGTCATAGAGTACAAAATCACCGTAGCGTGACACCAGAAAATCAACAATCTCATCTTCTGATTTTTTCTCTTTCCAGAGGGCATAGACCTCTCTGCGCAGATCATTTGCAAGCTCGGCATCAGAGTCAGCCAGGGACTGATTCTGGCAGACCAGGCAGCGGATCTTGGCTGTTAGCTCACGAAAGGCCTGCTCCTCTTCTTGATCCGCGAAGGTGTATGAAGAGAGTGCGGCCGCTCCGGCAAGGCCAGAGATAAAGAATAACCCAATAAAGATAGCTAATTTAACTGTTTTCATTTGGCACCTTCCTTGATTTTTTCAAGTAAGGGTATCAAGGTTCCTTTGATATCCGGGTAGTAGAGTGGTCCTGTGAATTTATGGCGAATGACCCCTTCACCATCTATAAGAAAACTCTCAGGTACACCGTACACCCCAAAGTCGATACCGGTGCGACCGCTTTTATCAACCAGAACCTCTGTGTAGGGGTTGCCCAGTTGTTTTAGCCACCGCTTGCCATCAACAGCTTCATCCTTATAGTCGAGACCAACAATATCGACGATTTTCATGCCGGCAATGGTGTTGAGTACTTGGTGTTCTGCCCGGCAGGCGCCGCACCAGGATGCCCAGACGTTAAGCAGCCACACCTTGCCTTTCATGCTCTCTTTACTGACTGTTTTCTCAGGATCATAGAGCGTTGGCAGGTTAAACTCTGGGGCAGGTTTATTAATCAGCACTGAGGGTATATGGCGTGGATCCATAAACAGCCCCTTGAGCAGGAAGCCGGCCATAATAAGAAAGAGAAATAGCGGTATCAGATAACGCATACGGCTTGGAGTTTTGCTTTCTTCTATCATTAGCTTTTCTCCGTAACCAAGGTGTTGGCAGCTTCTGTGTAAGCTTGCTGCGGTTTTTTCTCTTTTTTGCTTCTGTAGCGACGATCAGAGATACAGATGATTCCACCGATAGCCATCGCCAATCCACCAAGCCAGATCCAGCGTACAAAAGGTTTGTAGTAGAGGCGGACACTCCAGTCACCTCCGCCCAGGTCTTCACCCAGCGAGACATAAAGGTCACGTGTTAATCCCCAGTCAATGGCCGCTTCGGTCATGGGTCTTCCTTGTGCAAAATAGGTGCGTTTTTGTGGCTTTAGTACGGCCTCCACTTCACCATCCAGATAGATGGTGAATTCACCCTGGTTGGCTGTGTAGTTTGGGCCAGGCGTGTGAGCTACCCCTTCAAATTTGAAGCGGTAGGCGCTGATTTCAGCACTTTCACCAGGCGACATGCGCAAGTCTTTCTCAACACCATGATGGGAGACCATGGTTGCACCAAGTATAAACATAGCCACGCCCATGTGAGCGACAACCATGCCGTAGTAGCTGCGCCCTTTGCCAGCCAGATCAGCAAAGATATGGCTAATACCCTGTTTGTGTTTCAGACGATCGATAATGGCGGTGATATGTGAGGTGATGATCCAAGCCACTAGAAACATGCCCAGAGGGACGAGCAGAGAGCCTGTTGATATAGCGGGGAGAAATGCGATAAGCCCAATAACCACACTGACAATCATCGCAATGCGTAGTTTTTTCACGAGTTTCTTTGGATCAGTACGCTTCCATCGCATCAGTGGGCCAAAGCCAATCAACACGGCCAGAAAGGGGGTGACCATCAGAAACATCTTGTTAAACCAGGGGAACCCAACTGAAATCTTGCCCCACTCCAATGCGTCATAAATCAAGGGTGCCAGGGTGCCGAATAGAACCAGAAAGGTAAATACGGTCAGCAGCAGATTGTTACCCAATAAAAATGACTCGCGTGAAATAAGATCAAAGCGGCCACCGCTGAAGATGGATGGGGCACGCCATGCATACAGGGCGAGTGAGCCGCCAATTGTGATCAACAGGAAGATCAGGATAAATATGCCACGATCAGGATCAGCAGCAAAGGCGTGTACAGAGGTCAGTACGCCGGAACGAACCAGGAAGGTACCGAGTAGGCAGAGCGAAAAGGCCAGGATAGCAAGCATCAATGTCCAGCTCCTGAATGCGCCACGCTTCTCAGTTACTGCCAATGAGTGCATCAGAGCTGTACCAGCAATCCAAGGCATGAAAGATGCATTTTCAACAGGATCCCAGAACCACCAGCCGCCCCAGCCAAGCTCATAGTAAGCCCACCAGCTTCCGATGGTGATGCCCAGCGTTAGCCAGACCCAGGCTGCAGTTGTCCAAGGGCGAGACCAACGCGCCCATGAGGCATCGAGTCGGCCGCCAATTAGTGCAGCAATGGCAAAACCAAAGGCGACTGAAAAACCCACGTAGCCAAGGTAGAGTGTAGGGGGGTGAAGTGCCAGCCCAATATCTTGTAGCAGTGGGTTGAGGTCTCGTCCTTCAGCAGGTATCTGAAATAGGCGTTCAAATGGGTTGGAAGTAAAAAGCATGAAGGAGACGAAACCGGCATTGACCATGCCCATGACAGCTAATACACGTGATACAACCTCTTGAGTCAGCCCTTTACTAAGGACGGCAATGGCAGCACTCCAGATGCCCAGGAAGAAGGCCCATAGCAGGAGTGACCCCTCATGTGCGCCCCAAACGGCTGAGATCTTATAGACCGTTGGCAGTAGTGTATTGGAGTTGGAGGCAACATACCTGACAGAGAAGTCATTGACTAAAAATGCATAGGTGAGAGCGCCCAGGGCTATTGTAAGGAACAGTGCTTGCCCCCAAGCCAGTGGCCGTGCCAATGCGGCCCAGGATGGTGTGTTGTTCATTGTGCCAATAAGCGGAAAAATTGCCTGTGCAATGGCGAGGCACATGGATAGAACCAGTGCAAAATGGCCAATTTCTGGGATCACTGAGACTTCTCCTTCTTATTTGTGGCTTCGTTGTGCGCCTCTTCGAGTGCATCTTTAACTTCGGGTGCTAGATATTTTTCATCATGTTTGGCTAGTACCTCTTCAGCGTTAAAGATGCCGTCATCACGTAACCTGCCTTTTGCTACAACACCTTGTCCCTCTTTGAACAGATCGGGGAGTATGCCAGTGTAGTGAGTGGTGATTTCAGCTGACTGATCGTCAGTGATGATAAATTCAACCGTTAGGGTCTTGCCGATGCGTTGCATAGAGCCAACCTTAACCAGTCCGCCAATACGGAAGACCTGATCTTTAGGCGCCTCGCCCGCCAATACCTTCATTGGGCTATAAAAGTAGGAGGAGCCTTTATCTATTGAAGCAATGATCAGTTTTGCGGCAATGCCAATGGCTACAACGGCGATAACAGCAAATACAATGCGTTTATGTCTTGGTTTCATTCATCTTCCTCAGCGGCATTCATTCGTGCCATTCGACTCAGGCGTTTCAGGATAGTTCGATATTGTTGTTTGATGATTGTCAATTCGCCAACCATCAACAGGATGGCTGCGCCGTATGAACCCCAGATATAGAATCCGTAGCCACCGGCGTGGAAAAATTCAGAAATGGCGCTCATTGCTTATCCTCTAGCATCTCGTTGACCCAGGTAGTATGGCGTTCACGCTCTAAAATGATATTGCGTACACGCATCAGAACGGCAACGAAGGAGTACATCCAAAAGGCAAGTGCTACAACCAACATGGCGATGAGGATGTTGGGGTCCATATTGCCGCCACCAGGCTTGGATGTCTGATGTAAGGCTGCACATTCATTGGGATTAGGGCAGTTGATGGACCAAAAAATAATAGGGACACAGACCAGGCCAACAAGGGCAAGCAGTGCGGCGGCGCGATCTGCCCGGCGAGGGTCATCGATGGCGGACTGAAGTGCCATGTAGCCCATATAAAGGAATAGCAGAATCAGCTCTGAAGTCATGCGTGGGTCCCAGTCCCACCAGGTTCCCCAGCTGGTTTTGCCCCAGAAGGCTCCTGTCCAGAGTGCCAGGAAGGTAGCAATAGCACCCGTTGGGGCAATGGCACTTGCAATCATATATGAGAGGCGGGTTTGAAATACTAACCCTGCCAAGGCCCAGGCAGCCATCATGATATAGAGCCACATGGACATCCAAGCAGCTCCCACGTGGATGTAGATGATGCGGTAATACTCTTTTTGATCGCTGAGGGTATCCGGGGTTTCAAAGAAGCCCCAGTAGAGACCCCCTATTGTTAGGAGGGCAGTTAGCCAGCCAAAGAAGGGGATCATCTTTCCTGCAAGTGGGTAGAAGGTCGTTGGTGATGAATATTTGAACCAGTTTATACTCACAAATTTCCTCTCGTTATTATTCGACTGAAATACGCAGTGCTGCGGCTGTAGCGATGGGAGATAGTACAAGCGCCAATATTAAAAACCCCGATAATATTGAAAAATAGGCTTGTAGGTCGGTTGTCCCCGTTGCGCTGGCAGATACAACGCCTGCGCCGTATACCATGATCGGAATGTAGAGCGGCAGTATTAATAGTGATAACAGTATGCCACCACCACGTAGCCCAAGTGTTAAAGCTGCACCAATGGCTCCAACCAGGCTCAAAATAGGTGTGCCAATTAAGAGTGCCAACATCATGGTGCTGACAGCCTCATCTGGTAAGTAATATTGCAGACCAACCAGTGGGGCAATAAATACCAAGGGCAACCCGGTTAGTAGCCAGTGAGCAAATACCTTGCCTAGCACCAAAATAAATATGGGCTGTGGGGTTAGCAGCATCTGCTCTAGTGTTCCATCTGCAAAATCACTGGCGAAGAGTCGCTCTAAGGCCAACATTGAGGCCAGTAGTGCAGCGACCCAGGCAACACCTGGGGCGATCTTCATCAAAATCATTTTTTCTGTGCCTGCACCCAAAGGAAACAGGCTAACCACGATGATAAAGAAAAACAGCGTGGTTAAAACGTCCGTACGGCGGCGCATGGCCAAGGTCAGATCACGCATTATTATGCAGCGAAAGGTCTTAAACATTTTTATTTTTCTTTTTGCCTAACTCAAGTCGCTGTATTTGACCGGCGGTCAACGCTACTTCTTGGTGTGTAGTTAGTACTACCATTCCGCCCTTGCTGATGTGATCAGCTATGACCGACTGGAGTAGATCAACAGCGGCTACATCCAAGGCGGTAAATGGCTCATCTAAAATCCAGAGCTTGGAACTATTTAATAACAGACGAGCTAAGGCTACGCGCCGCTTTTGTCCTTGGGATAGTACCTTTGTGGGTAGGTCCTCAAAACCTTTCAGCCCCATCTTTTTTAGGGCATTCCATATCTGCTCTTCTGTTACATCATCACCATCTAAAACGGTAGAGATGCGCAGATTTTCCAGGCCACTTAGGTCATCTTTAATGCCGTTATGATGACCAAGATAGACCACCTCTTTGGTGTAGTCTTCAGCCAGCGACTGGGTGTTTTTACCATCCCAGAGAATATCACCACTATCGGCCAGAAAAAGCCCACAAATTGCGCGTAAAAGGGTGCTCTTTCCTGTGCCGTTGCGCCCTTCCACATAGAGAAGAGATCCCGGTTTAAGCGAGAAGTTCAATCCTGTAAACAGTTGGCGATCCCCACGTGAACAGGTGAGGTTGGTTATCTCCAGCATTTGATCCTGTAATACCCTGCCGACAAAAAGCGACGATTATACATGAGGTACTGAACTTCAGGCTATAAGCAATGCTATTACTAAATTGAGACAGCACAAGAGATGTTACTCTATAAATAGAAGGGTGATGATATTGGCCGTGATGCATTATTATTTATATGAAGCTCTCTCTTGAAATGGCCCTGTTTGCTGAAACTGATTGGGTGATTTAGGTATCTCAATCAGGAACTGAGAGGTTAATAATAAACCACTTGATTATTAGGTTATTTATCACCTGCGAAATAGTGCATATTGTTGTAGCATAGTGCGATCAGAACTTACGGGATATAACCGATGTTTGAGTTGAGAGATGGCTTTGGCAGGAAAATAGAGTATTTGCGAATTTCAGTGACAGATCGCTGTGATTTCCGCTGCTTTTACTGTATTCCAAAGGGTTACAAAGGTTTTTCTCAACCTGAATCCTGGTTGACTCTGGATGAGCTGGAGCGCTTGGTTCGCCTCTTCTCAGAGCTGGGTGTCAGCAAGATGCGGATAACCGGTGGTGAGCCTCTGATACGCCCGGATCTGCAAGATCTGATCAGCCGATTTGGTGCTCTGCCCATGCTGGAAGACCTCTCATTGAGTACCAATGCTTCAAGATTGGCAGAACATGCCACTGTGCTTAAAGAGGCGGGTGTAGGCCGCATCAATGTGAGTCTCGATTCACTTGATCACGCTACCTTCCATAAAATTACCCAAGGTGACCTGGATAAGGTTATTGAGGGGCTAATGGCAGCAAAAGCGGCTGGCTTACACCCCATCAAGATTAACATGGTGGTGATGAAAGGGCTGAATGATCATGAAATTCCCGATATGGTCGATTTCTGTATCAAGCATGATTTTACCCTCCGCTTTATTGAAACCATGCCGATTGGGGCAACTGGAAAGAATGCGACCGATTACTTCCTTGACCTGCAAGAGGTAAAGGATGATCTTGCAAAACGCTATGATCTAGAGCCTGCCAAGATGAAAGGAGCGGGTCCAGCTGAATATGTACGGGTGCGTGGCACCAATTTACGTATCGGTTTTATTACTCCGATGTCGCAACACTTCTGTGATACCTGCAACCGTGTGCGCCTCTCGATAGAAGGCACGCTCTACCTCTGTCTGGGGCAGCACGATACGGTTGAATTGCGCCCTCTACTACGTAGTGGAGCAAATGACGAAGAGATCAAACAGGCGTTACAGGATGCAGTTGAACTCAAGCCAAAACAGCATGAGTTTCAATCGCAGCCAGATAACGTGGTGCGGATTATGTCTATCACGGGCGGTTGATTCTGCCGTTATTTATTTCGTTGAGTCGAATATCCAAATGGTGGCACTCCAGCGAAAGGAGTCCTTCATCTTCAGTTATAAAACGTGAGCTTTGTGCCAGGAAGAGCCATTCGCCAACTACTAGGAGGCTGTCCGAGAATAGAAAGATATGAGAGCTGATAAGCGCTCTAATTGAAAATAAACACCTTCTGCTAACGGCAATGATTATCATTACCATTTGGCGCTCAGCTATAACCTCAAAATGCCCTCATTTCTCCCTTTAGTTGCAAACTGGGCTTAAATTTCCAAACTCTGGACGGATTAATCCATTGAGCATTGATCGAGCCATTTTTTTAAT
>JAJFJN010000096.1 GCA_021773975.1 Gammaproteobacteria bacterium | reverse complement strand
TACTGCGGAAAAGCCATTTCGGCCAGATTTTCCGATCAAATTCGTTAAATATGCCCAATATTCGCCTCATTTGATCAAAAAATCTGACTCAAAATGGCTTTCCCTCGCTACGGTTTCTATTCTCGGACAGCCTCCTAGTTGGTAAGATATGCCCCGCTTTAGCTAAACAGCTATTTACTGCTTTAATCAAACGTTTGGGGTCAAAAGGCTTCTGTAGCCAACCATCAGCACCCATCCGCCTGGCTTTATCTTTTTTAAAATCACTACTCTCAGTGGTTAGCATAATAATTGGAATCTCCTGATAACCATCTAAACGCCTAAGCTTACTAACTAAGCTAATGCCATTCATATTTGGCATATTGATATCTGTTAAAACCATATCAACTACGTGTTCGCGAGCGATGTTTAGTGCATCGATCCCATCTTCCGCCAAGATGACCTCATGCCCTTCCTGATTTAGTACGCCAGATATAAGTTCACGCATGACTCTTTGGTCATCAACCGCAAGTAGTTTGGCCATTGCACACCTCATTTAAACCGTGATATTCCAGATTATAGTCACAAATTATTAATGCCACCTCATACCAAGTGAGTTGTGATAAATGAAGGTAAAAAAAGAGGTGAATGCCTTGTTTGATCAAATTATGGCTGTAACTCAGAATTAGGTTCCTGGCTATGGTTGCAGGTGGTGCAGGTAAGGGGCTATTATCTTACACAGGCGCATAGGAGATCTCACTTAAGGATGGAGTCTGTATTGGAAATGAGGAAATGATAATGGCCAAACTAAATAAATTGTTAGTCCCAGTTTACCTGGTGCTTACTATGAGTGTGGCCGTCGCTGATGTTGGACAGGACATCAAAGACGGAATAAATATTGAATTGGCGCTTAATAACGCAGTAGCAGCTGGCATGACTATCGATCAAGCAGTATTTAATGCTATCAGCCAAAATCCGGAGTTAGCTAAGGCTATAGTAAGTACTGCATTCACTATGCTTAATGTGCTTCCTGATGGAGCCTGTGCGGTTCTTAGTGAGGATGGTAAGCAACAGGTGCCCCCTCAGATCGATTTGGAAGGTTGTGGTGATCGGATTATTCAGGAAGCCTTGGCAGCTAATAAGGATCTCGATCCACTTAGCATTACCGAAGCAGCGGCAGCTGGTGTGACCGGTGGGCCAGGTGGGCCAGGCGTAGCGCCGGGGCCTGGGGATGGTAATCGTGGCGGCAATATTGCCTCACCTAGTTAAATTTATACTAACGATGTTTTTTAAAAACCCCCTCTACAAGAGGGGGTTTTTGTTTGTAGAGCAAATAGTCGGGATATAGTTTAGTTCTAATATTTTGACCACGCTATCAGTGCACTATCCAGCCCCACAATATTTGATGGCGGATATATTGAATCCCTATTACCCATTGCTGTCCTTAGCTTCTTTAGAAGCAAGTAGGCGCTCCTCCAGCTGACTCATGAAGGCTGTAAGTGATAGGCATCGCCTCAAAAGCTAGCTTTAATATCAAGTAATTGCTGTAACAACCTGAAAATAAAACGGGTAGTGTCGCATTTTTTATTATTTTGGTGTATATACTACCGTAGTTTAAATGACTAACATCCCATCAGTGGTGAGGTGATGAGGAAGGTTGGTTATAGCACCGTGATAGCAGAGACATGCGCCGTAATTACGAGTATAAATTAAGCAATGGGGATGCACCATGAATAGAGCCAGGCTCTACTTTCTTGTCCTTCTATTAGTTCTAGTTATTGTTCCCGTTGGTGTCTGTGCGGCTAAAGAAGAGAGGCCGCCACCTGGTTTTTACCCTGATCTGGGTTTGGAAATTGTCTTTGATGATAATATTCGCCGCTCCGAAGACAACGAGGTGGAGGATTGGTATACCCGCGTAAGGCCAAAGTTTGACTGGATATGGGGTTTTGGTCGTCACGAGTTGGATGTAAGTGTTGAGTTAGACTCCTGGCACTATGCTAAGGAGAGCAATGAGAATGCTTTTGACCGCTATTTGTTGACGGAGCTGGATCTGGATATCAGTCACTTAATAGATGTTAACCTGGCAGCGGGTTACTCTCGCTCCCACACTTTGCGTGGACATGACCCTAGTGTAGCTACAATAGATCCCAATCTCTGGGAAACCAAGGGTGCATCTGGTGAGGTTATTTATGGCCGCCGCAGCAATCAAATGCAGCTCTCTCTGTTACTGGATCATCAGGAAATCGAGTTTTTAAACAACGATCTTGAAGGTCGCGACCATGACCAGGATACCATTCAGGCAACAATCTTCTATAACTGGGGATCTAAGACCCAGTTACTGGCAAAGGTGTCTCGCGTTGAATTTGATTACGCTCGAAAATATCTACCTATTGCACCAGGGGGAGCTGAGCTGGATAGCTCAGAAATGGGATACCACGTAGGCATCAATTGGGAGGCGAGCTATAAAACCTCTGGAGAGTTCAGTATCGGTAAGACAAAAAAGGATATGGATGATCCTCGACTGAAGAGCTATAGCGGCCTCACAACTGCCCTGAAGCTTAAATGGAAACCTAAGAGCTATAGTACGGTTGATCTATTGCTTGAGCGTAGTTCTCAAGAAACAAAACAGGAATCCACCAGCCATGTGATTAAAAACCAGTTCACCGTTGACTGGGACCACGAGCTGACGCGGCGACTGACCATGCAGAGCGGTGTTACCCTGGAAAATGATAAATGGAGCCAGATCCGCGAAGATGATCTCTTTGACCTCTACTTGGGAATGGAATACAGCCTATATCGTTGGATGGATGTTGGCATGCGATACACCTTTCAAAACCGTGATTCCAATATCCCCGGACTTGATTACGATTCAAATATCATAATGTTTACTGTCCAGGCCTTCAGAAATAAGCCTGGCCGGCCGAAAAGAACAATGGGTCCATAATTCGGCAAGGTAAGCAATGATTACAATCAGAAGTTCCTTTCTCCTCTATGTGGGAATTCTGGCTATTCTATGGAGTACAGTGGCACTGGCAGCTGGCGGAGATGACTATAAACTCTCCACCGGTGATGTGCTTAGCATCTCCGTCTTTAACGAACCTGACCTCAGTCTTGATGAAGTGCGGGTGGCTACCACTGGTGTTATCTCTTTTCCGCTGCTTGGCGAGGTCGAGGTTGTAAATCTTACGACCATACAAGTTGAGCAGCGACTAAAAAATATGCTGCTTGAAGGCTACCTGAAGCATCCCAAGGTAACTGTTTCCATCAAGGAGTATCGGCTCTTCTATGTTCATGGTGAGGTGAAGTCTCCCGGTGGCTACAATTATCAGGATGGATTGACGATAAGAAAGGCAGTTGTATTGGCAGGTGGGTTTACTGAGCGTGCCTCCAAGAAAAAAATAACCTTGGTTACTGAAGATGAAGCTGCTGCTTCAAGGGGATCTAAAGAGGGCGTAGATCAGCCGAGTGAGGTGATGACAACAGTAGGCTTAAATCACTTAGTCCGTCCAGGAGATGTTATTACCGTTGGGGAGAGCTTCTTTTGAGTCAAGATAGAGCTGCTTTTCCTCGCGATCAGCCGATTACAGAGGTAATGAGCCAGCAGATGCACGCTAACCCAGGAAACTTGCTTGATGATGATAATCAGAGTGAATTTACTCTGGTTGATTATTGGCGGACTGTCCGCCGGCAAAAATGGGGTATTTTTGGAATCACCTTCTCCTGTCTGATTATCGGCGCACTAATGGTGCTGAAATCTGTACCCATCTACCAGGCAAGTGTCACTATTCATGCCAACCCTGTCCAGCCAAAGGCAACCTCCGGCAGTCAGTATGTCAGCACTGCTCTGGTCTGGCTGTTTTATGAAACCCAATACGAGATTATCAAGAGCCGTGCTGTAGCTGCACGAGTGGTTGATGCGTTGGGGCTTGAGGCCCATGAGGAGGCAAGACGTGCCCGCCTGAAGGCTGAGTCAGCTGAAAAAAAAGGGCTGTTTGGCATTGATGTGAACTGGAGAGATTGGATACCAGAGGAGTTAAGCTGG
Organism: Gammaproteobacteria bacterium; assembly: GCA_021773975.1. Lineage (GTDB taxonomy): Bacteria > Pseudomonadota > Gammaproteobacteria > Chromatiales > Chromatiaceae > WFXD01. The sequence continues at coordinate 18,919 of JAJFJN010000096.1, read as the reverse complement.
CTGCCAAAAGAGTGGCAGGAAGAGAAAAAGTCTGTAGGGCCAACTATAGGACAAATGCGTGAGATGCTTATTTCACGGCTGGTGGGCGGCCTTGTTGTCAAGGGTGGTGAGAAGAGTGAGATTATTAGTATTAAATATCAATCTCCAGAACCTGAATTCGCTGCTGACATTGCAAATGCGGTGGCAGATGCATATGTTGCCTTTGGCCTTAACTCACGTCTCACCAGTGCCCGTAAAACCACCTCCTGGTTGAATAATCAAATCAATGAACTGAAGGAAAAAATGGAGGAGTCCGAGGCAGCACTGGAAGCCTACCAAAAAAATACCGGCATGGTTAATACGGGTAGTCGCCAGCAGCTTATCAGCGCCAAACTAGCCAGTTTAACTGCTGAACAGATTAGAGCTCAAACAGCTAAGTCTGAAGCAGAGATTCGCTATAACCAGGTACGTAAAATCAAGCAAGAGGGTGGTGGCTATGACTCTTTGGTATCTGTGCTCAATAGCTCGTTGGTGCTTAACCTAAAGAGTAAACAGTCAGAGATGGCGCGTCGGGTGTCTGAGTATTCTGAACGATATGGGGAAAAACACCCCAAGATGATTGCAGCTAAGTCTGACCTTCAACAGGCGAATAGGGCGCTACAGTCAGCGATCAATAAGGTTGTTGATAGCGTTCGTAAAGAGTACGAGGTTGCTTCTTCTCAAGACCGCAAGATCAATGCCATGATCACTAAGCAGAAGCGTGAGATAGGGGATGTTCGGGGCAAGGGCTTCGCACTGGCTAAGTTGGAGCGAGAGGTGGAGAACAATCGCCAGCTCTATGAAACCTTTCTCGGTCGGTTTAAGGAAGAGGATGTGGCGGGTGATTACGATATTTCCAATGTGCGGATTATTGATCGCGCCATTGTCCCCATGGCACCGATAAAACCGAACAAACCCAGGATGATAATAATTTCTGTGGTGATTGGCTTGATGCTGGGTATTGTATTTGCAGTGCTTCGAGAGCGTCTGGATAATACCTTTAAGACGCTAGAGGATCTGGAAAATAAACTTGGGTTGCCTGTGCTTGGCATGACCCCTCTATTGAAGAAATTAAAGCAAGATGAGTCGGCAGAGCGCTATGTCAGTGCAGCACCTCGATCTCCTTTTACAGAGTCGATAAATCATATTCGTACCGGTGTGCTTTTTTCTAATATTGATAAGCCACCAAAGGTAATATTGGTAACCTCTGCTACAGCAAGTGAGGGAAAGACAACCCTTTCCACTAATCTTGCTCTGGCATTTAGCAACCTTGGACGTACTCTGCTGATAGAGTGTGATCTACGTAAACCTCGTTTTGGTAGCATCTTTCCGAGTGAGCACAAGCATGGTTTAACGAATCTTGTATCTGGCCAGGGGACCTTGGCAGATTGTGCATATAAAAATACAGAGAATACCGAGCTGTTTGTGATTGGTGCAGGTACATTGCCACCAAACCCCCTGGAGTTTCTCTCTTCCCAATCGTTTGCCAAGCTTTTAGAGGCGCTTCGCAGTCGCTTTGAGCATATTATAATTGATGCTCCACCAGTGCTTCCCGTAAGCGATGCCATTATTGTGTCACGTATGGTAGATGGTGTTATCTTGGCGGTACGGTCTGAGTCCACTACGCATCAAATGGCAGCTGATGCGCTACGTCGCCTTAGGGCAGCGCACATACAACCGCTTGGTGCAGTGCTGACCAAAGGTGATGCAGCACGAATGGCGCACTATGGCAGCCACTATTATCACTATGACTCAGGTTACTACGGCTATGGTGAAGGTTGATGCCAGGAGGTATTTTATAGTTGGTCGAGGTTCCTGCTGTACTCTTAAATTGCAGTTACGGTTTCAGTTACAGTTGCAGGTGCTTGCATTGCCATGATTGATACGCATAGCCATATATTACCGGGGGTTGATGATGGTGCTCGGGATTATGAACAGGCACTGCAGATGTTGGCGATTGCAGTTGAAGATGGCGTGACAACTCAGGTATTGACTCCGCATATCCAGCCAGGCATCTATAACAACACACTCTCCTCACTGAGTGATCAACTGATCCAGTTTAAGCAAGCCGTTCGTGATCAGGAAATTGATATTGAATTGAGACTTGCGGCAGAGCTAAGGATTGGCTTGGAAATTATGCCCATGGTGCAATCTAATACCGTACCATGGCTGGGAACCTGGGAGGGGCGCAGGGTCTTTCTCATGGAGTTTCCACACAATCAGGCACCGGCCGGCTCCATCAATTTAATCCAGTGGCTATTAAAGCATAACGCCGTACCCATGATTGCGCATCCAGAGCGGAACAAGGAGCTGCAAGGAGATATTCGTAAGCTCGAACCGTTTCTTGATGCAGGTTGCCTGGTTCAGGTTACGGCAAAAAGTATCGTAGGTGGATTTGGCGCAGAAGCACACCAAATTGCTGTAGAGTTATTAAGGGCAGGAAAGATAACGCTACTGGCGACAGATTGCCATAACCTTGCCTACCGTCCCCCAGATTTAAGCACAGGTTATAAAGCAGCAGCAGAGATTGTTGGAGAGCAGGCGGCCAAAGCGCTGGTTGATGATAATCCACGGGCATTGTTGGGAATGGATAGTAGCTAAGCGGAGTCCGTTCATAAAATCCACGCAAACATCCGTGAAGAAATGGATGTCATTTTCCACCGGCTGCCCACTAGCTAATGATTACTCCCGGGCAGATATTCTCCAGCTCTGTCTTTAAGGCTTGTTTTGCCTCCCTTTCCCCATGCACCAACCTGATCTCCCGTGGCTGACGCCGCATTCGCCGTGCGAAGTCAATGAGGTTCTTCTGGTCTGCGTGGGCTGAATAGCCCCCAATGGTATGAATGCCCGCACGGATGTCATAGCGCTCACCATCCAATTCAACATAACCATTGCTGGGGCCATATCTCTGGATAATGCGCCCTGGGGTACCACTGGCCTGATAGCCCACGAAGAGCACATCGGTTTTAGGATCTCCCAGCAGTGCCTTAAGATAATTCACAATGCGCCCTCCGGCGCACATGCCGCTGGCAGCAATAATAATCGTGGGGCGGGTGCTGCGAGTTAGGTAGCGAACCGCATCAAGATGGCTAATATGGTCGTCGATGGTGGTAATCTGCTCAAATGAGAGCGGGTGACGGCCTCGTGAAATATGCTGTTTGGCCTCGTTGTCCCAATATGGTCGCAACTGCTTATAGGCTTCAGTAAAACGAGCGGCCAATGGTGAATCCAAGATGATCTCCACATCTTCCCAGGCAATCCCTTTGGCTGCCATCTGGGAAGAGTGGTGGTGAATAATATCCTCAAGCTCATAGAGTAGCTCTTGGGTGCGCCCAATGCTGAATGCAGGAATTAGCAGTGACCCACGGTTTTCAAAGCACCGCTCCACCAGTTGCTTAAGGCTTTGGCGTCGGCTGCGGCGGCCCTCATGCAGCCGGTCACCATAGGTGCTCTCCAGTACCAGAATATCAGCAGACCACGGTGGCTTTGGCGCTGGAAGTAAAGGCGTGTAGGGTGCGCCCAGATCCCCGGAAAAGAGCACCTTGGTCTTGTCCTTTCCTGTTTTAACCTTGCACTCAATATAAGCAGAGCCAAGAATGTGTCCAGCAGGTTGGAAGCGGACTGCAAGTTTGCTCGGGGAGTCATTCAGCGATATATCTGTCCAGTGGCTATAGGGCAAGGGGGTGATCAGAGAGTTTATCTCTTTGATGACCTGTTTGATTAGCCAGGTTTTTTTGGTAAAGCCCATACGTAGTGCATCCTCCAGAACCAGAGGCAGAAGAATGGCTGTAGGGGCTGAGCAGTAAATAGGGCCGTGAAAGCCTGCTGCCAACAGGTAAGGTAAACGCCCCACATGATCTATGTGACAGTGAGTGATCAACAGCGCCTTGATGGAGCTGATGGGGAACTCAATTTCCAGTTGGCTAGTGGAGGTGGCAGAATCGGTTTCATCTTCACCTTGAAACAGGCCACAATCGACCAGAATAGAATGGGTTTCATCTATTACCAGTTCATGGCAAGAACCGGTGACGCCATCAATTGCGCCATGATGTATGATCTTCATCTGCTCTCCCTGTTATATAAATCCAAGTTTTTGTGTATTGTTGACTCAAAGCCTGTTTGATTGATACTGAATTATCGGATGGGTTATAACTCGAGAGGATGCTGCTCAGCTCCATTGCCTCCCCCCGAAGAAAATCCTGAACCACCTTGTTTACATGAGTATTTTTAGAGATCGCAGTATAGCCCAGCATACGGCTTGTATGTGACGGTTTTAGTCACGCTAGGGTGTAGCTTGTGTGAGGTGAATATAGCCTGGCGGCATTAAAGTCTTCACCCAAATTGCCGCTGTATAAAGCAGGTGTTAAGTCACTGTTCGTGAGGGGTGAGCAAATGATGCAAATGACCAATTGCTATCCACCATATATAAAAATATCTCCCTTAGTCTGAACCAAGAGAAGATAATCATCATCAATCATGTCCGTAACCCAAGCACAAGAAGATAACAAGAGATCCCTAGGGGTTGTGTGGTGGTTATCCCATCTCTTGCTATTGGCCTTAATGATCTCGCTTGCTATTTGGGCTGCTCGCTGGGGATGGGCTGAAGTACTAGTGGCAGAGCCACGTGATGTAATGAGTCGATGGAAAACAGGTCAGCCAATGCCGTCAGTTGAAGAGATGAACCGGTTGGATGACTTGTTATTGAGAGCGCAATCACTGAATGAAAATGATGCGGATATTGCTTTTGATCAAGGCCGCTTTGCTGAGTGGAGAGCATCGCGGTATCCCTTGTGGAGCAAAGAGGCGCATAGTCACCGTGAAGCAGCTATTGAGTATTTTAGAGAGGCAATATCACTAAGGTCTTCCTGGGGTTTGGCATGGGTGAATCTAGCTAATAGTTTGGTGCTGAATCAGCAGCTCTATTTAGGTGGAATGGATGCATTGGAAAAGGCAGCAATATTGGCACCAGCGGAAGGTGATGTTCAGCAAAGGATAATCTGGTTAGGCCTATCTCAATGGAGGCATGCAGATGATGAGTTGCGTGTGCGGTTGCGAGATATTCTTGAGAGTATTTTAAAAGTTCAATCTTATGTGGTTGTTCAGACTATAGTCGATTTTCGCCTGGAAAAAGAGCTGGGTGATTTAGCGGTAAGCGATGAAGATCAAGAGCTACTTAATAACATGTTAAGCAAACGAAAAGCCATTGATAGTAGAAAGCGATAGATTGTAAGAATGCCAAGCGATCATTTATCTAATAGATGTAATGCAATCCTGTTCTGGGTGTTGCTTCTTGTAATTACATGGCTGCCAATTCCATTAGGCAGTAATCGTAGTTGGTCATGGTCGCTGATGGAGTTATTGATTTTCATTGTTGCAGCTTGTCTGATTATTGTGCATGTTATTTTGGAAAGCCCACGGCTTGGTATATTAAAGAAAGTAAAGGCCCCTCTAGCACTCCTGGTTGCTTGGCTTATTTTTCATTGGGTTCAGCTGATTCCAATGCCAATAGAAATCGTAGAAGCAATAAGCCCTGCAACTGTTGAGCTGCATCATTATCTCCATGGTGAGAATTTAATGAGTTCGTCATTGCGCCTCAGTCTGGATGCAGGTAAAACAATGCAGGGCATATTGAAAGGTGTTGCCTATATAACTTTGTTTATGCTGGTGGTTATTCTGGTGAATAGTCGTTTGCGTATACAGCAGATGGCTATGATGCTGGTATATGTAGGAACTGCAAATGCCTTTTTTGGAATGATTAATTACTTTACTCAAGGTAGTCTTGGGTTCTTTCAACCTGCTTCTTGGTGGGAGCAAGCTATAAGCGGTACATACATTAACCCTAATCACTTTGCTGGGCTGATGGAACTCTGTCTACCTATGGCTTTGGGGTTGATTATGGCAGGGCATCAACAGCAGCGGTTCTATCCCAACCTCAAGGCTAGGCTGCGTGGGATGTTAGAGTTTTTGCTCTCGAGGAAAATCCTGCTGTATCTCTTTGCAGTGATCATGTTTGCAGGCATCTTTCTTTCCTCATCCCGTGGGGGAATTGCCTCATTGCTTATTGCAATAGTACTTGGGTTGGTTTTATTTCACTTTGCCCGACCGATAGATGTACCTCAGATGCGTATTGGCAGGGTTATAGTGCCACTGGTGATTTTGGCAGTGGGCTGGCTTGGGGTTGGTAACTTTATTGCTAAGCTGGAGAGTGCGGGGCTGGGTAGTGACAGGGGGTTGATTAGAGAGGCTACCTACCCGCTTATTGCTGACTACCCCATCTTCGGCACTGGTGCCGGTACATTCGAGTGGATCTTTACCCTCTATAAAAAAAATAATCTGGGGCGATTGGTATATGACCATGCACACAATGAGTATCTTGAGCTGCTTTCTGAGCAAGGGTTGGTTGGTTTCTTGTTGATGGGATTGGCTATTCTATTTATGTATTGGCGTATTATTAAGTGTCTTAGTTTGCGGCATAATGCACAACTGCGGGGTATTCTGTTTGGTGTTGTTGTGGGTACGTTATCTCTACTCATTCACGCCTGGGTAGATTTCAACTTTCACATTCCAGCAAACGCAGCTATTTTTTGGTGTTTGATAGGGTTAGGCATATCGTGTTCATTTATGAAAAGCAAAAAGAGCCGTGGCTACTAATGTGCATGCGGACTATTAACCTTGGTGATTTTACATATGAGATTACTGATGATTGAGTGTGACTATAAAGAATTACAGATTTTCACAAATGGATGCATGGAATACGTTGCATTGCCTGCATTAGAAGGTTAGATATGACTTATAGTTTTTTTGTCAGCTAAATACTACAGTCTATGACACTAAACGCCATAGCTGAGGCTCTCCTGCCCGTTCATTTGTATCAGCGCCTGGCAGCTTCAGATGTTGGTAAACGGCTGGCGCGAGGCTCCTTCTGGTCGCTGATCAATGCGCTGGTGATGAAAACAGCGACTCTGGCTCAGGCAATATTCCTGGCCCACATACTGGGTATTGCCGGCTTTGGCGAATGGGGTATTTTACTCAGTACCAGTGCGATGGTATGCGTATTTGCCTCTTTTGGGCTGGTGACAACCACCACCAAGCATGTTGCACAGTGGCGAAATTCAGAGCCGGAACGTTTAGGGCGGTTGCTGGGGCTTTTACAACTCTCGGCCTTGGTCATGGGGCTAATCACCTGTGGTGTCCTTATTGTGGCTGCGGCATCACTGGCTGAGCACATGCTCGCTGCCCCTCAGCTTGCAAGACCATTGGCGATCATTGGGTGTGTCGTTCTAATGCAGGTGTTGTCTGGTGTGTATGAGGGCGTATTGACTGGCATGGAGTGCTTTAGAGACTCTGCTATCATTCGTGGTTTTTCGACTATTATTGGTGTGGTGATCACGGTCGTACTGACGCTTTATTTTGGGCTGACTGGGGCGATATTTGGACTTCTGCTAACAAATTTGCTTTTGGCTAGCTTGTTTGCATGGAGAGCGTTTGCGCTGATCCATAAAGCGGACATTAGGGTAAGGCTTAAAGGTTGCTGGGGAGAATGGAAGGCTATCAGAGATTTTGCGCTGCCCACAGTTTTGGCTGGGTTGATGGTGATGGTGGCAATGTGGGTTGCGCAGCTTGTACTGGTACGACAGCCCGGGGGGTATGAGGAGATGGGAGCCTACCAGGCAGCGAATCAGTGGCGAGTTATGGTGATTTTTCTTCCCACTCAGCTCTTGGCTGCCTACTTTCCCGTGATGTCTTCGTTAATAACTACTGATCCTATGTATTTACGGCACCTGCAAAAGCAGATGCTAACATCCATGATGTTACTGGCTTTGGGGCTAGCGCTTCCTGTTGTTTTCTTGGCACCTTGGCTTATGCAATTATATGGTGTTGTGTTTGCTGATTTCTGGCCAGTTTTGGCACTGCTTGCCTTGATACCAGTTTTTGATATTGGACATGTTGTTTTGCAGAATGCTGCAATAGCCCAAAGCTATGCATGGACCCTGATATGGTCTAATTTAGTCATGGTTGCGACGATTGCCATTGGGGTTGTCTGGTTGATACCGGAATATCTTGGCCTTGGGTTAGCTATGACTCTTTTGTTGGGCTATGCGACCCGTGTGTTGGCGGAATATTTGATCTATCGTAGTCGCAACCTTACTTAATGAGGGAGATAATTCTCAAATCACGTACAGTAGCCTCCAGGTTAATAATCGCTACATGTATTGTATTTTGGCTATTTATAAGAACATGCTTGTCGTTGGTTATCTTTGCCAAATGCGCGGCATGGTACGAGTATTCAGCACTGAGTGAGGCACGCTGGACAAATGACTGAAAATAAAATAAATCGAGTCACTGTCGCTATGATTGGTGCTAGGAGGCATTATGCAGTGCCACGCATCTTGTCTGAAGCTGGGTTACTTGAGCGTTTCTATACTGATAGCTACATAGGTAATAAACCATGGTTGGAATCCATATTAAAGGTGATTCCTGCGCAGGTGAGACCACGCAGTGTGCAGCGCTGGTTAGGGCGGCATGATGCGGCACTGCCACCAGATAAGGTAGCCAGCTTTGATATGCTTGGGCTCTGGTATGCCTGGGCACGATATCGCGCATGCGGAAAGGGTAATTTGGAAGCATTATATCAGGATGCCGCAGTGCGTTTTAACAAGAGATTCATCGAAACGGGTTTCGATAATTGTAGTTTATTGTGGGGCTTCAACGGTGCTTCACTGGAGATGTTTACAGCGGCGAAAGCCAGAGGGATTTGCTGCATTCTTGACCAGACCAGTAACCCCAAGTCGATTGAGTTGGAACTGATGGAGGAGGAGTATTCACGTTGGTGTGACTGGGTTCCATTACCGCCGGCTGGCAATTTGGCGGGGATACTTCGTGAGCGTGAACAGCAGGAATGGGAACTTGCTGATCAGATCGTTGTTGGTTCTGATTTTGTGGCTAGTGGGTTAAGTAAGTGTGGGATTTCATGCAATAAAGTCCGTGTTGTGCCTAGTGGGATTGACTTGAGTCGCTTTAGTTCAAAGCTGATATGTAGCCGGCAGAAAGATGCTCCCTTGCGGGTTCTCTTTGTAGGAAGTGTATCGCTGATGAAGGGGGTTCCGTATCTTCTGACTGCACTCGCTTCACTTGGTGCAGAGCGGGTACAGGCCAGACTGATTGGAGCAGTATCCGTGGATCATCGGAAGCTGGAGCCATTTCAAAACGTTGCCACCGTCATGGGACATATTCCACGATCAGAGATGCCAAACCAATATCAGTGGGCGGATGTGTTTTGTTTTCCATCGATCACAGAGGGTTCGGCTGCTGTTACCTACGAGGCGCTGGCCTCTGGCCTACCTGTTATCACCACGCCTAATGCAGGCTCCATCGTACAGGACGGAGTTGATGGTTTTATCGTGCCAATCCGAGATTCGGACGCCTTGGCTGACAGGATAATGAGTTACTACGAAGATAAGGCATTATTGGAGCGACACCAGGCTGCGACGGAAGAGAGTCGAAAGAGGGTAGGTTTGGATCGTTACCGGGCAGATTTGGAACGATTGGTACAAGAATTGAGTGAATTCTGATTGTGCAGTCGGCCATATGACATGATAAGGGAATTATGACAATCTTCCTCCTGTGGGTGCTTGCGCTTCAAAGCCTGACCATCATTGGTTGGGGGTTGATGCAACGGGATCAGATGATTCAGTTTCCATTTTTAGCTGCCAGTGTGTTTGTTGGCTGGATGCTGCCGCAATTGGTGGGTTTGACCAATAATCTATTTTTGCCATCGGGTGGTTTGGATAAGACTATTTTTATGGCGATTATTTGTCTTGCAGCTGCTTGGTTTGGCTATACCCGAAATAGTCGTCCTGCCAAGCTGTTTTGGTGGCGGTTTGATGTCCATCGGTTGTTATTGGGTAGCATAGTTCTTTCACTGCTTGGGGCATTTTTTTTCTACCAAGTGGGCTTGCTTGCTGTAGGGGTTCAAGCTGAAACTGGTGGTCAATGGACCGGGGCTATCACCATCTATGTCTTCTTTGCCAAGTTGCTTACAGTTGGTATGGTGATTGCCCTGATTCTCCACTTGAATAAACCAAGCTGGCCCACCTTATTGATTCTGTTGTGTGATCTGATGTTTTACTTGGATCGCATCATCATTAAGGGTCGCCGAGCTGCGATGGTGGAGTTGGGACTGATGTTGTTCATGGCTTTGTTTTTTAATCGCCGCTGGTTGCCGCCACGCTGGGTAATGGTTGTGGTGCTGGTTGTGGGTGCTTTGGTTATCAATAGCATAGGAGATTATCGGAGCACCATGATGGGAGAGGATCGCACCACGTGGAGCGGAGCTGGTGTTGATAAAATCTTGGAGATCGACTATGTGGGCAATCTCCAACGGCTGGTTAGTGGTGAAGCAAGGAGCACCGAGTTAATGAACGCTGTAATGAATATAGAGGCAGCGGATCGGATGGGTGGTTTTGATTTTGGAGTAGCTCATTGGAATGCATTTATAAAAGCTTATATTCCAGGGCAATGGGTTGGTTATGATATGAAAGAGTCCCTTTTGATTGATATTGAGAAGTCAGCGTACATTGAGTTCAGTCATGTGGCTCACACAGGCAGTACTTCTACGGGGCTCTCGGATGCCTTTCAGTCGTTCTGGTATTTTGGTGCAATCAAGTTCTTCTTGATTGGCCTGATAATGAGCCGCTGGTACAGGGCTGCAGTACAGGGCAATATTGTTGCGCAGATGATTTTGATGTTGTCGGTAACAGCATCGCTGCATGCCATAACGCACTCTACGCATGGATTCTTTATGATCTTTGTTCAGTTGATTACATTTCTATTGCCGGTGCTCATGATATCACGGATGTCGAAATATCAGCACCACGTGCTCTGTAGGAAGAGTGCTATGGGCTATGATATTAGGCCGATTCGCTGAGTAGATATCTGTAATGATGATATCCCATGTGTGATCTCCTTGTGGTAAGTCTTGGTGTGTGGGTGCTTCAGGAGTTTAGTTGGTTAGCAATGGCCTGGCTTAAGGTAAGGTTATGACGTCGATGGTTGAACGACGTATAGCCGTTATTTTCGATAATGTCGGGCCTTATCATATTGCTCTCCTGTCTGCCGCTACATAGCGCTGTATATGTTGCATCGGTTAGTGACGAATATGCATGGCAGTCAACAGTCTGTCTGTTATTTTATCAGTGTGCGAGAAAGGTGGGGTAGATGAAGATTGCCGTGTTGTTTCATAGAATAGGCCCCTACCATAAGGCGCGCCTTGCTGCTGCTGGGCGACATGGGAAGCTAGTGGCAATAGAGCTTTCGGGCAATGATAAAACCTATGCTTGGGATCTATTGGAAGGTGTAGATGGCTTTGAGCGAATTACTGTGTTTCCTGATAAGGATGTGGATTTTGAGCCGCCTTTGATTGTTCGCGATCAGCTTTGGCGTGCTTTGACAAAACAGAACCCCAGTGTTTTAGTTGTTGCTGGTTGGTCCGCCAGTTGGGCACTAGCTGCAATCCAGTGGGCAGCCAACAATAAACGGCCAGTGGTAATGCTGTCCGACAGTACAGAGCAGGATGAAATCAGAAGTGTATGGAAAGAGGTGATCAAAAAAAGAGTGTTAAGATTTTGTGGAGCAGCTCTAGTAGGTGGAACGCCTCATATGGATTACCTGACAAATCTTGGCCTACCTAAAAAAAGGATATTTACAGGGTATGATACTGTGGATAACTCATTTTTTTCCGCTGGAGCAGAAAAGGCAAGACAAGATTCGAAGCGTTTAAGAAGTGAGCGGTCTCTTCCACAGCATTACTTTATGACAACCTGCCGCTTTATTGAAAAAAAGAACATCCTTCGCCTTTTAGAAGCTTACTCTATATACCGACAGCATGCCGGTTCAGAAGCTTGGGGGCTGGTGGTGCTCGGGGATGGTCAGCTTAGAGATGATTATTTTAAATTCCGCCAAGAGATGGGGCTTGAGCAGTCGGTTATCTTTCCTGGTTTTAAGCAGTATCATGAACTTCCTATCTACTACGGCCTTGCCGATGTATTTATTCAGGCCAGTACATCCGAACAGTGGGGATTGGTCGTCAATGAGGCTATGGCTTGTGGGTTGCCGGTAATTGTTTCAGAGCGTTGTGGCTGTGCAGTAGACCTGGTTAAAGAAGGAAATAATGGGTTTACCTTTGACCCCTATGATATAGAAATACTAGCGAATTTGATGTGCAAATTCTCGGAACATGGAGGTATGCTGAAAAATATGGGGAGGGAGAGTCTAAAAATTATTGATCATTGGACACCGGATACTTTTGCAGAAGGTCTTTGGTATGCTGTGGAAGCAGCTGTAAAGGCACCACAGTTACCGATGCGGTTTTATGATCGAGGATTGTTAGAACTGTTAATTAGGCGCTAAGGCGTGAGTATGAATGTTTGGTTGATTTCACATGCTTTACTTCGAACCTATACGCCCATCCAGAAATTACAACCCGAATTATACATAAGCATTAAAAAAATAATATACAACCGGATGATTGGCATTGTCTTGTTTAAAATAGCGGGGGCTAGAGTCGAGGCGCATAGCTATGAATGAAGTGTTACCTCAGGTTAAAGTTGGCTATGTTACTGCATCAATTTCGCGTAAAGCTGGAGGTTTGTTTGGGGCCGTTGGTGGATTAGCCAAGGCGATTAATAGTCTAGATAGAGTTGATGTGCAGACATTTAGCCTGAGAGATGCCTTTACAGACAAGGATGCGGATGATTGGGGGACGATTAAATTGCAGGCTTTTGATGTCTTGGGTAGTTCAGCTATAGGTTATGCACCAAAGATGCTGCCTGCCATGGAAGCGGAAAGATTGGATTTGCTGCATACCCATGGTGCTTGGATGTATCCTTCGGTAGCATCTCGTAGATGGGCACTACGGTGTGGTAGGCCCTATCTGATTTCAGCTCATGGTATGCTTGATCCTTGGGCTTTGCAGAACAGCAAGTGGAAAAAACGAGTGGCAGCTTGGCTGTATGAAGTGTCTCATCTCAAGGGGGCTGCTTGCCTGCATGCGCTTTGTGAGTCAGAGGCAGCATCTTATCGTGCATTCGGCTTGCGAAATCCAATATGTGTGATTCCTAACGGAATTGATCTCCCATCTGGAGAGCGCGCAGTCTTTCCTCCTTGGCAAGGAGCTCTGCCTGCTAGTTCTAAAGTGCTGCTTTTTCTTGGTAGATTACATCCTAAGAAAGGTATCGAACAACTCATCAAAGCATGGTCACTTGCCTGCAAAGCAGATGATTGTCTTAGCAAAGATTGGCGGCTTGTGATTACAGGTTGGGATGATGGTGGATATGAGGCGGTGCTTAAATCGTTAACAAAGGAGTTAGATGTTAACGATCGAGTACTGTTTACGGGGCCTCTTTTTGGCGCTGATAAGCAGGCTGCTTTGGATTTTGCAGATGCCTTTGTGCTACCTTCTTTTAGTGAAGGGTTACCCATGGCGCCATTAGAGGCTTGGGCCTCAGGTATGCCTGTAATTATGACGGAACAATGCAATCTCCCTGAAGGTTTTGATCATGAGGCTGCCATTAAAGTGGAACCACAAATAGACTCCATTATGAGTGCTTTACTCAATCTCTTTACCATGAGTACAGGTGAGTTAAATGATATGGGTTTACGTGGTCAGCAATTAGTTCGAGAGCAATTTTCATGGGATCACATTGGTTCTGAGATGTGTCAGGTCTATGATTGGGTATTAGGTAACGGTTCGAAGCCCTCTTGTGTACTAGAGAGTTGAGCCAGTTGGTAACTGAATTGATGTCAGTAGCAATTAAATCAAAATTCTTTGTGTTTTTGAGGTGGATGTGGTGCGATGAATTGGGCGTGCTATGACTGATAATGCTCGGTCAAGTAAGAAGCGTTGTCTTGCTTCCGTTCAGTCCCTTTCGCTGTGTAATAAGCTGGCGCGGATACTGTGGCATCTTGTCTGGCTAGTTTTGTATCGTCCAACCCCGCGACTATTTCATCCTTGGCGATGTTTTTTACTCCGTTTATTTGGTGCAAAACTCGGTAATGCTGTGCATCCTTATCCATCAGCCCGTATATGGGCACCCTGGAATTTGGAGATGGGAGATCATAGCTGTTTGAGTGAACAGGTGGATTGCTACTGTGTGGATAAGATTCAGATTGGTGCCCATGTGACAGTTAGCCAGTATAGTTTTTTATGTACTGCCAGCCATGATTACACTAACCCTGAGATGCTCTTGGTAACTGCACCAATCTTGATAGGTGATCGAGCATGGGTAACCGCTGATGTGTTCGTAGCTCCAGGCGTGACTATTGGTGAAGGTGCGGTAATTCTGGCTCGTTCTAGTGTCTTTCAAAATGTTGAGCCGTGGGTTGTGATGGCTGGTAATCCGGCTGAATTTGTTAAGCCTCGTGTTTGGTCTCTGAGTAAGGAGTGTAAAGATGACTCAGCTTGATGTCTCTGGATATCGCTATACGGATTCAGCGTTAAATGACTCTCATGATTATCTAATGCCAGCTGTGCTTCGGTTGCTGGATGATCAAGGTTTTCCGACGGATGAAAAGAGGATCTTCGAGCTCGGCTGCGGCAACGGTAGTATGGCATCCGAGTTGAGCCACCTCGGTTGGGATGTTACTGGTGTAGATCCTTCGAAAGAAGGTATTTCACAGGCCCGCCAGAGCTACCCTAACCTCAAACTTCAGACGGGCTCAGCCTATGATGATTTGGTTGGCCAGTATGGTCAATTTCCGCTGGTGCTGAGTTTGGAGGTGGTTGAGCATGTGTATACGCCGCGTCATTATGCACGTACAGTCTTTGACTTGCTTGCAGATGGAGGAGTAGCCATTATTTCCACTCCTTATCACGGTTACTGGAAAAATCTTGCCCTTGCGCTAACCGGTAAAATGGATAAGCACTTTACTGCATTGTGGGATAACGGCCACATTAAATTTTGGTCAATGGATACTCTAAGTGAGTTGCTAGTTGAAGCGGGTTTTGTTGATGTACGTTTCAAGCGGGTTGGACGAGTACCTGCGCTTGCTAAATCCATGATTGCGATTGCGCACAAACCGTGAAACTCGTTGCTATCGTCCTGACATTGAACGAGGCACAACATCTGCCTCGTTGCTTGGCGAGTCTTGAAGGGGTGGTGGACCGGGTCTTGGTTGCGGATTGCTTTTCTTCCGATGATACCGTGCGGATTGCCCAGGAACAGGGTGCGCAACTGGTACAGCGTGAGTGGGTGAATTACGCAACCCAATTCAACTGGGCACTCACTCAGCTTGATGAGGATACAGATTGGGTGCTACGCATCGATGCTGATGAGTATCTGACACCGGATCTGGCAGTGGAAATACAGGAAAGTTTGCCTGGCATTGGTCCCGAGGTGGATGGTGTCTTTTGCGACCGGCGCATGACCTTTCAAGGACGGATGATCCGCTTTGGCGGGGTGTTCCCGGTGAGGGTGCTTCGGTTATTCCGCTACGGCCGAGGAGAGTGTGAGAATCGCTGGATGGATGAGCATATCAAAGTGGCTGGCCCTACTGTCGATTTCAAGGGTGAGCTGATTGACGACAACCTCAACTCGCTGACCTGGTGGACTGACAAGCACAACCATTATGCTTGCCGTGAGGCAGTGGATCTGCTCAATCTGGAATATGCCTTTATGCCGCATGATTCAGTTGCCAGGCTACATGGTGGCTCACAGGCAGGCGTGAAGCGTTGGCTTAAGGAGGAGGTTTATGCACGTTTACTAGGTGGCTTTCGTGCGTTTATCTATTTTTTCTATCGTTACATTATTAGGCTTGGTTTTCTAGATGGCCAAGCTGGAACCGCTTTTCATTTTCTTCAAGGTTTCTGGTATCGCTATCTGGTGGATGCCAAAGTGGCTGAAGTGAAGCGCTATATGTGCACACATTGCTGTGATGTGACAACTGCAATTGAACAGGTATTGGGAATTCGGGTTAAGTGATGAGCAGCCACAGCTCTTTTTGGGTATTGAGAGACTTTTTCAGGGATTGTTGTTGGAAGCAGCAATGAATGTCATGAACAGCCTAGGATTTATCGCCAGACATCCGCTGACGCGAAATGCTCAGTTTGCTGCCTTTGCTCGCTGGTTAAAGTGGCAGGTGGGATGTAGGTTGGTGCCTGGGCCGGTGGTTTTGCCCTTTGTGAATGATGCTCAGCTCATTGTTCAGCCTGGAATGACTGGTGCTACCGGTAATATTTACTGTGGTTTGCATGAATTTGAAGATATGGCGTTGGTTCTGCATGCGTTGCGCCCGGACGATCTGTTTGTGGATATTGGGGCAAATGTGGGATCTTACACGGTTCTTGGAGGAGGAGCGGTTGGTACACGTTGTATCAGCATTGAGCCCATTCCTAGCACCTTTGAGTGGTTAAGGAAAAATATCGCCATTAATGACCTGAATGATCGGGTTCAGGCATTGAATATCGGTTTAGGGCGAGAAAATGGGATGCTTTATTTTACAAATGGATTCGACACGATGAATCATGTTGTGGAGCATGATATCGCAACGGAGAGTGTTATTGAGGTGATTGTATGCACACTCGATTCGGTATTAGATGATGCTGCCCCAACACTGATTAAGATTGATGTTGAGGGATTTGAAACAGAGGTTATGGCAGGTGCTGAACGCGCATTGAGTTCCCCAGATTTGCTGGCAGTGATCATGGAGCTTAACGGGAGTGGTGAGCGTTATGGTTTTAATGAGAATGCTCTGCATCAGCAAATGATCAAGCGTAACTTTGTTACCTGTTCTTACCATCCCTTTGAGCGTAAATTGAAATCACTGCATGGAAAGCGGGCTTGCAGCGGCAATACGCTGTATGTCCGTGATGTGGAAAAGTTGTCTGAACGAGTACAAACGGCACAGCGATTCAAATTGGGTATTGGTGTAGAGATTTAAATGAATGGTGAACTTAGGCGGCTTGGTGCCAAGATAGCCAGATTTATAGGGTAAACGAATTGAAGGTCATTTTCCTCAACCGTTTTTTCTACCCCGACCACTCCGCGACCAGTCAGCTTCTTACAGGTCTTGTCTTCCACTTAGCCGACAATTGCGGGTGTTGGGGATTCGGGTTTAGTGAGTGGCCAGGTGCTTTTATGTCGCATTAGTCTTGATGTGTTAGCGTTTATTCAGCGTGGTGAGAGAAAGAAAATCTGATACAGATAGGGCTGTAGATGGAAACCCGTTTAAAACTCTCTTGTCTTGTGTAACCAATTGAATATCAAGGTGGTGGGCCAGGGCAACAAATTCACAGTCGTAGGAGGAGCATTGACTGCTATCCACTAAGGCAAGCACTTGTGAAGAAGAAACATCAAATTCATTGTGGGCCATAATGGATTCGGCGGTGCTTTGGAGCTGTAATGCCTTTTCAAGTGTAATGATTTTCTTCCTAAGGTAAAGCGCTAAAACATTCCTGAATTCACTTCTCCAAAGTGTTGGTGCAGCCCAATCAGAATCAAGCATGTAAAGGGAGTCAACTGAATCCGAATATGCAGTAGGGAGCAGTAGATAAGAAATTATATTTGTATCTGCAACAATCATGACCTTCCTTCATTGATGGCCTGGTCAATATCTTCTGCCGTGATGATGTCAGGCGTGATTTTGGAACGCAGAGTCTGGATGCTGTTAAGTCTCTCCTGTGGGGTGATTTTGTTGGGAAACAAAAAACGTTTCAAGCATACGATAACTTCGCTGTTGATGCTTCTATGATGTTGTTCTGCAACGTGCTTTAGTTCATTGTAGAGGTCGTCAGGGATGTTTTTTATGGTCAGAGCGGGCATGGTTTGATCTCCAATAGATGTCAGTGGTTGCATTATGGTTGCGTTATGCGGCTCGGTCAACTGTATGTGCAGAGAAAGAGGTCACCCATTGCGATAACGGGGAGGGAGTGGCTATGGCCTCTCCCTTACCCTCTGATGCTCAAGAGATTTGACATAGTACCGATAACTAGTACTATAGTTAAATGAAGAAAAAACATCAGAAAACCCTTGAGCTAATATTCAATCGCCCTACCAGCGGGAATATACATTGGGTGGATATTGAATCCTTGTTTGTAGCTTTAGGCGCTGATGTTTCAGAAAGGGCAGGTTCCCGAGTCGCGGTGGTCTTATTTGATGAAGTCAGGATTTTCCATAGACCTCACCCATCTCCATCTACTGATAAAGGGGCGGTTGCAAGTATTCGAAAGTGGCTAGAGTCTAATGAGGTAACTCCATGAATATTATGGAAATAGAGTCATATAAGGCAAAGATTGAATATGATCCAGAAATAGATCTGTTCAGAGGGGAAATCCTTGGCCTAAACGGAGGTGCTGATTTTTATGGCAAGAGCCCAGCAGAGCTGCGCCGGGAATTTAAAAAGTCATTGAAGGCCTTCCTGGAGGTATGCGAGGAAAAGGGAATAAATCCTAGAAAGGAATATTCTGGGAAGTTCAATCTAAGAATCCCACCCAAATTGCATAGTGAAATAGCAGCTATGGCAACAGCGGAAGAAAAGAGCATTAATCAGTGGGTGGCCGATACACTTGAGCAAACCCTTCACGTGTAGCTGTCCCTGGCTTTGGTAAGGACGGCAAACAATGAACAAAATGCTATCGAGAAAGCTTCAAGGAAATTCTTGATGACAAGCTGATTTGTGGGATTAGATCATCGGTACAAACAGGCACACCATTGGGTACTGAACGACTTAAGGCAGAGGTTGAACAACTGCTTGGCGTAAAAGTGGGCATTCACGGCAGGGCAGACCAAAGAAAAGTGTGATTGCGGCAAAAGATAGCTATTATTAAGTGCGTTAAGGGTGCTGACCCGAATGGCACTGACTTAAGCAAATTTCTCCAATTTAGTCCCCCCTCCCTTGCAGGGAGGGG
>JAJFJN010000095.1 GCA_021773975.1 Gammaproteobacteria bacterium | reverse complement strand
GCCTCTGCGGTTACTTTATCCACTCCGCTGGCGGCTCCCTTGTTGAGAGATTGCCAAGCGTGATGGATAAGATCCTCATTCAAACATCGGTAGAGATCTCGAAAACGATGTCGTTTGCTGCTCTTTGCCTTGTTGGCTATTATTCCCCACAGGAAGGTTGGCTCGCTTTGCTCCAGTCCAACTTTGTCCGGTGCGAGTTGCCTTTGTGGGCTACGTACTTCCGTCAGGTCCTTCCCCATGTTCATGGCTTTCCCATGCGCTGAGTACTATGCCTGATAAGAGACCCTGGTGGCATACGGCAGTCATCTGCCTGCCCAAAACCAGGTTTCCACAATAAACCGTTAGACTGCTGCATAGTCCTGTGTCCGAGTTTCCTCTTCTGTGCCTTAGTATCAGTATGTCTTGGGTTCATGCTTCTTCCTGTTGGGAGCCAGTCAGGGCTTCCCGAGTTCTACGTCTCATCTCTTCCTACATGCCACGGCCTGCCGACTCCGACGGATCTCCACACCCTCGCCTAAAGCGCCTACCGTTGGTGCCAATTCGAGTGCTTCTGTGTTGCCTTCGGTGAGCCATTAAACCCTCGGCATCCGCAAAATCTAAATCTCGAAGCTGTACCAGCACTTCAGGGTGCGCGACCACCCCTGCGGCCTATAGGATTCTCTGTCTACGCTTCGACCGCCTTGTTCACCGTTCCTTCGGCTCCGCCACGGACGCAAGACTCGATACGGGTGGGTGGCTAACCCTTTCCCGACGGGGACTGTCACCCCGCAAGATGCGACGAGCTTTGCTCGGCGCGAAATGGCACTAAGTTAAGGGCAAACAGTTCCCACTCACCCCCCCCTGGCTCAGAGTCGTCTCTGCCAATGCCAGACTGGTACCTATACACATTACCCCCAAAGACCAACCAAACATCAAGGTAAAGGCAGTTATGCCCAGAAGGTGGAAGGATAACCCCGGTTGAACCGGTATCTGCATACTCCACAGCAGGATTAAACAGACACAGGCAACGAAGAATACATGGGGCTGCTCATTATCGAGTAGATGTCGCCATGGAGCCATACGAAAGGCTTGAAGCATGACCAGCAGATATACAGCACCAACCCGCCACAGTATGGCACCTGAGAAAAACCCTCCATTCAACCTCATCTTTTAAAAGCCCACCATTCAGGCATTCTCTTTCTCACTATGCATATATAATCATTTATGGAAACGATCCAAATCATTGATTGACATAAATGCATTATGAGAATAACCTAGCATCATACTTTGTTATTAACTTACTGGAGCTAACGCTATGCAAATCGAAACTATCATGATGATGATCCCTGCTATTCAGGTTGGTATTGTTGCTACGGCTACAGCATATGCCAGCTACCTGATGATCTCTTCCATTTATAACAAGATCCAGCAGTGCTTTAGCAGCTGATATATTGATTGAGCCTTAAAACAGAGGCTAAACCAATATTATAGAATGATCGAAATAAACAAAAATGGCCGCCCTACCAAATTAGGGCGGCCATTTTTGTTTAGCCTCTACGCTGAAGTACTTATATAGGGAAAGTGTGGTTAAGGACTAACTGGTTAGGAAACCAGCCTAGGATCTGCGCACGAACCACTCAGATCATCTGTTCGGTCTTTGGCGTATAGGTTGGACATTTACTCCAAATCAGACAGCCAATAACTGTAAAGGAGGTAGCAAGAATCAGAAACAGAAAGCTCATGAGGGTCAGCACCCCCGTATGGGCAGATAGCGCTAATGAGGTGCCACTAGCCATTAAGCCCACTATTGCGCCATGGGTAATAACTCTCTCGCGAGCACAATAAGCGGTTATAAACCCCCCAATGGCCATGGCAAGAAAAAGTCCCACCACCGCTATAGCATAGGCCAGTATATCGCCATATTCGGCCATGAACGGAATGCTTTTTGAGTTGGCAATATAGGCTGCAAACAGAACGAATATCAGATTATTCATCAAACCGGCAAGCACAGTAGTTACCCAGCCGAACACGATTGCTTTCCAGTTGATCATATCTTTTCTTCAAACCTCTGGCTCAAATAGCGCTTACTTAACAGCTAAAATGAACACTAACCAGAAGTGACCCCATATTCAACAAAAATCTGTCAGTATGCGAGCTAACAGTCTTTTCACAAGGACAAAAAAATAGCGAAGCAAAAACACTGTTTTGCTTCGCTATTAAACGCCATAAGGCGATCTGTAGGGGTTACCAAGGGGAAATAGGCATTACCTCCAGCACAGATTCTTTAATCCCTTATGCGCATTTTTTGCCAAGTAGGCGACTAACAGCACAGGAAATCAGCGGATAACCAACAAAGGCGATAGCTGCAACCACAATACCAACCTGTATGGTGGGAACTAAATAGAGAATGGTTTGAATAGTCATAGCAAACACTCCTTGCATTAATAATAACCGAGTAAGGCGCTAGGTTATTATTACCAAGTGAATTTGTCAAGTATTATCTGAGTCCTGTATTACTCTAAATACACTACCTTTGCATTGCCCTATCAGCGCCATCCCTATAGGGTTCATCCCAATTTCGATCTGTTTTCTGGACACCCAAGGCCAATTACGCATGTTATTGCTCACCATCTCCATCTCTGGTCTCTCTAAATCACTCGATGACATTGATGCGACTACGTTTGTCCGGGAGGTAACTGGTCGCAATCCCCAGCGTGATGAAGATGTAATGATTGACCACCGCAGTTTGCGCCGCCATGTAAAGTTTTCTGGACGTGAAAAAGATTTAGCTATCAGCTTCTCCTCCTAACAGCTTAACAACCGCGTCAATTACGATGCTGACAACGATACCCTCAGTATAAAAGGGATTCCAAGGGCTTTGAGAAACCAGCTGTTGATGCATATCAAGACAAAGTAAACTCAATTATTCAAGGTAATTTAGTGCCTTGAAAACCTTCCACATTGCCTGATTAGTTGCATAAATTTTAAGCTATTGGGACTTGAATAAATATTCATGCGCCATCCAGACTAATGCTTCAATAATAAAAATGACAAAACGCAAGGCTTTGCCATAAGCTAGCCACAACCTTCTTCTCTATCCTGGGTATTTGGAATATGCCACTTACTATTATTGACTCTGCACATAACTGTCGTGGTTGTTTGTTGGCTGAGGGACTCACCAACAAACAGCGTCAGCAGTTATCAATGATTATTCATGCAAAGCGTCACTATCAGCGTAACGAAAAGATTTACCACATTGCCGATAAAATCAAATCAGTCTATCTGGTTCAACAGGGCAGCATTAAGACAGAAGCAATCACCTATGATGGACGTCCCGTGGTTACAGGTTTTTATTTCCCAGGGGATCTCTTTGGGTTTGATGGAATCGGCGATCAGGGATACTTATGCGATGCCGTTGCCATTGAAAATACACTGGTATGCGAAATCCCTTTTCAAAAGCTAACAGCGCTTTGCACTTCAGTTGAAGGCCTCCAGCATCAACTCTTTATGCTTATGGGCCAAAGAATTGGTTCTCACGATCATGCGCTTATCATGATGCACAACATGTCTGCTGAATCACGGCTGTGCCGATTTCTTACTATCTATCATGAGCGTATGAAAAAACATACCGAGAATCAGGATGCCGTGGTGTTTCTACCCATGAACAAAGATGATATTGCCCGTTACTTAGGACTTTGCCCAGAGACCTTGAGCCGAGTG
This sequence comes from Gammaproteobacteria bacterium, assembly GCA_021773975.1. Classification (GTDB taxonomy): domain Bacteria; phylum Pseudomonadota; class Gammaproteobacteria; order Chromatiales; family Chromatiaceae; genus WFXD01. Next base: position 282 of record JAJFJN010000095.1, on the reverse strand, counting down.
CTTTCCAGGCTGGTCAATAAAGGTGTTATTCGTAGGCACCAAAGAAGACTTGAGCTACTGGATATTGACACCCTGTATGAGTTAGCCAGTTGAAATCAGATAGTGCCAAATTATTCAATCCAGCCAATCAAATAAACGTCCATAATGCTTAGGCACTTAACTCCTACGATCTAAGTTGAGTAAGAGATAGAGGTTTTTTGTTTGAAGCTATGCCCAGTAGGGTTTGAAACGCGGCCATGGGTGTCTGGCGTCGATTGAAGCGGAAGACATGCTCATCAAGGT
>JAJFJN010000094.1 GCA_021773975.1 Gammaproteobacteria bacterium | reverse complement strand
TTCCTATATTTTTACTTTATTGATCCAGGTATTTGTAATTCATCCAAAACAGCTCGCATTAAGCTTTAATGGCTGGTAATTTTTTCACATCGGGGCCAGTGTCTCACCCTGTAATAGCTATCTTTTGCCATTATTAAGGGGTACTGACCCCCTGGGTTCCCTTTGGGATCATACTTGTAGGTTTCGGTCGCTATGTTGCTTCCTTCCACCTGTTCAAGTTGATCCAGCGCATCATAGGTCGGATGGCGAAAGGAAAAAGAGTAAAGCTGTTTTAATTTGTATCTGACCCCAGTTATTTCTTCCAGTTATTTCAGTTATTTGTGACCCCAGTTATTTGACCCCAGTTATTTGACCCCAGTTATTCCAGTTATTTGCCAGTTATTCAATTTGTATCTGACCCCAGTTATTCCGATTTGTCACGGTGGGTGATAATGGTTTGATAAGACAGTCCGGCGTGGTTGCTGATATTAATGATTCAGACGGAGATGGTATTCCAAACTCGATAGATACGGATGATGATAACGATGGCATCCCAGATAGTTATGAAAATAACCACGCATTTCTTAATCCACTTGATCCTTCCGATGCAGCTTTAGACCAGGATAATGACGCCCTTACCAACCTTCAGGAATATTTAGCCGGCTCTGATCCCACCAAGGTGGACACTGATCAAGATGGGCTGTCAGATAAATATGAACTGGATAACGGTCTTGATCCGACAGATGGCATATGCCCAGACTGGGTTTGTGGGGGCAAGGGTAGCTGGCGCTTTGCAATCCCTACAATCCCATAACCGATAGCCTTGATGAGTGGATGTACAAGCTTACAGTGCTGTACTCAGCAGTTCAGCCAACGGTATCGCATTGGTTGAGTGAAGAATGCTGTCCGTGCTCCAGACCTGCTGTATACCGGCATTTTCAAGCCGCTTAAGGGCGTCACCTACAAACAGGGCATGAGTGACAACAGCAGAGATGGATGCAGGCTTGTATGCTTGCAATGCAAGTGCGGTGGCTTCCAGTGTGCGACCTGTGCTGGCAACATCATCCAGCAATATGAGATCACGCGCAGTGCATACTGATTCAGGAAGCGCTATTTTCACGTTATAGTCATCAAAACGTTTTTTTCGCCCAATCACATACTCCAGCCCCTGCATCTGAGCGACAGCTGTAACCCATTGTTCTGACTCTTCATCGGGGCCAACTAACAGTGGGTTGTTATAGGTTTTGCCAAGAAAGTCTGCAATAGGCTGGGCGGCTGTGAGCGTTATCGCCTCGGTATCAGGAATGGCTTCACTCAGTTTATCAATTCGATGCAGGTGTGGGTCTACAGTGATTACAGCATCAAACCACTGAGCCAGCAGCTTTCCAATAATCTGCTGGCTGATCGCCTCCCCGGCATAAAAGGCTATATCCTGCCGCATGTAACAGAGATAGGGTGCAACCAGTATCAACTCTGATGCACCAAGTTCTCGTGCTGTGGCCGCTGCGAGTGCCAACTCCACCAGTTTATGATTGGGGCGATCCAGGCTGCGGCAGATGATCACTTTATCGGGAAGCTGATCTGGAAGACGAACTTTGCTCTCGCCATCTGGGAATCGGTGAAGCTCAATATCCCTGTAGGGTAGTTCCGTATACTTCGCCAATTGCTGTGCAGGAACACAGTACTCAGCAAAGCCAAGAATGAGCGTGTCGTCCCTATTGAATCTGTTTGGATCAAACATAATTAAAACTCAGGGCCAATTGAACCGCTGGGCAAGCTCTTGCTGATCTGAAAGCCACTCTCTTTGGTGGCAGACTCCTGGGCAAAGCGGAAGTCTGAGGGGAAATCAGCGTGTATAAAGTAAAGCGGCTCGCCCTTTTTGACTGGATCGCCCAATTTTTTTAGAAGATCGACACCAGCCCCTTTATCCATGGGTGCCCCTGCCAGACGTGCAATTCGCGCTATCTGTAGATTATCGATGGCGCTGACAAAACCCTTGGCGGGTGCCTTTATTACGTGTTTGAGTTTGCCTACTTCAGTTGTTTTGGTTACGCGCCCTTGTGCTTCAATAATGTCACGCATTTTGCTCAAGGCTCGGCCTGAATCAAGAATATCCCGCGCTATGGCATAGCCTTGTCCACCACGAACATCAGGATCAAATTCAAGCACACGGCCAGCTAGCCACAGTGATTTTTGTCTTAGATCAGCGGGGGCCTCAGGGTCATTGTTTAATACCTGCATAACATCCCTCAGTTCCAAAACTGGCCCCACACCTCGGCCAACAGGTTGACGGCCATTGCTGATGACTACCTCAATATGCAATCCCAGTCGGTCACCAACAAACTCAAATAATTTTCTTAGTTGCAAAGCCTCACCCATATGCCGGACTTTGGCTGTTGGCCCCATGGGGATATCAATCAAAAGATGAGTAGAGCCTGCGGCTAGTTTTTTAGCCAGGATGGAAGCAACCATCTGCCCTTGAGAATCAAGAGAGAGTGGTCGTTCAACAGAGATAAGGATGTCGTCTACGGGGGCGAGTCGTGCAGCACCTCCCCAAGCTAAGCATCCACGCTGGCAGCGGATAATCTCACGTAGTTGCTTTGGAGGGAGCTGAACTTTGGCAAGCAGTGCCATGGTGTCTGCCGTTCCTGCGGGCGAGGTAATGGCTCGGCTGGATGTTTTAGGTATTAACATGCCATGAGCTGCGATAATAGGGACAATCAACATGCTTGTTCGGTTGCCAGGTATGCCGCCAATACAGTGTTTATCAGCAACAAGAGGCTCTCCCCAACTTAGGCGATCTCCACATTCCACCATTGCCCGAGTCATGTAGAGCACCTCTTCTCTTTCAAGGCCGCTCTGGCTGGAGGCGACCAAAAAAGCGGCCATCTCCGTTTTGGAGTAGCGGTTTTCAGCAATGTCGCGAGCTATACCACGAAAATCGTCCAACTCAAGGCGCTCCCCCGCAATTTTTCGATGTACGGCACTAAGAGATGCAGGAGGTTCAGCGTGTGCAATGCGAATGCAGTGACCCTCTTTAACATCGAGCTGTGTAAAGGCCTGCTCGCTTAAACCCAATTCGTTGCACTGGGTAATGTTTTCATCATCCACCACGTTAAGTACGGCTAGTACACGGTGTTGATGCTCTGGATCACCATTTACCGTGGTGATTTCAACCTTTGAAAGCGCTTGAAATCCTTCTGTACGATAGATGGCGCAGTTGCGATGAAGATATGCGACGTTCTCTTTATAGGTATCAATGGCAACACGTCGAAGCTTGAGTGTGTCTTGATGATTGTTCTTCATAATATGGCTGTTCCAATGCTATGTGTATGAATACTAGGTGTCTGAATAAGATCTAAGCCAAATTTTTTATTACCTTAATAGTTAATAGTATCTGTAACCTGTGATATTTCAATGTTTCACTAATAAATAGTGATTTATAGTTATGCTAAGCAGATGTGAAGTTTAATATATCTTTTATTGCTTTGAATGCCCCGATAATAGGTTTTAAGAAAGCATGATGTGGATGGTGCTGAAATGCTAGAAGTTGAATGGTTGCTCTCATTTTTGTTGTTGGGTTCATTTATAGGATTTATGGCAGGGCTATTAGGTATTGGCGGTGGTGGAATAATGGTACCGGTATTGACGACTGTTTTTTTGCAACAAGGTATCCCGGTTAAAGATGTGGTTCACCTGGCTTTGGGCACATCGATGGCCTCCATTATAATTACCTCTATTTCAAGTTTGCGCGCTCACAATGAGAAAGGGGGGGTGATATGGCACGTTGTTAAGAGAATGGCTGCGGGTGTTATTCTGGGTGCACTTCTGGCAACCTTTTTGGTTGCTTCATTAAGCTCAGTTTATCTTGCCCTATTTTTTGCCATATTTATGGCTTATGTTTCTCTTCAAATGTTTTTAAATAAAAAGCCAAAGCCAAGTAGAGAGTTAGCCGGGAGTATGGGGCTATTTATGGCAGGCTCTGGAATTGGAGTGATATCAGCATTGGTCTCTATTGGTGGTGGCTCTTTAACCGTACCATATCTTACCTGGCAAAATGTTGAAGTTAAAAAAGCTATTGGTACATCAGCAGCTATTGGCTTGCCGCTTTCGATCGCAGGAACCTTAGGGTACTTGATTAATGGGTGGGCGAGTTCTGTGCCACAAGATTTTATATTTGGTTATATATATCTACCGGCTGTATTTTTGATTTCAACAACCAGTTTTTTTACAGCACCTTATGGTGCTAAATTGGCGCATAAGCTTCCTGTTCCTGTCCTGAAAAAAATATTTTCTATGCTGTTAATTATTTTGAGTATTAAGATGTTGTTTTCAGTGATTTGATCTCTTGAGCTTCTTTTTCCGCTAACAGGTTAATGTCTGTTTTTAGCTTTTATAAGTAAGCGTCTGGTAACTATTCAGGTGCCTAGATTCACAAACGCAGGCATCTCGCCCTGAAACAGGAGTCTGAGTGCCTCAGTTGATGATACCCCGTTTTTTCGACAGGTGGATATATAGCTGCGAATTCGACAGAAACACCTTGCCCCCATCTGAGAGCGGAAGCATCCAGACACTTTTTGATGGACCTTGGTCATCCGCAGATCTCTCTCACCCTGATTATTGGTGAATGGGGCCTCCTTCACTACCATGAATCGCAACACATCACTTTCAAAGTCTCGCA
>JAJFJN010000093.1 GCA_021773975.1 Gammaproteobacteria bacterium | reverse complement strand
TTCATGAAATCTTGGCCTACGCTAATGATTTTATTGGTTTGAGTCGCAAACTTATTTTACCAAAATGAATCAGGCACATCCTTTCTTTTGGCCGCTGCATGCCAAGAAATTCGCTGCTTTTATGAGTTTTGCAAGAGGCTCGTTAGTTTGCACATTTCTAACAATGGCTATTGCAAAGCCAATTCTTCTATTTTTTCCAAAGAAAACTTGAGTTGTGTCAGCCATTATAGAAACGCATAACAAGGCGCTCCAGCCCAAAAACCGCGATGCGGTTTTAGTCGGCTGAGCTTGGTCGTTAGAGCGCAAAGGAAAAGGTATCAATATGTTTGGCCTCTTTCAATCTCAGACACAGCTTGAGTCATTCTGCAACGAGCTTACTCCCAACAAGCTTGCTCGGACTCAGTCTGCATCAACGGATAATGAATCACGGGCGGTTCCGCTTGCGATGTTATTGCTATACCTGGCGGGCAAGTTCGTGACAGATATACGCAATGACAAGCATCTCCGGAAGTACTATAAAAAGGCCAATGCAGACATTGTAATCATCGAAACCATATTGTATTTGCATGCCACGTTGAGCTATTCATTAATGGACGAAATGCTCGAAGAGGAATCCTTAGGCATGCTCAATACTGCGCTGACAGGCGCGTTGGCATTTGTCGAAGAGAAATCGAATATCACTGGGACTCAACGGCTTTCCCATGCCCGCAACTATGCTCCCAGCTTGAAGATCTCAACGGAGCGCTTTGCCCTGAACTTGGAGCACTGCTGCTTTGGAAACGCCCCTGTACTAAAGCCAAGTATCAACTTGAACCAAGCAAACCTTGAGACGCACCTGGGGCTTAAAGCACACACAGTTGCATTTGCACACGCCCAGATACCCGTATGTACCGAGATAGTGCAAAAGATCATCGAAGGCGAACCCTAGTATGTGTGGATCGCGTTCTAATGCAGACATTATTTCCCGAATGGCAGCTTATTAGTAAATTTCCCCGCACTGCTTAATAATGATAATTGGCCACTTTCGCTGGACTCCCGTCATTCTGAAATTTAAATCTTTTGGTGGAAGATCTCGTTTTGATTCATATTTTGGAAATTAGATTCCGCTAGTTAGCCTAGATAATCTAGGTAATAATGATTAAAATGATTAATATGATCTTTTTAATCTAAGGTGATCTGATGGAAATTCTGAATGCTACCGATGCTAAACGGGAATTTGGGGAAGTATTACTTAAAGCCCAAAGCATGCCTGTTGGGATAAATAAAAACGGAAAGCCTGTGGCGGTTGTGGTTTCAGCTTCTGAGTATGAAGAACTCGAAGCTTTAAGGGAAGAATGGCTTAGGGCAGAACTTAAAAAAGGCATGGGTAACCTGCAATCTGGGCGGGTCACAGATGGAAAATCCGTGATTGACCGTTTGAGAAAGCGGATCACAAATGCCGCACTATGAATTCACGGAAGAGGCCGAAAGCGATCTTGAAGAAATTACAGATTATACCCTTGAGCGTTGGGGCCTGGAGCAAGCTGAAAAGTATCTCGATGGGCTAGAAGAGCTTGCACAGAATCTTGCCGAAAGCCCTGATCTTGGAGCTGATCGGAGCGCTATGCTAGATGGGTTAATTAGTTTCCCGTATACCAGCCACACCCTTTACTACGTTAAGCAGCAGCACGGCATTACAATTATTCGCGTTCTGCATAAACGCATGGACCAAAGGCGGCATATTTACACAAAGAGCAAAGTGTAAATTTTCTGGCACTTTCCCGAATGAAAAAGAAGGCATTGAAAAAAATCGATCCAGGCCCAATGCACAGGTTTCCACCCTGGTTTTGATGGCGCGAAAATATCCCAACTCACTGGAGAAATTGAGCACACTGAAGAGTGATCAGGCAGCCTGGGTGCCACAACGAAATAAAGCGGATTTCGAGGGAGATAAAGGCTCATTGCAAGCCTCTCCAGAAATTGGATTCAGGACCCTCTGACTGCGGTACACTTGCGCTACACCGCCCAGTTTTCACCTCCTGCGCCAACCTGAGTTAACCTATTGAATCAACACGATATTGACTAACTGTACCAAATACGCCCTAATCTAGAATAATCAGTAAGTTATTGATTTTACCAGCACTCATAATCCCTTGGTCGTAGGTTCGAACCCTACCGGGTCCACCATAAGCAAAAGGCTTACATCAATTTGATGTAAGCCTTTTTTGCATTATGCTATTGGTAATTATTCAATAGCTACTTTCATTGTTAAAACTCTGCCCACTCCCCATCATTTTCATCTTGAAGATCAGAGACTGACTTTGGTTTCTGTCCACCAGATGAAGCAGCTGGCTTTGCTGTTGGAGCCGACCTTGACCTTGGTTTAGGCGCAACACGAAGCTTAGGTGCCGCAGCCCGTTTAGGCGCTGAAGCAACTACACCACTACCCCCCTCTCCTACATTGAAAAATGCTGTCATTACCGCTAATTGCTGTGCCTGCTCACTCATTGATTGAGCAGCCGCTGTAGCCTCTTCAACCAGTGCTGCATTCTGTTGAGTGACCTCATCCATCTGCATAACAGCTTTGTTTACCTGTTCAATGCCAGAGGTTTGTTCATTTGTTGCAGAAGTAATCTCTCCCACATTGTCTGTTACCTTTTTAACTGCATCCAAAATCTCTTTAAGAGTCGCACCTGATTCATCTACCAGGCGAGACCCCTCATGCACCTTACCCATGCTATCTTCAATCAGCTCTTTAATCTCTTTGGCAGCTGTTGCACTTCGTTGCGCAAGATTTCGCACCTCGCTCGCTACTACCGCAAATCCACGCCCTTGCTCACCTGCGCGTGCCGCCTCAACTGAAGCATTTAACGCCAAGAGGTTTGTTTGGAAAGCTATCTCATCAATCACACTAATAATATCGACAACCTTGCGGCTAGAGTCTGTAATCTCACTCATCGCTGAAACTGCTTGGTCAATAACCACCCCTCCTTTGACCGCTGTTTCACGTGCGCCAATAGCAAGTTGGTTTGCCTTGTCTGCATTTTCTGCATTTTATCGCACGACCGAGGTCATATCCTCCATGCTGGCAGCTGTCTCTTCCAAACTAGAAGCTTGTATCTCAGTACGACGCGACAGATCAAGGTTACCTTCCGATATTTCACTGGAAGCGGAACTTACTGTCTCAGTGCTATCTTTAATACCACTTACCACCTCTGTTAGCTTAGCAACAGTTGCATTAGCATCCTGCTTTAATTTATCAAAGGCACCTTGGTACTGTTGATCAATGGTCTGAGTTAAGTCACCTTCTGCCAATGCGCCCATAACCCGGATAGTGTCATCAATAACACGCTCATTAACATTCACCATCTCATTGATGCCTCTACTGAGTGAGGCAAAAAAACCTTCTTTGCCTGCAAGTGCAATTCGTGAGCTAAGATCACTCACTTGCGCTGCATCTATAATAGGCTGGATATCCTGCTCAATAACCTCGGTAAGCTTATCAATCGTTGCATTAGCATCCTGCTTCAATGTATTAAATGACCCACGATAGTCCGTATCAATTTTCTGGCTGAGGTCGCCTTTAGCAAGTGCTGAAAACACCCTGACAGTATCACTAACCACTTTCTCACTCACCTCAACCAAGTCATTTACACCTGAACTGAGGCTGGCAAAAAAGCCCTCTTTGCCATCCAAACTAATTCTCTCTGTAAGAGTACCCTCACGCGCCAGATCAACCATTGATTGGATATCTTTTTCGATCACATCTGACAACTTGCCCTGCATATTTTTCATTGCCAGAAGCAGATCACCAATCTCATCTTGTGATGAGACGATAATATTTCCAGATAGATCACCAGCGGCTATCAATTTGGTTACCTCTACTGCCTCAATCACAGGGCGTGTAATGGCTCGGCCAATTAGCGTAGCGACCAGTGCAATGACAATAACTGCCACTATTGCAATAACCAGCATAATCATCTGTAGCGCATTAACAGCAGCAAAAGCCTCTGACTCATCAATCTCTGCAATCCCCCCCCCAGGTAGTACCGCTTACCTTTACTGGCGTGTATGCGGACAATACGGGATTACCATTGTAATCAACAAGAATCTTGGAGCCTTCAGCGCCTGCCAACACCTCATCCATGGCTTCAGTATCTACGCCATTATCTTTAACAGTGCCGGCAAAAGATGCCTTGACGGAGTGTCCTTTAGGATCAAGATAAGAGTCAGAGCGCATCAATTTGTCTGAACCCACCAGATAGGTCTCTCCCGTTTCGCCCATTCCATCACGTTGCTGCATGATGTTATTTATCGCATCTAATGATAACTGCAGTGCCACAACCAACTTTACTTCACCTTCATGAATTACCGGCTGTGCAATAAATCCTGCGGGCTCATCATTACTTGGGGCATAGGGGGCAAAATCAGCTAACCCAAACTTTTTGGTTTCCAATACCTGGCGCGTCAATTTACCCAAGCCAGAGTCTTTATATTTACCATTGACCATATTGGTACCGTAATCAGCCTCCTTGGTCACGGTATAAAAGACCCTGCCGCCAGGATGAATAAGGAAGAGGTCGTAATAACCATACTTCTCAATATAATTATCAAAAAAACCTCTCTCTTCTCCCTCTTCTTTTGCTGAAAGAATCTCTTCTACATTTCCGGTAGTTACCAGCGCCCATTTAAGACCCTCAATTTCAACGGGATCATAAACCACTGCCGCTACTGCACCGGTACTACCCTCTTTGATCAAATTGCCACTTTTGCCTTCCAAAGCTGCCTTAACCGCAGCCCCACCACGCGGCATTCCAATATTGCCTTTTTTAATTACCCGATCACTGCGGTAAGCGCTGACACCCTCTGTCTCACCCACTAAATAAGACTCCGTCATTGAGCGTAAACCAGTACGTCCCTGCACGATGGCATTAATAGGGTCAGTTGGTAGCTGCATAGCAAAATAACCATCAGCAAAACTCAGGCGACCAATCATGAAAGCTGCTTGGGCACCATCCGAAGGCGCATAAGGTTTGAAATCACCCACGGCTATCTCTTCGCCACTTATTTTGACAGCTTTTGAAAATGCATCAGCCATAGAGGAGCCAGCCAATTTCTGCGGAATATTCATACCCAGATCTGATTCACGAGTCACGGTATAAATAATATCTCCCTCATTATTGATAAGAAAAATATCGTACCAACCACTATCATCCAAAACATCTTTAAATCGAGGGTGATACCGATCAGCCACAGCTTTCCACTCACGGCTATTAACCCGGCCACCATTATTAGTAAAGGCTGTATTTAGTGCTGTAAATGCCTCACCAATATAAGGATCGTCTTTTGCAATATGTATCGCACTACGAATCTGAGCAAACAACTCCTTGAGATTTTTTGTTTTTAGTTGCTGTATCGCTTCAAGTTTAGAAAATGCTGCCTCTTGAACATTATCAACAACATCAACCAAGACACCCATATCCCCTTCACGCTCATAAAAAAGCCCTCAATTTGCCAGCCGTTCCGCAAAGGTGTTGCGTAATAGAAAAGTTTCTTCGCTAGATCAATGAGTTGAGAGGAAAATTATGCAGCGTATTATTTTATGCATGATTTTCGCCACCAACATCTTGATTTAATGAAAGAAATGTTCTACCGAACAACACCTTTGCGGAACGGCTAGCTCAATTTGAGCCTTCTTTATTCCACGCACACCTTCCAACTGATTAAATGCCTGTGCAGAAAGGGCGGAGCTTGCCTCCCAAACAGCCGCAATACCAACTAATATTGCAGGGGTTACACCTACTAAAAGAAAAGCTATTAAAAGCTTTTTACCCAGCTTCATGGTCTTAAACATTTTTGTATTTCCCTTTAAAAAACCAGACCGCATCAACAATTAAATGACTATCCTTGTATCGTCAGGAGATCCAGCTTATTTAGGAAAACTTAACCACTTGCTATAACAAGTGACACAAATTGGGAGCTAAATGCACTATCAGAAAAAAGACGCACAGCCAGGTCAGCTTCTCTAGTAACGGGCTGATTCAAGCGATATATTTTAGGGGAGGAACTTCTAGAGTGTGAAAAAACAGGGAGAGGGGTAAAACAATAGCCGGGCAGCATTGCGCTGCCCGGCTATTTTACAGCTGTTTATTTCTTTGCGTTACGCTCTTCAACCTCTTTAATCACCTCATCTGCCACATTTCTAGGACATGGTAGATAGTGTGAGAATTCCATGGAGAACTGACCACGGCCTGAGGTCATAGTACGCAGATCACCAATGTAACCAAACATCTCACTCAGCGGAACATCGGCTTTGATGCGTACAGATGCCACGCCCGCTTCTTGAGATTTAATCATGCCACGACGGCGATTAAGATCACCAATGACATCACCTACGTGATCTTCTGGCGTGTATACGTCAACCTTCATGATCGGCTCAATCAGCTGAGGGCCGGCCTTTGGAATGGATTGGCGATAGGCACCCTTAGCAGCAATCTCAAAAGCAATCGCAGAGGAGTCAACAGCATGGAAGGAACCATCGACCAGGGTAACCTTGACATCAAGACAAGGGAAGCCAGCCAAAACACCCTGCTCCATGCTCAGTCTGAAGCCTTTATCTACAGCTGGCCAAAATTCTCTTGGTACGTTACCGCCGGTCACAACCGACTTAAACTCATAACCACTGCCTGGCTCGCCTGGTTCAACGGTGTAGTCAATCTTACCAAATTGACCGGAACCACCTGACTGCTTCTTGTGAGTGTAGCTATCTTCAACCAGTTTGGTGATGGTTTCACGGTAAGCTACCTGTGGCTTGCCAACCTCTACCTCAACACCATGGGTGCGCTTGAGGATGTCAATCTTAATATCGAGATGCAGCTCACCCATACCTTTCAGGATGGTCTCACCACTCTCTTCATCGGTTTCAACACGAAATGATGGATCTTCCTGAGTCATCTTATTTAGTGCAACACCCATCTTCTCTGAGCCGCCTTTGTCTTTTGGAGAGATAGCGATAGAGATAACAGGGTCCGGGAAGACCATTGGTTCTAGCGTGGCTGGGAACTTTGGATCACAGAGCGTATGGCCGGTCTGAATATTCTTCATGCCCAACACAGCAACAATGTCACCCGCCTGGGCTGAATCCAGTTCGATACGCTCTTCGGCGTGCATCTCAACGATACGACCAATGCGCTCTGTCTTACCGGTGAAGGTGTTAAGTACGTTTGTTCCTTTACCCAGCCTTCCAGAGTAGATGCGGATAAAGGTCAGCGCACCAAAGCGGTCATCCATAATCTTGAATGCCAGCGCGCGTAATGGCTTATCAGGGTCAATTTCTGCAAATTTACCCGTCGGGTTACCTTCTGGGTCAACCTCAGGCTGAGGTTTAACTTCTGTCGGGCAAGGCAGGTAATCAACAACAGCGTTCAGTACCAACTGCACGCCTTTGTTCTTAAAAGCTGAGCCACAGTAGGTGGGGAAGAAATTCAGTGCAATAGTACCTTTGCGGATACAGGCTTTGATGGTATCGATATCAGGCTCTTCACCCTCCAGATATTTCCCCATCGCCTCATCATCTTCCTCAAGGGCTTTTTCGATCAGTTGCTCACGCCAGGTTTCAACATCATCTGCCATATCAGCAGGCACATCTTGAATCTCATATTTCAATGGGTCACCAGAGTCATCCCAAACCCAGGCTTTACGAGTAAGCAGATCGACAACACCAATAAAGTCATCCTCCGTGCCGATTGGAAGAGTCATCACGAGTGGGTTGGCTCCCAGGACATCTTCAACCTGCTTGGTGACTCGGTAGAAATCAGCACCCAGACGGTCAAGCTTGTTGACAAAGATGATGCGGGCAACTTCTGAGTCATTGGCATAGCGCCAGTTGGTCTCAGACTGAGGCTCAACGCCGCCAGACCCACAGAATACACCTACACCACCATCAAGCACTTTAAGCGAACGATATACCTCGATAGTGAAGTCAACGTGTCCTGGGGTGTCGATAATGTTTAGACGGTGATTATTCCACTCACAAGAGGTGGCAGCAGACTGAATGGTGATGCCGCGCTCTTGCTCCTGATCCATAAAGTCGGTGGTAGCAGCGCCATCATGCACTTCACCAATCTTATGAATCTTACCGGTCAGTTTTAGAATTCGCTCGGTGGTAGTGGTTTTACCTGCATCCACGTGAGCGAAGATGCCGATATTTCGGTAGTGAGATAGATCTGTCATAGTTGTACTCTAAATGTTAGGCAAAAAAATCTGGCAGCCATCCTTGAGTGCTCTTAGGTGGCCTGGTTAATCGGGGTCTATGCCATATTCACACGGACCCCACAGCTTTCAACCAATAAACATGAAGAGCTGTACTCTCCTGTTTAGATGATAAAATTCAATCAAATCTTTGCGACAAATCCAAAGACAAGTGATGTTGCAATCACAAAATCACAACGCCCTACCCGTCTGGCTTCGCAAAACCCGGCATTGTAGCCAAAAACCGCTGATAGTGGAAATTATTATTCAGTAGAGCAACTATCTTTTTCCACCCAAAAGCGATGGCCGCTCACCCTTTTGGCTTGAAGCTGCGCGACGTTGATAAGCTGCCACTTGGGGCTTCCCTGGCTTTCTTCCAGAATATGGCGATACTGCACCCTCTGCGCCATGTCCTCCACCATCAGCAGGCGCCCCCTTGGCTCCTGATGGTTTCCGACTAGGCTTCCGCTTTGCTTGTGAGGTATTAGTGCTTTTTCCTTGAGCCCCTCGACCCCTCTCATGACGCTGATTCCCACCTTGCCGCTTTCCACCAATCGGTTCAGCCTTAATAGAAGGATCTAGTTCATAGCCATCGATCACAACTTTTGGTATCTCTCGTTTAATCAGGCGTTCAATTTCACGCAATAATTTAAGCTCATCCACACAGACCAATGAGACAGCCTCACCTTCATTACCCGCACGACCCGTACGACCAATACGATGAACATAATCCTCTGGCACGTTAGGCAGCTCAAAATTAACAACATGTGGTAGTTGGTCAATATCCAACCCTCGCGCTGCAATATCAGTGGCCACCAACACCCGCACAGCTCCTTGCTTAAAATCTGCCAAGGCTCGTGTTCGCGCTCCCTGACTTTTATTTCCATGAATTGCTGCAGCACTCAGGCCATCACGTTCCAACTGCTGAGCCAGCTTATTTGCACCATGCTTGGTACGGGTAAATACCAACACCTGCTGCCAGTTCTGCGAGCCAATCAGAAATGAGAGCAATTCACGCTTGCGCTTTCGGTCGACCGTATGAACAATCTGATCAACACTGTCTGCAGTCATATTGCGTCGCGCCACTTCAATAAGAACAGGCTTTTGCAAAAGGCTATCTGCCAGTTTTTTAATATCACCAGAGAATGTGGCGGAGAAGAGCAGATTTTGACGATCCCGTGGAAGCAATGCCAAAATCTTGCGAATATCACGAATAAACCCCATATCCAGCATGCGATCTGCTTCATCCAACACTAGAATCTCAATCTTGGAGAGATCCAACGTTTTTTGGGAGACGTGATCCAGCAGCCGCCCAGGGGTTGCCACCAAGATATCAACTCCGTGGCGTAGCTTCTCTATCTGTGGATTTATCTTCACTCCACCAAAGATTACTGCTGATCTCAAAGGCAAATGCTTGCCATAGCACTCTACGCTCGCACCCACTTGTGCAGCAAGCTCACGTGTTGGCGTAAGTACCAGTGCCCGTACGGGTCGCCGGCCATTTATCTGTCGCTCACTTAAACGCTGCAACAACGGCAAGGTAAACCCTGCTGTCTTCCCAGTACCTGTTTGAGCACCCGCCATAACATCCTTTCCTTCAAGGATGACAGGGATGGCTTGAAGCTGAACTGGGGTAGCTTCGTTATAGCCTTGCTCTGCCACAGCACGGCGTAGTTCGGCTGACAAGCCGAGCGAATCAAATGACATTTAATGTGAACTCCTGGATGAAAAAGCCAAAACAGTCTGCTTAGGCCAAACTTATATCGAAAGATTAGAGAGAGATACTACGATGGGAGATGACGTAAAAAATCACATCAACCAAAATAAACAGGGGGCAGTATAACAGAGCTTACACACCTTTTGGAGCAAACAACCCAACCTTAGTAAGGAAAAGCATACCTACATTGCTATTCAATTCATAATTCCTTACTATTTTTATCGGGTTTTTAATGATTGACATTCATAGCAATCCAATCAGTATTAGAAGCATAAGAAAGGAATTGCTTTCAGTCCAGCGTGCCTATTTACACCACTAGCACCTAGGTTAGCCAATAAAAACTGTTAAGGGGGATAAATGAGAAAACTTCAAATCATTATGACTGGGGTAGCAATAGCCGCCTTCATCAGCACACCAGCATTTGCAAGTGACCATGGCCACAATAATAAACATGACCAGCACAAATCACATTGGGGTTACAGCGGAGAAGCTGGCCCTGGGCATTGGGGTTCACTTAAAAAAGAGTACTCTGCCTGCAGTGCTGGAACCCAGCAGTCACCCATCAATATTCAAACTCAAAGGGCCTTGGCCAGCAAAGTAGGGGAGATCAAATTCTCCTACCAACCTACTCCAGTTGCTGTGGTTAACAACGGTCATACCATTCAGGTAAATTACGCCCCTGGCAATACCATGACCGTAAGCGGCAAGACTTACGATCTGCTCCAGTTTCATTTTCATAGTCCCAGCGAACATATGATCAATGACAAGCACTCCAATATGGAGGTGCATCTGGTGCACAAAGGTGCTGATGGCAAGCTGGCCGTTGTTGGTGTCATGATGAATACAGGCAGCATGCTGAATGCCCTCGCCCCCGTTTGGAACCGCCTACCTCATGAATTGAATAAGGTCACCCTGAACCCAGGCACAATTAATGCGGCAGATCTGCTACCTAACAACACCCAAAACTACTACCACTACATGGGCTCTCTAACCACTCCACCCTGCACAGAAAGTGTTAGCTGGTATGTGATGAAGGATGCCGTTGAGGTTGCAGCTAAACAATCCGCCAAATTTTCTAATCTTATTGAAGAAAATGCACGCCCAGTCCAGGGTAAAAATCGCCGATTCATACTTGCCAATGAATAGTTAGCTCTATCTAAAGGAAGACTAAATCCTTCTCCACAAAACAGCAGGCAAAAACGCAATGAAAGTGTGGACACTCACTGCATTAATTGCTAAAAACTAAAATTAAGGCAAAAAAAGGGACTCCGGGGGATGGAGTCCCAAAAAAGCTGAAGTAAATTAAGGAGGATTACTTCATGCGGGGGAAACAGTTGAATGTTAACTCTCTAAGTAGAGAGCAAAAACCAGTCAATTGCGTTCACGGGTACAAATATAATTAAAGTCTGATATAAATAAAAGTAAAATATATCAATGATCATCATATACAATCATTAATGCATTAGGTTAGATGGGGTAAGCATGTGAAATTTACTCTCCGGCAACTAAAGGTTTTCTCTGCTGTCGCCAAACACTCAAGCTACACACGTGCTGCCGAAGAACTGTTTCTTAGTCAGCCTGCTGTTTCCATTCAGGTCAAACAGCTGGAAGAGCATATCGGCATGCCTCTATTTGAACAGATTGGAAAGAAAATCCATCTGACCCAAGCAGGTAAAGAGGTACAACACTACAGCCACGCCACCTTCCAACAACTCAAAGAGATGGAAGATGTACTGGAATCCATGCAAGGGCTTAGTGGTGGTCGCCTTGATATCGCCGTAGCCAGTACCATCAACTACTTTGCCCCTCGGTTATTAGCCGCTTTCAGCCGCCACTACCCCAATATCGATCTCACACTAGAGGTCACCAATAGAGAGACGCTTAAAAAGCGCTTGGCAGCCAATGAACGAGACATCGTTCTCATGGGGCAGCCACCCGCTAAAATGGATCTGGAAGCCACACCCTTTATGGAAAACCCCCTCGTTGTTATTGCACCACCAGATCACCCATTAGCTAACGAACATCAAATTCCACTGCAACAACTAACTAAAGAGACATTTCTCATCCGCGAGCCTGGCTCTGGCACACGACTGGCAATGGAGCACTTCTTTAAAGAGAAAAAAATACGCTACAAAACAGGTATGGCAATGAGTCAGAACACCGCCATCAAACAAGCTGTTCGAGCAGGCATGGGGCTGGCTGTTGTCTCCAAACATACTATTGAGCTTGAGGTTGAGACGGGTCGACTTCAGATATTAGATGTAGCAGAGTTTCCCATCATGCGGACCTGGCACATTGTCTATCCTCGCGGAAAGCGCCTCTCCCCTGCTGCCCAGGCCTTCCATGATTTTGTTCTCAGCAATAACTTATCTGCACTACAAAAACCAGATTAACAAGAAATACATCCATAAATTCAAAAGCTTAGCCCATTTCCTGCTGTTTAATGACACACAAACAGTTGAAATGAGTTAAACTGCAACGTTCCGTCTGGCCACATGTAATTTAATTCACTGATGTCCCGTTCCAACGAAACCAATACAACCGATCCTTTAGCAGACTACCCGCTGCTTGCGCAAATCAATACGCCTACTGATGTACAGCAGCTTGATGGAACCAGGCTTGCACAACTGGCTGATGAGTTGCGCCGATATCTTGTAGATACAGTCTCTCGAACAGGTGGACATTTGGCTGCGGGACTAGGCGTAGTGGATCTAACCATCGCCATGCATCATGTATTCAATACCCCAGAAGATCGATTTATCTGGGATGTCGGACACCAGGCATACCCACATAAAATCCTAACTGGCCGACGGGATCAGATGCACACCCTGCGCCAAAAAGACGGTATATCCGGTTTTCCCCGTCGCAGTGAAAGCATTCATGATGCATTTGGCGCAGGACACTCAAGCACATCCATCAGTGCCGCATTAGGCATGGCTGCTGCAGCCAAGCAAAAAGGTGAGCAACGGCAGATCATTGCCGTTATCGGCGATGGTGCCATGAGCGGTGGTATGGCCTTTGAAGCAATGAACCATGCAGGCGCTCTGGATCTAGATCTGCTCGTCATCCTCAATGACAATAAGATGTCTATCTCTAAGCCTGTGGGAGCCGTCAGTAACCACTTGGCACGCCTGCTTTCAGGAAAATTCTACACACGAGTGCGCGAAGGTGGTATGAATGCCCTCAAGCACATGCCTAGCATCAGCGAGCTGATGGAGCGGGCAGAAGAGCACATGAAAGGCATGGTTATGCCCTCTACCCTATTTGAGGAGTTAGGCTTTAACTACATTGGTCCAATCGACGGCCATGACCTACCTACCCTGGTTACTACCCTACGCAATATGAAAGCCATGAGCGGCCCACGCCTGCTACATGTTGTAACAAAAAAAGGGCAGGGTTATGAACCTGCAGAAGAGAATCCCTGCGCCTATCACGGTGTTACTCCTTTTGATCCTTCTACAGGAGAGATGGCAAAGAAAAAAAGCGGCCCAGCCTACACCCAGATTTTTGGTGACTGGTTATGCAAAACGGCTGAAAAAGACAACCGACTTGTCGCTATCACCCCGGCTATGTGCGAAGGATCTGGCATGGTTAGCTTCTCTAAGCAGTTCCCTGATCGCTTCTTTGATGTTGGCATTGCCGAACAACATGCGATGACCTTCGCGGCCGGTATGGCCTGTGAAGGCCTGAAACCTGTCGTTGCAATCTACTCCACCTTTCTACAACGAGGTTATGACCAATTAGCCCACGACATCTCTCTACAAAATTTAGATGTCACACTGGCCGTAGATCGTGCTGGGCTAGTCGGCCAAGATGGTGCCACACATGCTGGCAGCTTTGACCTCAGCTACGTTCGTCCCCTGCCCAACATGATCATCATGGCACCCGCTGATGAAAATGAGTGCTACCAGATGCTGCAAACCGCTTATGAATACGAAGGTCCAACCATGGTGCGCTACCCCCGTGGTAGTGGCTCTGGCGTTGTGGTTGAAGAGACATGCTCAACCCTTCCTATCGGAAAAGGTGAACTGCGCCATCAAGGCAGCCGTGTGGCAATACTCGCATTTGGCAGTATGCTGGCACCTGCACTCAAAGTCGGTGAAGAGCTAGGCCTTACCGTTGCCAACATGCGCTTTGTAAAGCCACTGGATGAAAAGCTTATCTTACAATTAGCTGAGCAACATGAACTATTAGTGACTATTGAAGAGAATATGATTCAAGGCGGCGCAGGTTCCGCAGTAAACGAGCTACTGGCGCAGAACCATAAAGTCATCCCCATCATCAACCTTGGGCTGCCTGATCAATACATTGAACACGGACAACCAGCAGAGCAACTTCAGCTGTGCGGGCTAGATGTTGAGGGCATCCGTAAATGCATACTCGACATCATTGGCGATAAAATAGAAAAAAGCATTAGATCTGCTTAGCTTAAGCCACCAAAACAAAACATAAAAAAGGCCGCATGAATTGCGGCCTTTTTTATTTTACATCTTAAAAACAGATCAATTAAAACATGCCACTATTGATCCATTGATGAGTCACAATACTCGCACCATAGCCAAGCGCAATAACAGGTGTCCATTTCAAATGCCCAAAGAAGGTGTACTGACCGCGTGCCTGCCCCATCAAGGCTACACCCGCCGCTGAACCAATTGAGAGCATGCTTCCGCCTACACCTGCCGTTAGTGTCACCAGCAGCCACTGCCCCATGCTCATATCAGGCTGCATGGTCAGCACGGCAAACATCACCGGGATGTTATCCACGATAGCAGAGAGCACACCCACCGCGACGTTAGCTTTGGTTGGACCCCAATCCAGATACATCACTTCTGAAGCCACACTCAGGTAACCCAGAAAACCCAGACCACCCACACAGAGCACAACACCGTAGAAGAACAGCAGGGTGTCCCACTCAGCACGCGCTATTTTGTTAAAGACATCAAAAGCAACAACATCGCCCATCTGCTCATCATGCTCGGCATCATCCGGCTTCAGTGAACGACCTCTGCCCACAGTTTTCTTCAAAAAGTAGCCAAAGAACTGCAGATAAGCCAGGCCGGTCAGCATGCCAATCACGGGCGGCAGATGCAGGAAGTTATGGAAGCAGACCGCAGTAACGATGGTCAGCAGAAAAAAGGCAATAATCCGCTTTGCGCCGCGTCGCATCTCTACCACCTCATCAGAGGCTGGCGGACGCTCATCAGGCACTGCAAAATGCATGATGGCGGCTGGCACCAGCCAGTTAACAACAGATGGCAGAAACAGATAGAAGAAAGCGCCAAATGCCACAGCGCCCTGAGGCGTATCAATAGCTTTTTGCCAGACCATCAGTGTGGTGATATCACCAAATGGGCTAAAGGCACCACCCGCATTGGCAGCTATCACGATATTGATACAGGCAATGCTGACAAACTTTGCATTTGTACTACCAACAGCCAGCACCACGGCGCACATCAATAGGGCTGTTGTCAGGTTATCTGCCACAGGGGAGATAAAGAATGACAGCACGCCGGTAATCCAGAACAGCTGCCTAAAACCAAATCCTTTGCGTACTAGCCAAGAGCGCAGCGCATCAAAGATCTGTCGCTCCTCCATGGCGTTGATATAGGTCATCGCCACCAACAGGAACAGCATAAGCTCCGCGTATTCCAACAGATTGTGCCGTACCGCCACCTCTGCAGCATGGGCTGGCACCTCAGGCATGCCAGAGATCACCATCGCAATCAGTGCCCAAATAATGCCTGCAGCCAGAATAACCGGTTTTGACTTACGCAAGTGGGTAAACTCTTCTGCCATCACAAAGAGGTAAGCCACGGCAAAGATGCCAAGAGCAGCATAACCAACCCAATGGCTTGTCAGGTCAAGGGCCTGCCCTCCCCCCTCTGAAGCCAAAGCCAAACCTGGAAATACCAGCAGGCAAAGTGTGAGTAATTTTATCATCGTTTTATTCCTTTTTGGCATAAGCAAACGGTATACCTAGGCCTGTAAGTCATACTAGAATGGCGATTTTAAGAAAACAGCCATCCGCTGTTGCATAAACGACCGCGGAGAATACAATAATTTGAAGTCAATGTCCCTACTCCCCTTAGCTCAAAACTTACAATTGATCACAGATGCAGAACACAGCATAGGTTTCAGGCTGCCCAACTAAAATGAGAAAAGCAGCTACACAGCCCATCTGGCAGCGTCTGTTTCCCTTTCTAACCTGGATGAGGGCGCTAAAACAGGCACCCCATCTTCGCGCAGATATCGTTGCCGGTGTCACAGTTGCGCTTGTGCTTATCCCTCAATCCATGGCCTATGCACAGCTTGCCGGACTACCACCGTATGTTGGGCTTTATGCTGCATTATGGCCGCCGATCATTGCGGCACTGTTTGGCTCGTCACATCAATTATCTACCGGCCCCGTTGCCATTGTCTCACTCATGACAGCTACAGCACTGGAGCCTCTGGCCAGCATGGGTAGCGAAGGGTTTCTTGCCTATGCTGTGCTGCTTGCCATACTCATCGGACTATTCCAATTAGGCCTGGGACTTCTGCGCATGGGGGTGCTGGTTGATCTACTCTCCCACCCTGTCGTACTGGGTTTTACCAATGCTGCCGCCCTCATTATTGCCAGCTCCCAGCTCGATAAAATATTTGGTGTAACCATTACTAATGGCGCGCAACACTATGAAACTATCTGGAACACACTGATCGCAGCACTAACTCAGACCCACACTTTGACGCTACTGATGGCACTGTCTGCCTTTGCCATCATGTTTGGCCTGATGAAATACGCGCCCAAAACGCCTTCCGTGTTAATCGTGGTTGCAATAACAACTGCCCTATCTGCATTCACTGGGTTCGCAGCAACTGGGGGAGAGGTTATCGGCACTATTCCTGCCGGGCTTCCTGATTTTTCTTTCCCCACGGGGGATTTAGAGGTCATCAGCCAACTGATCTCTTCCGCCGTTGTCATTGCCCTGGTTGGTTTTATGGAGGCCATATCAATTGCCAAAGCGATGGCCACCAGTACCCGCCAACGCTTGGATGCTGATCAAGAACTCATCGGCCAAGGGCTTAGCAACATCGCCTCTGGGCTTTTCTCTGGCTACCCAGTATCTGGCTCTTTTTCACGCTCTGCGGTAAATATCAATGCCGGTGCTATTACCAGTCTCTCTTCCATTATTACTGGACTGACCGTCGCCGCTGCCCTGTTATGGCTAACGCCTTATCTTTATCACCTGCCGCAAGCCACCCTGGCTGTTATTATCGTAATGGCTGTCATCAGGCTGATCAAAATAAGCCCCTTCTTTCATATATGGAAGGTACAACGCCATGATGGGATTGTGGCATTGGTTACCTTTGTCCTCACTCTACTACTGGCGCCGCATCTTGATTACGGCATCCTGGCGGGGGTTGGGCTATCATTAATTCTCTTTCTCTACCGCACCATGCGCCCACGCTTTTCTGAGCTATCGCGTTACGACGATGGTACCCTGCGTGACGTTGAGATCTACGATCTACCAACCAGCGATCAGATCTCAATCATTCGTTTTGATGGTGCTCTCTATTTTGCCAACGCAGGCTTTTTTGAGAGCCAGGTTCTCGCTGTTGAGGCCGCCAACCCAAACCTACGTTTTATTATTATTGACGGTGGCGGCATCACTCAAATCGATGCGACAGGCGAAGAGATACTGCATCACCTCATCAAAAGACTGCATGATGCTGGCATCGAAGTACTTATGGCGCGTGCAAAAAAACAGGTTGTCGATACACTCGGATACAACGATGGACTAATGGAGCACCTGGGATATAACCGTATCTTCCCGCGTATTAAATTTGCCTTAGACTACAGCTGGGATAAACTC
Source organism: Gammaproteobacteria bacterium (assembly GCA_021773975.1). Classification (GTDB taxonomy): domain Bacteria; phylum Pseudomonadota; class Gammaproteobacteria; order Chromatiales; family Chromatiaceae; genus WFXD01. The sequence goes on along the minus strand of JAJFJN010000093.1, from coordinate 37,212 downwards.
GGTGATGACTACGACAACATCAACTGCCCATTACGTAGAAAATAATGCAACGCGCTCAGCAAATCCTCAAAACCACCTTCGGCTATAGCAGTTTTCGGCATAATCAGGCGGGTATCATCCAATCTCTGCTGGAGGGAAAAGATGCCCTGACCTTAATGCCCACGGGTGGCGGCAAATCCCTCTGTTATCAGATCCCAGCTCTGGTTCGAGATGGGGTGGGCGTGGTGATCTCACCATTGATCGCCCTGATGCAGGATCAGGTAAGTGCCCTCAGGCAGCTGGGTATCCGGGCCGCCTATCTCAACTCCACTCTGGATCATGCCAGTCAGCAGCAGATTGAGCAGGAGCTACTGAATGGAGAGCTGGATCTCCTATACATTGCCCCCGAGCGGCTAATGACCGAGCGCATGCTCAGCCTATTGGATCAAATCCAGGTTGCCCTATTCGCCATTGATGAGGCCCACTGTGTCTCCCAGTGGGGACATGATTTCCGTAAGGAGTATCAGCAGCTATCCATCCTGCATGAGCGTTATCCTGATGTACCACGTATTGCACTGACAGCAACCGCAGACCAGCGCACCCGCACTGAGATTATCGAGCAGCTGAACCTGCAGCAGGCGGCTGTATTTCTCAATAGCTTTGACCGACCTAATATTCACTACGCCCTTAGTGAAGGGCAAAACGCCAAAGATCAGCTCTGGCGTTTTATCCAGCGCGAACATCCACAGGATGCCGGCATCATCTACTGCCTATCACGCAAGAAGACAGAGAGCATTGCCCAGTGGTTGGCAGCCAAAGGACGAACCGCCCTACCCTATCATGCAGGTTTACCCAGCGAGATGAGGCAACAACACCAGGAACGATTCCTACGTGAAGAGGGCGTCATCATTGTCGCTACCATCGCCTTTGGTATGGGGATCGATAAACCTGATGTGCGCTTTGTAGCTCATCTCAATCTACCCAAAAGCATTGAGGCATACTATCAAGAGACAGGGCGTGCTGGGCGAGATGGTGAACCCGCCAATGCCTGGATGGCTTACGGGCTACAGGATGTCATCACCCTACGTCAGATGATGCAGGAGGGTGATGCCGACGAGCAGTTTAAACGTATCGCTCTGCAAAAACTGGAGGCCATGCTGGGGCTTTGTGAACTCATCAGCTGCCGCCGCCAATCCCTGTTAGCTTACTTGGATGAGACTCTGGCAGAGCCTTGTGGCAATTGTGACAACTGCACTCACCCACCTCAAACCTGGGATGCCTCTGTTTCTGTACAAAAAGCGCTTTCAACCGTCTACCGCACCAACCAACGTTTTGGGGTTAATTACATCATTGATGTGCTCACCGGCAAGGATGACGAGCGCATCAAAAAGAATCAACATGATCAGATCAGCACCTATGGTATTGGCACTGAGCACACCGCTGTGGAGTGGCGCACTATTTTTCGTCAACTGATTGCACAGGGTTATCTCTGTGTGGATATTGATGGTTACGGCGCGCTCAAACTGACCGAAAAATGCCGTCCGGTATTGCGCGGCGAACAGAAGCTTGCACTACGTAAAATAAGCAAACCTGAAAAGAGCAAAAAAGAGAAAGGCCATCGCAAGCAACAAGACTTGCGCTCCATCGATGAACCGCTGTTTGAAGCCCTGCGTGCACTTCGCCTCAAACTCTCTCAAGAACAGGGCGTGCCACCCTATGTCATCTTTCATGACACAACATTGTCGGAGATGGCCAGGAGTCGCCCCACAACAGCAGAGACCCTGCGTTACATCTCCGGTGTGGGCGAACAGAAACTCAAACACTACGGCAAGCAATTTCTAACAGAGATTGCTAAATACCCACTGCCTGAACTGCTCGATAATAACTTAAGCGATACAGTCAATGAGACCCTGGCACTGCACCAGCAGGGCAAAGATGCCGAAGTTATTGCCAAAGAGCGTAACCTCAAGCCATCTACCATCTACACTCATCTAGCTGAAGCAATCGCCGATGGCCGTATCGATGCCCGCAAAGCGTTGCCATTGGACGACACGCAATATAGTGAGATCGTAAATACACTGGAGATGTTAGATGCTGAAAAAGATGGCGCACTAAAGCCCATCTACGAAGCACTGGATGAAAAGTATGATTACGGCATCCTGAGGTGTGTGCTCGCTGGACTTTAATACAGTATCAAAGCAAATAGCTATTTGGCCTCATCAACCATCTTAATCGTCTTTGCTTCAACCTCTTCAGCCACCTCTACCAAACTGGCATCCTGAGATAGTGCAGAAAGTATGCCCACAGGTTTGATAAGACCAATCTTTGTTTTACCCTGTTCTGTATAGACAGAGATACGACATGGCAGCGCCATATTCAGGCGCATATCCACTGATAGAACCTTTGCTGCCTGCACAGGGTTGCAGACTTCAAATACCTTACACTGCTCTTCAAATGCAACGCCTTTACTACGCAGTGTATTTCCAATGTCATGTACATGCAGCACACCAAAGCCATTGTTTTTAACTGCCACGTCCAGATCGGCTGAAGCCTGATCAAAGGACTTATCACTTTCAACTATATAGTACATGCATTACCTCATTTCATCTGTCGTGGATGGTAGATAAGTCAATTAGGGCTTTACCCCTCCAACTCCTCCCATCGTGCGTAAGCAGCGGCAAGTTTCCCCTCTACTTCTGCCATGCGATCATTAATTGCAGCGATCTCACTCTGATCTCGCTTATAAAAATCAGGGTCAGCCATTTCAGCTTGAACCGCTTCCAGCTCTGTATCCAACTCTTCAATAAGTTTAGGCAAATTATCCAGATCACGCTGGTCTTTATAACTCCGCTTTACTGGTTTTGATTCCGGCTTGGGTGTTGCCGTTGATTTTTTTTCAGGTTGGGATTTGGTGGGTGCAGCAATCCTACGTTGCTTTAACCAATCATCATAACCACCAATATATTCATTAACCTGGTTCTTACCTTCAAACACAAGGCTACTGGTCACTACATTATTGAGAAAGGCACGATCATGGCTGACCAATAACAGGGTGCCTTCATAGCCTAATAGCAGCTCTTCTAATAGGTCCAGTGTCTCGGCATCCAGATCATTGGTTGGCTCATCCATCACCAGTACATTGCAGGGTTTGGTGAAGAGTTTGGCCAGCAGCAGGCGGTTACGCTCACCACCGGAGAGGGCGCGCACCGGGGTGCGGATACGCTCAGGGCTAAACAGAAAATCCTGTAGATAGCTGACAATGTGTTTGTCGCGACCATTGATGGTGACTTTATCACTGCCACCACCCACGTTATCCTGTACCGATTTATCTTCATCCAGCGCAGCACGCAGCTGATCAAAATAGGCCACTTCAACCTTGGTACCCATCTTGATAGTGCCACTGTTAGGTTGCAGTTTGCCTAATAGCAGGCCAAGCAGTGTACTCTTGCCCGCACCATTGGGGCCGATGATGCCGATCTTGTCACCACGCATAATGGTAGTAGAGAGGCCTTTAATAATGGGATCGCCATCCCAGGCGTAATCCACATTTTTAACCTCAACCACCAACTTGCCCGAACGCTCACCACTCTGAACGCCCATCTTTACCTGGCCTGTGCGCTCACGCCGTTGGCTACGCTCACTGCGCATCGTTTCCAAAGCACGCACGCGTCCCTCATTACGGGTGCGGCGAGCCTTGATACCCTGGCGTATCCAGACCTCCTCTTGCGCTAGCTTTTTATCAAAGCGGGCATTTTCCTTCTCTTCTGCATTCAGCATCTCATCTTTACGACGCAGGAAGTTGTCGAAATCGCCTGGCCAATCGGTCAGCTGACCGCGATCCAGCTCCAGGATACGCGTGGCTAATCGACGTAGGAACATACGGTCATGGGTAATAAACAGCAGGCTGCCACCGTAGCTAAGCAAGAACTCCTCCAACCACTCAATGGAGGCGATATCCAGATGGTTGGTTGGCTCATCCAGCAACAGCAGATCTGGCTCCAACACCAAAGCCCGTGCCAACAACACACGACGCTTGAGCCCACCGGAGAGCGCAGCAAATTCGATATCTGCATCCAAACTCAAACGGGTGACAACTGACTCTACCCGCTGCTCCATCTGCCAGCCATCAGCCGCCTCCAGCTTTTGCTGCACACGAGAGAGCTTCTCCAACAGCGCTTCACTGCAATCAGTCTCGAGTTTCACAATGATATGGTGATACTCCCGCACCAAATCCCCTACTTCGCCCAAACCACTGGAGACCACATCAAACACCGAGCCATCGATACCTTCAGGCACCTCCTGGGTCAGGCGCACAATGCATGAGCCCTTCTCCACAACCATCTCGCCATCATCAGGCTTTAGCTCACCGGCAATAAGCTTCATCAGTGTTGATTTGCCAGCACCATTGCGCCCCAGCAGACAGATCCGCTCACCACGGTCAATGCTCAGGTTGACGTTATCCAGCAACAGCGGGCCACCAAAGCTCAGCTGTAGATTGTTTAGGGTAAGAATAGGCATAGGGCAAATATAGGTTGCGAATTGAAAAAAAAGAGCGATTGTAAACCACTACTGGCATGTGCGTGCTGTTATATGCCAAAACAATGTAAAAATTTTAAAATTTACCAAATCAGCTAAGCCTCTCCTTCTTTGGTAAATAGCGGACTCATCATTTTTTAGATATTCATAATTCCGTCGCAACCAGATACTCATATGCCACAAGATCAAAACAAAAAAATCACATGATTTATAAAACATTAAGTAATTCCCAGTACATTGCATCCTATTTGCCGATCACCTGAGTGGTACAATCACGGCTGTTTCTATTCATCGTATTAACAAAAAAGCGCATCTATGACGTCTATTCGATATACCACAATTCTTTTTATTGGTCTGGTCGCCTTGAGCACTCAGATTGCCCATGCCACTAATGACTCTCATTCAAAAATGAGGTGGATGAGCATGGATTTAAGCCATACATTAGCCTCTGCTCTCTCTACATTCTCTGCTGTAAAACAGGCGAGTTTACTTCAACAGTTAATTGCCCATGAAAAAACAAAGCTCAAAAACATATTAAATACTGCAGACAACAGCAGATATACCACCACACTTTTGCTAGATCAAAATAGTCCGAACCCTCATGGCGCATTGTTAGATAACAACCATCAGCAACAAACATGGTTAACAATCAAGCACGATTCTGAACTAATCTCTAACATCCCTGCCCCAACCACAGCAGCACTGATCAATCAAAGCCAGCAGTTGCTTTCTACTCTAAATGCAAAACAAGTCGCTATGAGTCAGACAGTAGAAGATAGTGCCTTCAATGCTAAAGATGCCCTCATCTCTATTATCATGCCAGGTGGATTGCTCTATGCTTCCCATAGGAAATTCTCTCACACCCAGGCAAAGAAGCAGCTCACACAGACAATAAACGAACAAGATGGGTTAACTATGGATATCTTGATGCTCCAATCGACCTTATTGGCTGCAGCGGATTAAGACAACCAAGCGCAGCCCTGGTTAACCCTTTAAAAAAAGAGTGGATTTGGCTTGTTCCAAGGTCGCTACAGGCCGATTTAATTCTGAGGCCAGACGCACAATACGCAATACAAATTCGGCATTGCTTTTTGCCAGCTCGCCTTTTTTATAATAGATATTATCTTCAAATCCAACACGCACGTGTCCCCCCATTGCGATGGCATGCGTGGAGAGCGGCAATTGATGTTTCCCTATACCTGCAACACTCCAGGATTGTTCAGGCTTAAGCTGGTTAATTAAAAACATGAGATTTTTTAGATCGCCATTCATACCACCAGGTACACCAAGCACGAAATCAACATGGAATTTATCAGGTAGATAGCCTTTTTGAATAAACCGGCAGGTCGTATCCAACATGCCGGAATCAAATATTTCCAGCTCTGGCACAATTCCATTATCTTGAATGGCAGCAGCTATAGAGTGAATAGTCACTTCACTGTTTTCAAAAATTTCACCACCAAAATTCATGGTGCCCATTGAGAGTGTTGCCATATCAGGTTTTAGTTTTAGCGGGGCTATTCTTTCATTAAGCGGTGTTCCAACAGCACCACCCGTAGAGTATTGAAGAATACAGTCACACTGCCTACTAATTGCTTTAGAGATTTGTTCAAATAGCGCTACACTTTGCGATGGCTTTCCATTGTCATCACGCACATGTAGATGGATGATATGAGCACCTGCCTTAACTGCCTCTACTGCTGAACTGGCAATTTCATCAGGTGTTAAAGGTAGATATGAACTATCAGTCTTTGTAAGCTCAGCACCGATAACTGCACAGGTGATAATAAGAGGATCATGCACCCTGCGTAACCCGTTGTTTATCTGCAGGGGTAATGCATGTTCCCTTAGCTTTGCAAACCAGGATGGGGGTATCAAGTACAGAGGCTGCTGATTCATTAATTTCAGGTGATGTTGAGATAACCTTCCAGGCTTCAAACTCCATTTCCCGAGCGGTATTTCCTACCTTGATTATCTTTGCAACCACCTCAACAAAATCACCCGCATATACCGGGGCTAAGAATTCCACCGTACTATAGGCGCGAAGGAGTCCTTCATCACCATCATATCTAATCAATAGCTCGGTTGCCGCATCTCCAAATAAAACCAGCATCTTAGCGCCGTCAACAAGGTTGCCACCATAATGTGCATCATGTTGACTGAGCCGTACTTTAAAACGGGTTTCCATTATGCACTGTCTCGTGTCTGTTTTTTTGTTGGATGCATAAGCTTAATTAACTGCGTTACCATGAATGAGGCAACCTGTGAGGGAACAGTGTTAGCTCCAAAGCCCGCATCATAACCAAGCTGTATGGCAATCTCATTGGAGATTTTTGCACCACCGGCAAGCAGCACAATTTCATCTCTTATACCTGCAATTATTGATTGGTTAACCAATTCAGTAAAATTGAGAATATGACTCTCTTTCTGAGTTACTGTTTGAGAGGCAAGGATGACATCTGCTTTATATTTGATTGCTGCTTTTATCAGATTTTCACATGAAACCTGTGCACCAAGATTGTACGCTTTAATTTCCGGGTAACGCTCAAGACCATAATCCATGTTATAGCCTTTCATATTCATAATGGCATCAATGCCTACAGTATGTGCATCATGTCCAATGGTTGCACCTACTGCAATAATTGGGCGGCCAATACTCTCTTTAATCATGGCATTTATCTTGTAGTAATCCATATGCTCAAATTCTGCTTCCTTAGCTTCTACCTTTGAATAATCAATAGTGGGTTTTGCGCTGGCATACACCATGAAACATGTGAAGCCATCCGCTATCTTTTTAGCATGAACAACTGTAACTTTCTCAAAGTTAAGTTTTTTTACATAGCGTTCTGCAGCTTTTTTAGCTCGCGCTCCATTCTCAACTGGGAGGGTAAATGAGAGCTGTACAATCCCATCATTCAGCGTATCGCCATAGGGTTTTATGATATCTGTTTTCATTCTACAGCCTCCAGAATATCCATTACTGGATTTGAATAATCAGCTCCTTTTTTGAACACGCCATCAAGCCCTTTGCCGCCATCAACGGGTCTACTGATATCAGCAAAGCGTCCTTGTGAAATTGATTCCATCAGCCCTACATTAGAGATTTCATTTAACAACATCTCTGTTTCATTCAGCACCTGCTGTGCACGCTTTACAATAAACCCCTCTTTTTTAAACTCAATCTCTTCACCTAAATCACGTGCCACATTAAAAACATAATTGACACTGCTTATGGATTTGTATCTGTCCTGCATTAATGGCGTATGCAGCGCCTCCGTCAAAATACCTGTCAGGTGAATACCCTGCCCGGTTGTAACTGATGCCAAATTAAATAGCGTGTCCATGCAGTGTGAATAAAAAATATCGGTACTTTTATGCTTTGTCGGCGGCATGTATTTTAGTGGTGCATCTGGAAATAACTCTTTAGCCAGCTGCGCATGTGCAAGCTCATAGAGAAAGGCATTTTCTATTTCTGGATTTATCTCAAAGGCGTGACCTAACCCAAGCAAATCATCTGTTAGTTTTGCTTTCTTTCCCATTGCTTCATTTATCAGTTGAGAGGCAGTAACGGTATGGGCGCTGTCTACTGCATGAGCCGTTGTCAGATAATTGTCTTCCCCTGTATTGATAATAATTGCAGCCTTGGCACAGATCAGCCGGCTAAAGTATTGATCTATGAATGTTCGCTGCATATTAATATCACGAAACAATATGCCGTACATGGAATCATTCAACAGTACATCCAGATCTTCAATTGCTGCACAAGCTGCAATCTCAGCCATACAAAGACCAGAGGCATAATTCACCAACCTGACATATCTATCATGTTTAATAGAGGCTTTATCCAACGCCTCTCGCATGATTTTAAAATTTGCTTGCGTTGCATAGGTTCCACCAAACCCCTCTGTGGTAGGGCCGTATGGGACATAATCCAAAAGTGACTGGGCGGTACTACGGATCACTGCAATAATATCAGCACCAGAGAAAACGGCAGATTCCGCTTGTGTTCTATCCTCATAAATATCGCCGGTAGCAACAATCAAATAGCGCCAGGGCTGAACAGGGAGCGGCACTTTCTCTATCTTTTTTGCTTTTCTGGTTTTTGATGCTTCAAGTATCGCAACCGCTTTTTCTGACAACTCACGCTCTTTTTCTTCAATCTGTTCTTGGGAGCCACCCGCATAATCACCTAGCAAAAGTTTACCCTGAGCAATCAGTTCAGCAGTTCTTTGGGGTGATTCTCCAGATGCCAATATGGCTCCAGCAAAAGGACGTGAAATTCCTGTTGCAATATTTCCGTCACTTTGCCAGATATCCACAACACGATTAGGCAATGGCGCACCGCAATCTGCCAGACCATCAACACCATAGAGTCGAAGGATCGCTCTCTCAACAGAGAGCGATGAATGCTCAACGATAAATCCGTGAACCTGATCTGTAATCTGACCTGCCAGATCCTTGACCCGTTTTATCTGTTTTAGATTGAGTGGAATATGTGCCATAACAACTACTTTTTTACTATCCTTCGACCTAACTGCCTCTTATGCGGCTCCAATACCATACGAGGGTTGCTCATTAACATAGCTGGGCCAGCCTTCGCTTTATTCTTCTCATTACTGCACGCTTCATCATGACCACAAACTGATTCCCAACTATGTGGCTCCTGATAAACAGTGATTGCTCCTTCAAAGTTTCTCAGCACTGTTTTATCATCTGAACTAGAAAGACAGTAATTTGGCATTACTGGTACCTTTCCACCACCACCAGGAAGATCAACAACAAAGGTGGGAACAGCAAGCCCTGATGTGTGCCCCCTCAGTGATTCAATAATTTGAATTCCACGCCCAAGTGATGTGCGGAAATGCGAAATACCTCTAGAGAGGTCACACTGAAAAAGATAGTAGGGGCGCACACGAATAGTCAGTAGTTTTTGGTTCAACTCCTTTATCACATGCGGGCAATCATTAACCCCACGTAACAGTACGGTCTGATTAGATATTGGAAAACCACCATCTGCCAACATTGTGCATGCCTTAGATGACTCAGGTGTAATCTCCTTTGAATGATTAAAGTGTGTGGAGATATAAATAGGATGAAACTGTCGTAGCATCTTTATGAGTGAGGGTGTGATTCGCTGGGGCAGCACAACTGGTAGCCGCGTGCCAAGACGAATTATCTCGACATGTGGGATGGCTCTAAGCGCACGCAAAATCTTTTCAAGTTTTCGATCACTTAGCATTAAAGGATCACCACCTGATATCACAATATCCCGAACCTCTTCATGGGCAGCAATATAATCAACTGCTTGTTGAAACTGCCTGGGATTAAAGGTTCTATCCTCTTGCCCAACCATCCGCCTGCGTGTGCAGTGACGGCAATACATTGAACATACATCAGTGACCAATAACAATACTCTGTCTGGATAGCGATGAGTTAAACCTGGAACGGGTGAATCACGATCTTCTTCTAAGGGATCAGTAAAATCATTCTCCTGTGAATCACCCTCTTCGAAAGTAGGTATCGCCTGGGATTTTATTGGGCAATAGGCTGATTGCATATCAATCAAACTTGCGTAATAAGGCGTAATGGAAAGTTTGAAATTTTTTGCCACCGCCTCCATGCCTTCGATGATATTTCTAGAGGGGTTCAATACACGAACGATATCATCAACTGTACTTAAACGATTATCCAGTTGCCATGTCCAATCATTCCACTGCTTAACAGAAACATCCTTATATGCTTGTAGTTTAGATTTTACTGGCATATTGATGCCTCCCGATGCAAACTTCATTTCTTGGCATTGTCAAAGGAACTAAAGTTTAGTAAAAATATATGATTACTCACGCATTTGGCGATTACCAACAGATACTTAAAGTTTAGTTCAATTATTTACATGCGCATTTTTTTACTGGAATACAATGTAATTTACTTAATGCTTTTCTGGTTTAATGATAAGCAATACAGTTGATATTCGGCGCTTTATACCTATAAAGAATTAGGATCGTGAAATATTCAACTAGTAGATTCTGCGGGGATATTTAGCAAATATAGCTATGTATTACTGTCGTCGGTCTAACCGTATCTTTTGCTGTAAAGTGTTCTTAGATAACTACTTTCTCTAATAAGATTAAGCACAACATCCGCATGCCCTTTGCAATAACCATTACCAATAATCATTTCAATATCTTTTCCAATACCTTCCGCCCCAAGTGCAGCCTTGGTAAAACTAGTTGCCATAGAAAAGAAGTAAACGCATCCATTTTGTTTGGTGATCATAATTGCACCCATTTCACAATTGTTTCGTGAAACACAGCTTATTACCACATCACCTAACGCTCCATTTGTTAATCTATCAATCTTTTTACTGAGTTCAATGGGGTGGTCTGCTTGGCCAATAACAACATCATCTATGAAGGGGGCACGTTCCATCTCTTCTCTTCCAGCCTCTTGATGATCAACAGCTATAACTCTGCCATTTTTCCCCGCTCTTTTCTTGGCCTGATAACAACACAAAAGCCCTGATTTCCCCCTGGCTCCGAGAACCACAACGGTATTACCCGGTTTTACAAGCCTATCCACCTGAGCAGGCGCACCAGCAACATCAAGCAGTGCAAGTGCCAGATTTGGCGGGATGTCATCAGGCAGTTTTGCCCAGATACCGGTTTCAAACAGAATAGCTTGGCCTTTAATGTCGACTTGATCTTTTTGCATGTGAATATGTTCAATTTCATCAATCAACAACGGTGTCAAAGAAAGACTGACAAGGCTGGCAATACGGTCACCTTCTTTTAAATCAATCTTTCCTTTTAATGCATCACCAATCTTTGAAACGACACCAATAAACATTCCTCCAGAACCTGTCCATGGGTTTTTATGCTTTCCATATTTATCAACTATATCCCGCATAATTTGTTTGATCTTTGCTTCATCACCATCGGCGCGATCCTTTATATCCGTAAACGAAGCAGCATCTATATTAAGCGTTGTAACATCGCATAGAATCTCATTGTCATAGATCTCGCTTAGATCATTATCGACCCTAAGCGCTGCCTGAGGTAGCGCACCTAATGGTTCCAATACACGATGTGTCCCATATGGATTTCCGTGTTTTTGCATGGTATCTAACCTTTTTTTATTACCGCTAAGTAAGCTCTACCAAATGTTCAAAGTAGCTTAATGACTCAGGATTTTTTAGCGCATCTTTATTTAGAACAGGTTCATTATGAATGGTTTTTCGCACAGCTAACTCAACCTTTTTCATATTAAGCGTATATGGAATTTCAGGCACACTTATTATTATTGCAGGTACATGCCTTGGGGAGAGGTTATCTCTAATGGTCTGTTTTATGCTGCTCTTTAGCTCATCTGTTAATAAAACATTTTTTGCAAGCTGGACAAAAAGAACAATCCTAATATCCTTATCCCATTTCTGGCCTACCACAATGCTATCTACAATTTCATCCCTATTTTCAACGTGTCGGTAGATATCTGCTGTGCCAATTCTTACTCCACCTGGATTTAGCGTAGCATCCGATCGCCCATGAATTACGATTCCACCATGCTGATTGATTTCTATGTAATCACCGTGCCTCCAGGTATTTGGGTAAACATCAAAATAAGCATGATAATAGTTCTCGCCATCTGGATCATCCCAAAAGCAGATCGGCATGGAAGGAAAAGGTGCCGTGCATACAAGCTCACCTTGCTGACCAATGACTGACTTTCCCACATCATCAAAGGCCTCTACCTTCATGGCCAACCCTCGACACTGTAGTTCACCTCTATAGACCGGCTCTAATGGGTTGCCAAGCGCAAAACAACCATTTAGATCCGTGCCACCCGAAATGGAGCTTAACTGTACATCCTGTTTTATATCCCTGTAGACATAATCAAAACTCTCTTCTGAAAGTGGCGAACCTGTTGATAGTACGGTTCTAAGGGAGTCCAATGCATATTCTTTACCCGGCTTAACGCCTGCTTTTTGTAGTGAGGCCAGATATCCGGCACTGGTTCCAAAGATTGTGATTTTTTCATCTTCCGCCAGTTTCCATAATGCCCCTGGATCAGGATGAAAAGGATTACCGTCAAATAAAACCAATGTTGCACCTGTAGCAAGTGAACAGGTTAGCCAGTTCCACATCATCCAGCCACAGGTTGTAAAATAGAAGAGGGTATCTTCACGCTTTAGATCTGTATGAAGTATCAGTTCTTTTAACTGATTAATAAGAACACCACCGGCACTTTGAACCAAACATTTAGGCAGCCCGGTTGTCCCCGATGAATACATGATATAAAGGGGATAACTAAACGGTAAAGAGTCAAATGTAATCGTTAGATCTGATTTAGCAGAGAGATATTCCCCATATAATATTGCACCGGAAAGGTGATCAATAACTGGAGCCTTGTTGATATAAGGTATGATAACAAGCGTATGAATAGAGGGGATTTCATCCAGTATTTCTGAAAGTATATCTAGCGAATTTATCTCCTTCCCTTTATAACAATAGCCATTTGCTGCAAACAATACCTTTGGTTTAATCTGTCCAAATCGATCTAAAACCCCCTTCTTGCCAAGATCAGGGGAACAGGATGACCAGGTTGCACCCATACTGGTAGCGGCCAGCATGGCTATTATTGTTTCAGGAATATTTGGCATGAACCCGGCAACCCGGTCACCGGCTTGTACACCTGATGATTTCAACGATGCGGCTAGTTTAGAAACTTCTGTATAGAGCTGACGGTAAGTCAGTTTGGAGCAGGCATGGCCTTCTTGTTTAAATATTATTGCCGTTTGATCGTCACGATACTTTAGGAGATTTTCTGCGAAATTAAGCTTTATATTTGGGAACCACTTTGCACCCGGCATTTTTTTAACATCATCAATAGCTGGGGTGAGTTCACCTGACGCTTGAATCTCAGCAAATTCAAACATTGATAACCAGAATTCTGGAATATTATCGATTGACCAGGCGTAAAGCGATTTATAGTCATGCAGACTCTGGCTGTACCGTTTGTTAATCAACTGCATAAAACGGTACATATTCGACTTTTTTAACTCATTTTCAGAGGGGGTCCACAATAATTCGCTCATTCATCACACCATTCCAGCCAAATAAAAAAACGCAGGAATCCAGTGTATATATCAACACCTATTATTAACTTTAGCTCAGATAAGTATGATTATGGCTAAGCTATGATTTAATTTAATCTCTTGGGGTTCTATTCCCCGCTGCTTGCGGCGGGGATTTTTATCCTCAAAAAGCAATTAATGATCAATATTTGATGCGTAATGCGAGCGTACATAACACTCAACCACCTCTTGGAATTTCTCAGCAATATCATCGCCCTTGAGTGTGACCGTTTTTTTACCATCTTCATAAACTGGCGCCACAGGACGCTCACCACTACCTGGTAGGCTGATACCTATATTGGCATGCTTGCTTTCGCCTGGGCCGTTGACCACGCACCCCATCACCGCCACCGTCATATCCTCCACGCCGGGGAAGAGCTTGCGCCAGACCGGCATCTGTTGCCGCAGGTAGGCCTGGATATCTTTTGCCAGCTGCTGGAAGAGCGTGCTGCTGGTACGTCCACAACCCGGGCATGCAATCACAGCCGGGGTAAAGTTGCGCAGTTCCAGCGCCTGTAAAATCTGTTGGGCAACCACGACCTCTTCGGTGCGTGATGCACCAGGCTCTGGGGTGAGTGATATGCGAATCGTGTCACCAATGCCTTGCTGCAACAATACGGCCAGAGCAGTCGTAGAAGCCACAACGCCCCGAGTACCCATACCCGCCTCGGTCAACCCCAGATGCAGGGCATAATCACAGCGTTGCGCCAGCTCTTGATAGACAGCAATCAGATCCTGCACGCCACTCATCTTGCAGGAGAGGACAATCTGATCCTGTCTCAACCCCAGCACCTCAGCCTGTTTGGCATTCTCCAACGCTGAAACCACCATAATCTCACGGATGACCTCTTCGCTCTCCTTTGGCTGAGGGGCATTGGCATTCTCATCCATCATGCGCACCACCAACTCCTGATCCATGCTTCCCCAATTGACGCCAATGCGTACCGGTTTGTCATAACGGACTGCAATCTCAATCATGCTGGCAAACTGGCTATCACGGTGAGCACCGCGCCCCACATTGCCAGGATTGATGCGGTATTTGGCCAGGGCCTGAGCACACTCAGGGTATTGGGTCAGCAACTTGTGTCCATTGAAATGAAAATCACCAATCAGCGGCACATTGCAGTTGCGCTGATCCAGCGCTTCACGGATCTGCGAAATCGCCTGAGCTGCCTCTTCGGTATTTACGGTGAGCCGTACCAACTCTGAACCTGCCTCCGCCAGCTCTACCACTTGCTGTACGGTAGCATCGATATCAGCGGTGTCCGTGTTGGTCATAGACTGGATTACGATGGGCTTGTCGCCGCCTATGACAACAGCACCCACTGGCACACCCTGGGTGTGATGACGTTCTACAGGAGATTTTGACATGAGAAGATGCAGCCTGAGTCTTAATAAACAGGCTGCTATTTTAGCCTAAAGCGAATTAACGATGTTAGGCTCTTTCAAAGATGACAACAGTTAATCCGGCAGTCGGTAAACCTCAACCTTTAAAATCTGCTGTAGCGGTACACGTGCAGTCATATCACCACCAGAGAGCCGCTGTTTGATAACGACCTCATCTTTTGCCACCGACATTAACGCTCCTATACGCACTGCCCCTTCCTGATTGACATAAACACGCACATCTTCATCAAGATACTTATGCAACTGCGCTATTGGTGTCGGCAGATAGTGCTCTGTGGGCGCTGGTTTTTTTATCTTTCTAGTCAGCCTGGTACGGGGAGCAGTTGCTGCACCTGATAGCTGTGATACCAGCCCTGTCCCTGCATCACCTGTTTGTTCAAGCATTCTGAAGCTAAGATCAGTAACAGGCGTGCCATTAACAGACAACGCCAAATTCAGCATTGCTGGAATATCTTCCGGTTTATAATGAGCGAGACTGGCAGGATCAATAGCCTCAGGGGGACGCATGCTAACCGCCACCTCTTTTGGGGTTTTGATAAAATTTTTCATTGCCGCAAGCAACCCAGGACCCGGTACAAACCCCAGCTGTTGTGCAAGCTGCTCTTCATCCATATCCAGTATCGATTCTACAAAGGCATCCACCGTTAACCCTCGTAAATCTGCACAATATTTTTGGGATTTTGCAACAAACTCAGGATCAATCTGATAGATCACAGACACCTCAGACAGCTGTGGTTTCTGCATCCCAATCATTATGGCACCCGGCTCGGAGACATTCGTCATCAACATCGTCATTTGTGAATATTCAACATCGCGCACATCAAAACCAAGCTGCATTTCAGCCCGACCTGCACTCTGATCAAAATCAACATCCAGTGTTGTATCCATAATGAGGGCATAGAAACCCAGAGGACCCAGAAGATTTGGCGAAAGCCCTGTCATCAGCCCGCAACCATCTGAATCTTGAGCAGCCGATCCAGGTTTAACACCCTTCAGCATGCCGGAGTAACTGACTGCAAGATCACCATTTAGTGGAACACTAAAGCCTTTAACTGCCAATCCAAATTTCTCTGGGGGTTTGTTTTGAAACCCCCCCATAAGCAGTTGATAGAGAAACTTGGGGCCATCTCCATGTATCTGAGCTGATTCAACAGTGATTTCATCATTACTGGTTGCTGGGTAGACACTGATGTTTTCAACCGCAACAGTCCCTTCAAAACTCGAGCTAATACCCTGGTATCGAATCTCTGCAAATGGCTCAGCCATTGAGATTATTTTATCCAACTCACTTGAAACACGATAATAGATATACCCTTTGGCCCCACCAACGAGGACCCCAGCAAAAATAAGAGAACCAAGAAATACTGTTTTCAGTTTCATAGTCAGACAACTTTATTCAGAAAATAGAATTAAACAGGCAGGCACAGCCATTAGCCTATTATGTTTTTCGGCATAGTAGGCCACTTCTTAAGTAAAACCAAAGTTGTTGTGATTTTGTGTTTAAACTAGACGGGCTACAAATGAAAAGGGCCGATTCCTACCCGCCGAAGCGAGCCGGAACCGGCCCCTGCCAATTTGTTAATTTTTAAGCGGTTACATCAAGTAAGCTACCAATCGTTTTAGCCATGGCATTTTCTGCCTGCACAACCTTCACACTGGCCTCAATTTGAGCGCGATCAGCAATCATATCCACCATAGGCTTTGCTATATTCATGGCTTGATCTGATTTATTGGCCTTTGCTATCTGATCAGCATTCTGACCCATGCTCTCAAGGCCACTCTGTATGCCCTGAACGCCGCTATTAAATGCACTGCTTACTGAGCTGATTGGTTCCATCGTAATAACCTTTGGAAATATTTATACTGTAAAGTATGGGACAACTTTGTAATTTTTACCTGAATTTTGGCCATTATTGGTGTGAACCCCATCACAAAACAAGAATTTACTGGCCTATAATTCCCGTATTGCCAGGAATTGGATCTCTGGCCAACGCTCAATGGTTAGATCAAGATTGACTCGGCTACTCGCCAGATAAACCAGCTGATCATCCCCATCCAGCGCCAGATTAGCAAATGCCTTGGTGCGGAATTGCTCCAGCATCTTGCTATCATCACACTGCACCCAACGCGCTGTAGCAACCGGTGCCGCCTCAACTATAGCTTCAACATTGTATTCATCTTTCAGGCGCTGGGCCGCCACCTCAAACTGAAGTACGCCCACGGCACCCAAGATTTGATCATTATTTTTTAATGGCCGAAATACTTGGGTAGCACCCTCTTCACACAGCTGCAGCACACCTTTCTGCAGGGCCTTCATACGCAGCGGATCTTTCAACACTACACGCCGGAACAGTTCAGGAGCAAAATAGGGAATACCTTCATATTTAAGGTTTTCTCCCTCTGTGAAGGTATCACCGATCTGAATAGTTCCATGATTATGTAGACCAATGATATCCCCTGGCCAAGCCTCCTCCACATGCCGTCTCTCATCCGCCTGAAAGGTAATAGCATTGCTGATCTGCACCGTCTTACCAATGCGCACATGGCGCATCTTCATGCCCTTTTTGTATGAACCTGAGCAAACCCGCAGAAAGGCAATCCGATCACGGTGGGCTGGATCCATATTAGCTTGAATCTTGAACACAAAACCGGTGAACTTCTCCTCCGAAGGTTCAACAGCACGCTCTTGAGTTGGACGGCCCAGAGGCGATGGCGCATACATAGCAAAGGCATCCAGCAGCTCTTTCACCCCAAAGTTATTGATGGCAGAGCCAAAAAAGACCGGCGTCAGTTCCCCGCGGGCATAGGCTTCCAGATCCAGCTCATGGCTGGCACCCCGCACCAACTCAATCTCATCCCGCAGCTCATCAGCTTGATCACCCACCAGTTCGTCCAGGCGCGGATTATCCAACCCTTTAATCACCTCACCTTCCTGAATCTTGCCACCGTGGGTAGCTGAGTAAAGATGGGTGGTCTCGGTACGCAGATCAAACACACCTTTAAAACGCTTACCCATACCAATGGGCCAGGTTACAGGGGCACACTTGATGTTGAGGATATTCTCCACCTCATCCAGCAATTCAATGGGTTCTTTGCCTTCTCGATCCAGCTTGTTAATAAAAGTGAGAATAGGCGTAGTGCGCAGGCGGCAGACTTCCATCAATTTGATGGTACGCGCCTCTACACCTTTGGCTACATCAATCACCATCAATGCCGAGTCAACGGCTGTCAGGGTGCGATAGGTATCCTCAGAGAAATCTTCATGCCCTGGCGTATCCAGTAGGTTAATAATGGTATCTTCACCATAGGGAAACTGCATGACCGATGAGGTTACCGAGATGCCACGCTCCTTTTCCATCGTCATCCAATCAGAGGTCGCATGCCGCGCCGCTTTTCGCCCCTTAACCGTACCCGCCATCTGAATAGCTCCACCATAAAGTAGCAGTTTTTCAGTCAAGGTGGTTTTACCCGCATCAGGATGCGAGATGATAGCAAACGTTCTTCTACGCCTTATCTGATCCACTAAAGAGCCAGATGTCATATGTGTATTTCCTGATATTTGTACAAGAATTCAAAACTAACCTTGGTCATTGAGGTATCAATTTTCTAACACCTAACCAAGACATGAAAAATAATAATACGCAACATTATAACCTAAAAATAACTTGACACAATAACCTAAATATAACAATACTTAATAACCTAAATATGAAACAACACAATAACCTAACTTATGGATAGGCATGGCAACACCATCAGATAAATTGGCACAGTCTCTGGCCGAACTAAAAAAAATACAGGATAGTGGAATTATCGCTATCCGAACGGGAGAACTGAGCCGAACACACAGAGAACGCCTGCTCAAAAATGGATTCATACAAGAAGTTATGAAGGGCTGGTACATCCCTTCACATCCCGATGAGCCTTTAGGAGAAAGTACTGCTTGGTATGCATCTTTCTGGGGCTTTTGCGCTAACTACCTAGCCACACGATTTGGTGATAACTGGTGTCTTTCGCCAGAACAGTCCATCAGTCTACATATTGGTGATAAAACCATCCCGGCTCAATTACTTGTACGCTCTCCTAAAGGTGGTAACAAACCAACAGG
Source organism: Gammaproteobacteria bacterium (assembly GCA_021773975.1). Taxonomy (GTDB): domain Bacteria; phylum Pseudomonadota; class Gammaproteobacteria; order Chromatiales; family Chromatiaceae; genus WFXD01. The sequence goes on along the minus strand of JAJFJN010000093.1, from coordinate 18,052 downwards.
GTTACTTCACAGCACCTCCATACTTGATCTGAGACTCGATATTCCTGCACATGAGGATATAACAACAATTGACGGCATAAGGATCATGAACATCTACTCTGCCTTGATTGCTTGCTCACCTCACCAATTTTCTGCCAAGCCAATAGAAATGCGCTCAGCACTTTCCATGATATCTGATGCCTCTAGCCTGCTTAGAAAACTGCTAGAAGGAAATCACAGCACAGTCGCAGGAAGGTTAGCTGGAGCATTCAGAAATATTGGCCGCAACAAAATTGCAGACAATATCATTGAAACCATGAAAGCTGCTGGATACACAATAAATGAATCAGACCCTTTCGAAGACAAGCCAGCAATAACCATAGACAGCCGAGAAGTATCACCTTATGTTAACCGACTACACATGATGTGGGAGAATTTCAGGGAACCCATAGCTGCCAATTTCCCAACATCACCCGGAACAACCAGTGATATAGATGCCTATCTAAAACAAATTGACGAGATATATGTTACCGATGCTTACCACTCGCTATCCATTGAAGGATACCGTGTCAGTGAAGAACTGGTTGAGAATGTTCGCTCTGGAAACTGGAACCCAGATAATACAGAAGAAGACAAAGAGCACAAAAATGCTCTAGCCGCCAGAGGATACTGGCAGGCATTCCAAATGGTTAAAAATAGCATTCAGAAAATACTGAATGGTAAAAATGCTGGAAAGATCGCTGATGATGAGCATGGAGCATGGTATCGAGAACTTTTCGGAGCAAGCGTGGTAGCAGGGATAATAGAAGCCTCTAATCTAGCGGGCTATAGAACTTGAAAGTGCTAGCGTTAATCAGGACATAGTTCCTTTTACCAAATTTCTTGCCAGTCTTATTGCCAAATAGCAATCAACCCTTTATTTTCCAGACATATATATAGTTTAGAATTAATCTGTTTACGGTACTGTTAGTGCCTGTTCGTTATTATTTTTAAACTAACCTAATGATACATAGCCAAAATAGCGCCCTACTTTTAGTCAACATATTTATTGACTGGCAAACAAAAAGGGGCAACAAATATGTTGGCCCAGAGAAGCTGGAATCCGCCATTTAAAACTCATGTGCGTTGGTGACGATCAGGTCACGTTCGATTTCAAAGATCTCACCGTTGATTTTCATGTCACGGGCTATGGCTTCGTAAAGGCTGGAATGGAGAATGTGCTTTTAGGGATGTTGAAGATGTAGGAACACAGAGTTGATGTATCTGGCGATACTGCCTCTAGCAGTCAAACAGGGCAATAATTTTAGAGGTTTGATTTTTGAAAAGCTGAAGCCAAGTGATGATTCAAATAATCTGGCAGCCAAGTACGATAAACAGCTATCTCCTGACAAGAGATACGCATCCAAACCCAATGCCTCTATTTTGATATAAGGCGGCATTCATACCCCTGACCTTTTGAAGCCTTCCTTTGTGGCCTTTTTCATGACTCGTTATAGCAAAACACAATAAAGAAACAGCAAGCGGCAACCGCTTCTCCTCTGGCGTTACGACCAAAGGTGCAGTCCTTCATCATATTTAGCCTCTCGGCCTTATCAAAGGCGACATCTATCCTGACACAGGGGGAAGGCCGCAATGGTGCGGCCTCCAAAACAGGAGGTAAGTATGAAACTTATAACAATATTTGAACTGGCATCACGCAACAAAGCTAAACTTCATTCTCTTTACAGAGCCGTCTTCAACGAACTCGCAAAAAGCAAGCCAGATACACCAGAGCGAAGAACCGCACTGGCATCACTTGAAAATATCAGGAGAGTTATTAATTCAAGGGCTTTTTGCCCTTGAGTTTTGCATTACAACTATTAGCATAAATTATGCGGTATTATTAGATGTATTGCCCCCTTCAATAACCACTATTGTTGGTACTTTTGAATTGCACTTAGATACATTCGGTCACTTTCATCCTTAAACTTATTTTTATTCTCTTTTAAATTACTGAATTTTTCGAAAACACTTTTATAAATTATTTGCTGAGCTTGATTCTGAATGCGTTCTTCATCATAGCCATCCACTTCAACATCAGATTCTAAAAAAATATTAAGTAATTTCATTAGACAATCTTTATCTATATTATCTATTTGGATCCAGTCACCATTGTTTGCAATGCAAAAATAACCTTTGCCATTTTCAATTTTCAAGATTTTCATATCCCTTCCTCCTCTCATTGTAAGCCTGCTGTCCAGCCTCTAAGCAACCCATTGTTACATCCAAAGCATTCAGCCTTTTTCCATCTTTTGATAATAATTCTTTGCTTGTAGGAAACCCTGAATAAAGTCTATATTCTATTTTTCCATCTATAACTTCCTTCCTAGTGCATAACAAGTAATCAGGCTTAATGGAGGCTCCAACAGTGCTATTGTGAGTAACAATCACTACTGGCATATTGCTAGATATATCCTTAATTATCTCATTAACTTCTTTTTTAAGAAAAATATTGTCGAAAGATGATTCAGGCTCATCAATTAACAACATGTCATATTTCTGTGCGTCCTGTATTTCTTGAAGTAAGTTAAATTCTGACCTTTCACCACCAGATACTTCGAAGCCATCCTTATTTAATATTTTGTATTCAATTCTTACGAAGTATTTAAATAAATCAACATCCTCCAAACCATCTACATTTTTAAGCTTTTGAAGAAATTTATATGGGCTTTTATATTCGTCAAACGCCTCGCTAAATGCACTCCTTGATTTACTTAGACTCTTAAGCTCTCCCGCACCTTCAAACTCACCTGAGTTTGCAACGACTTCAAATCCTTGAATAGTCTTCCTTTCAATTTCACGCCTTTTCTTTGCCAAGCGTACAACACCTTCGAACTTTTCTACTTTATTTAAATTCATTGCAACTCTATAAAGATCAATATCATTTGGTGCTGTTGCCGCAGTTTTTATTTGAAGCTTATTCTTGATTTCATTAATTAAGTCGTTTAGCCATTTTTTTATTAATCTTTCCTTCTCCCTCTTTCCGTACTCAATCATTAATTCTACAATTAATTGCTTTAGACTTTGAAGTGAAACATGTTTTTCAATGACTTCTTTGAATTCAAAGTTTTCTATAAGATTTTCAGTTGACCTTATAAGATCAAGCAAACCTTGCTGATCTAAAATCTGAAACTCTTCTTCTCTAAATAGATCAGCCTTTGAAAAAGCATCATGCTTTTCAGATTCCTTTGCATATTTAATAAGTGAATCCAAATATCTAGATATTGAGTTTGAGTCATCTTCTAGGTCGACATCAATTATATTATTAACAACATTTTGGAGTTCCTCCAAGTAATCACGCGTTAATAAACTATGCTTTTCACTTAATATTTTATTAAATTTCTTCTCATCCTCTTTATCATCTCTTTCAACTAGCGAAAATTGCTTAATGTACCTTACATTTTCATATTTACGACTTATTCTGTTAAGTGTAAATGATTTCCCAGAAGACCTTTCTCCTATTATTATATTTAAACCAGTTGAAAGTTCTTGCCCATCTTCAAATGCTTCAAACAAGGAATTAGTGTCATTTGCTGACAATGAAACTTTATTTCTATCTCGCAAACAATTTCTGATAGCTGCAAAGCTAACTCCATTGCAGCTAAGATAGGTTTGCCTTATTGGATATGTAGTTAAATTCGTAGCTATTCTACAATCACTAAAATAAACAGGCACAAGTCGCTCTTTATCCTTAATGCAATACATAAACTTCTTTGGGCTGGCGACCTCTCCAGCCGTTATAAATGAGCTTAGCTGATCTAGAGTATCATCGTTTATTGATGGGTTTTTATCATAATGTGGGATAACAATGTAATTTGAAAGATCAATAAAAATACTTATTAATTCTGCGACTGTAATTGAGTCATTTTCTGTAGGAATGGCCTTTGATATCTGTTGACACTTTTCATTAAAGTCATCCAGCTCATTTCCATCAGCTATAACCAGAATGTGACTGCCTTCTACATCAATTTCGATTCCTGGAAAAACCTCTATTGGAACCAATTCATAGATTTCATTATACTGATCAAGATCAAAGGTATTATGATTTGTTATCGCAATACAATCTAATCTTCTTTTATCTATATACTCATTCAACCGTTCCACGCTGAACTCAAAAGCACTATCACTTATTGTGGAAATAGTATGAATATGAAAATCAATCTTTTTCATTTAATCCCCCAAACATCATTCAAATAAAAATAAGCCATACCATCCAATCTCTCTTTTACCTTCTCCCACTGTGGCATAACCTGCCTCATCAAACGGTAAAAGTTCTCTGAATGATTATGTTCTGCAATATGGCAAAGCTCATGAACCAATACGTAATCTATGCAATCTCTTGGTGCTTTTACTAAATGAGAGTTTAGGGTGAGTTGTCCTTTTGGGGAGCAACTGCCCCATTGTGTTTGCATAGAGAAAATCCGTATTGGTGGTTTTTCCTTTATCCAGAGTGTTTGAGAAATAAGCTCATTAAGCCTGCGGTCAAAAACCTCTTTTGCTCGTTCTTTGTACCAATCCATCAGTAGGGATTTTGTTTTTTTTTGGTTGGCTATTTTTGTTTTTACTTCTAGCACACCACACAATAGCTTAACTTCTGGCTTGCACTGTGGCTCTACTCTTACCTTTAGCATGTGTCTACGGCCAAGGTAGAAATGGCTTTCACCGCTGACGTAGTTACGGGGGAGGATGTTTTCTTGCTGGATTTGAAAATATTGCATTTGGCGATATACCCATCTTGCCCGTTTTTTTACAGCCTCCTGCACCTCATCATCTGAGGCCATAGGTGGGGCATGTGCAACTACCCTGCAATCTGGGTGAACTTTGATCAAAACTTTTTGGGTATCTGCAACTCTTGGCTCAATAGCAAAGTTGATAGAAACATCACCATATTGAACAGAGCCTTTTTTCTTTGTCGCCAAGTTTCCCATGATCAGTTAAGCCCTTCCCGAACGGTTTGGACAATTCTCTCTATCATGGCCTTGGCCTGATCCATCCCTGATCCTGTTCTTTTACATTCACCAAACACCATTGGCAGAAGATTTTTGCGGATTTCCGCTTCTATGTTCTGGGGATTGATGGAGTGTTCTGCTATGGCATTGGTGATAATTTCATCAATCTTAAAGGAGAGTTCTACCCACCTATCTGATACTTCATCATCCATTGATGGAAGATTTTCGCCGATATAGATTTTCAATACGCCATAATAGGCCTGCGCATGCTTGTTGTCTGCAAAGCTATTTGGCAATCCATCAACTTCACGTTTTTCTACTTTCTCTTCAAACTCTCTGAAGAGCATATATTGTTTTAAAGGATGATCGAACAGGGCTTCAGCCTCTTCTATCACCTGTTTCAGGAGCTTGGAGAAGACCTCTTGTGCATAGGGGTCATCGCGTAAGCTCTGCTCAATCATTCGTGTTACACGCGTCTTGATGATGTCAGTTTCGTTTCTGGTTTTATCTTCTGACCAATCTTTTGGATCACTCTTTTTGCCCATCTTGCCGACTTCATAGATACCCTCTGGCTCTTTGATATCGACACCGACAACATGCTTATCCATCAGCTTTTTAACCTGATCTGCATATTCATCGTAATCAACCGCTTCACCTGCATCAGACTTGGCAAGCTGCCTGAGAGAAGAGAACTGCTTAACGGTCTCCTTGTAGTGCCTTCTGTCTTCCTCGGAAAAACTCTTATCTTCAAAGAAGCTGGCTGATTGCAGGGCAACCTTTAAACAGTTGGCAAACTGACTTAGACAATCATAAAAGTCTTCACGGATTTTCAGGTTCACATCTACCATCTCACCATACTTGATTCCACTAGCCGCAGGCGCTTCTTGCATACGGGGGATGATGACTTGGCGAAGCTGTTCTATATCACCTTTGTTCTTCACCGCTTTGAATATTGCCCAAAGCTCTTTGTAATAGTGCGGGAGCTTTTTGTACTCTGTACTCATCTGCTGATAGAGACCTTCGATATCATTAATATCAAAGCCACCTTGGGTACGGCTGGCTAAATCCTGATATTTGGCGATAGTGGTATCCAGCTCAGCCAGAATGCCCCGATAATCAATCAACAAGCCAAACTTCTTTTTCGGGTGCAGTCGGTTAACACGAGCAATTGCCTGAATGAGATTATGTTCCTTGAGAGGTTTGTCAATGTAGAGAACGGTGTTCTTTGGCTCATCAAAGCCTGTCAGAAGTTTATCTACGACAATCAGAATCTTTAGATCGTCATCCTCTTCAAAACGGCTGACACTATTTTTGGTGTAAGCCTTCTCATCCTCAGAACCGACATTCTCTTTCCACCATTTTGCTACTTCTGGTGTAGCGGCTTCGTCAACATCGGTATTGCCTTCCCTAGTATCAGGTGCCGACATGACAATTGCAGATTCAAACAGACCAAGCTCATCCATAAACTGTTTGTACTTAATGGCTGATAATTTGCTATCGCAAGCAAGCTGACCTTTCAGGCCGTCATCTATGTTCTTTATGAAGTGATTTGCAATGTCATAGGCAATCAGGCGGATACGATCCTCTGACTGATAGAGATGGCCTTTTTTTGCCAGCTTCTTTTTAAGGTCTGTCTTTTGCTCTTCAGTCAGACCTTCAGTGATACGCTCAAACCAACGATCAATTGCCCGACTATTTATATCAAGATCAGGGATACGTTCTTCATAGAGCAGTGGGGTAACTGTCTTATCCTCGACTGCTTTCTGCATGGTATAAGCATGAATGATTGAACCAAATTTACTGACTGTCTTTTCATCTTTTAACAGCGGTGTACCTGTAAAAGCAATAAAGGCCGCATTGGGCAGTGCCTGTCGCATGCGTATATAGTTTTCACCGCCTTGGGAACGATGCCCTTCATCGACCAATACGATAATGTCAGAACTTGGGTTATGACACTCTGGCATTTTGGCGGCAATGGCAAATTTATTGATGATCGAAAAGATAATCCGCTCATTGCCTTTTGATATCTGTCCCGCAAGACGCTTACCCGATGTGGCGATAGCGCCCTCTTTATCCTTCTTACTGGCAAGCTCCCCACCAGTGCTGAAGGTTTTACTGAGCTGACCTTCCAGATCAACACGATCAGTGACCACAACAAAACGGCACTGTTTCAACGATTCATGCAAGATCAGGGCTTTAGAGAGAAACACCATCGTGAATGACTTGCCTGATCCCGTGGTATGCCAGATAACACCGCCTCGCCTTGCTCCCTTGCTGTTTTTGGAGTTGATGCGTTCTATTAAGCGTTTGATGCCAAAAACCTGCTGATAACGGGCGGCAACTTTGCCGACCTTTTTATCAAACAGCACATAGAACCGTGTCATCTCCAGCAGTCGAGCAGGAGAGAGAAGAGAGATCAAAAGCCTGTCCTGATCAGTAACCGCAAGCTCTCCCCCTGCAATCAGATTGTCATACCATTCACGATCCTGTTTTGGCCTATGCGCAAACAGCCCATCTTTGTCACCTGTACTCAGGGTTTTGTTTTTAAGGGTATAGAACTCACCCTCACTTAAATCCTCTTCCCGCCAAGGTGCCCAAAATTTCTTTGGTGTGCCTTGCGTACCATAGCGACCATCTGCACCATTGATAGAAAATAGAAGCTGTGCATAAGCAAATAGATGAGGAATTTCATCATTTCGCTGGTTGCGGATATTCTGAGAAATCCCTTCGTCAATGGTTGGCGCTTTCTTGGTATGACCATCAGGGCGTTTTGCCTCAATAACTACCAAGGGCAAGCCATTCACAAAACAGACAATATCGGGTCTGCGAAATTCAACGGCATTGGTTCTAAGGACACTCAGCTCTTCAGTGAAGAGAAAGCTATTGTTACTGGCACTGCCCCAATCAATGATCTGAATGGTTGGGTTTACCTTTTTACCATCTATGAACTCCCTGACGGATATGCCATAGAGAAGATGGTTATAGAGCTTTTCATTGGCAACACCAAGCCCCTCATTCAAAGCGGGAGTACATAGCTCTGCTATAACGTTATCAATGGCATTTTCAGAAAAAGACCGCTCTTTCCCTGCATAGGTAAAGCGGCGTTTTCGTAACTCCTCCCTTAAAATATCGCGTAAAACCACTTCGCTTGCTTTATTATTCCTTGCTGATTGAGCGTGCTCAGGTGATAAAAATATCCAACCAAGGTTATGAAGAAGTGTTAATGCGGGTATCTTGGCACTATACTCTTCCTGAAATTTTGGGAGCACAGTCATGGCTTGATGCCTGTAATGACTGAAACTGTTTTTTGCAACGCCTCAACTTCAGCCGCAATAGACAATGCTATAAAATCATCATACTCATTTTTAGTATGCGCTTTATCTAACGACTCATAATAACTGAGACGATCTGCTGCTTTAATAACAACTGGAAGCAAACCTGATTTCATCAAATCAAAATTCATTAACAGACGTGCAGTACGGCCATTACCATCAATAAAGGGATGGATTTTTACAAAATCCGTATGAAGACGGGCAGCACGCTCCAGTGGATGACCGGAATAATTTTGATACCAACTTAGCAACACAGACATCTGTTCAGGCACCAATAGGTGATCCGGCGGTGTATGTTCAGCACCAGAAATAACAACATTATCCATTCGGTAAATACCCGCATTATCTGAGTCAATATTTTTTAGCACCAGTTGATGAATGGATTTTATAAAATGCTGGTTAAAAGGTTCATCATTCCGCACCACAGCTTCAACATAATCAATGGCCTCCCTATGGTTGATGGCCTCAAAATGCTCGCGCATCAACTTACCGCCAATAGTAATGCCTTCCAGCACTACTTTGGTCTCTTTTAGTGTAAGAGTGTTGCCTTCAATGGCATTGGAGTTATAAGTCCAATCAAGTACCATCTGTTCATGCAGGCTTTTAGCTGTATTTGTTGACAGCGGCCGAAGCTTATTGAGCTTAGCAAACAGCGAATCAATTTCTGAGAATTTACTGGACATTAGAGAGACTCCTCACTTCTTGCTCCCACGTTCCTGTGTGGGGATGCATATTGTAGTTAAATTCTGGTACCGTATGGATTCCCACGCAGGAGCGTGGGAACCAGAGACATAACCAAAAGCACCATAGCTGTGCCCAAGATGATAAGTTATTAATGTGCGGATATAGACTTCGATACGTTCAATCGCATCAAGTATAAGTAAGCGTAAATGGCGATCAAATTCATACAGCTTTATAACATCATCGAAGCTAGTACCTTCGGCAAAATTACTCGTTATATTGCTGTCTTTGTCTCGCTGACGAAAGGGATACCAATAAGCACTGAGTCGATAATAACTGATGGTACTGAGTTGTGATAAAGCACTATCATGATCACTAATTATCAACCCATAATTTTTGAGATGTTCTAGCTGCTCTTCAAAAGTAAGCGCGGGTTTCTGGTAGTTCTCAGCCATAGAGACCTCCAGAATTCGGGCATAAAAAAAGCCGCCAAGGTTGCGCATTGTTAAGAGGCGTGGCAGCTATGTTGTATTCAGTATAGCGACAAATTGTAGGATAATTCAAGAAAAAAGTGTACGCAGTGCGTATATGATTGTTTTTATTAATACTTATTATATTAGGCATGAACAACCTCTCTTTGAGGGCTGTTGCCCTCAATCTTCACACGGCGTTTGCCTGTGAGGAGTTGTTGCATGAGTGCCTTTTTTTCTTGTTTTAGGTGGTTGAGTTTTTGTTGTAGGGTTTCAATTTCGTGGTCAGCAGTGGAAAGGACTGAGGCTATCTTTTGCTGCTCCTCCTTTTGAGGAATATCAATATGCAGTGTTTTAATGTCGTTACCATTTACAGCCTCAAATGTACTCCCCTGTGACAGTCTCAGCCACTTTGGCTCAAAATGCAGTAGCCATTGATAAAGATACTCTTGTGACATACCTTCTTTAGCTCTTATTGCTGCAATTCCACGACCAATGCATGCATGATGAACTGAATGAGAAACCTCTCCAACAGGTGCTCTTACACTTAGTAAGGTATCCCCTTCTAAGCACTCTTTTGTTATTTGAGACGTATAGACTCTTGGTGTAGACAATCTATTTTTTATATCTGCATTCCCCTGTAACAAGGGCAGACCTTTTTTTTGTTTATTATAACTCTCTGATTTAGGTGATGAGCCCATCACAATATCAGCAATCTTAGAAAGGGCTTTTTTATTCCACTCACCACTGAACCCCAAAAGGCGTTTTTTGCCAGTGAGGAGTTGCTGCATGAGGGATTTTTTTTGTTGCTGGCTGTTGTTCAGTAGCTTTTCCGTTATCTCAATCGCCTGATCCCATGTTGATAGAATTTTGGCGATTTTCTTTTGTTCTTTTGTAGGTGGAAGAGGAAGCTCAAGCTTAGAAAACTCACCTTGCCCTAACGTTTTATTTCGGCCTGCACCGCCTGGAGAGGCCAGTCCGAGAAGGTATTTACCTCGGAGGGTTTTAAAAAAATAAGTTATATAATCAATATCACATCTATTTTCTTTTGACTTAAACATAGGAAAACGATGAGAAGCAATCATCCCAAGTTCCGCTTCAGACGTTTGTGCAATTGCTTGTTCCCAAGCAAAAACAATATTAACTACAAAACAATTAGAGTGAATATTAAAAACACGCTTATTACCAAGTGACTTACCTGTTACAGGGGGTTTATGAAATATACCCTTAGCATGTGATCTAATTCCTATTTCTCGATATAGCTTGTCTGGCTCTGGAGAAACAGAGTCAACCACCTTTTCAAGACACTCTGATATTTTATAGACATTCCAATCATTAGGAATAGTTTTCATCAGCCTCTCCCTTATTCTTCTGTTCTTTCAAAAAGGCTTTTGTTTTTTTGTCGAAGTCGGATTCTATTTTCTGGGTTTTGTTGAACTTCTCATATTCTGACAGAGCTTTCTGTTCTGCCTGTTTGCGGGAGATTTTTCCGTAGCCTTCTAATATCTTGTATTCATTGAATTCTAGAAATTTATTTACACTCTCAGCAAAGCGCTCCATTGTGAAGCTGGTTCTACGCTCTACAATCCCTTCGATATAGTCAAAGAAGCTGGATACAGCTCGTTCCAGTTTTTTGATCTCATCTTCTTGCAGATAGTTTTTTCCGATTTTTGCATCAGATTTGAGGATGCGGCCATCAGGGGCGTTTTTGTATGCTTTGATACCCATTAGTGGCTTGCCAGCATCAGCATGGTTATAGATGATCTCTGAGGCTGTTTGCCCTGTTATAGCGTAGTGAAATTTATCCTGCACATGGGCATAAAATTGGCGTGTTGCTTCTGATCTTGGGTCGTAGTCGATGCTGCATTCGGCAAAAATATCGGTGATTTGCTGGTAGATTCGCCGCTCACTGGCACGGATGGAGCGAATACGCTCCAGCAGCTCTTTGAAGTAGTCCTTGCCAAAATAGCGTCCATTTTTCAGACGCTCATCATCCATCGCAAAGCCTTTGACGATGTACTCTTTTATCAGCTGGGTTGCCCAGATACGGAACTGGGTCGCCTGTGCAGAGTTGACACGATAGCCCACGGATATTACGGCATCTAGGTTGTAATATTCGATTTTACGGGTCACATTGCGGCTGCCCTCTTTTTGAACTGTTTCCAAAATGGAAATAGTTGCTGTCCGCTCTAGTTCACCATCTGAGTAAATGTTCTCCAGATGCTTTGATACAGCAGGCACACCCACATCAAACAGCTCTGCCATACGCTTCTGCGTTAGCCACAATGTCTCATTGTTGAGCAAAACCTCAACTTTGACCTTGCTACTTGGGGCGGTGTAGAGCAGGAAGTCTGTTACCTCATCCTGAATGCTTAATGAGGGATATTTACCTTTGGAACTATCCTTGCTCATAGCCAAGCTCCTTTAGATAGCCATCCATTTCAGTTTCCAGATTGACCAGTTGTGCCTTTAGCTCTTCACGCTCTTTACGCACGGCCATCAGGTCTATCTCTTCTTCCTCTTCAAATGTATCTACATATCTTGGGATATTGAGGTTGAAGTCGTTCTCTTTGATTTCATCCAGATTGGCAAGATAGGCATATTTATCAACGCTCTCTCTTGCCTTGTAGGTTTCGACAATCTTGTTGATGTTTTCAGTGGTTAGGATATTTTGATTTTTACCCGCCTTGCATTCACGACTGGCATCTATGAACAGGACGGAATTTGCTCCTGCAATTCCGTCACTTCCGCCATCCTTGGCGGTCGCACATTGTTCGGCCTTATTCTTTTTAAAGATCAGGATTGCCGCTGGAATGCCTGTGCCATAAAAAAGCTTTTCAGGTAGGCCAATCACCGTATCAAGTAGATTTTCTTCGATAAGTTGCTTTCTGATTCTTCCTTCCGAACTGCCTCGGAACAAAACACCATGCGGCACAACAACGCCCATACGCCCTGTTGTGGGTTTCAGGGTTTCTATCATATGTGAGATGAAGGCGTAGTCACCTTTTGTCCTTGGTGGAATGCCACGGCGGAAGCGACCAAACTTGTCATGATCTGCTTCATCATGCCCCCACTTATCCAAGCTAAATGGAGGGTTGGCGGTAACGATGTCAAAATGCATCAAGCCGCCATTCTTATCTAGGAGCTTGGGGTTACGGATGGTATCGCCCCATTCGATTTTATGATTATCTTCCCCGTGCAGAAACATATTCATTTTTGCTAGTGACCAAATGGAACCGATGGCCTCTTGCCCATAGAGTGCATATTTTTTGCTATTAAAGTTATCTTTAATCTTGCGGCCACATTTCATAAGCAAGGAGCCTGAACCACAAGCAGGATCAGAGATAGTGTCTCCCTCTTGTGGGTCTAAAAGCTCTGCAATCAGGTCTGAAACTTCTGGCGGGGTGTAAAATTCCCCTGCCTTTTGTCCACCACCTGCGGCGAAGTGCTTGATTAGATATTCATAGGCATTGCCGATGATATCGAGTGTGCCGACACGACTGGGGCGGAGATTCAGTTCTGGTTTTGCAAAGTCTTCCAGCAAATGACGGAGGATAGTGTTTTTCTGCTTCTCTTCACCCAATTTGTCTGTGTTGAAGCTGATATCCTGAAAGACTGATTTTGAGGCATCACGAAGTTTGGTTCCGTTGGCCTCTTCCAATGCGTGAAGGGCTTGGTCTATACGTTCACCATTACCAGCCTCATGACGCTTGTCATATAGGGTATAGAAACTTGAAGCTTCAGGGAGAACAAAGCGTTCATTTTTCATCATCTCTGCAATCAGCTCTGGCTCATCTCCATACTCATCTTTATATCCATCATAGTGATCCTGCCAGACATCAGAGATGTATTTCAGGAACAGCATAGTCAAAATAAAATCTTTGTAGGTATCGGCACTCACCGTTCCACGGAAGGTATCACATGCTGCCCAGAGGGCTTTGTTGATGGCATCTTGGTTTATTGGTGTGTTCATTTAGTGTTGTCCTTCCTTAACTTCATGACTAATAAAATCATGTTCTAGGTTGAGTGCAATGTTTTTCATGGTCTTATCCGCATTTTTTATCAATTCGCGGTAGATTAGTTTTTGTTCATATAGGCTTTTATGCAGGTTTAGGATTGTTTCCTGTTCTTTTAGAGAGGGCAGTGATAGCGAGGCTCTTTCGAGGGCAGACCGCTTGATGCTTTTAGCAACCGAGCCTTCGGCCTCTCTATCAAAATAACGCTGTGCTGGGAGCTGATTCAGCTGCCAAGCAACAAATTCAGGCGTGGCCTGGTCTGATTGAATACGGATTACGAAAAAATGAGGGGAAGCAACCGAGTGTTTGAAAGCGCCATCATATACAGTTGCAAAAATACGATAGCCACGGCCAACAAATAGAATATCCCCTGCACGAAGCCAATCTGGCTCACGCTTGCTGGAGAGTGATGTCTCGATAACCGATTCACGGTTAAGGCCTCTCTCTTCAGAGATATCCTTCATCTGAATTGCATATATGCCAGAGCCTTGCTTTTCAGTGATCTTGCCACGAAAAGAGTGCCCTGCTGATATGCTCGCTATACTACTTAAACCAATCATGTTTTTTCTGCATCATTGCCAATAACGTAACAATGAGTCGGAAAACCCAAGCTGTCAAGTGTTTTTATTGCATCAATCTCAATGATGCACAGTTATCTATCGAATCGACGCTGACGTGCTCTTGATGCCTGATCAAACTCTCTGGCGTGTTTTCTTGTTCGATTATTAGAATGATCAGACCTGTCCAATGTGGCATTGTTAAAATCTCTGGTGAGACCATCTCTTTCCTGAATCTGATTTAAACCACGCATCTGGTGGATGCGGAGGGCTAGTTGTTTTCTTTCTTCTTGCTGCTGCTTTCTTATCTGCATGATTTGCTTTTGGAGTTGGGAACACTCCATATTATGACGGAAGATGCTTTTTTGGCGGCTTTCGGATTGTTGCTTCCTTGTTTTATTGACCTCTTTCTGGTTTATCAGGCGGAGGTGTTTTTCTTTTCCCGTTACTTTGTCGAAGAAGCCCTTGCTTCTGCTATATGGGGTTCTGTTAGGGGTGAGAAATTGGTTCTGGCCGTTTTTCGCAAATCATGCAACGCCAGAAATAACTGGGGTCAGATACAAATAACTGGGGTCAGATACAAATTATGTTTTAATTTGTATCTGACCCCAGTTATTTACATATTTTTGGTGGCGGCGGAGCCATTGCATAAGGTTGTAGGGTAGAACCATTGCTTCTTTTATCAATGGTTCGATTTCTGGGATTATGGGGCAGAGGAGTGGTTTGCCGCTTGCTTTGCCGAGAATACCACAGGGAATACCACCGTAGCCCCTTGCGCCCTTGAGTTTGTAACAGATTACTCCGTCGCCTTAAACTGCAATGCCTGCGTCTGTAGCTCTCTGGCCAAGTGCGCCACAGCCTCACCCTTGCTGGACATGTGGGTTGCAGCTTCAGCTGTTGCCTTGGCCGTATCACTGATCGCAACTATACTGCGATTGATCTCTGAGGTAGCGGCCGCCTGTTCCACCGTGGCGCAGGCAATATGAGAATTCAGCCTACTGATGGTTGCCACAGCAGACGTTATCGAGCCAAGGCAGTCTCTGGCTTTACCCGCCTGAGCCACTGTGGCGTGGCTACGACTGCGCCCTTCATTCATAGCATTCACTGCATTCTTTGAACCTGATTGCAATCGTTCAATGATGGTCTGAATCTCAGCTGTGGATTCCTGGGTACGAGTAGCCAAACTACGCACCTCATCCGCCACCACTGCAAATCCACGTCCCTGTTCACCAGCTCGCGCTGCCTCAATAGCGGCGTTTAGAGCCAGCAGATTGGTCTGTTCTGCAATCCCTTTAATCACATCCAGAACGCCACCAATACTGGTGCTGTCCTTCTCAAATTCACTGATAAAACCTGCTGTTCGCTCAATCTCATCGGTCAACGCAGTAATGGTCGCCATGGTCTGGTCCACTTCTGCATTGCCACTCTTAGAATTATCGTCTGCCAGCTTGGCTGCTACCTCAGCCTCTGATGCATTACGGGATATCTCATCCACCGTGCTGGTCATCTCATTAATCGACGTAGCTACCTGTTCAGTCTGAAACTGCTGTTCCATAATACCTGTGTTGGTCTCTTCGGTAATTCGCAACATATCCTCGGCTGATTGTGACAGCTGTACAGCAGAGCCTTGCACCGTATTGATTAAGAGTCGCAACTTCCCTACAAATAAATTGAATGAACCAGCCAATTCACCAAACTCATTCTTTGCTGAGTCATCAAGATGCACGGTGAGATCTCCTTCCCCTTCTGCAATATCCTTGATGCGCATTCTCAGCTCACGTAAAGGGCTGACAATAACCACATAAGTAATTAAAGCCGCCATCAGCATCACCACCACACCAACAACAAGCACCAAAGACATAGCGCCCATATCCTTTTCCGCATCTTGCACTGAGTTCAGGGACCTGCTCTTGATATTTTCAGACACCTGAAAAGCCTCTTCCGCAATAGCAACAAAGGGAAGCATCTTCTTCTCCATATTGGCTGTCGCCCCAGCCAAAATCTCACCTTCCTTGGCGGAGTGGGTTATCTCAGCCACGATAGTTTTTACCCGCGGTAGAGACTCCCTGGAGACCTTCTCGTAGATATCCTCAATCTCCAGCATCAAAAGCATGCCATCCTCTTCTCCACTATCAATCAGCGTTTTCATGTTGGTGGCAATCTGCTGAAAGGTTTTCTGCAGCACTTCCATTTCCGACACATTGGAGCGCATCATTTTCACATGCTTATTATTCATCTCATCACTGATGCGGGCAGCCTCCGCTGCCGTTGATTGGGCGCCATTCTTCAATTTATCAAGAGTGGTACTGATGCTAACGGACTGACCAGCAATCGACTTAAGCTCCAGCATCACATTCTGAAGATGAGTGCTACCAAATACCCCGATAAAGGTGGCTATACCAATAGAGACCACCAGACTAATTATCACCAGGTATTTCAGGCGAATATTAGAAAATAGCCTACTGATAGATAACAACATCGATCCACTTGCCTGCATGCTTGCACTCCTGAAATTAATAGCCCACCAACATCATGCTAATGGCTTAGCACTGCGAGAACAAAATCTTGGCAATAAGATTTATTGCTCTGCCTGCTCATACATCTTCACAGCGGCATTCATCTCCTTCAGGAGCGGCATGTTTAGCTTCACCATCTTCTGTAGGTCATCAGCCGTCACTTCTGCAACATTTACATCACCCGCTTTTTCTGCCACTGGCTTAAATTCGCTCCATATCGCTGCCACCTTATCCAGCTGTTTGGCAATAGCTGCACTCTTGGTAGGAGGCAGACCCAGGTCCTTGTCGCCATCACGCAGACCTTTAAGAGTACGATCAAACAGAGAAGCTGTGCCTCGAAGGTTGGCCTTATTGTCCTTGGCCTGATGGTTAAGCGCTACCAATAGCATCTCTTTGGACATCTTCTGGCTCAACATGCGTTGTTTGCCTGCCAGGTTAATCACCACTCCGGCACTTTTTCCAGTGGCCTTTTTGGCCTCTTTTTCATAAACCCGTACCGCTGTATTCATGTTTTTCAACAGCGGCAGGTTAATATTTGCCACCTTATCTACAGGCACCGAACCACCGCCAACAACAGCCTGCACCGTGCTATAAAAATCAGACCAAAGCGACTGCACCTTGCCCAGCTGCCTTACAATAACGGGGCTATCTGTAGGGGGCAAGCCCATACTTGCATCACCATGAAGCAACCCCTTAAGGGTACTATCAAAGAGTTCCGCCGTGCCTTTAAGTGATTTCCTATTGGCATCAACATCAATACCCTTTGCCACCAACAGCATCTCCTTGGACATCTTTTGAGTGAGCATACGCTGGCGACCTGCCAGGTTGATAACCACTGCATATTCGCTGGCCGTAACTGCAAGAACATCGGCCACCATCCCTGTAAAGAGCACAATAAAGGCTACAGCATATACATAAACTTTTGTTTTCATGATAATCCTCGAACCATTAGACCTTCTGTTATATCTAGAAAAACCAGCCACAAAACTACCCGATTGGCGATCCCAAAGCATTCTGTTCATGTTTATAGCGGTCGCCTTCAATGAAACCTTAAATAATTGACATATCTTATTCTGGAGTATTTTTGATGCCATACCTGGCCCTTCAAGACTGCCTCTATTACTATCAATTAGACAGCATTCATCAAAATGCAGCTCTGGCTAATACAACCAATTACCTCACAACCCAAAATAGCAAATGGATATAGAAAGCATTTTGATTCTGGCTGCAATGATTTTTGTAGCCTCCACACTCTACTCCTCCATTGGGCACGCAGGGGCTTCAGGGTATCTGGCATCAAGCACGCCACAGCTCCCCGATGGATTGCCCTTCTGAGCTGTGGCAGCAGCTATGGGCGGTTTCATTGGCGCCAGCTAGGAGGCTGTCCGAGAATAGAAACCGTAGCGAGGGAAAGCCATTTTGAGTCAGATTTTTTGATCAAATGAGGCGAATATTGGGCATATTTAACGAATTTGATCGGAAAATCTGGCCGAAATGGCTTTTCCGCAGTAGG
>JAJFJN010000092.1 GCA_021773975.1 Gammaproteobacteria bacterium | reverse complement strand
CTATGGAGAAATTTAGAGTTAATGTTGGGGATGGCAATCAAATGGGGCCACTTTTACCCACATAGCCTATCGAGGGCTCAACGCTTTGCTAACGTATGCCAGAATAGCTTTCTCGGTAGGGTCAACTGATTTTTTTAGGTTAAAGCCAGATTACTACTTATAATTATCCAGCACACTATCTGCAATACCTGGCTTACCGTGCCAATAGCCATCGCAAGGCCCTGTCGGCATCATCTCATTTAATCGAGCAGCGGCCTCTTCTGCATCCTCTTTTCCCTGCATGCAGTTATGAAATGCTTCAATAACCTCCATGGTATGTTCAGCTTGTGGGCTGATACGCAGAATATCGACACCCAATGAACGAAGCTCATCCAACTCAGACAATATATTGAAGGTATGAGCCGATTGGGTCTGAATACCATTGAGCGACAGGAAGCGAGTCTCATCCTGTGCAGAGAGGGTCATGCCATCAGGGAACTCACCACATTTGTAGTCGCAATCATCTTTGGGCAGGTTATGCGCACGCGCTGTAAAGCAACGAGCTGAGTAAGCCAGCGGGAGACGGCCATAGGCAAAAAGCTCGGTCTCAACCCCTTCTGGCCGCTCATCCTGCATATCTGCAAAGGTATCCTGCGATAACTCAACAGGGAACACCCAGCGGCACAGACCAACTTTGGCCAACTTAGCCAGAGTGCGTTGGTTGTAAACATTAACGCTAGGCCCCGTCACAAAAGGCGTTCCTTTCATCAGCTGGATAGCGCCAATGTCGTTGGCCTCAACCAGGAATTTACCGTTTTCACAGACGCGACGCATCATCTTTAATTCAGACTCTGCCTCTAGCAGGGTCATGGTGGACATCACAACCTCTTTACCTGCCGCTGCCAATTTCTCACCAATCTCCATCCAATCGCTAAACCGAATCACGGCGCGCTTGGAACAGATAGTCTCACCCAAATAGACAATATCTACCGGTGACTTTGCAACCTGTTCGTAAAACTCCAGGGTTTTGTCCTTGGTCCAAAAATAGGTGATAGGGCCAAGTGATAGTTTCATTTGTTTGCTCATAATTATCGATACTAAATTCAGGGGCGATTATTGCCAAGGGCGGTGGTAGGCACCGAAGGTAGTTTGTGAACCTTCAGAAACCTTGGCCAATTCTGCCAGCCATTCGCTCTTGGGTTTAAAGTTTTCAGGGTCTTTAGCACAGGCATCCAGTGCTGCACGCCATACGCTGGTCACCTGTTTTACATAAACGGGGCTGCGTTGCCGGCCTTCAATCTTCACCGCAGCAATACCGGCCTTTTGCAGCTCAGGCAGCATCTCCATCGTGTTCAGACTGGTTGGCTCTTCGATGGCGTGGAAGGTGTTACCACCCACCTCAAAACGTGCCTTACAGATGGTGGGGTAACCAGCATTTTCGCCTTTCTCCACCGTCTCAATCAGGATTCCACCCAGGCGAGTCTCTAGCCCTTTATCCGTTTCACGCCACTCAACAGCGCTGGCAGGGGAGCAGGCACCAAAGGTATTAGGCGATTCACCCGTCGCATAGGATGAGAGCAGGCAACGCCCCTCCACCATCACACACAAGCTACCAAAACCAAATACCTCGATCGATACTGGGCTATTCTCCACCACATGTTTTACCTGCGGCAGCGAGAGTACACGCGGTACAACCACTCGGGTAATGCCAAAGTTCTCGTGGAAGAAGCGAATCGCTTCATAGTTGGTGGCTGACCCCTGCACAGAGAGGTGCAGGTTTAGATCAGGCCAGCGGTTGCAGGCATAATCCAACACACCGATATCGGCTGCAATCAGCGCATCAAAGCCCATCTCTGCGGCACGATCCACTGCATCCTGCCAACGTTTCCAGCCATCAGGCTGAGGAAAGGTGTTAAGCGCCAAAAAAGCGCGCGCACCTTTATCATGGGCATATTGGACACCTTCAGCCATTTTTTCTGGGCTGAAATTAAGACCGGCAAAGTGCCGCGCGTTGGTATCATCACGAAAGCCGCAATAAACAGCATTAGCGCCATTATCAACGGCCGCTTTCAGGGATGGCAGGTTGCCAGCAGGACAGACAAGTTCCATAGTTCACACACTGATTCTAAAAAAGGGTTGCAAGATTACGGGGTTGTGTCCCCAACGGCAAGCAGAGAACGCTCTATAGCGGCTCCTTGGTAGCTGCGACGGGATTTTAATTCGTCTTCAATACCATTTAATACGGCCCACTTTTTCGCACACCAACTGGGGGCTAGTAGAATATCGGGGGCGCAGGTTCCGGTTGCCCGGTGATACACCACTTCGGGTGGCGTATGTTCGATCAGGTCAGCCGCAATGGAGAGATAATCATCATACTCCAGCGTTTTGTATTCGCCACGTCGCCACTGGTTTGCCAATTCGGTGCCTTTTACTACATGCAGTGGGTGAAGTTTTAACCCATCAACACCCAGATCCAAAACCCGATCCAGGCTCTCTAAGGCTTCATGCCTGCCTTCACCTGGCATACCAATAATGAGGTGAGTGCAAACCGGTAGACCTCGTTTTCTTGCTGCAAGCACGGTTTGCCGGTACTCAGCAAATCCATGTCCACGATTAACCAAATCCAATGCCTTATCAAAGGCAGACTGGAGGCCCAACTCTAACCAAACCTCATAGCCTCGGTTCTGATAGTCCACTAAAAGGTCTAATACTTGGTCTGGAACGCAGTCAGGCCGAGTTCCCACAGACAAG
The DNA here is from genome assembly GCA_021773975.1 of Gammaproteobacteria bacterium. Lineage (GTDB taxonomy): Bacteria > Pseudomonadota > Gammaproteobacteria > Chromatiales > Chromatiaceae > WFXD01. The sequence continues at coordinate 32,721 of JAJFJN010000092.1, read as the reverse complement.
CCCACTACATCAGAATCTGCAACCGCCTCATCATAGAGCTGCGCCAGATATTCAACATCGGCATAGGTATTGGTATAGGCCTGAAAATAGGCAATGAATTTTTTCGCCCCCGTACGACGAGCCAATACGCGACGACCTGCTTCAATCTGTGCGGCCACAGAGGGCGACTCACGGGCACTCGGGTTAAAAGAGGCGTTATTACAAAAGGTGCAGCCACCCCGCCCTTTACTACCATCACGATTCGGGCAGGTAAAACCCGCATTAATAGCCAGTTTGTGCACCCGTTGGCCGTATCGCTGCAACAGATCCTGACCAAAAGTATTGACGTAATCCGACAGCGCCATTAATTCACTCGTTAATGAGATAAGATCTGGGAGCTAGTAAATTGACATATATCATAATAAAAACCAACTCAAAGTGCTAGCCCCAACCAAAACGTTGTGCCGATAGTATACGATTCTACAGCATATTTCCTCACTAAAACGCTCTGGTTTTTGCACTGAACGACGCTCAATCACCGTACTTTTATCAATTTTATGCCTCAAAATAACAGATAACATCTTTAACCTGGACTTTGCGTTCCAAGTGAAGGATTATCTGAGCATTAATAACCCTTTAGTCCATATGTTATGTTTGCAGCCATACAAAATAAACTCACTGCAATTAATCAAAAAGGCGTGGTCAGCCCACGCCAGCCAGTGCTTGCCGTGCTGCTATCTATATGCCCTGGATTGGGCCAGCAATATGCCGGTTATCTATTCCGAGGCATAGCTGCTTATGCGAGCCTTATCGTTATATCCTGGCTAGCAGCCATCGGTTTTATGTACACCCCGTCATCTCTGGGAGTGATTTTATTAGCTATCCCTTTTATAGGGGTTGCAGTGATAGCCGCTGATGCCTATCATTGCGCCGCAAAACAGTCTGTAGGTTATAAGCGGCAGTGGTTTAACTTGCCATGGGTCTATGCAAGCACCTTTTTAACCCTGCTACTGACAGTTAATCCATTAATGGATTTTCTAGTAGGTGAGCGCGTTGTTCGGGCATTTTTTGTTACATCTGCCAGCATGGCACCTACTATTCTTGAACATGATTTATTACTAATTAATAGGCTCACCCCCCCTAAAAAAGGGGACATCGTGCTTATTGACTTCACCAAAGGTAAAACACTTAATCGCGCAACTAAAGTCATTCGTAACGAGCAACTGGTTCGTAGAATTATTGCTGAACCCGGCGATTCCGTTGAGATCATCGGTCAACAGCTATTGATTAATGGTGAAGTACTTATAGAGCCATACGCCACCCTTGGCAACGGCTCAAGTTATGACATGTTCAACTCTACTGATTACCATTTTGGCCCAAAAATAGTACCTGCAAAATCCTTTTTTATGCTATCTGATGCCAGGAATTTTGGGCTTGATAGCCGTATTTTAGGGTTTATTAAAAATAGTGAAATTGAAGGTGTTGTAACCAAGGTTTTCTGGTCATGGAATCTTGATGAAGACAGCTTCAAATGGGAGCGAACCGCTATGAACCTTAGTGTGAAATAAGGTCTGGCAACCGCCAATAGACAATTCTTTAAAATCGTAAGGGGATAAATTGTGAGTGAGAATATTTTGGGCCAGATTCAGGCTTCAGATGCAGAAGGCGAAATAAAGCCAAGGAACCCTATTTTAGCCCTAGTGCTATCCTTATGCCCTGGGCTGGGACATCACTACGCCGGTTATTTAGGGCGTGGTGTATTTTTCTATATATTGCTACTTACTATATCCTGGGGTGCTGCAGCTGCCTTTATGTTTGTTGATAGCCGCATTAGCATGGTCTTTTTAGCCACACCTTTTGTTGGTGTCACACTCATTGCACTTGATGCCTACCGCATGGCAAAGAACCAACCCTCCAATTACAGAAAACAGTGGTTCAACAAAGGTTGGATCTATACTGCTGTATTCCTCACTCTGGCAGTCACCATTAATCCATTGATGGATCAAATCGCTGGCAAGCATATTGTTAGAGCCTACTTCATCAGCTCTCCAGGCATGCATCCTACAATTCTGACTCACGATGTCATCTTGGTGAACAAAATGGTCTTCCCCGGAAAAAGGGATATTGCCCTGATTGAGTTTGGAGACAACGATCAAAGCAAACTCAGCAACCTGGAAGGCAGTGGTCAGCTTTTAGGACGTATCATTGGCGCACCAGGTGATACTGCTGAGGTTAACGCCAATGGTGTTTTTATCAATGGCAAACAGCTAGACGAGCCTTATGCTAATTTTGTTGAGCCCACAAGGACAGGCGCGCTTTATGACGAAACCAGTCATTTTGGCCCAACACAAGTGCCAACAGATTCCTACTTTGTCCTCGCCGATAACCGCACCTACGGTTTCGATAGCCGGATTCTAGGTTTTATCCCAAAGGAAAAAATTGGCGGCAAAGTAACCAAGGTATTTTGGTCATGGAACCTTGATGAAGGACACTTCAAATGGGAAAGAACCGCTTTAAGCCTTAAATAAACCATAACAACACCCCTAAGGTGGTATTTTTTACAACTTTAGGGGTATTTTTTGCATCACCTTATACTGTTTTATGCTATGCTCGTCGGCGGTTAAATTTGGCACTATCAACCTGCTTATTTAAGTTTGATAGGTTGTTTTTTAAAAATAAAGCGAGCCGGGCGATTCGTCACCGATTATTAACATCGGTGACATATTAACTCTCTAATTATACGCATGATTTTTAAGATGAAGCCATTTTTGGGTTTATCTGAAATCCGACTATTGAGAGACTCCCGTGCTTTTTCAACCCTGACCCAATACTCAGGGAACAATTAATTCTGACGGGCCTGTAAAGGTGAGAATAATGGGTGTATTACCAAACAAGATGCTTCACCATGCCACTCAACGGCAAGCTGAAGCATTTGCAGCAGTCTTGGCCGTATTTCTTGTCATCTTCATGCTAGGTGCTCTAATCTGGACACCACCAGCACAAGCTGAAGATGAACTGAACTGCGTGCTATGCCATAAGTTTCGTGGTCTGAGTAGAATTGATGAGAATGGTCGCTTTAGGCTTTTCTACATCAATGAAAATCTATTCATGAAAGGCCCACACAAGCGAATTATGTGCATGGATTGCCATCGGGATATCAAAAAAATCCCGCATGATCCAGCCAAGAAGGTAACGTGCACCGTTGAATGCCACCTCACTGAGCCTTCAGGCAAGCAAAAATTCTCTCATGCACCCGTAAAAAAGGTTCTGGATGCCAGCGTACACAGCAAATACGACAAAGATGGCAATCTCAAAGACTACCCAGAGGATTACCCCAGCTGTAAAAACTGCCATGAGCAGCCACTATATCGCCCACTATCCTTTTTTAAGGGCGAATCATCAGGGATATCCCGTCGTGGTCTAAGCCGCTGTAAAACCTGTCACCAGACAGGTGATTTTGCAGAGGATTTTTATAGCCATGTTACATCCCGATTACAGAAAACGCGCGAATCAAAAGAGATTGTTGAGGTTTGCGCAAAATGCCATGGTGACCCCGCTTTCCAAAAACGGCACGATCTTGATAATGTCGTTGAATCTTACAAAGACACCTTCCATGGCAAGGCCGTATCCTTTGGTTCTAATGAAACAGCTGACTGTTTAGATTGCCACGTTGTTTATGGCGAAAGTGTCCACTCTGTTGAAAGCCATAAAGAGCCTACAGCCTCTACCCATAAAAACAATATTGCAGCCACCTGTCGGAATGAAGAGTGTCACTTTAAAGCAGGTGAAGGTATAGCGTCATACCAGGTACACACTAACTATAACGATGCAGAAAAGAATCCTATGCAGTACTACATGCTCAAGTTCTTTCAAGGGCTGATGGCTGCTGTACTCTACTTCTTCGTTATTGTTATTTTCCTTGAGCTGTTGAGACGACTATTCCCTAACTTTTGCTTCATCAAGGAAAAACCAACTGATGCTAATTCAGTGCTGAAAAACTCCAGCTCTGAGAAAGGTGCATAATCATGTCAGATAATAGATACCCAAGAATTAATTATCGTAACGGTAAGCGCTTCTTTTTCAGGTTCTCCCTGTTGCAGCGCATACAGCACATTATCCTGTTTTCATGCGTTATTACCCTTGGCCTTACTGGGTTTCCACAGCGCTATTACAATGAAGAATGGGCTGAGCCACTGTTCACCTTTATGGGGGGGATTGAGGTCGCCCCCTGGATTCACCGAGGTGCAGGCTCAGTTCTACTCTGCCTGTTTTTCTTTCATACTGGCTATTGGATCTATCTATTCTATAGAAACAGGCTCAAGCCATTAATTGAACAGAAAAACCTGACCCCTGGAACCTTCTCCAAAGCCTTCCTGGCTATGGAGATGATGCCCAACGGGAAAGATGGGCGTGATATTGTGCAGATGTTTAAGTATCTGCTCTATCTCTCACCAAAGCCTCCCCAGTACGATCGCATCTGCTGGAAAGAGAAGTTTGACTACTTTGCACCCTACTGGGGCATCCCCATTCTCGGTCCCGCCGGTGTGGCACTGTGGTTCCGTGATGAATTTACCCAGGTCTTACCTGGATGGCTGCTGAATGCGTTCTATATCATGCACACCGATGAGGCACTGCTCGCGGGCCTGTTCCTATTCTTCGTCCATTGGTACAACGTACACTATGCGCCTGAAAAATTCCCATTCGGCACCGTATTTCTCACTGGATACCTCTCTGAAGCAGACATGATCCACGAGCATTATGCAGAATATATAGAGGCCATGACAGAAGGTGGACTCGAACACGAAATTAAACCCCAGGGCCATCATTAATTAAGGCCGGGAGAGACGAATGCTACACCTCATTAAAACAATCCTTAATAAGGTCTACGTTATATTCCTTATGTGTTTTACCATTTGGTACGGATTCTTTCTGTACCCCATCATCTATGGGCATGGCGGAGCCGACCATGATGTAGATATTCTAGCCTCAGCTGATGCTGAAGCCGATGCAGAGATCACTGCACTACTCAATGAAGCTGACATGCAAGAAGAGCAGTTTGCCTCCGCATTAAGAGAGCAGACAAGCACTGCCACCACCAACCTGGGTTACATGGTGGTGGAAGAGGAATATGTGCAAGGTCACTTCCATCATGTTGGTATGACAGTTGAACCAGATGACAACAGCCTCTGCATTCGCTGCCACGGGGCTATCCCACATGATAAAGCCAAGGCCATTCGTGCATTTCTCAACATGCATGCCTTCTATATTGCTTGTGAAACCTGCCATATCCAGCCTAAAGTCGAAGATCGAAATTGGGCTTTTCGCTGGTACGATAAAAAATCTGGCAACCCTATCAGCAACCCCCCTGGATTAACCTCAAAAGATAAATCAATGTACGGTAACTACGGTGCAAAAATTGCTCCAGGCCGTATTAGCAGCAGTGGTCAATTCATGTTTTTGAATGACGAAAAGGAACGCGCATTTGTTGAGAAATACCTAAAAGAAAAGGATCGCCTGGGTTCAACTCAACAATCGAAAATGAAGAAAGTTATTCATAGACGAATTGATGAAAAACCGCTTATGTGCGATGGGTGCCATAACGAGGACAAACCTTATCTGCCATTCGATGACTTAGGCTACCCTAATCGCCGTAAGCAAGACCTGGTTGGCACTGAGGTTGCAGGCATGGTTGCAAAATACCAAGAGTTCTACATGCCTAAATTCCTTCTTCCAGGCAAAGGGTGGAGCGCTGACACTCCTAACCCAGCTGAAGAAAAAACTGAAGAGCCTGGCCATAACGCACTTTAAGCAACGGTCATAAACCAACAAAAAATGGCATCATCCGTTAGGATGATGCCATTTTTTGTGCAGCTGATAGATAAGAGTTACAAGGTAACTATGGCCTGCTTAGATACAAACAAAAGCAGTCCTCTTAATTCAGAAATCAAAAGGCATAAATAATTATGGTGTTGCTTTGGAATAATGAGAGGCACCAAAAAGTTAATACAATAGTCAGTATTATCTTGCTTGCCGGCATCGCTGGCTTTATGTATTCCTGGTATTTTAATGTCCTTACAAACAAGTTACTAATTATTACAATATTACCTGTGGGTGTAGCCCATTGGTACAACAGAAAATTGGAAAATCTACTACAAACACATGACGGTGCGCAAATTGCAATTGAAAAGAAAAGACTTATTGTATCAAGACCAAATCAGGCTTACGAGACTACAATTAAGTTTCGCGAAATCGTGTCAGTAAAATCGACACACTGGCTGTTCCTTGAAAAAATGAAACTATCTCTGAAAGGTAATAAGGAAATAGAGTTAATCAACTTCAATAATCAAAAATTGATACTGAACAAAATAAATGACTTATAACAAAACAGACCAACCGGCCCTCTTTTCCGTTCGCGTTGCTCATAAAAAATGGCCAGGTTGTTTATAACGCTATTCAGCCGCCTCAGCCAATGCAGATCCAATCATTACTTCAAGCGCATCCAAGTCAGGAATCCATGCCTTTTCGCCATTTATCAACACTTGTTGCATAACACCTTCACCCAACTCGGCTGGCTCTGGGTCACTTACGATCAACGCCTCTGATGCACGTGTCAAATGCGGAACAGACTGAGTCAAAATACCTAAAAATGGCTGCTTTGAATCACCACTCAAGGTATAACAGATGGCAATACGCGCCCGAACCCCAGTTTTTTGTACTGGCATTCCAACTAAGGTATCAAAGCAAACCAAAGGTATTTTTTTCCATCTCCAGCTGATCATGCCTAACAGCCAATCTGGACTATTGGGCAGTTCAATCGATTCTCTATACGCAGCAACCTCTGCCACTGATACATTGGGCAATAACAGCTGACCATTATGCACTGGCAATAAAACAGAACGTACTTCAAGTGGCGTTTGGTTCATTTTACCGTCTCAGCTAACAACGCATTGATGTCACGTAACAGGTCGATCTCTTGATATGGCTTACCCAGATATCCCTTAACGCCTAGCTTAAACGCAAGATTACGATGCTTATCTCCCGTTCGAGATGTGATCATAATAATTGGTATCCCTTCAAGGTCTGGTGAATTTCGTATATGACGTGCAACTTCAAAACCATCCATGCGTGGCATTTCAATATCAAGCAACATAAGATCTGGAATTTGATCCTGAAGCTGCTCTACTGCATCTATACCGTCTTTTGCTGTTACAACATTCATGTTATGCCGTTCTAGCAAACGCGCAGTGACCTTCCGTACAGTAATTGAGTCGTCCACCACCATAATCGTAGGCATGGTGGAGAGTGCTGTTTCCTGCCGTGGCTCTTTAGTATTAGCCAATGGCTGCACAACAACTGTACGGACCAGAGCGTTTACATCAAGAATCAGCGCAACACGGCCATCACCTAAAATGGTGCCACCCGTAATCCAACGTACCGAACTCAACTGGGGTCCTACTGATTTCACAACAATCTGTCGGTTGCCCATAAGGTCATCCACTTGCAACGCAACCCGATGTTCACCGGAGCGAACCAACAACATGGGTAGCCATTTTTTCTTTTGATCTACAAGATCAGGGGATGAAGTACCCAGCATACTTCCCAAATAACGCACGGTATAATCCCTCTCTGCGTATGAAAAGTTTTCCTGCTCACCATCGTAATATGCTTGCAGATCTGACACTGCAATTCGAACCACACCTTCAATACTGGCATGAGGAACCGCATAAATATCTTCGCCCATCTGGAGCAACAGAGCATCACTAATTGCCAAAGTAAGCGGCAGTCGAATAGTAAAGCTAGTGCCCTGACCCGGTTCTGAGGCAATCTCCAATGAGCCATTTATCTGCTTTATTTCACTCACTACAACATCCATGCCAACACCACGACCAGAAATCTGCGTAACCTCATCAACCGTGCTAAATCCCGGTTCAAGAATAATCTGCATCAGATCATTATCAGAAATTTCCGCATGGTTACTCAATAGTCCCTTCTCTATTGCTCGGCGACGTATGCTCTCAAGCTTTAGACCTGCCCCATTATCTGCAACCGTGATCAGAACATCTGTTCCTTCACGCATAAGTGATAGAAGAATAACACCCGCTTTATCTTTGCCAGCAACTGAGCGCGCGCGAGGAGACTCGATACCATGAGATACAGCATTACGCAGTAGATGTTCTAAGGGTGCAAGAATACGATCAAGAATGCCTCGATCCATCTCACCCTCTGTACCCTGTAACTCTAACGAGGCATTTTTACCCAACTGATTACATGTCTGACGCACTATACGATGTAACCTTGGAATGACTTGTGAAAAAGGCACCATACGTGTGCGCAGCAAGCCATCTTGCAGATCTGTAGCCACTCTAAACTGCTGCAACAATAGCGTTTCATTGTCCCGCGCAAGCTCTTCCATTAACTCTTTGATGCTAGCCAAATCATTAACTGTTTCAATCAAGCTGCGTGATAACTGCTGCATATTAGAGAAGCGATCCAGCTCGAGCGGATCAAAAGCCTTCTCTACATCCTCTTCTCCTACCTCCTTTTCCCGCTCATAGCGAAATAAGATCTGCGCTTCCGTTTCAATCTCTAAATTACGTAACTGATCTCGCAAACGGCTCACCGTTTGATCAAGCTCAGATAGATTAAAGCTTAAATCACCATTCTGCTGTTCAAGGCGCGCACGAAAAATACTAACTTCACCCGCGTTATTGACCAATCGATCAAGTAGTTCAGCACGCACACGAATTCGGCTCTTTTTGGATTGAGGTTCTGTCTTGGCAACAGGCTCTGTTTTTATATCGGCCGAACTTTTTTTACTCTCTCTCTCAAGAGCTACTGCGTCACTCTTAGCCTCTTCAGAGGCAGTGATTTTTATCAGATCAGAATCGGAGGGGACGATTTCTGACAACAACTCAGATTCAGCCAACAAATCAGAACCAAGCAACAGCTCAGATTCTGATAAGAGTCCGGAGGACGGGGCAGTACCCCGAGTTACACTCTCTCCTACCAGATTCATTTCAAGACTGACAATAAGCTTATCTGCAGGTGTAACAGGGATACCTTGGCTTGCTTCATCAATCTGTTCTAGCAAACAGTCTGCAGCTTTCAATGCCAATGCTAATAAATCAGGAGATGCAACAATTTTCTTGCCTTCCACCGCTTCCAGCAAGGATTCAAATGCGTGACTTAGATCACCAATCTGCATCAATCCAGAAAGCCGAGCACCACCCTTTAAGGTATGTAGGGTCCGCAGCAATGCTGCCAGGGGTTCAGAATCAGCAGGGTTTTGAGTCCACTTTTGAAGTGATGTTTCAAGAATATCAATCAGTTCTAAAGCCTCTTCAATGAAGATGCTAACCAGCTCTTCATCAACCTCCTCTGTCTCACTAACCTGATCTGCCTCTACTTCTACTTCTACAGCAGACACTTCATCGCTCTGTGTGCCTATATCTACAATACCGACATCTGGCTCTGTATCTTCTAAAACTACGTCCGCAACTGAATCATCTATTAACAACTCATCAACTGAAACAGGCCCACTCTGAATCTCGGAAACGGATTCACCCTCATCAATTGATAGTGAATCTTCATCCAAGAACAGGCCATTACTGCTTATCGAGTCTGAATCTAGACTCTCCTCTAGGCTGTCCAGAGATGAGTCATCCAACTGCAACAAACTTTCCTCTGCAGATAGCCCTTCTGATTCCAAAAGAAACTCTGATTCAGAATCCAACTCAAATCCATCAATATCAATTGGCAGGTCTTCTGAAGCAAGGAGCTGTGATGTCGGCCCATCAAGATCCAACATATATTGGTGCGCATCTGCCACCAAGGAGTGCCAATCTGGCATTTCAGCATCTGCAACATTAATCGATGCCAATGTTTTTTCCAGGCACTGAACGCCTCTAACCATTAAATTTTGAGCCGATTCATTTGCTGTTTGTTTTACTAAAATCAGCTCATTAACCAGTGCCTCTAAAGATTTACTGACCTGAGCCATGGCATCCACTTCTGCCATGTGAGCACTACCATGCAATGTATGAAATGCTCTTGAAAGCGCTTCATCGGGCTGCTGATTAATACCCATTTTGCACTTATTAAGAAACTCTTGAATAACAGCAAGATGTCCCTGTGTCTCTTTTTTGAATATCTCAAATAACTCTAGCTCCATAGAAATAGACGGCACAGAGGCAATCGTTATTTCATCGTCAGAGGTGTTTTTGGTTTTATCTGCTTGAGAGCTTCTGTCCTCAAGTACAGCCTCCTCAGTAACAAAGACGCCTTCTGGCACCAATATTTCTGACTGTTTGTCATCTATAAACAGTTCATCATCAACATCCACGTTGTCTTGAGAGGATTGTTTCTGCTCTGATAATGCAATAGCCTTGTCTATAAGAGGCTGTACATCATAGCCCGTCTGTATGCCTGCTTCTTGTCGATCAATCAGCTTTGGTAACATTTCCACTGCCTCATTCAGCACAGCAAAAATATGCGCACTAGATGATACCGTTCGATCAATAATTCGATTGAGCAGATTCTCCATTGACCAGGCTAATTCACCAATATCCCTTGCACCAACTAACCGACCACTGCCTTTTAATGTATGGAATGATCTACGAAATGTAATCAGTGCATTCGTATCATCTTGGCACTTCCGCCAGCAAGGCAGATACGCCTGAATTACCGCTAACTCTTCTCTTGCCTCCTCTACAAAAATATCGATAATTTCAGAATCGAGATCATCCAACGCCGGTTTTACAGCAGAAGGAAGCGATTCAGGCTCTTCTTTAATTTGTGTTGGAACTTCAGATACTGCTAAATCACTCTCAGCGCCTATTTCATCTGACGGTGCTTCAGGTTGATTTAGATCGACTAACGCTAGCTCTTCACTCTGATTCCAACCTAACTGTTCAAGTGATTTATTTGCCACATCAAGAATTGCACCTTGCCCGCTACGCCCTTCAATCACTGCCTCCATGTAATATTCAAGGCTAGTAATTGCATCAGCTAAAGCATGAGTTTGAATAGCATCAGGTACAACGCCTGCGTCTATAAACTGATTTTTGATATAATCTGAAAGAAATGCCAGTAGTTCAGATGCATCCGTCAGCCCAAGCATTTTTAGTGCGCCGGCAACAGAAAAGAATTGCTGCGGAACAGCCACAATCTGCTTTTTATCACCCGATGATTCAATAAAAGCTGCAATAGACTCTCTAATGCGAGCCATATCTACACCAGCCTCACTAAATACTGCTTGAACAAGCTGTCCAAACTCACTCTCTTTTTCAGGTGCGATGCCAACTTGCCTGGCTTTTTCTATAGCTGCTGATGTTGTTTGTGCTGGAATCAAGTTACTTAAGGAGGTTTCAACAAATAGGATATCTCCTGCCATCTCCATTAATATTGATTCATCTGGAACAAGATCACCCGCAACAATTTCAGCAATACGGCCTGCCTGAGTCTTCATGTGTTCCCGAAGCTCGCCTTGACCAACCATACCCAAGGTATCTGCAATTTTTCGCAAGGGCTGTTCCAACCCTTTTAACTCTTCTATATTTTTTGTACTACCGCGAATAAAGAGATCCAACTTGTCTTTGATATGCAGAAGATCGGCCTGTATGGCATCATGCAGGGATTCTAATAGTTCAAAATTTAGCCCCGAAAGTTCTTCACGCCCAGCTTCAACCTTTTCTGCACTAGGAATGATAATATCTAATTCAAAAGCATCCTTTATTGACTGGATCAGCTCATTATTAGATTTTGCTTGCGCAATGTAGTACAGCAGATTTTTTTGTAGATCAGTGGCTGCTACATTTTTTAGAGCTAACTCTCCATCATCGATTAAAAATTTTATCTGTCGATCTAATCGGCCAAGCAGAAGCTTAATCGCTGTTCCCGGTTCAATGGCTTGTTCTTTAAGCGCAATGATCGCACCCTGAGCAATTCTAAAAAGCTGCTGTACTGTTTTGCTGCCCGCTGATCGCTCTAGTCTTCGAGCAACTTTTTCAAGGCGTTCAAAAGCCTCGTTCTGGTTATCCCCTTTATACCAACCAAGCAAACCTTTGTGATACTCATAGCGCAAACATCGCGCAAATTGGGGGAGATCATCATTGATAATGCCATCATCAGCGGGATCAATAGCCAGTTTACGCTCAAGCGCAGGAGCAAAAAGCGCAACATCAGAGAGCAGATCTGCATCTCTGGCTGCTCGCAAATCGTTCATTAAAGGCAAAACAAGTATGGGGATATCCCGATACCCAGACTGCATCTTTTCAAGATAATCTGGAAGGGTAATCAAGGCACGCATCAGACTCTCAGCAGCCTCTGTATGGTGGGAGACCTGATCTTGTTTCAGCGCTATTGCGGCCAGCTCCATCTCTTCTGCCAGCATGGCAGCGCCAAAGAGCTGAACCATTCTCAAAGTGCCGTATATCTGATGCAGTTTTTCTATGCAGGTTTGAATAAACTCCTGCTCACCACTACCTTCAACGTACTCTTCAAGTGCATGGCGCGCTTGAGTTATAAGCTCATCAAGCTCATTTTTAATCCACGGCAAAGTGCTGTGTTCACGGGCATCGTTCATGCGCACTAAATCCTAACAGGAAGGTCCAATTATTCCGGTAACCGGAATCCAGATACAGATTGCTGTAACTCATCGGCTGTATCTGCGAGCAGTCCAATAGATGCCGCTGTTTTTGCAGTGCCTTCTGAAGTCTGTTTCGTGATCTCCTGGATGACATTCATTGTCTCATTAATGCTGCTTGCCCCAGATGATTGCTGCTGAGCAGATTTAGCAATCTCTCCTGTCATGTCTGCAATATAACTTGAAACTGTCTCAATCTCTTTTAGTGCCTCACCTGCGTTTTCTGCCAGATTTGCACCCTTTACTACACCAGTAGTACTGGCTTCCATTGAGCTAACAGCCTCATTGGTATCTGCCTGAATAGTTCTCACTAATGCTTCAATCTGTTTGGTTGCATTACTTGAACGCTCAGCTAGTCGTTGCACCTCATCCGCCACCACAGCAAAGCCACGACCAGACTCACCAGCCATCGCGGCCTGCATGGCAGCATTCAGCGCTAAGATATTGGTTTGATCTGCAATATCCTCAATCAGTTCAACAATGTCACCAATCTCTTGTGAGCTTTCACCCAGTCGTTTAATACGCTTTGATGTCTCCTGGATCTGTTCACGAATCGTATCCATACCTTCGATCGTTGATCGCACTGTCTTTACACCTTTAGCAGCAATTGCCACTGAGCGTTGAGCAACCTCAGCTGACTCTGTTGCATTTTTAGATACATCATCAACCGCTTTTGCCATGCCTTGAATAGCCAGTGTGGCCGATGTGATCTGTTCAGCCTGGTGTTCACTGGCTTCAGCAAGCTGCATTGCAGTAGTACGACTCTCTTGTGCAGATGATGAAACCTTGTCTGCCGTACTGTTTATTGTCATTACCAAATCACGCAATGCCTCAATGGCATAGTTGATGGAGTCAGCAATAGCGCCTGTAATATCTTCTGTAACAGTAGCTTCCACAGTTAAATCGCCATCTGCCAGATCGCCCATCTCATCCAATAGACGCAAAATAGCTTGTTGGTTTTTCTCATTTTGCTGCTGGCTTTCTGCTTCTCGTTGCTTTGCTTTGGTCAACAGGATATAGCCCAGCAAAATCAGAAAAGCAGCACCGACAGCACCAAGAATAACCGGGGTCAAAACGCCGATCTTAGTAGGACCAATATGCATACGACCAGGCGATCCCTTAAATGCTGTTACTAAATGACTACCTGCTACACTCACCTCTTCTGAATCACTAGTTACCGTGCTGGCAGCACTAAGCACTGGCAACAAATTTGGAGTAGCATCAATAATCTCCTCTGCGTGATCTTCAACAGGTACAAAAATTTCGCTTAGCTCTTTTAGCTTAGCTATAAGCTCCTTTGCCTTTACCTGGCTAATGCCAAGACGCTTATCTCCTCTTTGCAGGCCGCCCACAATGCTGCCAAATCTATCGATATCCTGAGCAAACTGATCAATAGCTGTCGTTGCAGCATCACCACCTGCAAGCACCTGACTCGAATCATTACCAATACGTTGCGCCAACATTGGCAGCTCTGATGCAATATAGATCTGTTGAGGAGATGCCTGCTGAGCAACCAATCCCTTTAGCACCTCATCAGCCAAACCCTGTAATTTAGGGACGGTTTCTGTAATAACGTTTACATATTCTCTTACCAGCAAGATGGAATCCTTGCCTGCCAGAACCGCATCCGTATTCAGACGCAACTTTAACCACGCCTGTTCCAACGCTTCTATTTCGGGTGTCACTTCAGGAGGATGTGCAGGCAATCCTTCTTGTTTTGAGCCTTGCTTTAATTCCAACAAAATTTGATCAAAACGGTCACGTGTCTCGCGCAACCAAACATATGCCTTCTTATCACCACTTGTAGCTGCCAAGGTATACTTAGCCACTCGCTGTGAGAGCACCCGCTGTTCCATTGAGCGAAGCAAATATTGCCTGTCATGGGAATCCCAGGTAGTTACATGCATAAACGCTAACAATGAAAAGATAATTGCAGATATTAGAAGCACCGTTAACAGAATAATGGATGCATTAGATCCAGCGGTGCTATTTTTTGACGATACTTTCATTCATCTTTCTCCCGAAAGAGTATTATTTTTACTTTCAATATTTCCAACTGCTGTGTAGGTTTTAAATCTTAATCGACTTATTGCACATTAAAACTATAGTGCGGCCATTTGAAACTCTGCACTCTCAGCTAAAGCAAACATACCAAATACAGGGCAATTTTCTCCATCATATTCAAATGCTGTTTTTACAAATTTATCCAGCAAACCACCACTAGAGATTGAATATTCTATTTGCTCTTCTTGTGAAAAATGCCGCATTCCCATAACATTTTTTACCAATAAACCACTAAAAATCCCTTGATGTTTAACAACCAGCACTCGGCACTCCCGTCCAGTTATCACTGGTTTACCACCTAAAAACATCTGAAGATCGATTATAGGCAATAAGCTGCCACGAACGTTAGCAACCCCCTTTACCCATGAGTGTGTGCCGGGTACAAAGGTTACATCTGCGGGAAAATGTAACATTTCAGCAACTTCATTTAGCGGAGCAACCAAACGCATGTCGCCCAATGAAAAGATCATACCCTCCCAATACTGGTGTGCCTCTTCCAGTTCAGGTAACGCTGCTTGCCGGACAATACTGCGCTGCTCGATCTTGCTTAACAGCTGAATGAGTTCATGAGGCGACTTGGCCGTCATCATATTGTCCGCTTGAATTTTAAGAGAAGGTAAAACATCTAACACATCATTATGAAGGTTTTTTATTTTAATTATTTTATTCAGCAAGTACCGCTTGAATCTTTGCAAGCAGCTCTTTTGCATCCACTGGCTTTACAACATACTCTTTTGCACCCTGTCGTTTACCCCATGCTTTATCAGTCTCTTGATCTTTAGTGGTGACCATAATAACCGGTATCTCTTTGGTTTCCGGGTCACGACTCAATTGCCGGGTTGCCTGAAAACCATTTAAACCAGGCATCACAACATCCATTAAAATTAGATCAGGTTGCGCCCGCTTGGCTTCAGCTACTCCTTTCTCTCCATTATCAGCAAGCAGTGTCGTATAACCTCCTTTTTCAAGCAGGGTTTTCATGACATGAGTCTCGGTTGGAGAGTCATCGACAATAAGGATTGTAGTCATCGTTAATTACCTAATGTAAGTTCATATCACTGACTATTTAGTCAGCTTGGTCAATTCACATGTCCCGCATGATTTTTAATAGCACCGAGTAACTCTTCACGGGTAAAAGGTTTGGTAAGATATTGATCTGAACCTACGATTCTTCCCCGCGCCCTATCAAACAACCCATCTTTACTTGAAAGCATAATGACCGGTGTGCTTTTAAATTCTTCATTATGTTTGATTAAGGAGCAGGTTTGGTAACCATCAAGACGCGGCATCATGATATCTACAAATATGACATCAGGGTGGCTGTCGGCTATCTTAGCTAGAGCTTCGAAGCCATCCGTCGCCGTCAACACCTCACAGCCCGCTTTTTTTAAAAGGGTTTCAGCCGTACGCCGGATAGTTTTACTATCATCAATGACCATTACTTTTAGGCCAATAATATCATTATATTCGATCGTCACTGATCACCTTCTTAGATACACAAGTAATTAGTTATGGTTCATAAAAATCAACATATAAAGAACCATGCCAAGCCAGCGCACAGACAATATCAACTGGCGTTGCCAACTGCAACATAGCAGATTAGTCAAGCATTATAGCCGATAAAAACAGTAAGGAATAAAACCCTGCCAGAAGCAGGTTTTCACTCCAGCGCCAAAGGAGTAAGCCACAAAGAGTCACCACGTAAAAACTGATTGAAATACCGAGAGAATCACTTATCCTCTCCAGGTCTATACTACGCTAGCTACATATTAACAGCCAAAAGATCTCATGACTGCATTAATTAAACAAAAAAACCACAACCAAATCACTGATGTAAAAATAATGACGACCCAATTATGAGTATTTCCCTTGGCGTTGTAATGGATCCTATCCAGAGCATCACAATACAAAAAGACAGCACCTTCGCCATGTTATTGGAGGCTCAAAGGCGCGGCTGGAATATCTGGTACATGGAACAAAGCGATCTCTTTCTTGAGGGAGACAAAACCTACAGCCGAATGCAGCAGCTTAAGGTCGAGGATAATCCATCACACTGGCATGACCTGTCCTCAGAACGTATCAAACCATTGGATGAACTGGATGTGATTCTGATGCGTGTAGATCCTCCTTTTGATATGGAGTACATCTATACCACTTACTTGCTGGAACAGGCTGAGCGACATGGCTCTCTTATCGTCAACCGTCCACAAAGCCTGCGTGATGCCAATGAAAAGCTCTTCACTGCCCGATTTCCTCAATGCTGCGCACCAACAATAGTGGCACGCAACCATAGTCATATTCTCACATTCCTTGAAAAATATGGCGACATCATTCTAAAGCCACTGGGGGGCATGGGAGGTGCATCAATCTTCCGCATTCGCCAAGGTGATCCCAATACCAACGTCATCCTTGAAACACTTACCAGCCACGGCACTCAATTCACCATGGCTCAGCGATTTGTACCGGAAATCAGTGCCGGTGATAAGCGCATATTAATGATCAATGGCGAACCTGTTCCCTATGCACTGGCACGTATTCCAAAACCAGGGGAGACACGTGGCAACCTGGCAGCCGGTGGTTCAGGCAGAGGGCAGCCACTATCAGAAAATGATTTTAAGATAGCCCGAGAAGTAGGTCCCACCCTACGTGAGTATGGCATTCTATTTGCCGGGCTGGATGTCATTGGTGATTACCTTACTGAAATCAATGTCACTAGCCCAACCTGTATCAGAGAGCTTGATAAACAGTTCAACCTTAACATCAGCGGCACACTGATGGATTGCATAGAAGAGAAACTGCGCTAGCACCCATGAGTCATACTGCCACCATCAGCTCTTTCGACCGCCTGGGTCTCACCGTATTTTTTGCTATCTGCCTGCATATCACACTCATACTCGGCGTTGGTTTTGATGCAGCCCAACCCAAGCCTCAAGCAGCAGCACGAACGTTGGAGGTAATGGTTGTACACAATGCGCGTAAACCAAAAGAACCAACCAAGGCAGATTTTCTTGCCCAAACCAATCAACAAGGAGGGGGAGAAGAAGAGAAGGTTGTAAAACCAACCATTGAACCCATAACAGAGCAATCGCCTATTCAGTCACCACAACCATCCCGCCCTGTTAGCCCCCCCATCACACCGGCTCCTGTGATGCCACCTGCACCCGCGCCTGAACTTAACTCAAAGCCTGAGCAATCAAACTCTCAGCCCAGCAAAAAACTTGTGGCGCAAAAAGCGACCAAACAAGTCGCTAGCCCCCTGCTATCACCCAATGTTAAAGAGGTTAGCAAACCTAAAAACAGGAAGCGGATCTCTATCTCGCAACTGCTTGCCAGTAGCAATCAAGAGATCAAGCGCATCTCCGCAGCATTGGATCGTAAAACAAGAAATTACGCTAAACGGCCACGGCACAAAGCCATCAATGCCAGCACAAAAGAGTACAAATACGCCACTTACCTTGATACTTGGCAACGTAAAATTGAACGGGTTGGCAACCTAAACTACCCTGATGAAGCCAAACGAAAAAAACTCTATGGCAATCTGATACTACATGTTGCTGTACGCGCCGATGGCAGTATCAACAACATACGCATATTGCACTCCTCTGGGCACAAGTTACTGGATGATGCCGCTATTCGTATTGTTAATCTCGCCGCCCCTTTTGCACCCTTTCCACCCGACATTAACAAAGACACTGACATCATTGATATTACGCGCACCTGGCGTTTTCTCAGCAGCAACCAACTGGGTTGGAAAAAATAACAAAACCTACTTGCAGTAGCGTCGGCCGCCCCTGATACTATGTGCCATGAACACAGAAACAAATCTATCCAATCACTTTCTCATCGCCATGCCAAGTCTGCAAGATGCTGATTTCCACCGAACGGTAACCTACATCTGCGAACATGATGATCAGGGTGCGATGGGAATCATCATCAATCGTCCGCTGAGTCTAGAACTGGCCGACATTCTAGAGCAGATGGATATTAAACCTGATACCCCAGAGGCCATCCACCAACCCGTTTTTTCTGGTGGCCCAGTGCAAACCGAACGTGGCTTTGTGCTACACCTATCAGATCACTCCTGGGATGCCACTAATAAAATCACACCTGATATCAGCGTTACGACTTCAAAAGATATTTTGCAAGCCCTTGCAGCAGGCAAGGGTCCAGAGCAGAGCCTGGTGGCTCTTGGCTACGCAGGCTGGGGAGCTGGCCAACTGGAAAAAGAACTCGCTGAAAATGTCTGGCTTAGTGGTCCCGCAGATACTCAAATTATTTTCTCACATCCACCAGAGCAACGCTGGCAAGCTGCCGCTCGGCTCCTGGGTATAGATCTGAACCTAATATCAGGCCAGACCGGACACGCATAACACTTACATATTAATGGGCACTCTACTCGGATTTGATTACGGCACAAAAAAAATTGGTGTAGCTGTTGGCCAGACAATCACCGCAACAGCTTCACCCCTGACAACGCTACTGACCATACAAGATAAGCCAAATTGGGATAAAATCAGCGAACTCATTACAACCTGGCAACCAGAGGCACTGGTGGTTGGCATGCCACTTGACCTAGACGATTCTGAAACAGAAACTGTCCCTCACGCCCAGCGCTTTGCACGGCAGTTAGAGGGACGATATCACCTGCCAGTTCACATGGCAGATGAAAAACTCACCTCAATGGTGGCGCTTCAGGAACTCAAAGGCAAAAAAAGACACTACGGCGATGCAGATGCTATTGCCGCAAAACTCATACTGGAAACATGGCTCAGTGAATACTCGCAATAACTATAAGTCAGCAGCAGAAGTCGATAACCTGATCGATCAGATGGTGGATAAATTAAATAGCCATCTGGCCGAACGTCATATTAACGACCCGATTATGATCGGCATACACACCGGTGGAGCTTGGCTGGCAGAACGCCTGCATAAGCAGATGCAGCTTAAAGACCCATTGGGCACACTCGATATCGCCTTCTATCGGGACGATTTCACCCGCATTGGCATGAATCCACAGGTGCGCCCTTCTCATCTACCTACAGCGGTTGATGACCGCCATATCATCCTGGTGGATGATGTTCTTCAGACTGGGCGAACCATCCGCGCCGCACTCAATGAGATCTTTGACTACGGCCGCCCTGCCTCCGTCATACTGGCCACGCTGGTAGAGCGTAGTGGTCGGGAGCTACCAATTGAACCTGATGTGGTGGGTATCTGCCCAGATCTAGCCCCCGAAAACCACATCACGCTAACAGGGCCAGATCCACTCAGCCTCATCATTAAAGAACGCAAGCACTCTCCATCTTGAAATTTAGAGTCAACTCCATGATTAGCCCTAACGAATCCAACATCCAACTTGACCCACAAGGAAGACTTAAGCATTTCCTAACAATCGATGGACTCAACCAGGAACTATTGACGGAGATTCTTGATACCGCAGAGTCATTTGCTGGGGTATCAGAACGCACGGTTAAAAAAGTACCGCTTTTACGCGGCAAGATCATCACCAACCTTTTCTTTGAAACCAGCACCCGCACCCGTACCACCTTTGAACTGGCAGCCAAACGGCTCTCTGCCGATGTGCTCAGCCTCAACATCAGTGCCTCCTCTGCCTCCAAAGGTGAAACCTTACTTGATACCCTGCGTAATCTCGAGGCTATGCATTGCGACATGTTTGTGGTGCGCCATGCAGATAGTGGTGCCGCCCATTTTATCGCTCAACATGCTGCTCCCCACATTAGTGTTATTAATGCCGGAGATGGCCGTCACGCACACCCCACACAAGCCATGCTTGACATGTTCACTATCCGCCGCCACAAAGGCGACTTTAGCCAGCTAAAGGTCGCTATTGTTGGTGATATTCAGCACTCCCGCGTGGCGCGCTCTCAAATCCTGGCACTTAACACCCTGGGTGCTAAAGAAGTGCGTATTATCAGCCCCGCCACACTGATGCCAGTCCATGCAGAAACACTCGGCGTAAAGGTCTTCCATGAACTTGAAAAGGGCATCCAGGATGTTGATGTCGTCATTATGCTACGTCTACAACGCGAACGCATGAGTGGCGCCCTGCTGCCAAGCGAGCACGAATACTTTCAGCTCTACGGACTAACCGACGAGCGTTTGGAAGCAGCGAAACCTGATGCCATTGTGATGCATCCCGGCCCCATCAATCGGGGGGTAGAGATGGACTCCCAGGTTGCCGATGGCCCTCGTTCAGTCATCCTGCAACAGGTCAGCTACGGTATTGCCGTTCGCATGGCGGTCATGGCCATGGCCATGCAGACACAGGGACAAGGAGGCGCACAATGAGCCATCCAGCAACTATCAGCATTATCAATGGCCACTTGATTGATCCGGCCAATCAGATTGATGAACCCAAAGATCTGCATATCGCTAATGGTAAAATTCTGGCCATTGGCAGCCCGCCAGAGGGCTTCACTGCCGAGCAGACAATAGATGCCGGCGGCCAGATTGTATGCCCCGGATTGGTTGACCTCAGCGCCCGTCTGCGCGAGCCAGGGGATGAGCACAAAGCCACTATCGCCAGTGAAACCGCAGCGGCTGCAAAAGGCGGCATCACCACGCTCTGTTGCCCCCCTGACACCAACCCGGTTATTGATACACCTGCCGTAGCAGAGATGATTCAACACAAGGCTCAAAAGAGCGGGTTCTGCCGCGTACTGCCTATCGGCGCGCTCACCAAAGGTCTCCAGGGTGAGCAACTCAGTGAAATGGTTGCCCTAAAAAATGCGGGCTGCATTGTACTCAGCAATGCACTAACCCCTATCAGCAACACCCTGATTGAACGCCGAATACTGGAGTATGCTGCAACCTTTGGAATAACCGCATTTTTACGGCCGGAAGATCCCTATCTGAATAATCAAGGCTGCGCACATGAAGGCTCCGTTGCTGCCCGTTTAGGACTGCCCGGCATTCCAGCAGCAGCTGAAACCGTTGCTATCGCTCGCGATTTGGCACTTGCTGAACAAACCAATTGCCGTATCCACTTTTGCAGACTCTCAAGCGGCACAGCTGTATCCAAGATCCGCCAAAGTGATCTTCCTGTCACCGCGGACGTAGCCGCCTACCAACTCTTCCTAACAGAAGATGATCTAGTGGGCTTTAACAGCAACTGCCATGTCATACCGCCACTGCGCAGCCATAGCGACAAAGAAGCACTACGCCAAGGCGTTGCCGATGGCACCATTAGCACCATCTGTTCCAGCCATCAACCACATGAACTGGATGCAAAAAAAGCCCCTTTTCCATCCACCGCTCCTGGCATATCAGGCTTGGAAACACTGCTACCCCTCACGCTAAAGCTGGTTGATGAAGGCCTGCTTAGCCTATCTGATGCCATATCACGCATCACCCATGGCCCTGCCTCTGTTTTGGGGTTGCCTTTGGGGCAATTGGGCGTTGGTAGCAGTGCTGATATCTGCCTATTTGATCCAAAAAAACGCTGGCAACTAACAGCAGATAAGATGCTAAGTCATGGCCATAACACGCCATTTCTTGGCTGTGAATTCACAGGCGAGGTCACTCACACCCTACTTGAGGGCAGACTAACCTACCGTAGAAATACAGATACCCCATCATAATCACACCCTAAAGCCGAATCGATATGAGCAAACCACACCGCGATACCATTTTTCTGGAAGAAGCTAAAATCCTCTCCCACCAGTCATTTGAGGGTGATCAGCACATCATCAGACTACAGGCACAAGAGTGTGCAACACATGCGCAGCCTGGTAGCTTTGTCCATCTGCAATGTGATCCACAGCATCCACTTCGCCGACCTCTCTCCATCATGCGTGTCTCACCCGCAAGTGGCTGGGTGGATATTCTGTACAAGGCAGTCGGTAAAGGCACCCGGCTATTAGCAGGGCGTAAACCAGGCGAAACCATCAGCTTGCTAGGACCTATTGGCAAGCCCTTTGAAGTAAATTGCACTCGCCCTCTATTAATCGGTGGCGGAGTAGGTATGCCCCCCATGATCTTCCTGGCTGAGCATCTACGCCCCCAAAAAGAGATTCAGCCCTTTGTTATCCTCGGTTCTGAAGCACCCTTTCCCTTCAGACCCGAACCCTCACAGATCCTGGTTCCCGGTGTACCCAATGAGGTCATTGCAGCACAGCCACTACTGGATAGCTGGAACATCCCCAGCCGCCTTGCCAGCCTGCAAGGCTACCCTGGCTGCTATGAAGGCTATGTAACTGACCTGGCTCGCCACTGGTTAAAATCATTAAACGACACAACCCGTGCAGAGGTTGCTATCTTCAGTTGCGGCCCTCACCCCATGCTGGAAGCTGTAGCCGCTTTAGCCGCTGAATTTGACCTGCCCTGCCAGGTCTCATTGGAGGAGTTTATGGCCTGTGGTGTAGGGGGTTGCGCAGGTTGTGTTGTGCCAGTAGCGACAGAATCAGGACAGGTGATGCAGCGGGTCTGTGTAGATGGGCCGGTATTTGATGCGCAGCAGATTTTCTAATCAGCCGCCCTTAAATACCAATAACGACCTCTGCACAAAGATGATATTTTCCTGGTGGCAAAGGTCTGTCTCTAGTAACCGCTCTCTTCAGAGAGTTCAGCATACTCCATATTGCTGGCATACCGATCCAGCCCAACAGAACTGCCCAGCTTAATCATTAGCCGTACCTCATTAGCTGAATCCGCATGCAGAATAGCATCATCATAGGTAATATTGCCCTGCTTATATTGTTTGTAGAGTGCCTGATCAAAGGTCATCATGCCTTGCTCTGTTGAGCGTTTCATCAGCTCCTTCAGCTTCTCTACCGAGCCCTTTCTAATATGATCCGCTGCCAGTGGCGTATTCAGTAACATCTCAACCACTGCCTGCCGCCCGCTGCCATCTGCTTTATGTATTAGCTGCTGCGCAATAATACCCCGCAGATTTAGTGATAGATCCATCAGCAGCTGATTTCGACGATCCTCAGGAAAGAAGTTGATAATACGATCCAATGCCTGATTGGCATTATTGGCATGCAGTGTAGTTAGACATAAATGACCTGTTTCAGCAAAAGCAATAGCATGCTCCATCGTCTCTCTGGAGCGAATCTCACCAATCATGATCACATCAGGTGCCTGCCGGAGCGTGTTTTTCAATGCCACTTCATAGGACTCTGTATCAATCCCCACTTCACGCTGTGTAATAATACAGCCCGCATGTTGGTGGATAAATTCAATGGGGTCTTCAATGCTGACAATATGCCCAGAACCATTCTGATTTCGGTAATCAATCATGGATGCCAATGAGGTGGATTTTCCTGTACCCGTCGCACCTACAAAAAATACGATGCCGCGTGTTGCCATCACCAAATCCTTAAGGATCGGCGGCATACTCAGCTTTTCGAGCGAGGGGATTTTTGTCTCAATGCGGCGCAAAACCATTCCGGCTGCATCGCGTTGAATAAATGCACTCACCCGAAAACGGCCTACGCTCTTCAGGCTGATAGCAAAGTTACACTCATTGGTACGCGAAAACTCTCCTCGTTGCGCGGGAGTCATCACACTCAACACCATCTCTCTGGAGAGTTTGTCTGTCAGTTTGTTTTTTGCAACCGGCTTAATAACGCCATCTATTTTAAGAGAGGGTGTGGCACCGGCTGTTATAAATAGATCAGAGGCCTTTTTTTTCACCATCAGGTGAATCAGTTCATTAAAATCCATGCGGGCACTCGCTTAGGGAACCTAAAATCACATAGTGTCCTGAATACAAACTCAATTCAAGAAATTACCCCAAGATCTACAGCAGACTGTGGAATCACATAAACTGATCTTTACTCATTGCCTTTGACTTGGCATCGGCACGGCTAATTACCTTCCGCTCTACCAACTCTTTGAGATTCTGATCCAGCGTCTGCATACCTATCGCTGAACCCGTCTGGATAGCGGAATACATCTGCGCCACTTTATCCTCACGAATCAGGTTTCTAATAGCCGGTGTACCCACCATAATTTCATGTGCGGCCACACGCCCCCCGCCTATCTTCTTTAACAGGGTCTGTGAGATAACGGCTCGCAGGGATTCTGAAAGCATCGAACGCACCATGCTTTTCTCTTCTGCTGGAAAGACATCGATAATACGGTCAATCGTCTTGGCGGCAGAACTGGTATGCAATGTACCAAAGACCAGGTGTCCCGTTTCCGCAGCCGACATGGCCAAACGAATGGTCTCCAAATCACGCATCTCACCCACCAGGATGATATCGGGATCTTCACGCAATGCCGAACGCAATGCCTCTGCGAAACCTAAAGTATCTCGATGCACTTCGCGTTGGTTTATTAGGCATTTTTTGCTTTGGTGGACAAATTCAATGGGGTCTTCAATCGTGAGAATATGACCGTAATCATTATCATTGATGTAATCAATCAATGCTGCCAGCGTAGTAGATTTACCTGAACCGGTCGGCCCTGTAACCAGCACCATACCACGAGGCACATTGATGATCTCTTTAAACGACTCTGGCGCACCCAGCTCTTCCAAGGTTAGCACCTTGGATGGAATGGTTCTAAAAACCGCACTGGCACCGCGATCCTGATTGAAGGCATTAACACGAAAACGCGCCAATCCTGGGATCTCAAAGGAGAAATCTGTCTCCAAAAACTCTTCATAATCCTTTCGCTGCTTATCATTCATGATGTCATAAACAAGCGCATGCACAGCCTTGTGATCCAACGCGGGAATATTGACTCGGCGTATGTCTCCATCCACACGGATCATCGGTGGCAACCCCGCGGACAAATGCAAATCTGATGCATCATGTTTCACACTGAACGCAAGCAACTCAGCAATATCCATACAACATCTCCAAATCAATAGGCTACATATCGTTAGTATCCCAGCAGCCTCTACTTAATTTTAAATACCGTTATCCACTAGCGGGATATACCAGCCATAACGCCTATTTTTATCATTTCAAAATGAATAGATGAGAAACGTACCACGAATCTGTTTTAATATCGTCAGTATAGACAACTAAGCCCTATGAGATATGAATGCCATTGCAACCCGATTAGAAAGCGTCCGCCAACATATCCAGAATGCTGCCATAAAATATGGCCGCCTGGATAGAGGCATACAGCTGCTGGCTGTAAGCAAAACCCGCCCAGCCGAAGATATCCGATCAGCTCTTGAGGCAGGCCAACGCTGCTTTGGTGAAAGCTATCTGCAAGAAGCCATAGAAAAAATTCAGCAACTTTCAGATATGCCAGCAGAATGGCACTTCATTGGTCGCATCCAAAGCAACAAAACCAAAACCATTGCCGAGCATTTTGACTGGGTGCATGGCCTGTGCAGTTTAAAACATGCCCAGCGCCTCAATGATCAGCGCCCCGGTAATCTGCCGCCTTTGAATGTCTGTCTCCAGGTCAATCTTTCTCAAGAGAGATCAAAGGCCGGGGTTGCCCCAGAAGAGGTTGCTGCACTAGTCCACTTGATTCATAGCCTACCCAGATTGCAGCTTCAGGGGTTTATGACACTCCCCGCACCCGCTGAAACACTTAAACAACAGCGGCATCCCTTTCAAAGACTGCGAGAGCTACGTGACAAAATAAAAACCAAAGAGCTGCCTTTAGAGACCTTATCTATGGGAATGTCTGCCGACCTTGAGGCCGCAATAGCTGAAGGGGCAACAATCGTACGGGTGGGTACCGCCATTTTTGGCCCAAGAAACATCCAGAAATAGAGCCTATACCCTTTTTGAAAATACGTTAGAATTAAGTATCACGACTATCTATAACGCCTAATTATGACAACAAACACTCTAGCATTTATCGGCGGCGGCAATATGGCAGCCAGTCTTATCAGCGGCTTGGTCAATGATGAATATGATCCACAGCATATTATAGTCAGTGACCCTGATACTGAAAAACTCGCATCATTAGCCGCTCATTTTAGAATCAAATCATCAACCGATAACAACCAGGCCGCGGCCGATGCAGACATCGTAATACTGGCCGTCAAACCACAAGCGATGGAGAGCGTAGCGCGCCCACTTGCCGACACACTCCAGCAGAATAAACCTTTGGTTATCTCCATTGCGGCGGGTATCCGTGAGGCTGATCTACAAAACTGGCTGGGGGGAGCAATTCCTTTAGTACGTACCATGCCAAACACCCCAGCCATGATTCAAACTGGGGCTATTGTGCTGCATGCCAGCTCATACGTATCCACCAAACAACGAAACCTGGCGGAATCTATCATGCGCTCAGTGGGGCTGACGCGCTGGGTAGACAATGAAGAGCTAATGGATGCTGTTACCGCATTATCAGGCAGCGGCCCCGCCTATTTCTTTCTGGTTATGGAGGCGATGGAGGCTGCAGGTATTGAATTGGGGATCCCCGCAGACACCGCCAGGCTACTCACCCTACAGACAGCACTAGGGGCAGCCAAGATGGCAATGGAGAGCTCAGACAGCCCCGCTATATTGCGACAACGTGTCACCTCACCAGGCGGCACAACGGAGAGCGCATTAAAAACCCTAAATGAGGGTGAGCTGCTACCTCTGTTCAAGCAGGCGTTAACCGCTGCCCGCGACCGATCTATAGAGTTATCAGAAATATTAGGAAAAACAGATAATGGATAGCTCTTATTACACAACCCCACTAACCTTTGTTATCCAGACGCTCTTTGGCCTCTACATCATGGTCGTTATGCTGCGTTTTCTTCTGCAATGGGCTAGGGCAGATTTCTACAATCCACTCTCTCAATTCATCGTGAAAGTGACAACACCCGTACTGCGCCCTTTACGACAATTTATTCCAGGGCTTGGCGGCGTGGACTTCGCCTCTATTGTTTTGATGTGGTCACTCAAAACAATAGAGCTTAGTTTGGTTATTCTCATCACTAACGGCATACTCAACCCCATCGGCCCCATGCTATGGGCTATACCCCAACTGATTGATCTTGCTATTAATGTCTTTCTATTTGCCATCCTAATCCAGGTTATTGTCAGCTGGATAAACCCCGGCACATACAACCCCATTCTAGGTCTCATCAACAGCCTCACCGACCCCCTGATGCGCCCTGCTCGCCGGCTGATCCCACCTATTTCCGGGCTGGACCTATCACCCATGCTGGTCATGATGGGGCTATATTTACTCAAGATGCTGCTACTTCCACCTTTAATTATGCTAACTGGCAGCCCATTCAGATAAGCAGCAACAGCATTTTTTACTCATCCAAAATCAGGGTTTATTACTAAAAAAACGACCTATTACCCTATAAGCAGTGCTAAACTTATTCGAAATAAATCATTAACTTCTTTAAATTTGGACGGATCCATTTTCACACCTAATAATAATACTTATGGAAACCAACCAGCTAAAACAACAACTACACGCCTATGAACAGTGGAAAACTGATCTCATCCGGACTGTAAAAGAGTACCAACCCTGGCTTGCAATACATGGCATGGCAACGCCAGAGACAGACCGGCGCATCGCATCCTGCCTAAATACCCTTAAAGAAGATCGCCTGACTATCGCATTTGCAGCTGAGTTTTCACGCGGCAAGACCGAGCTTATCAATGCTATCTTCTTCGCCGACTACGGACACAGGTTACTGCCCTCCACCCCGGGACGCACCACCATGTGTCCAACTGAACTATTTTATGATAATACCGCCAATGCCGCCTACATTCGCCTGCTTCCAATCGAAACACGTCTGCAAGATATTTCACTCACAGAGTTGAAACAAGATGCAACAGAGTGGGTTCATTACCCTCTAAATCTTGACTCTTCAAAACAGATCGAAGAAGCACTCAGCCAGGTAGGCGAAACCAAGCGAGTCACGGTAGACGAGGCTGGACGACTAGGGCTTTATGACGATGAGATGGAGCTTGGGCATACCACTCCAGCAACACATGTAGACGTACCCCGCTGGCGGCACGCACTCATCAGCTTTCCTCACCCACTTTTGAAACAAGGGCTAAGCATACTCGACACCCCTGGCCTCAATGCACTGGGACATGAGCCAGAACTGACATTAAACCTACTACCAGAAGCACAGGCCGTCCTTTTTGTATTAGCCGCAGACACCGGCGTTACCCGCTCTGATCTTCAGATGTGGCAACACCACATCAAGCGATTCAAAAGCAACCAGCGGCAAGGGTTGGTTGTTGTTATGAACAAAATTGATATGCTCTGGGATGAACTACTGGATAAAGCAGACATCCAAAGTTCAATCAAACGCCAGCAATCATTAACTGCAACCATGCTGGGTGTTAAAGAAGAGACCATCTTCCCCGTATCTGCACAAAAGGGGCTACTCGCTAAAGTAAAAGGAGATAATGCCTTACTACAACGCAGTGGTCTCGCTGGGCTTGAACTATACCTCTCTGAAAATATTCTTCAGGCCAAACAGAAGATACTCCAAGAGAACACAGCAACCGATATATGCGAACTATTAGAAGATACCAGCAGCATCATCTCCACCAACCTGTCACATATCAAAAAAGAGTATCAAGAGCTTAAATCACTCAGCAATGAAAGCACAGAGATCATCATCCACCTGATACGTAAATCGCAGGCTGAAAAAGCCAAGTACCTGGATGACGTAGATCGCTTTCAGGAAAACCGTCGCAAGCTCAAAAAACATGCCACTATGCTCCGTAGTGCTTTAGATATGAGTGAGTTGGATCTACTCATCACCGAAGCACACGCCAACATGTTGGAAAACTGGACAACTCATGGCCTCAAAACTGAAATGCAGAGTTTGTTCGAAAAATTACGCGCTAAGATGCAGCTTGTCACCAAGCATAGCGAAGCGTCACGCAAACTGGTTCGAATGGCATATCGCCGTTTTCAGTACGACCATGGTTTCGCCGCCATTCAACCCAAGATGTTCTCCATCATGAAATCCCGCATGGAACTCAAGGCGCTATTTAATGAAGCCGAGGCATTTCGTAACAGCACATCAACCATCATTAATATTAAACACTTTGTAGTCAAACGCTTCTTTAATACGATTATTGATAGTGCACGTAACATTTTCGTCAAAGCCAACGAAGAGGCTGATGGCTGGCTAGACACCGCACTTCAACCACTAATGTATCAAATACGTGATCATCGAGACATGCTGGAACGCCGGCTAATAGATCTGCGCAAAATCAGCAAATCCAGAGACACCCTACAAACACGCATTGATGAGCTAAAACAAGAGTACAAAATTCTTGCACGCCAACTCACCGCCCTACGTAATATGCAAAACACACTAACCCACAGCCGACCCCATATAGACGAGGAGCGCCCTCGACCTCGATTGGTTAGCAATAATTAGAAGCCACGCTTAAACATTACAGATCTCCACTTGCAAAGAGCAGTTGCACCCAGCCCAAGCAATTATTAGACTGGGTTTCTTTGTTTAACCTAAAGAAACAGTTAAGCATGCGAACCTAACTAATCTTTTTAGATTTAAGGTATCTGGAATACTGTATGCCAAAATCAATACCAGCCGATTCAGTTGGGCTGGTCACCCCACTCACAGAACATTTTGATGAGCCACTTGAACTGGTCTGCGGCCGAACGCTGCCTCGATTTGACCTGGTTTACGAAACCTATGGCAAACTCAATGCAAAACGTGACAACGCACTTTTGTTCTGTCACGCCCTCTCTGGTGATCATCATGCAGCTGGCTATCACAGCATGGAAGATCGCAAACCCGGCTGGTGGGACAACTATATAGGCCCGGGCAAAGCATTTGACACCACCCGCTTCTTTATTGTCTGCCCTAATAACCTAGGGAGCTGCAAAGGTTCAACCGGCCCAAACACAATAAATCCAGAAACAGAGAAATTTTATGGCCCTGACTTTCCACTCTTTACTGTAAAAGATTGGGTCAACAGCCAGAAACAACTCATGGACAGTATCGGCATCAATCAGTGGGCCGCTGTTGTTGGTGGCAGCCTTGGCGGCATGCAGGTTATTCAATGGGCTATCGACTATCCAGATAAATTGCGGCATGCACTGGTAATTGCAGCTGCACCCCGGCTCTCAGCACAAAACATTGGATTTAACGAAGTAGCCCGGCAAGCCATTCTGTCAGACCCCGAATTTCATGGCGGTCACTATTATGAACATGATGTAGTTCCTCGTCGCGGCCTTATGCTGGCACGCATGCTGGGGCACATCACCTATCTTTCCGATGATGCCATGCGCGCTCAATTTGGCCGTGATCTTCAAACAGGCCGCCTTAGTTATGACTTTGATGTGCAATTTCAAGTAGAGAGCTACCTACGTTACCAAGGCAGCTCATTTGTTGAACGTTTTGATGCCAATACCTACCTACTCATGACCAAGGCGCTTGACTACTTTGACCCTGGCGCCGATTTTGAAAACGGGCTGGCCGAAGCACTCAACCGAACAGAGGCTAAATTTTTGGTGGTCTCCTTCACCAGCGACTGGCGGTTTTCCCCCGCGCGATCAAAGGAGATCGTTAAGGCACTGACCGACGCACAACGCCAGGTCAGTTATGCTGAAGTAGAATCCAGCGAGGGGCATGATGCCTTTCTCCTGCCAAACGGTTATTACACCGATATTTTAAACGCCTACATGGCCGGGGTTTGATGAGATGTCACTGCTACGATCAGACCTAACCATCATCAAAGATTGGATCACACCTGGCTCACGTGTGCTGGATCTTGGCTGTGGTAATGGCGCTCTACTGCAAGCACTGCGTGATGAACGCCAAGTAGAAGGCTATGGCCTGGAGATCAACCAGAAAAATATCGTCAGCTGCCTGCAATCAGGCATCAACGTCATTCAACTGGATCTGGATAAAGGGCTGGATGATTTTGATGACCAGGCCTTTGACTATGTCATCATGACTCAAACCCTGCAGGCGGTGCATTTTCCAGATCACCTATTACAAGAGGTACTGCGTGTTGGCAAAGAGGGCATTGTTACCTTCCCTAACTTCGCCCATTGGAAAAATCGCATACAGATCGGGCTACAGGGCAAAATGCCCGTGTCACGCACCCTGCCCGCACAGTGGTATGAAAGCAATAACATTCACCTCTGTACTATCAAAGACTTTCAGCAGCTCTGTAAGCTACGCAATATCAAGATTCAGAAAAAGGTTGTGCTGGATCATTTACATCGTGCAAGTGGCCCCATTACCTTTTTGCCTAATCTGTTGGGGCAGATCGCTATTTATCGTTGCCAGCGTGGTGGGGATTGATTTGTAGCACAGCGGCAGTATTGACCCGGTAATAATTATTTGTGTGCCGCCTTGCCTACATGGATGTAGGTACGCAGCGTGAGCAGGAGCGGAAGCGTGGCAGCACGGCCTTTATTTTGATGCGGGTTTCGCCCCGCGGGACGAGGTACTTTTGACTCAAGCCATCCTTGGCTTTCACCCTTCGGATTCATTGCGCTACCCACCATCTGCCATTGGTAGTCATCAATAAAATACGCCTAGCTTATATAAATCAAGCTAGATTTCGTATGTGCTTTATCCTAAGTATAAAGTTGAGATAGAAAGATGATTGTTAGCTCATCAACTTTACTAAATGGCTTTGTTGGTTTTTCTGCAGTGATAAATTCATCAACATTACCAGACATTGCTATGCTTGCATGAAGTGCATCCATTGGACCCAAATCATAATTCCCTGCTAACTCTATTGCATTCTTAGTAACTTCTGGGGATGTCTCTATGTGAGTTGAGTTGTCATAAATGCACTGCATGAACTCTAATTCATTCTGCCTCTTATGCGTAAAAGGTTTAGGGTACGTTTCTAGCTTAACATAGTCACTTATAACGAACTTGCGATCTTCTTCATCCAGCAGCCTGATAGCTTCTTCGTAAAGCTCATGGTTACCTTGAAATGCAGCAATTAGAACACATGAATCTAGATAAGTTACTTTGCCTGGCATTAGAGCCTCTTGCAAAACTCATAAAAGCAGCGAATTTCTTGGCATGCAGCGGCCAAAAGAAAGGATGTGCCTGATTCATTTTGGTAAAATAAGTTTGCGACTCAAACCAATAAAATCATTAGCGTAGGCCAAGATTTCATGAA
>JAJFJN010000091.1 GCA_021773975.1 Gammaproteobacteria bacterium | reverse complement strand
TAAGTCAAAAGTCTCCTAATTTGTTTGCACACTGGAAAGCAGGGTTTGTACGCTAAGGTTGAATGGTGGGAGCCGGATAAATCGAGAGGTTTACGTCCGGTTCTAAGAGCGGCAGAGGGGGCAGTTCCCTGGGGCTACTCGACACTACAAATGCGCAAGTTATTTGCGACGTTATCTTGCCGAGTTATTACCCACAGACCACAGAGAGTAGACACATTCTATAGTTAGGTTAGGAGACTATATGAGGTGTCAAAATGGCTAGAAATAAATCAAAAGCCTATTCGGAATCATTCCGAAAAAAAAGCCCCCATCAAATTGATGGGGGCTTTTTTTATAGTTAAAGGTAAAGTGCTTAGCTGATGTCGGACAAAATAGCGTCCACACTGGCTTTTGCATCACCGTATAGCATGCGGGTGTTGTCTCTGAAGAAGAGTGGGTTATCCACGCCGGCATAACCAACACCACGACCCCGTTTCATCACAACCACGGTACCAGACTTCCAGACTTCCAACACAGGCATACCTGCGATTGGGCTGTTTGGATCATCCAGAGCACTTGGGTTGACGATGTCGTTAGCACCAATAACCAGTACCACATCGACTTTTGGTAGATCGTCGTTGATCTCATCCATCTCCAGTACGATGTCATAAGACACCTTGGCTTCGGCCAACAGTACATTCATATGTCCTGGCATGCGACCAGCCACGGGGTGGATGGCAAAGCGGACATTGATGTCTTTGGCTTTCAGCTTGCGGGTGATGTCGTTGATGGTGTGCTGTGCCTGGGCAACAGCCATACCGTAACCCGGTACGATGACAACCTCTTTGGCGTCGTTTAGCATCTCGGCGACTTCATCTGCGGAGGTCTCTGGTGCGTATTCTTGCACCTCGCCATCGCCAGCAGCAGGTGCAGCTGTACCACCGTCTGAACCAAACCCACCAGCGATAACAGCAATGAACTTACGGTTCATGGCACGACACATAATGTAGGAGAGGATGGCACCACTGGAACCTACCAATGCACCGGTAACAATCAGCAGGTCATTGTTGAGCATAAAGCCGGTAGCTGCGGCAGCCCAACCTGAGTAGCTGTTAAGCATGGAGACCACAACCGGCATATCTGCACCGCCGATGGCCATAACCATATGCACACCGAAGATGAAGGCGATAATGGTCATAACAATCAGAGCGGTAACAGCGCCGCCGCTGTGCTCACCACCAACAAAAACGCCACCGAGGATGATGCAGAGTACACCTAATCCCAGGTTCATCCAGTGACGACCGGGTAGGGTCAATGGCTTGCTGGTGATGATCCCTTTGAGCTTACCAAAGGCGACTACAGAGCCGGTGAAGGTGACCGCACCGATCAAAACACCGAGGTATATCTCAATCTCGTGGATGGTTCTGGCAGCGCCTTCCAGGGCATGCCCTGAATCAGGTGAAGTACCAAAGTAACCTGCAAAACCAACCAGTACGGCAGCCATACCCACAAAGCTGTGGAGGATGGCGACCAGCTCTGGCATTTCGGTCATCTGTACTTTTTTGGCCAGAAACAGCCCCACGCTGCCACCGATAACCATGGCGATAATTAGCCAGGCGTATCCAGCCCCATGAACCTGTTGACCCAGAATGGTGGCAACCAGTGCCAAACCCATACCGACCATGCCGTAGATGTTACCGCGACGTGCTGTCTCCTGATTGCTTAGTCCGCCTAGGGCAAGAATAAACAGTACCGAAGCGACGATATAGAAAATTGTTTGTAAACCTGGACTCATCTCTATATCCCCTTATCTCTGGAACATCTTCAGCATGCGCTGAGTGACGGCAAAACCGCCTGCAATATTAATGGTGGCGATCAGGATGGCAATAAATGCCAGAAAGACCACCAGTCCACTTGAACTTGATACCTGTAACAGCGCACCGACAACGATGATGCCGCTGATGGCGTTGGTAACACTCATCAGTGGGGTATGCAGCGCTGGGGATACATTCCAGATCACCATGTAGCCGATGAAGCAGGAGAGTACAAATACCGTGAAGTGAGCCAGAAAGTCAGGTGGTGCAACCTGACCCAGCATGACCAGCAGAATGCCGCCAATGCCAAGACCGATAAAACCACCGACAGGGTTCTTCTTCTCTTCTTCCACTTCAACAGGTGGGGCAGCAACAGCAAGCGCTGGTTTTGCAGGTGCGGCTGAAACTTCAATTGGAGGAGCAGGCCAGGTGATCTCACCCTCTTTAACTACCGTAGCGCCACGGACGACGACATCTTCAAAGTTGACGACAAGATTGCCGTCCTTTTCAGGAGTCATGTCTGTCAGCAGGTGACGCAGGTTGGTGCCGTAAAGCTGGCTGGATTGTGCAGCTAGACGACTTGGTAGATCGGTGTAACCGATGATGGTGACGCCGTGCTTAACAACGGCTTTGCCAGGCTCGGTCAGGGCGCAGTTGCCACCCTGCTCAGCAGCCAGATCAACAATCACACTGCCGTCTTTCATGGATTCAACCATGCCAGAGGTGATCAACTTAGGAGCGGGTTTACCAGGGATCAGGGCAGTGGTGACGATGATATCGACGTCCATTGCCTGTTCGGCAAAGAGCTTCATCTCAGCTTCGATGAACTCTTTGCTCATGGTTTTGGCATAACCCGTGTTGGGGGAGCCGTCGTCTGCCTCTTCGAACTCAAGCATCAGAAATTCAGCCCCCATGCTCTCTACCTGCTCTTTTACCTCAGGGCGGGTATCGAAGGCACGAACAATAGCGCCTAGGCTGTTGGCTGCACCGATAGCGGCAAGACCTGCAACACCCGCACCAATCACCATCACTTTGGCAGGTGGTACTTTACCGGCAGCGGTTATCTGTCCGGTGAAGAAACGGCCAAAGGCATTGGAGGCTTCAACAATAGCACGGTAACCGGCGATGTTTGCCATGGAGCTGAGGGCGTCAAGTTTCTGAGCACGAGAGATACGTGGGACGCTGTCCATTGCAATAACAGTTGCCTTGCGCTCTTTCAAGCTGTTCAACAGTCCTTCATTCTGGGCAGGCCAGATAAAGCTGATGAGGGTGCCACCTTCACGCAACAGCTCAGTTTCATGCACACCGAGCACAGGATGTGGCTCTGGTGCACGCACCTTCATGATGATGTCAGACTCTGCCCAGAGGGTTTTAGTGTCTTCTATAATCTCAGCACCAGCCTCTTTATAAGCTTCATCAGAGAAGTTGGCAGCTGCGCCAGCTCCTGCCTCGATGGCCATCGTATAACCCAGTTTGTGGATTCGTTCGACAGTCTCAGGGGTTGCAGCGACACGTTTCTCGTTGTCGTGAACCTCTTTTGGGATACCAATTTTCATGGCCATGCTACTTATCCTTTGTAGTTTGTTTTGAACAGAGGCAGAGCGCCACCGGCTTTCAGGGTTTCTGCATCGCCAGGCTCGAAAGCAGGGTTTAGCGCAATCTTTTCGCCGTTGACCTCAAGGAACAGATCGCCTTCCAGGTTGGATACGTCAATAGAGACGTTATCGCCTTGGGAGATCTTGTCGTAGTCTGCTTCGTTGGCGAAAGTTAGTGGCACGATGCCGAAGTTAACCAGGTTAGCAACATGGATACGTGCAAACTGGGCTACTACAACAGCGCGGATACCTAACCAGCGTGGGCAGAGTGCTGCGTGCTCACGTGAGCTACCCTGGCCGTAGTTTTCACGACCAACGATAACGCCGTGACCGCCAGCATCGCGGTGCTCGCATGCGCGACGGGAGAAACTTGGATCTACCTGGTTGTAGGTGGCTTGCAGGGCGTACTCTTTAACGTTAGAGCGCAGTGGCAGGAAGACACCGGCAGGCTGGATGTCATCAGTGCTGATGTTATCACCCAGTTTCAGCATGACTTCGCCTTCCAGCTTAGCTGGCAGTGGCTCAAAATCAGGCAGAGCCATGATGTTTGGTCCGCGGATAACCTCAGTTTTGGCGGCTTCTTCAGGTGAAACCGGCATGATAAAGGAGGCAGTGTCGATAACCTGAGGCACGTCCTTGAATTTAACTTCTTCGCTACCTGGTAGGGTGATCTCGCCAGTCAGTGCACTGGCAGCTGCTACAGCTGGGCTTACCAGGTGAACCTGAGCGCTGTCGGTACCGGAGCGCTTAGGGAAGTTACGGTTGAAGGTACGCAGGGAGAGACCGTTACTGACAGGAGATCCGCCTTGGCCGATGCAGGCGCCACAGCCGTTCTCTTGAACGCGAACGCCAGAGGCAAGAAGAGAGGCCATGTAACCGGCATCAGCCAGCTGTATGGCAACAGCACGTGAACCCGGGTAGAGCAGGGTGTCGACTTTGACACGCTTGCCTTTCAGGATCTCGGCGAAAGAGGCGATGTTCTCGTAGGAGCTGTTGGTGCAGCTGCCGACTGATACCTGATGGATCTTGGTGCCGGCGTGGTCGGCAATCTTCTCAACGTTACCTGGAGAAGGATAGATAGCGATCAGTGGCTCAAGTGCTGAAAGATCGATGTCGATGATTTTGTCATACTCAGCGCCATCATCAGCAGACATTGCGGTGTAATCACCACCACGTTGACGGCTTTCCAAAAATTCTTGGGTACGCTCATCACTTGGGAAGATAGAGGTGGTGGCACCCATCTCGGCGCCCATGTTGGTGATGGTGGCACGTTCGGTCAGTGACAGGCTGGCAACACCCGGACCCGCATATTCGAAGATGATACCTTTGCCGCCTTTAACGCCGTTGATCTCCAGCATCTTCAGGATGACATCCATCGCCATAGCGCCATTGCTTAATGCGCCGGTTAGGTTGATTTTAACAACCTTAGGCATGGGCATACTGTATTCACCGGTGGCCATGGCCAGGGCGATATCGTAGCCGCCTGCACCCATATAGATAGCGCCGCAACCGCCCGCGTTTACGGTGTGGCTGTCAGCACCTAGGCCGGTCATGCCTGGCTTTACAAAGTTTTCCATATTCAGGAAGTGGCAGATGCCGGTGCCAGGAGGGGAGTAGACGATGCCAAGCTTCTCAGCAACGGTGCGCAGGTACTCGTGATCGTCTGGATTTCTGAAACCAACCTGTAACATGCTGTGGTCAACGAAGTTTACAGAGAGTGGTTTAACCCGATCCACACCCATGGCTTCTAGCTGAAGCATACACATGGTACCGGTGGCATCCTGTGTAAAGGCTTCATCAATCTTGATCTTAATGACCTCACCTGCAGGTGGCAAAGTATCGTTACTAACTAGGTGATCAAGCAGGATTTTTTCGGTTAAGGATAACGGCTTCATTTGGAAAGTCCCCATTTAATGTTAAATAAACTGGTGCCGAGTTAGCTGCCCTAAAAAAACCCGAACCATATGGCTCAGGTATCAGCTATTGAAAACTCATGAGTTTTTGGTGTTCTAAAGGTGCGGATCACCATGCTTTAGATTTGTAAATACCAACGGCTTGTCGTTAAGCAAACATTTGGGCTGTACTTTATCTTCCAAAATTCAGAACGTAAACGGTTTTTTTGGCTTTTTTATAAAAATAGTGAGGGAATTGAAGTAGGGTTGCATTAGAAGGGTATCTAACCGCTATAATGCCAAGCTTTGCTTGCTTCCTGGCTTCTTGAAATTATTGAATGAAATGGAATCGGATGCGATTTTATGACTGATAAGCATAATATGAGTGAGATTAATGAAAGACTGGTCAATGTGACCATTGACGGCAAGGCGATTACTGCGCCTGCCTCGTTATCGACGATTCAGGCTTTGTGGCATGCCGGTTATCCCCGAATTAAAAGTGTTGGCTGCCTAGAAGGTGTCTGTGGTTCCTGCCGGGTATTGGTTCGCCGTGAAGGCAATTCTGAAGTGAAAACCCAGTTGGGGTGCCAGACGCTCATTGAAGAGGGGATGCAGGTGATGTTCCTGGTTTTCCCTCGTCCCACCCATCACACCTATAAACTGGAAAATATTAACAGCTCATGGGAAGTACAGACAAAATTCCACAAGATCTTCCCTGAGGCAAGTCATTGCCGAGAGTGTGGAGGTTGCAACGCCTCTTGTCCCAAAGGAATTGATGTGATGCGAGGTGTTGAGTTAGCTGCTAAAGGGCGTTTTCGTGAGGCGGGTGAGTTGTTTGTTGAGTGCGTAATGTGTGATTTATGTCTAACAGCATGTCCAGAGCTGATTGCGCCAAATCATGTGGGGCTATTCTCACGCCGGGTTACAGCCTACTTTCATATTCGTCCATCTAATCTGATTCGACGTTTGGAAGGTCTACAGCGCGGCAAATTTCAGGTGACTGAAGAGTAAGAACTCCTTCAGTTTTCCGTACCTAAAATTAATTCGGACACAAAATACTCATGACAGGAATCCCTTACTCAGAAGCCTTGGTTAATTACCAATCAGCTAAATCACGTGATTTACCAGAATCAGATATGGCTACGGATGAGTTATTGCAAGCCTTTCATCCAGATTACCGAGAGGGTTCACTGGTCTCTTTGAAGGTGGGTCCAAATCAGGGTGATAAGTGTCACCGAGAATTAGCTGGGTTGCTACAGTCTGATGCACGAATTGATGAGGCTGATTTGGCAGGTGCAACTATTGTAGAGACGGATGTGTTGGTGATCGGTGGTGGTGGTGCAGGTTGTGCAGCCGCCTTGATGGCAGAGCAGTCGGGTGCGCGAGTTATTATGGCAACCAAACTGCGCCTGGGTGATAGTAATACAGTGATGGCTGAAGGTGGCATTCAAGCATCGATAGAAAGGGGGGATACCCCTCAAATGCATCTGGATGACACGCTAAAAGCTGGGCATAACAGAGGTGACCGGAAGCTGGTGTCTCAAATGGTTATGGATGCTCCTGATGTTATTCGCTGGCTGATTCAGCAAGGGATGCAGTTTGACCTGGATGAGTTTGGTGACCTCATGACGCGCCGGGCTGGCGGAACCTCTGCTGATCGTGTTGTCTATTATCGAGATTATACCGGCCTGGAGATGATGCGTGCGCTACGTGAATCAGTGCGTAACAGCAAGATTGATGTGTGGGACTACAGCCCTGTTGTGGAGCTGATGTCTAATGAATCAGGCCATTGTGCCGGAGCGGTCATCTCAAATCTGAAGGATTGCAGCTATGTTCTGATTGAAGCGCGCTCGGTGATTCTTGCAACGGGTGGTATTGGCCGCATGCATCTCAATGGTTTTCCAACTTCAAATCACTTTGGTGCAACGGGTGATGGTTTAGTATTAGCTTATCGGTTGGGGGCGCAACTGCGTGATCTGGATTCTTTTCAATATCATCCTACGGGTTTAGCTTACCCTCATCATCTGGCTGGCACACTGATTACCGAGGGTGTACGCTCGGCAGGTGCTCATCTACTCAATGGGTTGGGTGAGCGCTTTGTCGATGAGCTGATGACACGCGACCATGTCTCTGCAGCCATTCTAAGGGAGTGCGCTGAAGGACGAGGGGTGCGAGTGGATGAGAACACGGCAGGTGTTTGGTTGGACACACCAGGAGTAGAACGAAAAACCCCAGGTATTCTTAAAGAACGTCTTCCTAAGTTGGTCGAGCTGGGTAGAAAATGTGGCATCAATCCCGCTGAGATGCCGCTCTTGGTCTACCCAACGCTGCACTATCAGAATGGTGGTATTGTGATTGATGAGAATGGCCTGAGTACTGTGCCAGGACTCTACTGTGTTGGTGAAGTCTCGGGTGGCATCCATGGGCGCAACCGGATTATGGGTAATGCTTTATTAGAGATCATTAGCTTTGGACGGCAGGCAGGCATAAAAGCCGCAGAAATGACACATGGGCGGGGGCATAAAAAGGTCACCATTGGACACCTGAGTAAATTGCGGCGTGAACTGGCCGTAGCCGGAATGCCGATGGATGTGAAAGGGCCGATGTTATTTCCAGAGTGTGCCAAATTTGAAAAAGATGCGGATTACGAAGGGTTTAGACGTAAAAAACAGTAGCATTACAGCGAATTGCATAGAAAATTAAACACAATATTGTGGAGGGACTGAATGTCAGATACAGATCAGCATAATGGTAATAATGCCAAACAAGAGTCATTACAGCTATTAGGGTTATGGGCTGTAACTATGGTGGTAGCGATAATATTTATTACTACGCTCTCTGCTCGTACTCCAGAGAGTACAAAAGAGCCTGCTGGGGTAAAGCATGCTCAGTCTGCTCAAAAAATAGCGCCTCCTTTGAATGAAACGCAGACAATGGCTCCACTTCCTCCTGGCCATCCGCAAATAAGTCAACTGCAAGCTGAAGTGGCTGCACCGGCTCCAACTATGCCGGAGTTGCCAGCAGGCCATCCACCATTGGATGCAGCACCAGCACCAGCGCCTGTTGCCGCAATGCATGCGCCAGTTGAACCGACAACACCAATGCACGCGCCAGCAGCAATGCATGCACCAGCTGAGCATGCTAAAGCTGATAACCATGGGCAACACTGGGGATACGAAGGTGAGGGTGGACCAGAGCACTGGGGCACAATGAAGAAAGAGTACCTGGCTTGTGGAGAAGGTACTCAGCAATCGCCTATCAATATTGATACAAAAGATGTGATTGCTACAAAGGTAGGTGATATCACTTTTAACTATCAGCCATCAGCCCTAGAGATAGTTAATAATGGTCACACCATTCAGGTTAATTTTGCACCGGGTAGCAGTATTAAATTTGGTGGTAAAATATTTGAGCTGTTGCAGTTTCATTTCCATAGCCCAAGTGAGCATCAGATTGATTATCGCTATTTTGATATGGAAGCCCATCTTGTACATAAAAGTGCCGATGGTGAGCTGGCCGTTATTGGTGTCATGCTGGGAAAAGGGGCGAGCAATCCTATAATGGATGCTGTTTGGGATCATATTCCGCATGAAACCAACAAGCCAAAGACTGTTGTTGGTGCTCTGGTTAATGCAGAAAATCTTCTGCCTGCAAATCGTAGTGCTTACTATCACTATATGGGTTCTTTGACGACGCCACCATGCAGTGAAATTGTAAACTGGATTGTTATGCAGAATTCAACCAGTGTTACTGATGCTCAAATAACAACCTTTGTTAACACAGTGGGTGAAAATAACCGGCCAGTGCAACCAATGCATCGCCGACATGCTCTCACAAATACGCATTAAAGCATGATCAATTAGCTGATAAGCACATTATAAAAAGCCCCGCTACCTTGTTCAGAGGTAGCGGGGCTTTTTTGTGGTTTGTAATTGGTATTAATTTTTTTGTGGAGAGCCAAAGCTCATCTTGCTTTTAAGATTGATCTTACTGGTGCGCCGATCAAGTCTGACCTTTATTCTATTAGCTTTGTTGTTCTGGCTGGTGGTGATCTCTGCGCTTAGTTGGGTTGGTGATTCAGAGACCAGTAGACAATTTAACTCTTGATCTGTTGCCTTTTTGCAGAGCTTGGTGGCTGTGCCCAAACTTGATTTGATGTTGTTAAAGAATGGCTGCCATGCCTGTGTGCTGCCTTTCTCAGCAAAGGAAAGCTGTATCTGATAGATACGTTCCTCGCTGCTTTTTACACGAATTCTTTTGGTCAGTGTTTTGGCTTCATTTTTCCAGTAGATGCCATGTCCAGGTTCATTGCCTTTATGCATCTGGTAGCCAGCAGAGATAAGTCTTTCATGTGCTCGATCGGGAGTTAGGCTAAGTGATAAACCTTCTACAGTTAGTCCGGTTATTGTTTGCCTTAATTTCAGATCCTGCGGAGGTTTTTTTTCATCAGCTATGGCAAAACTATTAGTGAGTCCTATGGAAAGAGTAATTATCGCTGTTGCAGCTTGTTTATAAAAAGTGTGTGTATGCATTTGGCTCTCGATAGCTGTATGTGAATCGATCTTATTTGTAGTCTATCGTATTTGTAGATATTTCTGTATGTGCCAAGCAATTGGGCCAATTGCAACTGAATTTACTGCTTTTTTTTTATGATATCATCCCGTGTTCCAAAATTGCTTGAGAAAATAATTAGGGAGTACCGTTATATTATTGAATAAGCCAACTATTTATAATAAAAGGTATGCAGGTGGTGCTCAGATTTTCCTGTAAAAGTTTATTGACACATGTTGATTTATCAACAATAATGACGGTATGTTGTTATTGAGGTGGTTGTTAGTTTCAGTGAGCTGTTGTAGCAAAAGCAAATAAGGCAGTTAAGATTGGTATGATAATTTATAATGGGATAGTGGTTTTCTAGCTATTTGTAGCTGATGAATGAGTGGTGGATAAAAAACCATTAATTTCAGATGTGCATGAGATATATGAAATGGAGGATGATGTGTTAAATATTATTCATAAGCAGATTGCTGCATCTTTTCTTATTTTTGGACTATTTTATGGTATGGCTTTGGCAGGTGGAGTGGAGCAGGGAGCAAACCATAAAGTAGGTATGGAGTATTATGAATTTGCTCCTGCAGAATTGACGATCCAGGCTGGAGACACGGTGACCTGGTTAAATAATGATAATAGGGATCATGATCTGGCTTTCTATGAAGTAAAACCAGTAAATGCGCCAACAGATGAAAATCCACAGGATATGCGGGTAGATGAAAAATACTCACTTGTTTTTAATCAAGCCGGTGTTTTTAAATATCTCTGTACAATACATAAAAGACAGGATATGAAGGGGCTTATTATTGTTAAATAACATAGGTTCTGTGTACCTATGAAAAGTTGTAGGCTATTTATGTATGGCTGGAAATGATCTATTTTAGCTAAGTAGTATATGGAGGTTCGTAATGGCTTATCAGTTACCTGCATTACCTTATGAAAATAGTGCTCTGGAACCTCATGTTTCCAGGGAAACCATAGAGTTTCACTATGGAAAACACCATCAGACTTACGTTACAAATCTAAATAATCTGGTCTCAGGTACAGAGTTTGAAGGCCTTGAACTTGAGGATGTTGTAAAGCAGGCATCTGGAGCCATCCTCAATAATTCTGCACAAATCTGGAATCATACTTTCTATTGGAATTGCCTTGCACCATCGGGTGGTGGTGAGCCAAATGGTAATTTAGCACAGGCCATTATTAATGCCTTTGGTTCGTTCGAAGCTTTCAAAGAGAAATTTTCTGCCTCTGCAGTGGGTAATTTTGGA
This sequence comes from Gammaproteobacteria bacterium, assembly GCA_021773975.1. Taxonomy (GTDB): domain Bacteria; phylum Pseudomonadota; class Gammaproteobacteria; order Chromatiales; family Chromatiaceae; genus WFXD01. The sequence continues at coordinate 26,511 of JAJFJN010000091.1, read as the reverse complement.
TCTGGCTGGACTTGGTTGGTGAAAAATAGTGATGGCACTGTAGAGATAGTTAATACCTCAAATGCAGGCACTCCACTTACCACAGACAAGCAACCATTGCTCACTTGTGATGTGTGGGAACATGCTTATTACATTGATTATCGGAATGCGCGTCCAAAATATGTTGAATCGTTTTGGAAACTAATAAATTGGGATTTTGTAGCTAAAAACTTTGCTGGGTAGTTAACACACAAAATGGCCTTAAAAAATCATAAAACTGGAGATTGAATGATATGAGTGAAGAACATATACAGACATATACGTGCCCTACATGCAATAAAAGAGCAAGTGGTAGGGGCCATATGTGCCACCCATTTGAGGGGTGTACTCCATTTGAATGTGAGTTTTGTAAAAAAACAGTAGATGACCCACGACATGTTTGTTCATCTATGCTGGATAAAATCGAGTACATGTGTAAAAACTGTGGGCGACTAGCAGTATATGACTCAAACCTTTGCCAGCCACGGCCGATTGATACTGATTAGTGTGTAGCTTGCAGGATAGGCTGCTGCTTCATTATCTAAAAAACCAGTAAAAATGTTTTCTGCCTGGATGCGGATGAATGATGTGAAGTTACGGAATGATAAATATAAATAGAATTACGAGGAGAGAATTTTCATGAAGCGATATCTCATTCTAGGCTCTGGTGTTGCAGGCAGAAGGGCAGCGAAAGCTATCCATAGAAAATCAGCAGATAGCGAGATAACCATTGTTGAAGAGCAGGATAATCCTTTCTATGCTCGTCCAATGCTTGGTGACCAATTTGGCCGTAAAGCAGGGACAATGCAGAGTGCGGTAAGAGAAAAGGAGAGGCTTTCTGAATTGGGCATTAAGTTTAAGACAGGCGCAAAAGTAAAAGAGATTCGCCCACATGACCAGTCAGTACTGTTAAGCACCAGTGAAGTGCTTTTCTTCGATAAAATGTTGATTGCATCAGGTGCAAAAACTGCACGGCTGCCTTGTGATAGAAGTGATAGCTCTAGTGTTATTTATATGGATAATCTGGGAGATATCCAGGCGCTGGGTTCAAAGATTGATTCTGTACGAAAAGCCGTTGTTTTTGGAACCAGCTACCAGTCATTTGGTGCACTTAAAGGACTGCGTGCTTTAGGCATTGATTGTACGCTCGTCATTCCGGAAGAGAGGGTATGGAGCCAATGTTTGGATGTGGCTGCTTCGACTATTCTCGAGCAGCGCTTAAGCCAAGAAAAGATAACCATCGTAAAACAATCCAATATTGAATTTATCGAACAGGATGGAGACACCCTTCGCAGTGTTGTTGTGACGGGCGGCATTAAAATATCAACAGATCTTCTGGTCGTTGCTGCTCCACAGCAGTCTACTTTTGATTTCTTGAACGCCAGTGGTGTAGATACTAACCGAGGCATTATTGTAGATGCTGGACTAAAAACCAGTGTACAAAATATCTTTGCAGCAGGCGATGTAGCTCAACTCCCTACTGAAGAAAATACACAAGCTGGATGGCTGCGTGCTTGGAAGCAGGGAAATATTGCAGGTGAAAATATGGTGAGTGGTGATGTGAATGTCACCTATGATGGTATACCTTCAATGCGAACTAGAGTGTTTGATTTGGATCTGGTCTGTCTCGGCCTAAGTGGTGCAGAGGGAGAAGGGATTGAAACACAATCGGGGGACTATCCTTATCCAGAGATGCCATATGTTTATAAAAAGATAATCTACAAACAAGGGAAGGTTGCAGGTGCAATCTTTCTTGGCGACGTCAACGAAGCTGGCGCTGTTGAAGAGTGGATACGTAAAGGAACGTCTGCCGGAGCTTGTGATAAACAGGTGCTAGATAATATGTTTGAGCTGCAATATAAAAGTTCAGCAGCTTATAGTGTACTGTGTCCAGTATGTAAGTTTCATATGCAAATTGATAAAGATGCTGAAGAAGGGTCAATTATTACCTGCCCTGCTTGTGGTATAGACTTTAAGGTTGAGCGCTTATCAAATGGTGCGCTCCATGCGGTACCTGTATAGATATCTATACTCTTGATGCAGGTAATATAAATGATAGATAGCCAACTGCTTAATAGAGGATAGATTCGTTATGCCATCAAGAGAATATAATGCTGTTGTCAGTGAGCCGGTATTTGTTACCAGTGAGACGATGATACTTCGTATAACAACAGATGGCTGGGATTTACCTGATTATAAGCCTGGGCAGTTTGCGATTTTAGGGTTACCTGGCAGCGCTCCAAGAGCTGAGTTGTCAGACTCAGAAGTTGGTGATGAGGTGCCAGATCCTGATAAGTTTATTGCCCGTGCTTATTCCATTGCTTCATCCTCGCGGCATAAAGATTACCTGGAATTTTACATTACACTGGTTAGATCGGGTTCTTTAACGCCACGGCTGTTTGCTTTAAAGCGTGGCGACAAAATCCATCTAGGGTCAAAGATGAGTGGGATGTTCACTCTAAATGATATCCCTGAGGAATCTAACGTTATCCTTATGGGAACAGGTACAGGCGTAGCTCCTTATATCAGCATGATTCGAACATACCTTGCTCCAGGGTTATCAAAAAAGTTTTCAGTTGTTCATGGCGCGAGACACTCCTGGGATTTGGGTTATCGTTCAGAGCTTACGACTACCATGCATATGGTTGAGGGGTTTTACTATCTGCCTATTATTAGCAGGCCCACTGAAGAGATTATTCCGTGGGGTGGAGAGACTGGATATGTGCAGAATACATGGGAGCGCGGCTTAATTGCTGAAGAGTGGGGTTTTCAGCCAACTCCAGAAAACAGCCACATCTTTCTGTGTGGTAATCCTGGAATGGTTGAAGATACATTAAGTGTATTGGAAAAAGATGGTTTTAAAGAGCACTCGAAAAAAGATCCGGGGCAAGTACATCTGGAACGATATTGGTAATGCCTCTGTTTTTCAGAGTAGCTTAGGATAGATACAAAGAACCAAGCTTTTGAGCGTTATCTTTATTCATTTGATAGTTGGCTTTATAGTCTTTAATTGCATTCCATAATGTAGTGCCATCCCAGCTATTTTTGCCTTTTCCATAAAGCGCTTGGTTTAAGGCAAGAATATGTTTGGCAGTGATCTCATCAAAGTGAAGGGCGAACTCAGAGAGACCTTTTGGTGGAGTAGTTGGCCAAAGGGTTTGACCCCAGGCAAGCAAGGCCGTGCGTGTTGCAGTGCAATCATTTTCTTGGCATGCATCTTTCAATTCAGCTAGAATTTTACGGCGACTTTTTTCTTTAGAGATATTGTTCTTTGTTGCAGTGCTGTTTTTTGACTTTAACTGTTTATTTAACCACCACCAAGCAGCAGCAGTGGCTATCCAGCCACTGGCAAAAAAGAGTGCGAGCCAAGGATAGATGCTATTGCTCTGTTTTGGTTGAGGTGCCTGTTCTGCTACCACCACAGGGGAGGTAATCTCGTGAACAGGTTGGCTGCTAACAGCAGCTTTTGGTGGTTCAATTGCGGGTGCTGTATTTATAGCAGGCAGCACTTGAATACGTACTTCAGCAATGCGAGCAACTTCCATTTTGTCTGTCTTTGTATTCCACCAGCTGACCTTTATGGCAGGCAAAATATGTGTTCCAGGTTTAGTGGGTACGAGTGCAATTTTCTCCTGTCGAATGCCAGTAACGCCATTGCCATCTTTACGATCCTGTAGCATGGGTTGATCTGGATATTGTTTAAACCCTGCAGGTGTTTCGCTATAAATCTTTGGAAGTTGGGCGGAGGCAATGCCATCTGCTACGATGGCTAAGGTGCGGGTAACAGGTTCACCTACACGAAATTCTGGACTGGCTTGAGGCCAGGATGAAGAGAGCTGTAAATTTGTTGCAGGCAACCAAGGATCTTCTGCGTTCTTTGGAATAGATTTAATTTCAATGCTGATAGCTTTTGAACGGGTGCGCTTTGTAGGGCCGGCCTGCCCAAACATGTCAAATCGACTACGGCTTTGTTGCATAACCCTGGCTTGAAATGTAATGGGGTCTAAAGTGAGCGTGCCACTTGCTTGTGGAAAGGCAAGATAATCAATTTGTGTAACAAGATAGCGTCTGCCATTACGTTGTGTTTCAAAGGTCTGCTCATCTGCTATCTGTTCAACAATAATGTCTGGATCATTAAACTGGGGAGGGGATAGGCTGGCATCTGAAAAATTAACAGCACGGTAAATACGGATTTGAAAGATAAGCTGCTGTTGCACATAGGCTGATTTAGGTTCAACCGTTACCTCCATAAAAATATCTTTATCAGTAGCTGTTGATTTTAGATTTGTTGCTTCCTGTACCTGGATCGATGTTGCCTGACTATGATCGCTGCCAAAAGAGATTGCGGGTATGGTGAGTTGCCCTGTAGTCTTTGCCATGACAGTAAGATTCCAGCGTGTCGTACGGCTATAGTTACCATTGATCATTTTAATGCTCTGACTTTGGCTGCGAGAAAAAATCTCAAGATTTTTTTCCAATGGCGTGAAGTCAGGGTCATCATCCGGTGAGCCATCTGCCTCAAATATGAGTTCAAAGGTTTCATCTATAGAAACCTGACTGCGTGAAACCTGTGCCGTAATGGTAGCGCTAACTGCATTGGTTGCTTGGAATAGCATCATTAGAGCTAGAAAAAAAAGCGCTGAAAAATGCTTAATGGAATCTATTTTTACCATTGTTGTGCCTCGCGCGCAGGTTGCTGCTGACGTTGATATTGATACTTGAATTTGCGCCTCAATAATCCACCGGGATCATCAGGGATACGGCGTAGCCATTGCTCTGTCGCTTGTGCCTCATTCTTTTCCTCTTCTGTCATCTCATCTGGCTGTGTTATTTGTGATTCTTCCTGCTCGCTAGCATCCTGTTTTTCAGCTTCTGCTGCTTCCTGCTGTTTCTCTTCATCGCTTTGTTGATCACTTTGTTGAGCTTCGCTCTGTTCCTGCTCCTGCTCTTTGTCAGACGACTCTCCCTGTTGTGACTCTTGCTCCTGTTGCTCACCAGATTGGTCTTGATCCTCTGATTTATCCTGTGGTCCCTGTTCTTGTTTCTGGTCAGATGGATCTTGTTTTGATTGATCCTGTTGCTTTTCTTTCTCTGACTGCTCTTGTTTCTGATCAGAGTCTTGTTGCTGTTCTTTTTTCTGCTGTTGCTCTAGCTGCTTCTCTACCAGTTCACGATTGTATTTTGCATCCTTATTAGTGGGATCTAATTTCAGCGCTTCATCGTAACGTTGAAGTGCTTCGGGTAGTTTTCCAGCGCGTGCCAGAGCATTGCCTTTGTTATAGAGCGCATTGGGTGTATTGATACCATCGAGTGATTCGATGGCTTGTTCATACTCACCGGCCTTGTAATGAGCTGCAGCCTTCCATTCACTATTTTCAAACTGTTGAGCAGCGGCACTGGCATCACCTTGCTGGAGTGTTTGAGTTGCCTGCTGATCGGGTCGAGACCAGAGTCCCTGCCAATCTACCGCTGAAGCAGTTTGAGGGTGTGGCAGCAGAATAAAAACAGCTAATACAAGATAACCACGCCGAAAAGCCAAGGCAGCAAGTGGCAGAATAAGTAGCAATAGCCATGAGCCTTCCTCTTGCCATTGATCAGTAGTTAGTTTGACTTCTTGTTCAGCCTGATTGAGTTGTTGAGTCTGTGGAGGAGGGAGCAGGTATTTGATGTCACGATCATCGATTGAAAGTTTATGGAATCGCCCCCCACTGGCTTGTGCCAGTTGACTAAGGCTTTGAGTTTCCAAGCGGGGCAGTACGATCTCACCGGCGCTGTTTTTTAGAAAACCACCATCAGGTAGGGCGATGGGTGCCCCTTCACTGGTGCCAATGCCCAATAGGCTGATGCGGTATTTTTTATCACCCATAGCTGCTAAGTTTTGCTCGATAGAGATAGGCTCGATGCCATCGGTAATGAGTAGGATATCCCCTTGTTGGTGGCCGGCCTGCTGCAATAACTCTGCTGCTTTGGCAATGGCAAGATCAGGGCGAGAACCTTGTGATGGCATCAAGCCAGTATCAAGGCTGTTGATCTGTGCTGCAATAGTGGCTTGATCATCGGTGAGTGGCGTGATCAGAAAAGGGGTAGCGGCATAAACAATCAGTGCCGTTTGCCCTTCACGGCGTTGCTTCAGGATATCTGCTATCTTGTGTCGTGCGCGCGCCAGTCGACTGGGTTTAATATCAGTGGCATCCATGGAGCGGGAGAGATCCAGCGCTAATACCAAGGCAGATTGTTCTCGAAATACCGGTTGTTCATGCTGCTCCCAAACAGGGCCGGCAATGGCTGTTATCCCTAATAACCCAACCAGCCCAATGGCTAGCAGCGGCCAGCGTTGTGTTACACCTTGTTCACCTACTAACAGGTAGGGTAGCAGTTCAGGATCGCAGACGGTACGCCAGGCTTGGCTGTTGGTGGTGCGATTCCAAAGAAGCCATAGGATGAGCATGAGTGGAATGAATGTCAGAAACCAGAGCGGACGCAGAAAATGGAAATCTTCCATTATTTAAACCTCCATCCGGTACGCACACCAAGAATCAAACCAGAGAGCAGCAGTGCAACACCCAGTGGCCAAGGGTAGAGGGCGCGAACAGGTCGAAATAGTTTTTTCTCTTGCTCAATGGGTTCCAGTTCATCCAGCAGCCGATAGATGCCTTTCAACTCATTGATGTCTCTGGCTCTAAAATAACGACCACCGGTTTTTTCAGCAATGGCCTTGAGTGTCTTTTCATCCAGGTCACGTGATGGGTTCACTCGTCGGTTACCAAAAAAGGAGCGCACGATAATCTCATCAGCACCGATGCCAATGGTGTAGACCTTTACCTGTTTGCGTGCAGCCAGTTCAGCAGCTCGAATGGGTTCAATCTCTCCTGCGGTATTGGCACCATCGGTTAAAAGAATGAGCACTCGGTTTTCAGAAGGACGGTCTTGCAGTCGCTTTATCCCTAAACCAATGGCATCACCAATGGCGGTGCTTCTGCCGGCCAAGCCAATGGCAGATTCATATAGCAGGGTCTTTACGGTCTCTCGATCGAAGGTCAAGGGGGTTTGTAGATAGGCATGTTCACCAAAGAGGATCAGCCCAATGCGATCACCCTCACGGCGTTCAATGAATTCACCGGCCACCTGTTTTGTAGCAACCAGTCGATTGATCCATTTGCCGGAGATTTGAAAATCCTCCTCTTCCATACTGTTGGATAGATCTACTGCCAACATTAGATCTCGTCCACTCATGGGGAGTTCCAGAGGCTCGCCTAACCACTGAGGTCGTGCAGCAGCCAAGACCAGCATGACCCAGGCAATAGCAGCCAGCCAGATAAAAATATCCTGTCGAGGGGTGCTGCTGGCGGTATTGGTTCCGCCTTCAAAATCTTCCATAAAGGGGACACGTAGGGCGGCATCCTGTTGTTGAGTCGCTGCAGGTATAATGCGTCTGATTAATAGAGGAAGAGGCAATAAAATAAGTAGCCATGGCCAGTAGAGACTAATCATTTTTAGCAGCCTCTGTTTTATGGGGTAGTGATTCAACCCAGGCTGTACATATTTCAAGTAGCGCGGCACTATCAATATTTACAGTTGGTTTGTAGGGTGCGTCAATTAATACACGGCCAGCACCGTTAGAGAATCCATCTTTAAAACGACTATTGACTACACCGCGATCCAGAAAATAGAGCCAGGCATCATCGGTTAAACTGGCAACGTCACTGCGTGGTGAATAGCTGAGTGTTATACGCCGCAGCAGGGTGGAAAGGTCAGCGGCCAGTTGCCTGTCAACCTGATGAGTTGCGTATTGAGTTGTTATCTCTTGCAATGCCTTCTGTGCCTCTCGGCGCAGTTGCCCACGGCGGTAGAGGCTGCGTCCCAGAAAAAAAAGACCAACCAATAGCAGAGCTAGAATCATCAATCCCCACCAGCCAGGTGCCAGTGGCCACCAGGAGATGGGGTCAGGCAGGTGGATGTCCTTGAGGGGCAGCGGCTGTTGTGCTGCTGGATTCATGTGCGCCTCCTGCCAAGACCTTCCTGCAGGACAGTATGAGGATCCTGGTCTGTGGTGCAGGTCAGCATATGGATGCCAGCGCGTCGGCAGAGATCACGTAACTGAGCTTCATGGGTATGAAAGCGTTCAGTGTGAGTTTTTTTAAGTGTTCGACTACCGGTATCAATGGTGATGGTGCGTTGACCATTGTTGAGGCGGTAGTTTCCTGAAGGAGGCAGTTTCTTTTCCAGTTGATCATGAATAAAGATCAGCACAATATCGTTATGACGAGCCAGGTGTATTAGGTGCGCCTCGGCTGTCTCATCCAGTGAGCGAAAGTCGCTTAATAAAAAGAGTAAGCTGCCAGGGCGGGTAACACGGCGCAGACGAGCCAATGCATGCTGAGCTGCTTTCTGTTGAGAGTCGCTATCAGATTTGACTGTGGTCTGTGGGGATGCGTGGGAGAGCTTGCGTATGAAATTCAGTACGGCGTGCTTTCCTTGCTGTGGCCGCAGTTCAAGATGTTCATCTTCTGAGAAGATCAACCCACCCAAACGGTCGCCATTATGGATAGCGCTCCAGGCTAATAGTGCAGCAGTTTGGGCGGCCAGTACGGATTTAAAAACGCCTTGAGTAGCAAAATGCATGGGTGCACGGTAATCGACCCAGAGCAGGATGGAGCGCTCGCGCTCCTCTCTAAAGAGTTTGGTAAAGGGTTTGCCTGTGCGTGCTGTTACTTTCCAGTCGAGATTGCGTGCGTCATCTCCGGGTTGATAGGGGCGAGCCTCATCAAATTCCATCCCTCGTCCTTTAAATTTGGAGAGATAGTTGCCCGTCATGCGGCTCAGGATTTTTACGGCCTTAAGTGGCAGTGAAGCCCCTGCTTTCTGCAGTCCAATCAGGGTAGATTGATTAACCTGAACGCGATCTATGCCTGCCATTCTCATGTCAGTAGAAAAACTTATGGGACAGCAATGCGGGTGATGAGTGTCTCTATTAGATGATCAGGCGTAACCCCTTCAGCTTCAGCCTCATAGCTTAAGAGAACACGGTGGCGTAGCACGTCATGAGCCAGAGCTTGGATATCTTCAGGTGAAACAAAATCACGACCTGCCAGCCAGGCATGTGCTCGTGCGCAGCGATCCAATGCAATGCTGGCGCGTGGGCTGGCACCGTATTCAACCCAACGGGCAAGGTCATCACCATAGGCCCCAGGGTTGCGGGTGGCGAGTACCAGTTGGACTAGATACTCCTCCAGGTTTTCAGCCAGATGGATATCCAGCACTTTATCTCTGGCCTCAAATAGAACCTCTTGTGAGAGACGGGCTGGAGGAGGGGGCGTATTAGCGCCTTGCCGGGCTTCAGTGCGCGCTAATTTCAGAATAGCCTTTTCAGTACTGTAATCGGGGTAGTCAATCTTTACATGTAGCAGAAAGCGATCCAATTGTGCTTCAGGTAGCGGATAGGTGCCCTCCTGTTCGATTGGGTTCTGTGTAGCCATTACCAGAAAGAGCTTTGGTAGAGGGTAGGTCACAGAGCCAACGGTAATCTGTCGCTCAGCCATGGCCTCTAACAGGGCAGATTGCACCTTGGCTGGGGCGCGGTTGATCTCATCAGCCAGGATTAGGTTGTGAAAAAGTGGTCCCTGCTGGAATTTAAAGGTACCTTCCTGTGGGCGGAAAATTTCAGTTCCGGTGAGGTCGGCAGGTAGTAGATCAGGGGTAAATTGAACGCGGTGGAAATTACCATCGATACCTTCCCCCAGTACCTTGATGGCGCGCGTCTTTGCCAGGCCGGGAGCGCCCTCCACTAAAAGGTGGCCATCAGCCAGCAGAGCAATAAGCAGTCGATTAATCAAGGTCTCTTGACCAATGATTTGTTGGCTTACATAGGTTTGTAGTTGTCTAATCTTATCTTGGAGTGACATTGTTTTTGTCTTTTAGAAAAATGTAGCGTTTTTTGGTAGCCACTTTCTACAGTAGCTGAATTTTGTTTTGTGAGACCTGTTTATTAGGTTTCAGTTCCCAGGATTTTAACAGGGTGGGATTCTATCTGTATCTGATGAAAAAAAGAATCTGCCTGTTGCATGGGTTACAATAGCAATATGTCTACAATTTATGATCTGCATACTCACTCAACATCATCTGATGGCACAACAACGCCAACAGAGTTGGTTAGGCATGCTGCCGAGCAGGCGTTAGATACAGTTGCGCTAACAGACCACGATACGACGGAAGGACTGGTTGAAGCAGCAGCCGCAGCGCGTGAGGTCGGTATTGGGTTCGTTGGTGGGGTGGAGGTCTCAGTTAGCTGGAATAAGCATGTGGTGCATATCGTAGGTCTGGGCGTTGATCCTGATTGTCAGGTTTTACAAGACGGACTGACGATATTACGAGCGTTCCGCAATTGGCGAGCAGAAGAGATGGGGCGCAGGCTGGAGAAAGCAGGCATTGCAGATGCATTTGAAGGTGCAAAGGCTTTTTCAAATGGCATCTTGATTGGCCGCTGTCATTTTGCCCGTTTTCTTGTGAAATATGGATATGCCGAGAATGAAAAAAAGGTTTTCCAAAATTTTCTAACCTGTGGCAAACCAGGTTATGTACCTGGGCAGTGGGCAGAGTTGGAAGATGCCATCGCATGGATTAAGGCTGCAGGTGGACAAGCCGTTGTTGCGCATCCTGCTCGTTACCCTTTTACCCGCACTAAGTTACGTCGGTTACTGACAGAGTTTAGTTATGCGGGCGGGGAAGGTCTAGAGGTTATCTCCGGTAGTCATAACAGGGATGAAAACTTTACTATGGCTAAGCATGCGAAAGACCTTAATCTATTGGCATCAACTGGTTCTGATTATCATGGTCCAGAAAATCCCTGGCGTAAGCTGGGTAGATTTCAAGCGTTACCAGAAGGTTGCACCCCTATTTGGCATGACTGGGTAGCGCCTTCAACAATCAATGCTATCAGTGCCTGATAGCTAATCAACACGTTATAATTTTCTAAACGGTCCCTTCACGTGGCTCAATTTTTTCAGATTCATCCAGATAACCCTCAGTTACGTCTGATTCGAAGCGCTGTTGATATTATTCAACAGGGTGGCTTGGTTATTTATCCCACTGACTCCAGTTATGCGCTGGGCTGCCATATCGGTGACAAGCGGGCAGTAGAGCGTATCCGGCGTATCCGGCAGCTTGATGATAAGCATAATTTTACTCTGGTCTGTCGTGATCTGACGGAGATCTCCAGCTATGCCAAGATAGATAACCAGCAATACCGATTACTAAAGACCCTGACCCCTGGTCCTTATACCTTCATACATCAGGCATCCAAGCAGGTGCCAAAGCGTCTTCAACATGCTAAGCGCAAGACGATCGGTCTGCGTATTCCAGATAATCATATTGCCCAGGCCCTATTGGAAGAACTGGGTGAGCCACTTATGAGCTCTACCTTGATTCTGCCCGGTGATGAGCTACCACTTACCGACCCTTATGATATGCGTGATACCCTTGGGCATGATGTGGATTTAGTGATTGATGGTGGCTACTGTGGCTTTGAGCCGACAACAGTGGTCGAGATGACGGATGATTCAGCAATAATTTTGCGAAAAGGTAAGGGCGATGTCTCTCTATTTGAAGATTGAAACAGCTTTACCAATAGGCTTCTCAACGTGATGAATGAATTAAGTACGATTCAACAGGTGGTGGTTTTGGTGCTGCCGGTATTGTTTGCTATTACAGTGCATGAGGCGGCTCATGGCTGGGTTGCGAACAAATTAGGTGATTCAACAGCTAAACAGCAGGGGCGTGTCACACTTAACCCCATCAAACATATCGACCCATTAGGGACAGTGATATTGCCACTTGGAATGTACCTGCTCACAGGGTTCATGTTTGGTTGGGCTAAACCTGTTCCGGTAGATTGGCGTAATTTGAGAAACCCCCGTAGGGATATGGCGCTGGTGGCCATAGCGGGTCCTGGGTCTAATTTAATTATGGCTCTGCTGTGGGCTGTGGGTATGCAGATTGGTGTCCATCTGTTAGAGGTTCTGCCTTGGGTTGGATATCCACTAATCTACATGGGTACAGCAGGTATTATGATTAATACCGTATTGATGGTATTAAACCTGTTACCGATTTTGCCGCTTGATGGAGGACGTGTGGTCGCTTCATTGTTACCAGCAAAATTAGCGCTACCCTATGCTCGTCTTGAGCCTTGGGGGCTGTTTATTATTGTTGGTTTGCTGGCGAGTGGCTTGCTTGGCTCTATTATTGGTCCGGTGCTCTCTACATTTCAGTACATCATCGTATCGTTAGTTGGCTTACAATAGAGGTGCTTGCAAAACTCCTGAGGCAGTCCCTGGCGGCGGTAAAAATGGTTCAAAATACCCATTTACTGCGTGTAACCCCCGTTTTTTCGCCTATTTTGGCCGCGCCTAAAGCGCCTACTTTTGGTGCCAAAAACGCCCCCAAGAGTTTTTATAAGCATCTCATCATTATTTGATTAAAATTTAGAGGAAACACCATTGACTTCTGTTCCTGCGCAACACTCCCGTGTACTTTCTGGTATGCGACCTACTGGCAAACTCCATTTGGGGCACTACCATGGGGTACTGGAAAACTGGGTTGAGCTTCAACATGAATATGAATGCTTATTCTTTGTAGCCGATTGGCATGCCCTCACCACGCACTATGATGATCCCAGCATTATTCCGGGTAGTGTGTGGGATATGGTAATTGATTGGCTTGCTGCAGGTGTCAACCCTGGTGAAGCCAAACTGTTTATTCAGTCGCGTGTACCCGAACATGCGGAGTTGCACCTACTGCTTTCCATGATTACCCCACTGGGGTGGCTGGAACGTGTGCCAAGCTATAAAGATCAGCAGGAAAAGCTGAAAGAACGGGATCTCGCCACCTATGGCTTTTTAGGATATCCCCTGCTGCAAAGTGCCGACATCCTAATATATAAAGCTGGACAGGTTCCTGTGGGTGAAGATCAGGTGGCTCATGTTGAGCTGACTCGAGAGGTGGCACGCCGATTTAATCATCTCTACGGACGGGAAGCAGGATTTGAAGAGAAGGCAACCCAAGCCATAAAGAAGATGGGTAAAAAGACGGCTAAGCTGTACGGACAATATCGTAAAGCATATCAAGAGCAGGGTGATCATGAGGCATTGGCTGCTGCACGTGCTCTGTTGGAGAGTCAGCAGAACATCAATATGAGTGATCGAGAGCGCTTGTTTGGTTATTTGGAAGGTGGTGGTCGAATTATACTGCCCGAGCCTCAACCCCTGCTGACCAAGGCATCTAAAATGCCAGGATTGGATGGGCAAAAGATGTCCAAATCCTACGGCAATACTATCGCACTGCGGGATACGCCCGAAGATGTTGAAAAAACATTGCGAACCATGCCCACAGACACCAACCGAGTTCGTCGAAATGACCCGGGTGACCCAGCAAAATGCCCAGTCTGGCAGTGGCATGAGGTCTATTCTGACGACAATGTCAAAAACTGGGTGCAAGAGGGGTGTCGCTCAGCAGGTATTGGCTGTGTTGAATGCAAGCAACCGATTATTGATGCTGTTCTGCATGAGCTAAGGCCTATTCAGGAACGTGCGCAGGAGTATATCGAGCAGCCTGATCTGGTTCGAAATATTGTTGCAGAAGGTAGCGAAACAGCTCGTGATCTGGCAAAAGAGACACTGGAAGAAGTGCGGCATGTCATGTCGTTGAACTACCGCTAAAGAGCAAGATATGGAGCAGACAGAAATCAAGGGGATTGGTGCGGGACTCCATCCACAGCAGGAGGAGATGCCATTTGCCATAGTGCAGGGTGAGGTTATCTCCACCATGCCCAAGGATCTCTATATTCCACCGGATGCACTGGAGGTTTTTCTTGATGCTTTTGAAGGGCCGTTGGATTTGCTGCTGTATCTGATCAAGCGTCAAAATCTCGATATTCTCAATATTCCCGTTGCTCAAATCACCGCGCAATATATGGAATATGTAGAGCTGATGAAAGAGCTGCGCCTTGAGTTGGCAGGTGAATACTTGCTTATGGCTGCCATGCTGGCTGAGATAAAATCTCGCATGCTTTTACCCCGCGTGGTGGATGAGGAGGGGGATGAACATGATCCCCGTGCTGAGCTGATCAGACGTTTACAGGAGTATGAGCGTTATAAGCAGGCGGCTGAAGATATTACAGCATTGCCACAACAAGGGCGAGATACCTTCCAATCTGAGATTGAAGCACCTGATCGTATTATTGAAAAACGGCAGCCAGATATATCAATGCATGAGTTGTTACTTTCCTTTAAAGATGTTCTTCAACGCGCTGATATGTTTAGTAATTTTAACATTAAATTGGAGCTGTTATCTGTCCGGGAAAGGATGTCTATTGTGCTGGAAAAAATCAATAGCGATACCTTTATAGCGTTCACTCAATTGTTTGATTGTACAGAAGGGCGGGCCGGTGTGATCGTTACCTTTTTGGCGATATTGGAGTTGATAAAAGGCTCGTTACTTGAATTGGTTCAAGCTGAGCCCTATGGTTTGATACATGTTAAAGCCGCTTCATCTTCTACCTGAGATTAACTGATGTCATCAGAACAGCGATTGAAATCGATAGTTGAGGCGGCTTTGCTGGCAGCAGGTAAGCCGTTAAGTCTGGATGATCTATTGGCACTCTTCGATGTAACAGATCTACCTGATCGCCAAGCGGTTAGAGCAGCCCTGAAAGAGCTTGCTGATGACTACCAAGATCGTGGAATTGAACTGATTGAGGTGGGATCTGGCTTTCGTACCCAGGTTAGATCAGCGTTTGCGCCTTGGATATCGCGTCTTTGGGCAGAGCGTCCTCCACGTTATTCACGTGCCCTAATGGAAACCTTGGCGCTGATTGCTTATCGCCAGCCAATCACCCGTGGTGAGATAGAAGAGGTTCGGGGGGTTAGTGTTAGCACCAATATTATAAAAACACTTCAGGAGCGTGAGTGGGTGCGTGTGGTAGGGCATCGTGATGTGCCAGGAAAGCCTTCGCTATATGCAACCACCAAAGAGTTTCTAGACTACTTCAATCTGAAGTCGCTATCTGAATTGCCAACACTTGCTGAGATTAGAGATCTCGACTCCATCAATCGGGAATTGGATCTTGAGCTACCAGATATCACGGCTAATCTAAATAATGAATCTGTTTCTGTAGAGAGTGAGGCAGCGCTTTCCTCTGATTTTGAAGGTAAGGAATTGGATGAAATTACTGCTGACTCAACAGAAACTGAAACCCAATAATTTTTTACTCATAAGGTTTTTAATATAGTGTCTGAAAATTCTGCGTCTCAAGGTGAACGATTACAAAAAGTGCTTGCTAATGCTGGTTTTGGCTCTCGCCGAGAGATAGAAACCTGGATAAAAGCAGGGCGCATAAAAGTTAATGGCAAGGTGGCTGATTTGGGTCTCCGTGTAACAGGAGATGAACATATCCAGTTAGATGAAAAACCAATAAAAGCAACGCGCCTGAGTGGCCCAGAGCGCCAGGTTATTGTCTATAACAAGCCAGAAGGTGAGTTGGTAACGCGTTCTGATCCAGAAGGCAGAGCAACGGTCTTTTCACGTCTGCCAAAGTTAAAAAATGGACGTTGGATAGCGGTAGGGCGTTTGGATATTAATAGCTCAGGATTACTGTTATTTACTACGGATGGTGATTTGGCTAATCGTTTGATGCATCCATCACATCTAATTGAACGTGAATATTCAGTGCGTGTATTAGGCAATGTGACGGAAGAGATGCTTAAAAGCATGACAGACGGCATAGAACTTGAGGATGGGGCAGCCCGCTTTGAACATATCGTTGAGTCAGGCGGAACCGGAGCTAATCGCTGGTTCCATGTGGTGATTATGGAAGGACGCAAACGTGAGGTTCGCCGCTTATGGGAGGCTGCTGGCGCTACAGTTAGTCGGCTTATCAGAGTAAGGTTTGGCCCCATCGTAATGGGTAATCGCCTGTTTGCAGGGAAATCTCGCCCATTAGAGGCGGATGAGTTAAAAAAACTGTTGCAAGCCGTGGGTTTGAAAGATGACAAGGTTGTGGGCAAATCGGCATATAAAAAAAGCAGACCTGTACGTCCAGAGCGGCCATCACGCTCAGAAAAACCAGCAACCAAGCCAGGACAAGAGGGATGGCGACGCAAGCGCTAATTATGCAGTTAAGAAGTATCAGAGAGTAATGCTAGATACCAAAAAGGCCATGGATAGTTTAATTCCATGGCCTTTTTTGCTGGTGTTGAATCTACCTATATATTTAGAGCTGCTTAGCCGTCTCACTGCTGATTCTCCAACTGCCAGATTCCTGCTTTAGTACCAGTGTTTTTCTCACTTGATCTGTGAAGGATGGTGATTTATAAATCTGAACAAAGGTCACAGTTGCATTGCCATCTTCAGTTAGGCTGACTTGAATATTGCTAAGTTGGATGTTGATGCTGGATGGCCTTGAGAGACGCTTTCTGCGTTGTTGTTCCCAATATTCACGACTTTTATACTGCTGTGGCTTAAAATCGGAAGTATAGCTGTTGATGTAGGCATCAATCTTTTGATTTGACCAGGCGTCGGCCCAGTTTGTAACCGTATTAACAACATCTGCTTCATGATTTACAGCGGCTAATGCTTCTGCTTTAGCTGCTGCCTCTGCTTTAGCTTCTGCTTCCGCTGCTGCCTCTGCTTTAGCCTCTGCCTCTGCTTTAGCTGCTGCTTCTGCTTTAGCTGTTGCTTCTGCTTTAGCTGCTGCTTCTGCTTCCGCTGCTGCCTCTGCTTCTGCTTTAGCCTCTGCTTTAGCTTCTGCTTTAGCTGCTGCCTCTGCTTCTGCTTTAGCCCCTCCTACTTCTGCCTTAGCAGTTGCTTCCGTTTTAGCTGCTATCTCTGCTTTAGCCGCTGCTTCTGTTTTCGCAGCCTCTTCTGGCTGGTTTGGCCTGGATGGTGCGCTTGGTGCTGGAGGTTTTGATGGTGTTGCTGGGCCAATGTTGACGGCGGTGATGGATTTAATTCGGTTTGATTTCCAAGGGTTAAAATCAGTGTAGGTAATTTGTTTGGGTGATCGAATGTTATCAATAGTTTGGAATACACCAAACAGCACTATGACTATGATGACTCCAAAAACAGCGCCTGCTAAAGCACCAAGACCACCGCTATCACCTGCTCTGATAACCTTTGTATCTCGATCCATCATGCAGACTTCTGTGGCAAACAACAGTGTCTCTGCCTTAAATTCGTCCCAGTTCTCAGGGGTAGCACTACTATGCTTTTTATCCAACCTATTCATTTCTAACTGGCACCTTAAAATTCAAAATAGTTACAAAACACAAATCAGCAATACTGAACTACCAACTGTGTTGAATTACCGCATTAATTGAACGATGTATATCTGGCATTCTACTCTAGCCCAAGTTTTTTTGTAAATGACTGAGGCAAGTGAGTTGAATACATTTGCCGAATAGCAATAAACCATGAGTGGTTGGCGAGAAATTATCAGGCTACGCTGCACTGAGTGCCTACTATGATTTGCTTGCCAAAATTACGAGTGCCTTCTAGCCTGGAGCCGTTGTAAATAATGCTTTTATTCCATTATTATTGACCTATACTGGCTGCATGTAAGGCTGTTTTATTCGCTCTGCTTCTTATTGAGATACAGAGGGGTAACGTCTATAAATCAAACATTCAGTTGGTCATGGAAAAAAATATTGAATCAGTCCTGTATGGGACAAACCTTACCTTTGTTGCTGAGCTTTATGCTCGGTATCTTAAAAATCCACAGGCAGTTGACTCCAGTTGGGGGCGTTTTTTCTCTCAACTGGGAGATGATGAGGCTGCTGTATTGCAGGATCTATGTGGAGCCAGTTGGGCAGTTTCCTGTTCGAGTGTTGTTGAGGCGGATGCTGAACCCGCTGTTTCAGGCGCTCCTGCACTGTCTTCAAATGATGTTGAATACCCTAATCGCAAAGCCACGCTGCACTCAATTCGAGCATTGATGCTGGTACGTGCCTATCGTGCGCGAGGGCATCTGAATGCCACCTGTGACCCACTTGGGTTGGGCGGTAAAGAGATTCACCCTGAGCTGGATTACAAGAGCTACGGCTTTACTGATGCTGATCTGGATGTGCCTATTTTTATCGATCATGTGCTAGGTTTGGAGCATGCTACCTTGCGAGAGATCATTCAGATTTTACAGGAGACTTATTGCGGAAATGTGGGTGTTGAGTTTCTGCATATTCAAGACCCTGATCAGAAGGCATGGATTCAGCGCCGTATAGAGGGCATTCATAACCAAACACCATTTACTGAGAAGGGTAAGAGTGCGATTTTAGAACGCCTGATTGAAGCAGAGGGTTTTGAACAATTTCTGCATACTAAACACACAGGCACCAAACGTTTTGGCTTGGATGGTGGTGAGAGTTTGATCCCAGCGATGGAGCAGATCCTTAAGCGGGGTGGGCAGTTAGGTGTTAAAGAGGTTGTGATTGGCATGCCGCACCGTGGTCGACTCAATGTGTTGGCCAATGTGATGCATAAACCCTACAAGGCTATCTTTGCCGAATTTCTTGGCCGATCTTCTCACCCAGAAGAGGCTCAAGGCTCGGGGGATGTGAAATACCATCTGGGTACTTCAGCTGATCGTGAGTTTGATTGCAACCTGATTCATCTGTCACTCACGGCTAATCCTTCACATCTTGAAGCTGTCAATCCAGTTGTATTAGGTAAGGTGCGAGCAAAGCAGACGCATAATAATGATATTGAACGGCATCATACAATGGGGCTGCTATTACATGGTGATGCAGCCTTTGCGGGGCAGGGATTGGTCTCTGAATCATTGGATCTTGCCCAGTTAAAGGGGTATCTGACCGGTGGAACCATCCACTTTATCGTCAATAACCAGATTGGTTTTACCACCAGTCCAACCTATTCACGCTCTTCGCCTTATCCTTCTGATGTAGCAAAGATGACACAAACGCCTATCTTTCACGTCAATGGTGATGATCCTGAATCTGTGGTGCATGTTGCCAGGATTGCAACTGAATTTAGACAGGAGTTTAAGCATGATGTGGTGATCGATATGTTCTGCTATCGACGCTATGGACATAATGAAAGTGATGAACCTTCTTTTACCCAGCCGCTTATGTATCGTGCAATTGATAAGCATAAAACCACCAGCCAAATCTATGCTGAACAGCTGATCAGTGGAGGGACGCTAATCAAAAGACAGACGGATCAGATGGTGGCTGATTTTAAGGCACGATTAGAGCAGGATTTTGCAGCAGCTGATGAATATCAGCTCGATAAAGCTGATTGGTTGGAGGGTAAATGGGAGGGGTTAAGTGTACTTCAGGAGGAGGAAGAGTTTCACAATGAAGCTACGGCAGTGTCAGTAGATCAGTTGAAACAGATTGGTGCTGCACTGATTCGTCAGCCTGAAGGTGTAGTGTTACATCGTAAGATTCTCCGCCTGTTTAAAAACAAGCAAAAGATGTTTGAAACAGGCGAAGGTTTTGACTGGGCAACAGCTGAGGCACTGGCCTTTGGGAGTTTGCTTTGTGAACAGATTCCCATTCGCTTATCAGGTCAGGATTCAGGCCGTGGCACCTTTTCACATCGTCACTCGGTATTGGTAGATCAAGAGAATGAACAGCGTTATCTCCCACTAAACCATCTTGCTGATCAGCAGGCTAATTATGAAGTGATTGATAGCCCGCTTTCAGAAGCAGCGGTGCTGGGCTTTGAATATGGTTATACCCTCTCTGAACCCAATGCCCTGGTAATCTGGGAAGCGCAGTTTGGTGATTTTGCCAATGGTGCACAGGTGATTATTGATCAATTCATCTGCTCGGGTGAATCAAAATGGCTGCGGATGTCCGGGTTGGTTATGCTGCTGCCACACGGTTATGAGGGGCAGGGGCCAGAGCACTCATCAGCCAGACTGGAACGTTATCTTCAACTCTGTGCGGAAGATAATATCCAGGTGGTCAACCTCTCAACACCGGCCAACTATTTTCATGCTTTGCGGCGACAGGTGCATCGTAATTTCAGAAAACCATTGATTATGATGGCACCAAAGTCACTGCTACGACACAAACGGTGTGTGAGCATGCTGGCTGAAATGGGGCCAGACTCGGCTTTTCATCGGGTGATAGGAGAGAGTGAGTTTCTGGTAGCGGATGATAAGGTCAAACGTGTCGTACTCTGTACGGGCAAGGTCTATTACGATCTGCTGCAAGCACGCCAAGAGCAAGGTATCGATGATGTGGCTATTGTTCGAGTAGAGCAGCTCTATCCCTGGCCAAGAGATAGCCTGGTTGATGTGGTTAAACGCTATAGTAATGCAGAGCTGATCTGGTGTCAGGAAGAGCCTGCCAATATGGGGGCTTGGTTATTTGTTATGCCGCGCCTGCAATTTATATTGGATGCGCTTAACTGTGCTAATAATCGCCCCATCTTTGTTGGACGTAAGGCTACGGCCTCAACTGCCAGTGGTTCTATGGCTAAACATCTTGAAGAACAAAAGCTGTTGGTTGAGCAATCATTGAGTTGGTCACTGGTAGATCTGCAGCAGCCCTTTCGTCGAGCTACACCACTTGCTAAATTAGCTCAACCTTCTGAATAAAATATTTTCGGGGAAATCATGGAGATAGAGATAACTGTACCCACCATTGGTGAGTCAATAACTGAAGCGACAGTTTTGAAGTGGTTAAAATCTGCTGGTGAAACTGTCGTGCAAGATGAGCCATTGCTGGAGTTAGAGACAGATAAAGTAACGGTTGAAGTTAATGCGCCTGCTACTGGTGTACTTAAAAGCATTCTTGTTGAAGAGGGTGAAGATATAGCAATAGGTGCGGTACTGGGGATGATTGCTGAAGGTGCTACAGCAGGTGCTGCAATAGTTGATAGTGTTTCGTCAGCAGCAGAGGAGGTGTTAATGCCTGCTGTTCGTCGACTGGTTGAAGAGTTTAAGCTTGACCCAGCCGTTATTCCAATAGCAGATAAAAATGGGCGGCTTACTAAAGGTGATGTGCTGGCTTATCTTGAATCCGCTAAGAAAGAACCGACACCTGTGCGTGCGGCAGCAGTGAGTAGCCCTGTACCTGCTGCATCTCCAGCCCCGGTTGAATCCTCTGCAGTTGCTGCCCCCCGTGAAGAGCGTGTGCGTATGACGCGCCTGCGCCAGCGAATGGCCGAGCGCCTGAAAGAGGCACAAAATACAGCGGCCATGCTGACAACTTTCAATGAAGTGGATATGACGGCCTGCATGGAGATGCGCAACCGCTATAAGGATGTCTTTGAGAAAAAATACGGTGTGCGTATTGGCTTCATGTCGCTCTTTGCCAAGGCTTGCGTGATTGCCTTGCAGGAGTTTCCTGCGATCAATGCCCAAATTGATGGCAATGAGATTGTCTATAAAAATCACTACGATATCGGCGTGGCGGTAGGCTCTGGTCAGGGGCTGGTGGTGCCGGTAGTGTGCGGTGTAGAGCATCTCAACTTTGCAGAGATAGAGAGCAAGATTCGTGAGTTGGCTGACAAAGCCAAATCAGGACAACTGACTTTAGATGAGTTGCAAGGCGGCACCTTCACGATCACCAATGGCGGCATTTATGGCTCAATGATGTCGACCCCCATCCTTAATAGTCCCCAGTCTGGTATCCTGGGTATGCATAACATTACCCAGCGCGCCATGGTAATGGCTGATGGCACTATTCAGGCTCGGCCGATGATGTACCTGGCCCTCTCCTATGATCATCGTGTTGTCGATGGGCGTGAAGCAGTGGGGTTTTTGGTGCGCATAAAAGAGTGTATTGAGGATCCTCAACGCATGTTGCTGGAAGCCTGATCTGGTTTATAAAGCCACGCTGTATTACGGACTATCAAAATTTAGAGAACTAAAAAATGAGTGAAAACAGATTCGACCTGATCATAATCGGTGGCGGGCCAGGCGGTTATGTAGCTGCCATTCGGGCTGCCCAGTTGGGGATGAAGGTCGCCTGTGTGGATAAACGTGGCGTGCCGGGCGGCACCTGCCTGAATGTTGGCTGCATTCCATCCAAAGCACTTTTACAATCTTCACACCACTATGAACATGCAGCCAAAGAATTTGCCTCTCACGGTATCCAAACAGGTTCACTGGAAATGGATACAGCCACCATGATGGCACGTAAAAACAAGGTGGTGATGGATCTCACCAAAGGTATCGAATTTCTCTTCAAAAAAAACAACGTCACCTATTTCAAAGGGGCAGGCGAACTGGTTGCCGCCAATCAGGTGAAGGTCATGCCATTAGATGGCAGTGATGAACAGCTACTCTGTACCTCGAATGTGTTGATTGCCACAGGTTCTGAAGTGGCACCACTGCCGGGCATTGAAATTGATGAGGAGCGTATTGTTTCCAGCACAGGCGCACTCAGCCTTGAACAGGTGCCAGGCAGTCTGGTTGTTATTGGTGGTGGTGTTATTGGTTTGGAACTTGGCTCAGTGTGGCGGCGTTTGGGTGCAGATGTCACCGTTGTAGAGTTTATGGATACCCTGCTGCCCGGCATGGATCAAGATGTCCGTAAACAGATGCAGCGCAGTATGAAAAAACAGAAGATGAAACTTAAACTTTCAACCAAGGTAACAGCGGCTGTTACCAGTGCTGATGGTGTTCAGCTCAACTTAGAATCAGTTAACACGGGTGCAGTCGAAACCCTACAGGCAGACATTGTATTGGTAGCGGTTGGCCGTCGGCCTTATACCTCAGGATTGGGCTTACAACAGGTTGGCGTGGCATTGGATAAGCGGGGCTTTATCGATGTAGATGAGCGTTTTAAAACCAATGTTGATGGAATCTATGCTGTAGGTGATGTTATTGGTGGTGCCATGCTCGCCCATAAAGCAGAAGAGGAAGGTGTTGCCTTGGCAGAGTATTTAGCAGGTAAACCTAACCATGTGAATTATGCAGCTATTCCAGGCATTGTTTATACCTGGCCTGAAGTAGCCAGTGTAGGCCGCACTGAAGATAGCCTTAAACAAGATGGCATTGCCTATAATGTTGGAAAGTTTCCTTTTAGTGCCAATGCCCGTGCGCGCTGTAATGGTGATACAGAAGGGTTTGTAAAGATATTAGCTGATGCTGTAAGCGATCGAGTGTTGGGCGTACATATAGTTGGGCCACATGCGGGTGACCTGATAGCTGAAGCAGTGATTGCCATTGAGGTAGGTGCATCAGCTGAAGACATTGCTCGCACCTGTCATGCCCATCCGAGTATGGCTGAGTCATTAAAAGAGGCTGCTATGGATGTAGATGGGAGAGCTATCCATATTTAAAATGGGTGGGATCTCCCCCAGTTTCTGATTGCTATTTAATTAACAAAAAATTTATAAGATATAAGTAAAAAGTCTTTCCTACGCTCCCCACTGCCGCTCTGTAAAACAACCTATAAACTACACTTTAAATATGGGCTAGCTGTTTAGTTCATGTTTTATAATACAGCCACATTTAGAGGCTGAAGAGTGGTATTTTTAAGGTTATCGCAAGTCATTTTGATTGGATTGGATGATTTTTCATTTCTAATAAAAATAGATGCAGTGATAAAAACATCTATCAGGAGAACATTGCATGATTTATGAAGTTGTAGGAGATATTCTTCTCAGTAAAGCTCAAGTTATTGCCCACGGGGTAGCAGCAAATGATCCTATGGATCAAGGGTTGGCTAAATCGCTACATGAAAACTTTCCAGCACTGCACAAGGATTTCCACCATTGGTGTCATCAGCAGCATCCAAAGCCAGGTGAGGCATGGCTGTGGGGAGGTGTGGATGGTGTTCGTATTATTAACCTCCTGACCCAAGAAGGTGGCTATGGACATGGCGCCAGGCCGGAAAAGGCCAGTGTCAGTAATGTAAATCATGCTTTACGTGCGTTGAAGAAAATCATTCAAAAAGAGGGGTTTTCTTCAGTTGCCCTGCCGGCACTTGCTACAGGAGTGGGAGGACTAGAGTGGGGTGAGGTGTTGCCATTGATTAAAAATCAGCTGGGTGAATTAAATCTGGATATCTATCTATATTCCACATATCAAGCAGGAAAGCAGGCAAAGGAGCCTGATATTTAGGTTGGATAATAAATACCGCCTCTTTTTCTGCTTATGTTGAGAGGAGGTAAATAGATACGACAGAAGAATAGTGGATGGTAGGTATGATATTCAGTTCCATCTGCTATTCTTTTTGTTGTCTGGTGCGAGACTTGGGTTGGCTATTAGTGGAGAGATCATTCTAAAATAAACTCATAGTGCCTCCAAAGAATTTTAGGCTTAGTGGCCTTTGATTTTTTATCTTGAAGTGCAATGAAAAATCAATAGACATTGCTGTTATTAGAAGTATGGTGATATTAGATCATACTGCTAACGTGGCTTAGTAGCAGTGCTTGCGATAGGCTTGTTTGATGTCTAACATGCGTCTTTTTTCGGTTAAGATTTTTTCATATTATGCTTGATTCCTCTCATTTGCTTTTTCCTTCACATTTTCCGGCACTTAGGCGCAATCAGTTGGAGATGATCCAGGTTAATTTGGGATATCGTTGCAACCTGAGCTGCCAGCATTGTCATGTAGATGCTGGCCCTAATCGAACTGAATCGATGGATAGGAGCACGGTTGAGCAAGTAATTGAATTTATAGCTAAATCAACAATTTCCACACTTGATTTGACGGGTGGAGCACCGGAGTTAAATCCACACTTTCGTTTTCTGGTGGAAGAGGCAAGAAGGTTAGGGGTTAGAGTGATCGACCGCTGTAATCTGACGGTTTTAGAGGAACCAGATCAGTCCTATTTAGCAGAGTTTATGGCAAACAATCAGGTTGAGGTGGTTGCATCTTTACCCTGTTATCTTGAAGAGAATGTAGATGGCCAGCGGGGAAAGGGGGCTTATGATTCCAGTATTCGCGGGTTAAAAACACTTAATGCTTTGGGATATGGTGACCCATCAAGTGGCCTGGAGTTAAATTTGGTGTACAACCCCTCTGGGGCAGACCTTCCACCACCGCAGGCGGGTTTGGAGGCTGATTATAAAATTGAGTTATTAGAAAGGTTTGGTATCCGGTTTAATCGATTATACACATTGACAAATATGCCTATTTTACGCTTTGGAAGTTTGTTGCAGTCACAAGGTAAGTTTGATCAGTATTTGGATCTGCTACGTGGTGCTTTTGATCAAAATAATTTGATCAATTTAATGTGTCTTAATCAAATAAGTGTGGATTGGCAGGGCTATCTATTTGATTGTGATTTTAATCAGATGCTGAATATGCCGCTGGTACAGGCAGGGCAAGCTCGCACTCATATCAGTGATTTAGTTGCAGAGGATTTGAATGGAGCCACTATTAAAGTGGCAGAGCACTGTTATGGTTGCACGGCGGGGCAGGGAAGTAGTTGCGGTGGTGCATTAAATGGACTAGCGGGTGCATTTGAACAGAAACTTACGGTTTCGTTACTTGGTCTCTAACTAGAACCGTAAATCCAAGTTGAATTATCACCTCATTTTTCCTCTATAAAATACGTACCGTTCGGTAGAACATGCTTGTAAGGTAATAGAGAGATATGAGATAGGGTTTTGTCGTCAACCGCTTCACCCTGCGCTCTTAAGCTTTCCACAATGCTACTAATCCTCGATGTTCGATGTATTCCAATATAAAATAGCATTAGACACTAGGCTAAGGCTACTTGCCTTATTCATGATCTCTTCATAATCACCAGTTGTAAATTTTCCGTAACTATTCAGCCCATTCTGCCATGACGACACGCATCAAGCTTCACCCTTTTCCATAAAATCTGGATTTTTCCCTTAAAATAGCAGCGTCAAAGCGTGGGTCGCAGTCAATCCCTGCTTACGGCATGTTGATAGGTAACTGCGAACCCGACAAAAGATCTTCGCCCCTTCCATGGACCGGAAGCAACCAGAGATCTTCTGCTGTACTTTAGCCATGCGCAGATCATTCTCACCCTGGTTGTTGGTAAAGGGAACATTCTCCAAATCGATAAAGCGCAGGACATCTTGCTCGAAGTCTCGCAATCTCTCCAGCAGGTTTCTGGCCTTTGATCGTTTGAGCCTACCTCGCTTTCCTTCCCTTCGGCAAGGTGCGGTGATCGATCGTTAACTCAGTCACTTCGTCGGGATCATCCGCCTGCACAAGTGTGGTCCCATTATGCCCCTTCTGCCCTCTCGGCTTCTTATCGCTTTTTCCCTTTTTACTGAACTTCTTTCGGTTCGGATCGGTAGACGGTGGCTTGCTACTGTTTTTGCTATTGAGGGTGATGCGATTGAGCAGCAGTGACACCAGAATGAGCAACACCTCCAGTGCTGATTTAAGTGCCGGCGACAGATCACGCTCTTTCTCAAGAAGCGCCTTGACGGAGTTGATGGCTGAATCAACGTCAATGTCTTCAATCTTCAATGGCCCGCACCGGAATGACTTTGCATGACCCCATTGTCGCACGGGTTTTCAGCGCGATAATTTAGGCGCTGTA
>JAJFJN010000010.1 GCA_021773975.1 Gammaproteobacteria bacterium | reverse complement strand
AAAGCAGGAAGAAAAATGAGACGATCCCAGAAATGATGAAGAAACTGCTGCTGAATACACGGGCAGTCTTTGATTGCCTGAAAATGACTCGTAACTCTAATCCAATATCAATGAGTTAGGCGTTAGCGTGAATTAGCCGTGGCCCAACCCAGCGTACACACCACTCCTGAATAGAGTATCACTTGATTATAAGGCCAGCTCAAGGATAGATCCGACAGTACGGGGTGATGCCAGAGATCTTTTGGCAGAAAAAATCATCCATATGCATCCATTCGGTGTTGAAACCGTTTATCCATCAGTATCACCAAAGCCTTGTTTTTTTCTACCGCAATATAGTCATGAAGGAAATCTCTTTATTGGAATATCAGCATCAGAAATTGCTGGTAACCTCACGCTGTTTTTTCATATGTCTGAGGAATCGAACCAAGAGACAACAGCAGTAACGCCCACTATTAGCTGGTTTTACTTAGCTGTAAATAGCTGGAAACCACTGCCGATTAAACATGTGCTTTTTGATGCCACAAACGGCTTTTTATCATCCGGCGCAATTACATTGAATATCCCAAAAGATATTAATTCTAATAATAGCGTTATGCCGGGAGATTGTTTTTGGTTGCGCGTTTCCTGCATGCAGGGTGCCGGATCTTTTAGTAGCTGCAATGCAGTAGAAACCAATGCCTTAAAAGTTACAAAAAAAACAGATGCAAATAGTAGCCATCAACAGCTGCCGAAGCGTATCAAATGGTCTTCAATCTACCCAATAACCGGTGTTGGCAGCATAAGGCAGGCAGGTAAATCCTTTGGCGGTAGACCCATAGAGAGTGACATTGAACTCAAAACACGTGTAAGTGAGCGTCTGCGTCACAAAAACAGGGCACAGCTTTCGTGGGATTATGAACGACTCATACTTAAACAGTTTCCAGAGATTCAGAAAGTTAAATGCTTCTCAAGCATTTCAAGCACAGAGGAAACTATAAAACCTGGCAATGTTCTGATCGTAGTGGTTCCTCACAGCTCATCTTCTAATGATGAGACTTGCACAAAGGTGATAGTTAATCCAGACAAACTCAACCAGATTAAAACCTATGTTGAAAATTTATCTTCTCCCTTTGCAGGAATAGAGGTTAGAAACCCTGTTTATGAGCAGGTGCAGGTGAGATGCACGGTTAAATTTTCTGATGGCCTTGGTGACGGCGTAAACATCAACCGGTTAAATCAGGATATTTCTGATTATATCTGTCCCTGGAAAAAGACAGGGTATAAATCGAAATTCGGTTGGAGCATAAGACAGCGGGACTTGGAGTCTTACATACGTAGCCTGAGCTATGTTGAATTTATTACAAACTTTTCCATGCTGCATATTACGCTCAACGGCACAGGTGATTACAGTTTATCCGATACGGCAAGGAGCAAGAAAAACGGTGATGTTGTTATCAGACCACGCTATCCATGGAGCCTTGCAATACCAGCAAAAAAACATTTTATAGAGATGCAACAGACAGCAAGATCCATTAAGGCGGAGATTACCGGAGTCAATGAACTTGCTGTAGGTGGTACCTTTATCATTAGTGGAAGCAGTGAATATGGCAAATAAGAATAGAGGCACACTAAAGCGTTATTTTCGTGAGGGCGCTTTACCGTCAGAGGATCAATTTTGCGATTTAATTGACTCCTCTCTCAATACGATTGATGAAGGATTTGATAAAACACCAGAGAATGGTTTTGAAATTTCCCTAATCGGTGATCATGATCGATTGGTCAGTTTTTTTGGAACCACAGCATCAAAGGAAGTGGCATGGTCAATTAATTACGATAAGGAGCATGACCGGCTTCTCATCAAAAAGCCCAATGGCAAGACGGGTTCTCCACCTGTGATGACCTTTGCGGCAGATGGCAAAGTGGGTGTGAACAAATCAGACCCAGCCTATGCACTAGATGTAGACGGTGTGGTTGCTTCACACGGCAGGCTGGGTGCCAATACAAGCAACCAAACAACTGTGCCTGCCAACGGAGAGTGGCACAATATTATCGGCCCTTTGAGTGGGTGTCAGGCATTTGAGGTTATGGCTGGTGTCGGTAGCAAAGGAACTGGTAGGTATGCCTTGATTCAAGCTGTTGCTATGAATGCCTTTAACCCACAGGGTTGGCTGTTTAACTTTTTTAATCTGAAAAAAAGAATCAAATACCATCAGGCCTATTATCTTTCACGTATTACTCGGATTAAGTTGCGCTGGTCAGGTAATGAAGAGGAGTACTATCTTCAGATGCGCACCAACTGTGATTACGGCGATAAAGTAAAAATACGTTATTACATTACCCAGCTCTGGTTTGATTCAGACATGAGTGAATCCTGGGCACAGGATGACGATCAAAACGATGGACAGCAAGAGCCATGAATAGAGATTGATGATGCCTGAAGGACTCTCAATAAAACGACGTAAGAGTACGGAGAGCGATGTCAGCTTCGATAGCCTGAAGCGTGATGCTATCCAGCTTATCGAGCAGATTTCAGGTCAGGTGTGGACAGACTACAACCTGCACGATCCAGGTATTACCATTCTTGAACAGCTTATCTATGCGATGACAGATATTGTTTATCGCACAGAATTTGCAGTTGAGGATTATCTGGCCCGTGAAGGGGGTGTGATTGATTTTGATCTTCAAGCACTGCATGCACCAGAAGAGGTATTTCCCTGTCGGCCAACAACCATCCTTGATTATCGAAAAACCTTTCTTAACGGCGTGAAAGAGATTGATAACGTCTGGCTGAAACCCATCCTTGAACAACAAGCATCTGAAGCTCAATATCGAGGCCTTTATCAAGTCTCCGTTAAACTGGAACAGGGGCTTGATAAAAAATCCCGTCACGTAGCCCTCGACAAACTACGTACGCTATACAACACATCAAGAAACCTGTGTGAAGATATTGCTGAAATTTGCGTCGTTGAAAATCTTGATTATGAACTTTGCGCCAACATTGAGGTGACCGGTCCCCGGCACCCTATAGATATTCTTGCAGAGATCTATCACAGCTGCTTTCGCCAGATAGGAGACAGCGCCCCAGTTGTGGATTTTGAGCAGCAGATAAAACTGGCGGGTTCGCTGGATAAATTATTTAACGGCCCATACACCTGCCATGGGTCATTCCTGGTTCATGAAGTGAGTGAGAATCCGTCTGAATTTTTAGTTTCATCTCTGTTTTCAACGATTAATTCAATAGAAGGTGTTGACCATATACAGCAACTCTATCTGCAAAAAGATGGCAAATGCTTTTATGATATTATCGTGTCTGATGATCCTAAAAAAGCTTTCGGGTTAATCATTCCCCTGATAAATGAAGAAATTAAAGTCATTCTGACAACCAACGGCCGGGCATTGCCATTGGATATTGACAGTCTGCGCCCCAGGTTTGATGAGATTGACTTTAAATGCCATTCATCAAGATCAACACCACAGGATCTGTCGCTGTTATATGAAACAGCAAAAGGTGTTGCGAGGCCGCTCAACCACTACTCCGGCATTCAGGATCAATTCCCAATTAACTATGGCATTAACGCCTTTGGCGTGCCTGATTCAGCACCTCCTGATGTCAAGGCACGAGCAAATCAGCTAAAGTCTTACTTAGTAATTTTCGAGCAATTATTGACGAATTTTCTGGCCAATCTTGACTCTATCAAGAGACTTTTTTCTACTGAAAACAGCCTGAAAAGTTCCTACTCATTCCAACTTCTTGATAAGCAGGCAATAGCCAGTATTGAATCGATATATCCTGAAAACCCTGTTGATGTGTTTAAAAGAATTATTGCAGGCTTTGATAATTATCATGATCGCAAAAGCCGCCTGCTGGATTATTTACTTGCACTATATGGTGAAAGCTTTAGCCAGAATTCGCTAAGACATTTCAACTATTATTACAGCAAAAATGAGATCGAAGAGACAATCGTCAATAACAAAATCTCATATTTAAAATCCGTTATTGATTTGGGACGTGATCGTGCTGCAGCCTCTGATTACAGCAGCTCGTCATGGAGCAGATGCGCACACTCCGGTCTACAATCACGTGTGAGTATGTTATTGGGGTTCGAGGAAAACACAGCACGTCCTCTGACCATGGAGATTCTTGAGCAGGGTATTAAATTGACCTTGCATGAAAAATATGAATTCCTCAAGGCGGGAAGCCACGAACTTAAGTTTATTGATCTGGGTGAAGCAGATGAATTTAGCTGTGATGATTTTGAGCAAGCACCTGTGTATGCGCTTGATAAAGATATTTCATTAACTGATTTGCGGCAGGCAATTGGCGAGGCCATACCGCTCAAAAATAATCTGTTAAGCGACATACTGTTAAGAGGCGGCATCTATATTGATCGATACAAGATAGGAAGCCTGACTTCAAAGCAGGGCTATCAACTGACATTTCAGACGGATGAAAATCAATATTGGTACCTTGGAACCTATGAGGATAAAGCGTCCGCAATTTATGCAGCCAACTGCCTGCGTCATTTTTTAATTTTGCTAAACAAAGGAAGTGAAGGGTTGCAGGTTATTGAGCATCTCTTGCTGCGCCCAACTGGGCAGGAAATGTATACGGGGTTGAACTTTGATCAGGAAGAGAATTTTTTTCCTGCAGAATTAGCGTGCTTTTCCCAGGTTGGACAGCCCGCTGTCATAATAAGCAGTTTCAAATGCTTGCTGAAGAGACAGTGCGCCTCAACACGCCAGCCCATATACATGCTGATTTTTACTGGCTCGATTTTATGAAAATGTATAAATTCGAGTCGCTCTATGCAGAATGGATGAGGCTTAAACGCAAACAGAAACCGGACCAGGAAGCGCTTAATAATTTTGCACAAAAATTAATTACATTTTTACTGGAAAACCGAAAGCGGCAAGGAAATGGGGAGTGATACTGTTGTTATGAATAGTCACCACCTTATTGACAGTGCTGTTATCGATCTCACCTATGATCAGGGAGACCCTTCTATTGATCAATGCTCATCAGTAAACGATTTTATAAATCATGACCTGATGATTGTGGTCGATGAAGTATTCAATGAGGCCACTAATTCTGGCGTTATTTACAGAATAAGTAGCATAGAACTAGATCTCGGTCACATACCATATGCTGATTATAAGCATGAAATGCCAAAGCGGTTGCGTGAACAACTAATCTCATCCCTGGCTGAAATTCGTCATGCCCATCAAACAGGGAAAGCTTCAAATGGCGAGGTAATTGATCAAAAAAGTGCAGAGCAAAATTCGTTACTCTATTTTCTGCGCAAAGGATACCTGCCATGGCACTCCCGTCTTTCTGACACTGATACGCTTGAAGTTTTGTTAAAGCGCGCTATTGATTCAAACCCTGGAGAATTTTGCACCTTACTATGCAGCATGCCACACAGAAGGGTGGCGCTGGAGAGGTTGGTCAAACAGTTTTCAGCGGATACCATTACTTATCTTTTAGATGCACTCTGTTTGTCACATTCACAGACCGCACAGCAAACAGCGATGGAACTCAAAGTGCTAATGCAATGCAGTGGTTCTTTGCCATTTAATGCTGAAGCACTGCCTGAACATGCATTGCCAGATTTATACCTACAAGAACAACTAGCCTCAGCCCTGCTGTCAAATGAGATGTTCACTCTTCATACACACTGGTCTGTGCTATATAGCAAGCATGCGGAGCTACTGAAAAAGGCACTGCAGCATTATGGGCAACAGCTAAAGGTCCGAAAAAATATAGCCGCTGGTTTTTCTGAAATGATGTTGCAGGATCTGCTGGTACTGATAGAGCCATTAGAACATGGCTTTGTCACACAGGTTATCGAGCAAGCTGTGCTATTTCAGTCTAATCAAAAGCTGAATTCTTCTGATCAAATGCAGCATAAGGCCGAAATGTGGGAGTTTTCCTTGGCCTACCTATTGGTGCAACGCGGCAGCCTATTCAACAAAAAAGCCTATCTTGGCAGCCTGATTAAACAGATGGCAGCATCCCGAAGTTGGAGTTGCTCTGCTTTGATCCATAGCCTGATCAAGAATATTAGCGCTTACTCAAAAGCAAGCAAACTTGCCCGTGATCTCTTGCAATTCCTAACAGAGCAACAGGATGCCTTGAAGTTCAACATAGAATCGCAAGAACAAAATAATGCTGCACAACTTGAATCCGTCTATGTGCATTATGAATCTTTAAGTAGCACACTCTCAAATAGTGATTTTGATGGCAAATTCGATAAAACGGCACTGCTTGCGGATCTCAATGCAGTCAGTCAAAAAACACCTTGGTTACTGACGCGGCTCTACCAGGAGTTGCAAGCCAACCGTTATGCATGGCATCGGGCCATTGAAAACCTATCTGTTCCGCTATTGCACCAGCTTGTACAGGAGCTAGTCACTGCAACAAGCGAGCAGGGTAGCTCAACATCAGACTTTATGACGGCAGTCCAGAGCAATGCAGAGAGGTTTGCCAACCAGAAGGCTTTTTTTATTCATATCCTGAACTGCCTGATCAGTAACAAACTGATTGATTTTGATGCCTTGGCATCATCCAAGCCATTTCAGGCAAATACATCGACGAAAGAGCATGAGAAGAAACAGTTGGCCGATGATCAAACTAACTTACATTCGCAGCTAGTCTCGGCACTGGTATCCGGTGAGATGTCCATCATTCAGACTCACTGGTCGGTGCTGTATGGTGATTATGCGCAACTGCTAAAAAAGACGCTACAGCATTATGGGCAACAGCTAAAAATTCGAAAACATATTGCAGTCGGTTTTTCAGAAGAGATCTTGCACGACATACTGAGGCTAATCGAGCCATCTGAACACAGCTTTGTAACACAGGTTATCGAACAGGCAGCGCTGTTTCTACCAAATCAAAAGATCGAATCTGCTAATCAGACAAAACATAAAACCGAGATGTGGGAGTTTTCCCTAGCCTATCTATTAGTTGAACGCGGCAGTTAATTCAACAAAAAGGCTTATCTTGGCAGCCTAATCAGGCAGATGGCCGCATCCCGAAACCTGAGCTACTCTGTTTTGATCCGTAGCCTGATTGAGAATATAAGTACACATACCAAAGCAAGCAAACTTGCCAATAATCTGTTGCAATTCCTGATAGAACAACAGGATAAACTAGAACATGGTATGGCGCAGCAGGAGAGCGAAAATGAGGCTCAGCTACTCTATGAACGTTTAAGCTGCACTCTCTCAGGTGCTGAATACAACGAATCAATACGGCTCGCAGATCTTGAATCGCTTAGTCAAAAAACACCCTGGCTATTGATAAAACTCTATAGGCAACTACAAGTGGGCAGCCATGCATGGCAACGGGCCGTTGATAGTCTATCCGTTCCTCTATTACGTCAGCTTGTGCGGGCGTTAGTCAACGCAACGAGTGCAACTGATCCTGCATTGAGGTCTGATTTAAGCGTGGCGATTCAAGCCCATGCAGAACGATCTACAAACCAAAAAATCTTTTTCATTCATATTCTAGAGCGTCTTATAAGAGGTGAATTAATTGATTTTACAGCCCTGGAAAAAGAGGGCTTAAGAGAAAGTCCTGATGCAGCTATCACGCATGTTGAAAATAGTGAGAACCAGATCGCGGATGCGCTCTATGGCACTCATGGTCTATCAGACAAGATACAGACTAAGCTTATTCGATCAATAGAACTTATGGCTGCTAGGCAATCTATGGTACTACGTCGGTTGCTTGAGCTGGGTTTGGGTGATCAGCATTTCATTTCCAGAATGGCTGAACTGCTACCTGAATGGCTTCAGGTCAAGCTGCTCTCTGTGCTGGGCATAACGGCAACAGGTGAGATATTACAGTGTACTGAGCTGCTTAATATTGCCTGCTATGCTGGTCAGGCAGGCATCCAGCCTAAACAGCTTGAGCAACTTAAATGGCGCTTTATATACTCTTATATCACCTCTACAGGGCATCTGTTCAATGAGCGGTATTTTGTCCGCCAGTATGTCGAAACGATGAATGGAGAGATGGTTGATTCAACCGATCTCCCACAATTTCATACAGTACTCAATCAACAACTGCTGCAAAACAGATCGCCCTCAACACAGGAAATAACTGAGCGATTAATTCAGTCGCTTTCATCTGATGCGGATGATATCACCCGCATTGAAATGCCTACCCATGAAGTGGATATGGAACCTGATCTACCTCAAGAGGATGAACCTGACGTTACTGAGGATATCTATATCGCCAATGCGGGTATGGTTTTGACTGCGGCCTATCTGCCTCGTCTATTTAACGCATTGGGTCTTATCGAAAAGTCGGCCTTTAAAGATCGTGAAGCAGCCGAGCGTGGTGTGCATATGTTGCAGTTTCTGGTTAATGACAGCCTCTCAAACCCTGAGTGTCAACTGGTGCTCAACAAACTTTTATGCGGCATCCAACCTGGTCGGCCCATCAGGCGGGAAATAGAACTTACAGCACATGAAAAAGGTGAACTTGAAGGCCTGTTGCTTGGCATGATTCAACACTGGAAATCACTCGGCAGCACTTCAATCACGGCTTTAAGAGAGTCCTTTCTGCAACGCCATGGCAGGCTGCAACTGAAGGATGATGCCTAGTATCTATCCATTGAACCCAAAGCCTTTGATATGTTGCTGGATCAAATCCCATGGTCCTATTCCACTATTAAATCCCCCTGGATGCAGCGGGTGATCTACGTGGAGTGGCGTTAACATGAAACTTAGCCAATTAAACGCAAAAACACTGGAATGTGAAATCGATTGGTTCAACCGCGTACTGGTCACACGTATAGCCCTCTATTTTGAACAGTCATGTGATTTTAAGAATATCAGAGAACTTACGCCGCCAGATTTATCGAACAACCCATCTGAATATGCCGCCGTAGTGAATGAACATGCTATGGATTTTGACGAACGCATTGTCTTCATCCTGGTGATGATTCCGCACATTAAGCCACAAGCATTGGACATGCTATTCACCCGCAATAAAAACCTGGATCGCGGCTACTCTGAATTTGGTGGTTGGCAAGGCAAGTGTCATGGCGGCTTTTTACCCACCTGTGAAACAGCCTCATTTATTTTGGCGGGTAATGACCTGGCAGAGCGCTTTAACATGATCCGGTTATTTGAGAATGATCACTTCTTTGCCAGCTCAGCAATATTGCAGATTGAACGGCAGGGCAGGGATGAACCACTCTTCAGCGGCACTCTAAATTTGTCGGCAGATATTCTCTCCCGCTGTACGTCGGGCATCTCACACAAACCGGATTACAGCATCACATTTCCCGCCAAACGTATCACCACAAAACTGAGTTGGGATGATCTCGTACTCGCCCCCCAAGTATTGGCTGAGATCGACATCATCAAAACCTGGATTAAACACGCCAATACCATCATGCAAGAGTGGGGCCTGGAAAAAGCCATTAAGCCGGGCTATCGCAGCCTGTTTTATGGCCCACCAGGTACAGGAAAAACGCTGACAGCAACCTTGATAGGCGCAGAGGTTGGTGTTGATGTCTATCGCATTGATCTCTCCATGGTGGTGTCCAAATACATTGGTGAAACAGAAAAGAATCTGGCCAATGTGTTTGATCAGGCACAAAACAAAAACTGGATACTTTTCTTTGATGAAGCCGATGCCCTGTTTGGCAAACGGACCCAGACCTCCAGCTCCAATGACCGCCATGCCAACCAGGAAATCTCCTATCTTCTACAGCGTGTTGAAGACTTTCCCGGCATCGTTATCCTGGCAACAAACTTAAAAGCTAATATTGATGATGCCTTCGCCAGACGCTTCCAATCACTGGTTTACTTTCCACTGCCTGATGTAGAACAACGTCATCGACTCTGGGAAAACACCTTAAACGGAAAAGCGCGACTAGCCGAAGACATCGACCTGCGTTACCTGGCAAAAGAGTATGAACTCTCCGGTGGAGCAATTACCAATGTAGTGCGATATGGTGCAATCAGCGCATTACAAATACAACGCGATACCATCCGTCAGAATGATTTAATCCACGGCGTGGTAAAGGAACTAAGAAAAGAAGGGAAAACAATTTAGTTATGCAGATTCAACAACAAAAGCGTGCAAGTGGTTTGAGTACTGTTTTTCAATTGATGTTATTTGTCATAGGGGTATTCATGGCTCCTATTGCGTCTGCTCAGGACACCAGTAAGATCTGCCAGATAGCTTCAATTCAAACATCTTTCAAACAATATGTACAAACTGTAGATCAGGCACAAGTTCAACATATTCAGGAACAGCTCGTAGCCGGTGGTTATGGTCCAGTAGCAGCAGATGGTGTATTGGGGCAAGAAACGCGTCATGCACTACAGCGCCTTTGTCAGGACTTTGAAGTTAAAGATTCGAGTACGTTTATCAATCAAATGCTTAACCTATTGGAAATAAGCATCAACGTATTGAAAAAACACCCAGACTGGCGGCTGTTGATAAAAAGTGATATTTTTAAGGCATGGCTGTACAAAAAACCAGAGCAGGATCAAAAAAACATTAATAAAACGCTTCAATCAGGCCCTGCAAATCAGGTTGTCGCAATCCTGGATGAATATGTAACTAAAAAGCAGGTTGCTGTAAAAAAAGAAGTGACTCCTTCTGAAAAACCAGCCATTGTAAAAAAGGTGGAGTCCCTTATACCACCTAGTGAAAACAAAGTAGTACTCCCCAAACAGAGCCCTCCAAAAAAACAATCTCAGCCTGCAATTGGGCCACTGTTTTTTTATCGCTGGCAGCCTGCCGAAGAAGATACAGATGAAGATGCCGATCTCAATGATGAAAAAACAGCAGCTGATGAATCCCTGCCTGACGATGTTCTAAATGAACTGACAAAAATCCAAGGCAGAGCCTACCCAAATGAGTTTCTATTTATAAAAGCATTGGCAGCTCTTTTTGCTGATTCAGGCATTAGTTACTTATCTCATCAAACACAGATTCTCCAACAGGCACAGAATGGGCCTGTAAAGAAACTGGATCAGATTCAGCTAAATGGTGGCGACTGCGGATGCTCACGGGAGTTTTCTGATCTGGTGTATGGTTTTTATCCCTCAAGTTTCGGAGTTAAATTTTACACAAAAATAACGCCCAACTAACTGATATATAAAGAAAGCAGGCCTCACGGAAGGTATAATGTAGGTGTTCAAAGCCAAACATTAAAACCGACCGGAGGCCTGTATGAATAATGACA
>JAJFJN010000090.1 GCA_021773975.1 Gammaproteobacteria bacterium | reverse complement strand
GGCGTTATCGATCTGATCGAAAGCCTTAGTCTCACCACCGTGAACTTCTGCCATGACTTTCGTCAGGGCAGCGGTCAATGTGGTTTTACCATGATCCACGTGGCCAATTGTGCCGACGTTTACATGCGGTTTATTGCGTTCAAATTTTTCCTTGGACACTTTAACTACCCCTATACCAGATTACTGTTTTTTAACAATTGCCTCGGCAATTCTTGCCGGGACCTCGCTGTACTTACAAAATTCCATACTATAGGTCGCTCGACCCTGGGTTGCAGACCGCAAATCTGTTGCATAGCCAAACATCTCGGCTAGTGGAACTTCTGCTGCAATCTGCTTACCCACAGGACAATCATCCATGCCCTGCACCACTCCGCGGCGACTATTCAAGTCACCCATCACATCACCCATATGATCCTCAGGAGTGACGACTTCTACTTTCATTATCGGCTCCAGCAGCACTGGATCTGCAAGCAATGCCGCCTCTCTAAAACACATCGAGCCGGCAATCTTAAACGCCATCTCATTAGAGTCGACATCATGATATGAGCCGTCATAAAGTGTAACCTTCACATCGACAACGGGGTAACCCGCCAACACACCACTCTGCATCTGTCCCTGCACGCCTTTATCTACTGCTGGGATATACTCCCTAGGCACTACCCCGCCAACGATTTCGTTGACAAACTCGTATCCCGCACCGGTCTCTTGTGGCTCTAATCGCAGATAGACATGACCATACTGTCCTCTGCCACCACTTTGTCGAATAAATTTTCCTTCCTGCTCGACCGTCTTGCGAATACTCTCCCGGTAGCTTACTTGCGGAGCACCTACATTGGCCTCAACGCTAAACTCTCGTCGCATACGATCAACAATAATTTCAAGATGCAGCTCACCCATCCCTGAGATGATTATCTGCCCAGACTCCTCGTCTGTAGCAACACGAAAAGAGGGATCCTCTTTCGCTAATTTCCCAAGAGCAACGCCCATCTTTTCTTGATCCGCCTGCGTTCTTGGCTCAACAGCAACCGATATAACCGGGTCTGGGAAATCCATCCGCTCAAGCGTAATAATCTCTTTAAGATCACAAAGAGTATCGCCCGTTGTTGCCTGCTTAAGACCAACGGCAGCCGCAATATCACCGGCTCGAACCTCTTTAATCTCTTCGCGATTGTTGGAGTGCATTTGCAAAATGCGCCCAACTCGTTCGCGTTTCCCTTTTACAGGATTGTAGATCGTGTCTCCGGAGTTCAAGACCCCTGAATAGACTCGAAAAAATGTCAGTGTCCCCACAAAGGGATCTGTTGCGATCTTGAACGCCAACGCAGAGAACGGTGCATCATCGTCCGCAGGACGTGTTGCCTCTGTCTCCGCCGCGTCATCAAGAGTGCCAGCAATTGCCGGTACATCTATCGGGGACGGCATGTAATCAACCATGGCATCCAATATGCTCTGCACACCTTTATTCTTAAAGGCACTGCCACACATAACTGGCACGACTTCATTTGCCACTGTGCGGGCACGCAGGCCCTGCTTAATCTCATCTTCGCTGAGCTCACCCGTTTCCAGGTATACCTCTGTCAGCTCATCACTGGCTTCAGCCGCCGCCTCTACCATATTCTCACGCCATTCTAGGCATAAGACTGTTATATCAGATGGTATGTCAATGAACTGAAATTCAGCACCACGGCTCTCTTCATCCCAAATGATTCCTTTCATCTTAATAAGGTCAACCACCCCTTGAAACCCCTCCTCCGCACCAATCGGAACCTGAATTGGCACTGGGTTTGCACCCAACCGTTCTTTTATCTGATCGACGACACGCTGAAAATTCGCACCCACTCGATCCATCTTATTAACGAAGGCAATCCGTGGCACGCCATACTTGTCCGCCTGATGCCAGACTGTCTCCGATTGCGGCTCAACACCACCAACCGCACAGAAAACAGCACAAGCTCCATCTAACACGCGTAGCGAACGCTCAACCTCAATGGTGAAATCCACATGACCTGGTGTATCAATAATATTGATGCGATGTTCCAGGTACTGTTTCTCCATCCCAGACCAAAAGCATGTTGTGGCTGCAGAAGTAATCGTTATTCCGCGCTCTTGCTCTTGCTCCATCCAATCCATGGTTGCTGCGCCGTCATGCACTTCACCGATCTTATGCGAAACCCCAGTGTAGTACAAAACACGTTCCGTCGTGGTGGTTTTGCCAGCGTCAATGTGTGCCATAATGCCCACATTACGATAGCGTTCGATTGGAGTCACACGAGCCACGACACTACCCCTCCAATCAAACTTTATATTTAACGCTACTTCAAATCACAATTACCAGCGATAATGCGCAAATGCCTTGTTAGCTTCTGCCATGCGATGCGTATCTTCACGTTTCTTTACTGCGTTCCCTCTAGATGCTGAAGCATCCATCAACTCACCTGCCAAACGAAAAGCCATAGACTTTTCACTCCGCTTACGTGCCGCATCAATCAACCAACGCATTGCTAGCGAATTACGGCGATTAGGACGCACCTCAATAGGCACCTGATAGGTAGCACCACCTACACGACGTGACTTAACCTCAACCGTTGGCCTAACATTGTCCAGCGCCTTATCAAGCACATCCAATGGCTCTTCGGTGGAGCGCTCTGCTACCTTTTCCAACGCACCATAAAGAATACGCTCAGCAACAGATTTTTTTCCGCTTACCATAACCATATTAATAAACTTGGCCAGCAGCTCATTTCCGAACTTTGGATCCGGAAGAATCTCCCGTTTTGCTACAACTCTTCTTCTAGGCATGGCTTTTACTCAAATCCTGAAATTATTGACTATTGCACAGAGCGTTTAGCTCTTTGGACGCTTCGCGCCATACTTGGAGCGACCCTGACGGCGGCTCTCAACACCAGAGGTATCAAGGCTGCCACGAACCGTGTGATAACGCACACCAGGCAGATCTTTTACTCGCCCGCCGCGCAGAAGTATCACAGAGTGCTCCTGCAGGTTATGCCCTTCACCACCAATGTAAGTACTAACCTCATACCCATTAGTTAAACGCACACGAGCCACCTTACGAAGTGCAGAGTTTGGCTTCTTTGGTGTCGTAGTATAAACACGCGTACAAACACCACGCTTTTGCGGGCAAGCCTCTAGGGCCGGCACGGTACTTTTTTCTGCTTTGCGCTTGCGAGGCTTGCGCACTAACTGATTTATTGTTGCCATCTATCTGTGTCTCCCGGGATTCCCGGATATGCACCTATGCACTAAAAAACTTAGCAGCAACTCCTGCCCCTTAGAAACAACAACCAAGGAGCATTGCTTACTTAGTGTCTGATACGTTTCCAACAGCCCGTAAAGCTGCATTCTTAATAATGATCTAACAACCCGACAGCAAAGCCAGTTCGTCAGAGAGCGCGCATTCTATGCTTGTGTAGGCGACCTGTCAATACGAGGCTGCTACTTATTTTACTAAATAACCAGATACTAAAGGCGACCTGCTGCAATTACTCGAATTACTGCAGTTCGCCTTCAAATTGACTTATATATCTGATGTATTCAAGGCCTGTTTAATAGCCTCTTCTACCTCTTCCGTCGCCATTTCAACCTTACTGCTTTCAACCTCTGTCATGAGTTCTTCCTTGCGCCGACTCTTACGCGCCAGATGTGAAGCCAGGCCTGTTCCCGCAGGAATCAGGCGACCAACTATCACATTCTCTTTTAAGCCATGCAGATCATCGCTCAGTCCACGCACAGATGCTTCTGTAAGCACTCGTGTAGTCTCTTGAAATGAAGCTGCAGAGATAAAAGATTCTGTTGCCAAAGAGGCTTTGGTAATACCGAGCAATAATGGTTCATAAAGCGCAGGCTGCTTTCCTTCGGCAATTACAGCATCGTTTACGTCAGCTAAGCGCATACGTTCTATCTGCTCACCGCGCAATAACATCGTGTCACCCGTATTGCTAATTTCAACTTTACGCAGCATCTGGCGAATAATCACCTCAATATGCTTATCGTTGATTTTTACACCCTGCAAACGATAGACATCTTGAATTTCCTGAACCAGATATTCTG
The DNA here is from genome assembly GCA_021773975.1 of Gammaproteobacteria bacterium. Classification (GTDB taxonomy): domain Bacteria; phylum Pseudomonadota; class Gammaproteobacteria; order Chromatiales; family Chromatiaceae; genus WFXD01. Next base: position 11,721 of record JAJFJN010000090.1, on the reverse strand, counting down.
CCATCTGGGTCACGCCTCGAAGACGCAAAATATCATGGGAATTCAATTCACCTTCAGCAATTACCTCTCCCTTAGCAACATGCTCACCCTCAAACACATTTACATGTCGCCATTTTGGAATCAGCTCTTCAATGGTTTCTCCATCCTGCAGAGTGATAACTAAACGCTGCTTACCTTTGGTATCTTTACCGAAGCTAATGGTACCTGTCGCCTCAGCCAGAATGGCAGGATCTTTAGGCTTACGCGCTTCAAACAGATCAGCAACGCGCGGCAGACCACCGGTAATATCACGAGTTTTACTAGAAGCCTGCGGAATACGAGCCAATACATCACCAACACCTACATCCGCGCCATCGGTTACACCCACAATAGCCGCGGCGGGCAGAAAGTAATGCGCAGGAATCTTGGTGCCTGCAATACAAAGATCTTCACCATCCGCGCCAATTAGTTTCACCATGGGGCGCAGATCTTTGCCCGCAGCTGGTCGCTGCTTTGGATCGATAACGACAAGTGAAGAGAGACCGGTCACTTCATCTATCTGACTCTGTACAGTTACGCCATCTACAAAGTCATCGAATTGCAGTTTGCCTGCTACTTCCGTAACAACTGGGTGCGTATGTGGATCCCAGTTTGCCACCATCTGACCACCATCAACACCATCACCGTCACCAACCTTTAAGGTTGCACCATAGGGCACTTTATAGCGCTCACGTTCACGGCCAACCTCATCAACCACCGTGATTTCACCTGAACGAGATACAGCAACCAAATGGCCGCTTTGATGCTGAACAGTTTTAATATTATGTAAGCGAACTGTGCCTTTTGATTTCACTTCAATGCTATTAATCGCAGCAGATCGAGAGGCAGCACCACCTATATGGAAGGTACGCATAGTCAGCTGCGTGCCTGGCTCACCAATAGATTGTGCAGCAATAACACCCACCGCTTCACCCATGTTGACAGCATGGCCACGAGCAAGATCACGACCATAACATGCGCTACAGACACCAACACGTGCACTACAGGTGATTGCTGAGCGCACTTGCACCTGATCTACACCTTCCTCTTCGAGACAATCCACCCAATCTTCATCCAACAGGGTGCCCCGCTCACAAATCACATCATCAGTGCCCGGCCTATAAATGTCCGCACCTACAACACGACCAAGAATACGATCGCGCAAAGGCTCGACAACATCACCACCTTCAATCAATGGTGTCATCATAATGCCATTTTCCGTGCCGCAATCCTCTTGCAGTACAACCATATCCTGCGCGACATCCACCAAACGACGGGTAAGATAGCCTGAGTTAGCCGTCTTCAAGGCGGTATCAGCCAGACCTTTACGTGCGCCATGAGTAGAAATAAAGTACTGGAGCACGTCCAGTCCTTCACGGAAGTTTGCAGTAATTGGCGTTTCAATAATGGAGCCATCTGGCTTAGCCATCAAACCACGCATACCAGCAAGCTGGCGAATCTGCGCTGCTGAGCCTCGAGCACCCGAATCAGCCATCATATAAATAGAGTTGAATGAGTCCTGCTCAACCTCATTGCCTTCAGCATCAATAACCAGGTCTTTACCAAGCTTGTCCATCATAGCCTTGGCCACTTGGTCATTGGTATGAGACCAAATATCGACTACTTTGTTGTAGCGCTCACCATTGGTTACCAAGCCCGAAGCATATTGGTTTTGAATCTCTTTCACTTCTTCTTCTGCTGCGGCTAAAATCTTGCTCTTATTATCCGGGACGGTCATATCATCGATACCAATCGAGACACCCGAACGTGTTGCAAAGCGGAAACCTGTATACATGAGCTGATCAGCAAAGATAACCGTCTCTTTAAGGCCCACGCGGCGATAACAGGCATTAACCAAATTGGATATCTGCTTTTTACCTAGTGGCTGATTGATCAAGTCATAAGAGAGGCCATCTGGCAGAATCTCAGAAAGAATCGCACGCCCAACGGTGGTATCAATTCTGCGAACCTGTTCAACTCGCTCGCCATCTTCGCCTGGAACTACCTCACGAATACGAACCTTAACCTTAGCCTGCAATCCTACTTGGCGGCCTTCATAGGCGCGATGCACCTCTTTAACATTAGAGAAGGCCATGCCCTCACCTTGTGCATTGACACATTCACGGGTCATAAAATAGAGACCCAAAACAACATCCTGTGATGGCACAATAATCGGCTCACCATTAGCTGGAGAGAGGATATTATTAGTCGACATCATGAGGGTGCGAGCTTCAAGCTGCGCCTCAATAGATAAAGGTATGTGCACTGCCATCTGATCGCCGTCAAAGTCAGCATTAAATGCTGTACAGACCAGCGGATGCAACTGAATAGCCTGACCTTCAATCAGTACCGGTTCAAAGGCCTGGATGCCAAGTCGATGCAAAGTAGGCGCACGGTTTAACATGATCGGATGTTCACGGATAACCTCTTCCAGGATATCCCATACCTCGGTGCTACCACGCTCAACCAGTTTTTTCGCAGCCTTGATAGTGGTCGCCAAACCACGAAACTGTAGCTTGCTAAAGATGAATGGCTTAAATAGCTCCAAAGCCATCCGCTTAGGCAGGCCACACTGATGCAGCCTCAAAGTTGGCCCTACCACGATGACGGAACGCCCAGAATAATCAACACGCTTACCTAACAGGTTCTGGCGAAAACGACCTTGTTTACCCTTGATCATATCAGCCAAGGATTTCAGTGGCCGCCTATTGGTACCCGTAATAGCACGCCCACGACGACCATTATCCAATAGCGCATCTACCGATTCCTGAAGCATGCGTTTTTCGTTGCGTACAATAATATCTGGCGCATTCAAATCCAGCAGTCGACGCAGACGATTATTTCGGTTGATAACCCGGCGATAGAGATCATTTAGATCAGAGGTCGCAAAACGGCCGCCATCTAGAGGCACCAATGGGCGCAGCTCTGGCGGCAGTACTGGTAATACAGTCATAACCATCCACTCTGGACGATTACCCGATGCATTCAACGACTCAATCAGTTTTAGGCGCTTGCTAAATTTCTTGATCTTGGTCTCTGAATTGGTAGCGTCAATATCTTCGCGCAGCTGCACAATTTGAGCTGGCATATCAATAGTGCGCAACAGTTCATACACTGCTTCAGCACCCATACGCGCATCAAACTCATCACCATTCTCTTCAATCGCTTCAAGGTATTGCTCATCCGTCAGTAACTGACCTCGCTCAAGCGGTGTCATGCCTGGCTCAACAACCACAAACGATTCGAAATAGAGAACACGTTCAATCTCGCGCAGGGTCATATCTAACAACAGACCTATACGGGATGGCAGTGATTTCAGAAACCAAATATGTGCGACCGGGCTTGCCAGTGCAATATGTCCCATGCGCTCGCGGCGCACTTTTGAGAGGGTAACCTCAACGCCGCACTTTTCACACACAACACCACGATGCTTAAGACGCTTGTACTTACCACACAAACACTCGTAATCGCTGGTCGGGCCAAAGATTTTGGCACAAAAGAGGCCTTCACGCTCTGGCTTGAAGGTGCGATAGTTAATAGTCTCTGGTTTTTTAACTTCACCATAGGACCAGGAACGAATCATGTCAGGCGAAGTTAAGCCAATTCGAATGGCATCAAAATCTTCGTGCTGCCCCTGCTGTTTAATAAGCTTTAGTAGATCTTTCAAGATCGTATCTCCTGTAATTGGAAGTAGTTATAGGACTGCCAAACGACAGTGCTACTTCCGCTCCAGCTCGATATTAATGGCCAATGAACGAATCTCTTTGACCAGTACGTTGAACGACTCAGGCATGCCCGGATCCATTTGATGATTTCCATCAACGATGTTCTTGTACATTCGCGTACGTCCTGTCACATCATCCGACTTAACCGTTAGCATCTCCTGCAAGGTATAGGCAGCACCGTTTGATTCCAAGGCCCAGACCTCCATCTCTCCGAAACGCTGTCCACCAAACTGAGCTTTACCGCCCAATGGTTGCTGTGTTACCAGGCTGTATGGCCCAGTGGAGCGTGCATGCATCTTGTCATCAACCAAGTGGTTCAGCTTCAGGATATACATGTAACCTACGGTTACTGGTCGATCAAAGGCTTCACCTGTGCGTCCATCATGCAAGGTGGTTTGCCCGCTGGTAGGCAATCCAGCCAGCTCTAGCATGCGTTTGATCTCAGCCTCACTGGCACCATCAAAGACTGGCGTTGCCATAGGCACGCCGCCTTTTAAGTTATGAGCCATCTTAATGATTTCAGCATCACTCAAGCTATCAAGCTCTTCTTTCTTGCCGCTGGTGTTGTAAATTTTATCCAGATATTCCCGCAGCTCAGCAACTTTTGTCTGATTCTGCAGCATCTCACCAATACGTTGGCCAAGGCCTTTTGCTGCCCAACCCAGATGCGTTTCAAGCACCTGCCCTACGTTCATACGTGATGGAACGCCTAGCGGGTTGAGTACTATGTCAACCGGTGTTCCATCCGCTGAGTAAGGCATATCTTCAACGGGAACGATGGTAGAGATAACGCCTTTGTTTCCGTGGCGACCAGCCATCTTGTCACCCGGCTGAATACGCCGCTTTACAGCCATATAGACCTTGACCATTTTAAGTACGCCAGGAGCCAGATCATCACCACTAGTAAGCTTGCTCTTCTTAGCTTCAAAGCGTTGGCGGAAATCTTCACGTTGACTTTTGACCTGTTCAGCAATCGCTTCCAGCTGCTGTGCAGCTGATTCATTGCGCAAACGAATCTCCAGCCATTGATCACGCTGAAGCTCAGACAGATAGGACTTTGTGACCTTTGATCCAGCCTTTAGTGAATCTGGACCACCATCAGCAACCTTACCCAAAAGCATCTTTTCTACACGCTGAAAGGTATCCTCTTCCATGATGCGTAGCTGATCACCCAGATCGGCTCTAACTTGTTTCAGCTCTTCCTCTTCGATCTGAAGTGCACGAGCATCCTTTTCAACACCGTCACGAGTAAAGACCTGAACATCAATCACCACGCCAGACATACCGGTCTTAACGCGCTGAGAGGTATCTTTTACATCGGCAGCTTTTTCGCCAAAGATAGCACGCAGCAGTTTCTCTTCTGGTGTCAGTTGAGTTTCGCCCTTTGGCGTAACCTTGCCCACCAGGATGTCACCTTCCTTAACCTCTGCACCAACGTAAACAATGCCTGATTCATCCAGCTTGGCTAGCGCCGATTCACCCACATTAGGAATATCACCTGTAATCTCTTCCGCGCCCAACTTGGTGTCGCGCGCCATACAGGTCATTTCTTCAATGTGAATGGTAGTGAAGCGATCTTCCTCAACCACACGCTCTGAGATAAGGATGGAATCCTCAAAGTTGTAACCGTTCCACGGCATAAATGCGATACGCAGATTCTGACCTAACGCAAGCTCACCTATATCAGTAGATGGCCCATCAGCCAACACATCACCGCGAGCAATAATATCGCCTGGATTCACCAGCGGACGCTGATTAATACAGGTGTTCTGATTGGAACGGGTATATTTAGTCAGGTTGTAGATATCCACACCCGACTCACCTGCCTCTGTCTCATCATCATTTACACGAACGACGATACGGGCGGCATCAATGCAATCAACCAGTCCACCACGCTTTGCAACAACAGCCACACCGGAATCCACGGCTACCGTGCGTTCCATGCCCGTGCCTACCAATGGCTTATCAGCCCTTAGGGTTGGCACAGCTTGGCGTTGCATGTTTGAACCCATGAGTGCGCGGTTGGCATCATCATGTTCCAAAAACGGGATCAAAGAGGCTGCTACCGACACAATCTGCTTCGGCGACACATCCATATATTCAATCTTATCTGGCGAAGAGAGTGTGAACTCATTTTGATGACGGCATGAGATAAGCTCATCCACCAACTCCCCTTTATCATTCAGCGTGGCATTAGCCTGCGCAATAACAAAGCGCCCTTCTTCAATTGCAGAGAGGTAGTCCACCTGATCTGTAACCTTAGTATCCACTACGCGACGATACGGTGTCTCCAGAAAACCATAGCTATTGGTTCTGGCATAGACCGAGAGTGAGTTGATCAGACCAATATTTGGTCCCTCTGGTGTCTCAATAGGGCAGACACGACCATAGTGCGTTGGGTGTACATCGCGCACCTCAAAACCAGCACGTTCACGCGCCAGACCACCAGGGCCCAGTGCGGAGACACGACGTTTGTGAGTCATGCCTGAGAGTGGATTGTTTTGATCCATGAACTGAGAGAGCTGACTAGAACCAAAGAACTCTTTGATTGCAGCGGAAACCGGCTTAGCATTGATCAGCTCTTGTGGCATCAAGCCTTCAGACTCAGCCAGCGTCAGACGCTCACGTACAGCGCGCTCTACACGCACCAAGCCAACACGGAACTGGTTTTCAGCCATCTCACCAACACAGCGAATGCGTCGGTTACCGAGATGATCGATATCATCCACAACACCATTACCGTTGCGGATATTGATCAACTCCTTAAGTACATCAGTAATGTCTTCTTTTGAGAGAATTCCTTCACCCTCATCAGAATCGGTACGGTTCAGTCTGCGGTTGAATTTCATGCGCCCAACTGCAGAGAGATCATAACGATCAGAACTGAAAAAGAGATTCTTAAACAGGTTTTCAGCCGCATCCTTGGTTGGCGGCTCACCCGGACGCATCATCCGGTAGATCTCCACCTTTGCTTCCAGATCATTGGTAGATGAATCTAAGCGCAGGGTGCTAGAGATAAATGCACCATGATCCAAATCATTGGTAAATAGTGTATTGATCTTTTTGATGCCATTGCTAATCAAAAGCTCTAACAGCTCTTCCGTAATCTCATCATTGGCATTAGCCAGGATTTCACCTGTCTCAGTGTCAATGATGTTATGAGCCAACACGCGCTCATGCACAAACTCGGAAGGAACATCCAGGCTTTTAACGCCAGCTTTTTCAAGTGCTTTGATATGCCGCTGAGTAATACGTCGGCCAGCCTCTGCAATCACCTCGCCTTTGTAGCTAATATCAAAACTCAGCATCTCACCACGCAGACGCTCTGGCACTAATTCCATTTTGATGCCTGTTTTATTGAGACGGAAACTGTCCGTCTCAAAAAACATATCCAGCATCTCTTCAGTGCTATAGCCCAGCGCGCGAATTAGAATAGTAGCTGGCAGTTTGCGACGACGATCGATACGCACAAACACAGCATCTTTCGGGTCGAACTCAAAGTCCAGCCATGAACCACGATAAGGAATTACGCGAGCGGAAAACAGGAGCTTTCCTGATGAATGCGTTTTGCCTTTATCATGATCAAAAAATACGCCAGGAGAACGATGCAGCTGAGAGACGATGACACGCTCAGTACCGTTAATAACAAAGGTTCCGGTATCGGTCATGAGCGGCAATTCGCCCATGTAAACCTCTTGCTCACGAATGTCTTTTACAACCTTTGAACCGGCAGGTGCTTCTTTATCATAGATAACCAAGCGGCCTAACACCCTTAAAGGTGCTGCGTAAGTCGTACCACGAAGCTGGCACTCGCGCACATCAAAAACGGGTTCGCCAAGACGATAGCTAACATATTCCAATGCAGCACTTCCAGAGTAGCTAGTGATTGGAAATACTGATTTAAATGCTGCATGCAGACCAATATCTGCGCGATCAGCCACTGCCACACCATCCTGCAAAAAGCGACGGTAGGAATCGATCTGAGTCGCCAAAAGAAAGGGCGTATCAAGGATGATTGGCCGCTTGCCAAAATCCTTACGGATACGCTTTTTCTCGGTAAAAGAATACGCCATGTTGCCGTCCCTCGGATTCAAAAGACTTCAAAAAATATGATTTCGATACAAGGATGTATCGTGTGCAACAATATGAATTAAAAATTTATATCGTTACAAACAGGAAAAGGCCAACGGCAAAATGCCGTCAGCCTAGTCCCACTACGGGTTGCAATTGCTAAGATCAATGAATTACTTGATCTCGGCAGTAGCGCCCGCTTCTTCCAGCTGTTTCTTAACGTCTTCAGCTTCATCTTTGGAGACGCCTTCCTTCATAGCAGCAGGTGCACTTTCTACTGCAGCCTTAGCTTCTTTCAGACCCAATCCGGTAAGACCACGAACTGCCTTAATGACGGCAACTTTGTTAGCACCAAAACTAGTCAGAATTACATCAAACTCTGTCTGCTCTTCAGCAGCAGCAGCTTCGCCACCGGCAGCTGGAGCTGCGGCTACAGCAGCAGCGGCAGATACGCCGAACTTCTCTTCCATGGCAGAGATCAAATCAACAACCTCTAGCACGGTCATGCTTGAAATAGCCTCTAAAATATCATCTTTGGACACGGCCATTGTTAACTCCTGGGTTTAAAAATTGAATAAATTATTGAAAAGACGACTATCTAAGCCGCCTCTTTTGCATCGCGTATAGCCGCAATAGTACGAACCAACTTGCCAGGCACCTCGTTTATGGTGCGTGTCAGTTTCTCTACAGGCGCTTTCATAACCGCCATCAACAAACTGATAGCCTGATCGTAGGTTGGCATTTTCGCCAGGTCTTCAATCTTTGATGGCTCAAGTAATTCACCACCTATCGAGACCAGTTTTACAACCAGTTTATCGTTCTGTTTTGAGAAATCGTTGATTACACGAGCTGCTGCCCCTGGATCTTCCTGTGAGAAAGCCAAGACCATTGGTCCGACAAGGCCTTCTTGCATACAGGAGAATTCAGTCTCTTCAATTGCACGACGTGCCAAGGTATTTTTGACCACACGAAGATAGACACCCGCTTTACGTGCTTCTACACGTAGCTGAGTCATCTGATCTACAGTCAGACCTCGGTATTCCGCAGCAATAGCTGAATAGGCAGTAGCCGCAACTTCTGCGACCTCGGCGACGATGGTTTCCTTCTGTGCACGATTTAGTGCCATGTTGTCGTCACCTCTCATTGTTTGGACGAGTATACTCGCCCTGGTTGACACCTGTGACCACTCAAAAGCAGTCGGTAAAAACGATGCCGTCACCAGGAAATCCTGTTTCGGGACACCGCCTGCGTAGGCTAATGCAACATATTAAGCGCCAGAAGCGCACCTACGGTCTTTGACGGTAACTGAGCTAACTAAAGCTCAGAACCCCGCAAAGTCGGTACGCCGCATAGTCAAATGCGGCAATGCAGCACACCTAAGTGATGCAACAATATTTCTAGATGTCCAATGAAGCTTGGTCTAATGAAAGTCCAGGTCCCATTGTGCTAGAAACAGTAATCTTGCATATATAAATGCCTTTTGCTGCGCTTGGCTTTGCCTTCTTCAGATCGGCAAGCAAGGTTTCAAGATTTTCACGCAGCGCTTTAGGTTCGAAATCCACCTTACCAATTGGGCAGTGAATAATTCCCGCTTTATCAGTACGGTAACGGATCTGACCAGCTTTGGCATTTTTCACGGCTTCAGCAACATTTGGGGTAACAGTTCCAACCTTAGGGTTAGGCATCAGACCGCGTGGCCCAAGAATCTGTCCCAACTGACCTACAACGCGCATCGCATCAGGCGAGGCTATGACAACATCAAAATCCATTTTGCCCGCTTTTACATCAGCAGCCAGGTCGTCCATTCCAACGATATCAGCGCCAGCTTCTTTTGCAGCTTCAGCATTTGCACCCTGAGTAAAAACGGCGACTCGAACAGTCTTGCCAGTGCCATTAGGCAACAGGGTAGCACCACGTACAACCTGGTCAGATTTACGTGGATCTACGCCCAGATTCACTGAAACGTCTACTGATTCTTTGAATTTTGCGCCAGGAAGATCTTTCAACAAAGCAAAGGCATCTTCTGCTGCATACTGTTTTTTAGCATCTACCTTTTCGCAGATCGCCTTAGCACGCTTAGATAATTTAGCCATCTTAAAGACCCTCCACATTAAGGCCCATACTACGAGCGCTACCTGCAATGATGCGCACTGCTGCATCCATGTCGGTAGCATTCAGATCTTCCATTTTGGTCTCGGCAATCTCTTCTAACTGAGCGCGAGTAACCGTGCCTACTTTATCCGTGTTGGGTGTACCACTGCCTTTTTTAAGGCCAGCTGCCTTCATGAGCAGCACAGATGCTGGAGGGGTTTTAGTAATGAAGGTAAAACTGCGATCGCCATACACAGTAATCACAACAGGGATTGGCAACCCTTTTTCAATATTTTGGGTCTGTGCATTAAATGCCTTACAGAACTCCATAATATTAACGCCATGCTGGCCCAACGCAGGACCAACCGGCGGACTAGGATTGGCTTCGCCAGCCTTCACTTGAAGCTTGATATAAGCTTGTACCTTCTTTGCCATTTTAAATCTCCTGTGGGTGCAAGCGCCAAGCGGTTTAGCCTGGCTCCCCTAAGTTACTTTTCTATTAAATATTCGCTGCGCTTCGATTGCTAACAACAACTCGCTAATAATCAGCACTTAAATTTGTTTACAGCTTAACCTTTTTCAACCTGGCCAAACTCAAGATCAACCGGTGTAGAGCGCCCAAAAATCAGCACAGATACTTTCATGCGGCTCTTTTCATAATCCACTTCTTCAACAACACCGTTGAAGTCATTAAAAGGCCCATCGATGACTCGTACAACCTCTCCAGGTTCGAACAGGATTTTCGGGCGTGGCTTTTCAACGCCTTCTTGAACGCGCTGCAAAATAGCATCCGCCTCCTTATCTGAAATCGGCGTAGGTCGATCACCTGTGCCACCGATAAAACCCATCACCTTAGGGACATCTTTAACCAAGTGCCAAGTCTCGTCAGTTAATTCCATTTTTACCAAAACATAGCCAGGGAAAAACTTACGTTCACTTTTTCGCTGCTGACCCGCACGAATTTCTACCACCTCTTCAGTAGGAACCAGAATATCGGCAAACAGATCTCCCACCCCTGCGCGCTCAATACGCTCAGTCAATGAACGTTTTACTTGAGCCTCAAAACCTGAAAAAGCGTGAACTACATACCAACGCAAGGCCACGTTTAACTCCCCTGTCCTGTAATTGCTTGCACCGCTTTCATAAGCCCAAGATCAACTGCCCAGAGAATTAGAGCCATCAACAGCACCATGCCAAATACAACCAACGTGGTTTGCCAAGTCTCCTGCCGTGTAGGCCAAACGACCTTGCGCACCTCTGTGCGGGCATCTACAGCAAATATCCATGTCCGCCGCCCAGGATTACTCTGCAATGCAACTGCCACTGCTACTCCAGCGACAGCCAGCAAACCCAACACTCGAAAAAGAACTGATTCCTCCTCAAAATAGTAGAAGCCAAAAATACCTGTCGCTAACAGCATCAGCGCCACCAGCAGCTTTACAGTATCCAATCCAGAGCTGCTTTCAACTTCAACCTTTGCGTTCATCCTATTTAGGTGCCTCTACTTTTGCCATATAAAATGGCAGGCCAGGAGGGACTCGAACCCCCAACCTGCGGTTTTGGAGACCGCTGCTCTACCAATTGAGCCACTGGCCTAAAAATGATTAGGGACCAAACGACAAGCCAGAATACCCACTCTGACATTCCCCTCTGACCCCCTCTTTTTTAGTGGTTTTTACTCGATAATCTTAGAAACAACACCCGCACCAACGGTACGGCCACCTTCACGGATAGCAAAGCGCAAGCCGTCTTCCATCGCAATGGGTGCGCCCAACTTGACAACCATTTTGACATTGTCGCCTGGCATAACCATCTC
>JAJFJN010000089.1 GCA_021773975.1 Gammaproteobacteria bacterium | reverse complement strand
TAAGTCAAAAGTCTCCTAATTTGTTTGCACACTGGAAAGCAGGGTTTGTACGCTAAGGTTGAATGGTGGGAGCCGGATAAATCGAGAGGTTTACGTCCGGTTCTAAGAGCGGCAGAGGGGGCAGTTCCCTGGGGCTACTCGGCTCCATGGCGGTCAGCGAACGCTGGCGGCATGCTTAACGCATGCAAGTCGAACGGCAACATTGGAGCTTGCTCCAGATGACGAGTGGCGGACGGGTGAGTAACACGTAAGAATCTGCCTAATAGTGGGGGACAACTTGAGGAAACTCGAGCTAATACCGCATACGCCCTACGGGGGAAAGCAGGGGATCTTCGGACCTTGCGCTATTAGATGAGCTTGGGTTGGATTAGCTTGTTGGTGAGGCAATGGCTCACCAAGGCTGCGACCCATGTTCTAAGCCTTGGTACGGGCTGCCCATGTAAGGATTGATGCTGTGTCGAGCGATGCCCGCAATTGGTGATGCGCGGTGCAAGCTGACTATTAACGCGTATCCTCCAGTCCTGTATAGTCGTTACCTCCGTTGTATCTGAGTAATGGGCATGACCAAGAAGCAGAGCATCTCTTACCGTATCCAGCCATCCTCTCCCGAAGCCCATCTCTTTCGAGTATGGATGCTTATCCCTAAATCGGCTAAAGAGGGACAGGTCTTGACCCTGCCGGCCTGGATTCCCGGCAGCTACATGATCCGCGACTTCGCGAAGAACATCGTGACCCTTGAGGCGAGTTGTGGGGGCAGGCCCGTCCAGACGGAAAAGCTGGATAAGCAGACCTGGCAATGCGCGCCCTGCAGAGGGGAATTGCTGCTCACCTATGAGGTGTACGCCTGGGACCTTTCGGTCCGTTCCGCCCATCTCGATACGACGCACGGGTATTTCAATGGCACCTCGGTTTTTTTGCGGCCTGTCGGACTCGATACGCTGCCGTGCCGGGTTGAGATCCTTCGCCCCGCTGGCAGTGCCTACAAAAAGTGGCGAATTGCTACCAGCCTCCCCGTGGATACAGCCAAGCAGCAGGGTTTTGGCGGTTACATCGCCAGCAGTTATGAGGAGCTGATTGATCACCCAGTGGAGATGGGGCGATTTACCCATGAAAGTTTTGATGTAGCAGGCGTGCCTCATGAGGTTGTTATCACAGGCAAACATCTGACTGACATGGATCGATTGTGTTCTGACCTCAAGCGTATCTGTGAGCACCATGTGGCATTTTTTGGTGAGCTGCCCGAAATGGAGAAGTATCTATTTCAGGTGATGGCTGTGGGTGATGGATATGGAGGATTGGAGCACCGTTCTTCGTGTAGCTTGATCTGCAAACGCGATGATCTGCCAGTGAGAGGTGAGGAGAGGCTCACAGAAGGATACCGCCAGTTCCTTGGCCTTTGCAGCCATGAATATTTTCACCTCTGGAATGTCAAACGCATTCGCCCACAGCAGCTAAAACAAGCGGATCTTTCAAGTGAAGTACATACGAGTCTATTGTGGGCGTTTGAAGGTATTACCGCCTATTATGATGAGTTGGCATTGGCGCGTAGTGGCGTCATAGAGGTGGAGAGTTATCTGGAGTTATTTACACAAACAGTTACGCGTGTGATGCGTTGCAGTGGCCGGCAAAAACAGACTGTTACCGAATCAAGCTTTGATGCCTGGACTAAATTTTACAAGCAAGACGAAAATGCCTCTAACGCTATCGTCAGTTATTATACAAAGGGAGCCTTGGTTGCATTGGCGTTAGACCTTACTATTCGTCAGCAAACCCAGGGGATGAAATCATTGGATGATCTGATGCGGGCATTATGGATGAATCATGGTAAAACCAATATTGGCGTCCCAGAGGATGGCATTGAAGATTTGGCGGAAAAGGTAACAGGGCTGGATTTAAAAGATTTTTTTAATAATGCCTTGCGTGGTACAGATGACTTGCCACTCAAAGAGCTGTTGGCATCTGTAGGCATTGGTTATTGCCTTAATGCAGCAACCTCAGCAACAGATCAAGGTGGGTTGTATAAACAAAATAATGAATCGAAAGAGAAGCCTCGCCCGGTATTAGGCGCGCGAACCCTCTTAGCTGGAGAGAGTGCCAAACTCTCAGCTGTATTTGACGGTGGAGCAGCACAGCGAGCCGGTCTGTCTGCGGGTGATGTTGTAATTGCGGTAGATGGAATTCGAGCTACAGCCAATAACCTGGATCAATTAATTGCACAAGTCCCTGAGAATATGACCATCCTTATACATGCTTTTCGACGAGATGAGTTGATGTCGTTTGAAGTGATACCTCAACCTGCGCCTGCTGATACTTGTCGGTTATACATACTCGATGATATTACGGACAAACAAAAACAGGCTCGGCAGGCATGGATGCAGCTGGTTGTAAAAAAAAGCCTTTGAATTAATTAATGTCTAATGGGCACCCGCTATCTACTCATTCGATCACTTGCAGATGGAAAATTTCACTCTGGTGAGGTGTTAGCCCAGCAATTAGGCGTCAGTCGAGCAGCCGTATGGAAACAAATTGTAGGATTACGAGAACAGTGGGGTATGGATATTCATGCGGTCTCTGGCCGAGGCTATCGTCTGATCCATCCGTTAGAGTTGTTGCAACAAACAAAGATACTTGCGCTGCTTCCCGTAGTAACGAGAAGAGTGCTTAGTAAATTAGAGATTCATGACAGCATTGCTTCAACCAATGAGCACTTAATGTTGCAGTCACCTGTCGATGTGTCCAGTGGTCACGTTTGTTTGGCCGAAAGGCAGACTATGGGGCGAGGCCGTCGAGGAAGAGAATGGATCTCTCCTTATGGCAATAACATCTATCTTTCGCTCTTATGGCGCTTCCCATTGGCTCCGATAGAGTTGAGTGGATTGAGCTTGGCGGCTGGATTGGCTGTGGTACGTGCGCTGAACCAATTAGGCGTTACAGAGATTGGCCTTAAGTGGCCAAATGATGTTTTATGGCGAGAGCGAAAGCTTGCGGGGTTATTGTTAGAGGTGACAGGGGAGAGTGAAGGTCCAAGCCAAGTAGTATTGGGTATCGGGCTTAACACACTGTTGTCAAATCAACAGGCTAGCAGGATTGACCAGCCCTGGATTGATTTGGCTAGTATTCCAAGTGGTAAAGGAATTGAGAGAAATCAACTGGCTGCAGAACTGATTCATCAACTTACTAATGCGCTAGAATGCTTTGAAACGGAAGGCTTAATGCCACTATTGGCGGAGTGGCAACAACAGGATCTGTATCATAATAAAATAGTAAGCTTGCGAATGGGTGAGCGAACTATAGTGGGTAAACATGTAGGTATTGATAAAAATGGTGCGCTGTTGCTACTACATGCAGGTGAGGTAAAGGCTTATTATGCAGGTGAAGTAAGTTTACGTTTAGATCAGGGAGATGAACATGCGAATGCTGCTGATTGATATAGGCAATACAAACTTAAAGTGGGTCTGGCTACAAGATGGTGAGATGTCGTCGCTTGAATGTGTTAACTATCGTGTGGATGGCCTGGTAGCGCAGGCATACCATTGTTGGTCACATGCTGAGAAACCTGAAAAGATAATGCTGGCGAATGTTGCTGGCCAACAGGTAGAAGATGAGTTACAGCAATGGATATCCAGTGAATGGAATGTTGAAGCTGAAGTGGTAACTGCGCGTGCACAGCAATTAGGCGTGACAAATGCCTACGCCTGTCCTGAACAACTGGGGGTGGATCGCTGGTTGGCGTTGATTGCTGCACATAAAAACAGCGTTTCATCTGTCTGCGTTGTGGATTGTGGTACAGCAATTACCATTGATGCGCTAACGGCAGATGGCCAGCATCAAGGTGGTTTGATTCTTCCAGGTTTAGCTATGGTGCGGCAAGTTATGTTGGATTGCACCCAGATTCCACGCATTGGAGCATCTGAAAACAGTGCGTTACTTGCGGGCGATACAGCGGGTGCCATTGCTGCGGGTAGTTTACATGCGGCGGCGGCATTGGTTGAGCGTGTGGCTCAACAGATGAAATTACCGCAAAAAATTATTTTGACAGGGAGCGATGCCCCTCGTTTAAAAACAGTCATGAAGCTAGAGGCTGAGATAGATTCTAAACTTGTAATGTGTGGCTTAGCGTTGGTAGCTCAAAGTTAATGAAGTCTCTATTTTTATTATTATTAGCGGTAAATATCGGCCTGTTTGCTTGGGGTTACCAACGCGAACAGGCGGCAGAGCACAAAAAACCACGCGTGTATGCAGACGTGGGTGAGCTGCGACTGTTGTCAGAGCAAAAAGTAACTTTGGATCCTGAGTCAACACAAGGCTTAATGGTTACACAAAATCCCGCACAGAATACGACTGAAACAGCACAGGATCTAATGGATTTAATGGTGGTGGCTGCATCAGATCCAGATCCAGGTTTACCTAACCAGCTAGGGCCAGCAGCAGAACAAGTGGTTTTGTCCAAGACTGAGATGGATGAAGGTAGCCAGCTAATCCAACCAGTGGTGGATAAATCAGACCCATATATACAACAAAACAATGCCCAAATAGATAAAACGGGAGAAATAGATGCTGTAGTGGCAGAAGTGGATGAATCAATAACAGAGATTTCTAAGCCTAAGAAACAGGAAACCGAAATAGAGCAGGAATCACAGGAAAATATAGCTATGGAGCCTAGCCTCCTTCCTCTAACCCCGATTTGTTATCAGCTTGGCCCTATAGCTGATGCAGTTACAATTGAAGGTCTTTCTAGCAATATATCGCAGCTTGGCTTAGGTGTGGTAATACAGAAAGAGCGGATCACAAAGGCCAAAGGTTATTGGGTTATTTACCCACCTCAGAAAACATTTGCACAAGCTAAACAAAAACTTAATGAGTTAAAAAAAGTAGGCCTTTCAGATCTCTGGCTGTTTCCAAAAGGAAAATACAAAAATGCAATTTCTTTAGGATTATATAGTCAGCGAGTTAATGCAGATGCGGCCCATAAGCTCGCACTTAAAAAAGGAGTGATAACAGAGGTGCTGGTTCGATATGTTGAGGTTGATCAGCATTGGCTGCAATTTCATAGTGCTGAGCAGCCAGCTATTGCAAAAGAGTCTATCTTTGCCCTACAAGAGGCATATCCCGATGAAAAAATTGAGATTAAACCCTGTTCTTCCGTTGTAACAGAGTAAAGTATTGAATAGAATACGCATCTCATGATGCTGGCGTAGCTCAGTTGGTAGAGCAGCTGATTTGTAATCAGCAGGTCACAGGTTCGACTCCTGCCGCCAGCTCCAATTATCCCAATAAAATCAATAGGATGGGCGATATTAATTTTCACGCCCTTCTTTTGATCATCACCAGTGCGGGAGTTTTGCGGGATTCCACCCCGCACACGCTATTCGCGGCCTCCAGCAGGTTTCCAAGTTCAGCAGCGGAATAGTGGGTAGTCATCCGTCCCGACTTGTGACCGAGAAGATCTTGTCGGTCTTCAAATCCCACTCCGGCAGCCCGCAGTCTCCGTCCAAACGTATGCTTCAGGTCATGAATGCGAACCTGTGGCAAGTTTGCACGCTTTCTCGCGCTCTGCCATGCTGAGTTATTCATCGCTGTCACTCGATGTCCCCGATATGTGAACACGTACTCCGTATGCTGACCACGAACCTCTTCAATGACCGAGCGGACCACACGATTCAGAATCACCAATCGATCTTCGCGATTCTTGACTGCATGTGCAGGGATCAGGAAAACACTCGTGTCCAATTCTGGAACAGGTATTTCCCACTCCCAACGTAAACTGCAAACCTCCTGATCACGGCAACCAGTGTTGACCTTAAACAGCGCCATCCTGGCTAGGTGCTGTGGTAATTCCTTGAACAGGCTTGTTTGCTCTTCCCATGAAAGTGGGTAGGGTTTACGCGCATCAGATTCGGACAACAACTTGATCTTTGGAGCCGAAACCAGCCAGGTGAGTCCATACTCATCAAGCCATTCGCTGCTAGCTAGGTTGAGAATGTGCCGCACCGTCTGAAGTGCATAGTTAATGGTTCGGCATTTAACTCCCTGTTTTTTCCTTTCCGCGATAAATACTTGCATTGATCCCATATGAATGGCCTCAAGCGAAAGGTCACCGATGTAGGAGTCAAGTAACCTAAGCTGAAGCGCATCGTCCCTTATGCTGGATTTCTGGGTCTCATTGAGGTGTTTGGTTGCCGCTTGCCTAAAAGTCCTCTTTGGCCTGACACCGTATACTACAGCTTGCCTTGTTTCGTCTATCCTCCGTGCGAGGTGCTCTTCCGCCCTTGCGAGGTCGCTTTCTCCAGTGCTTTCGCAAACGCGGATTCCTCTGATTTGCTTGTCGATATGCCAGACTCCACCGCGTTTGTAGAGTCCGGGCGCTCTTTTTCGTCCCATGCCAATTCTCCTCTGAGTTGACCGGGACGCCCGTTGCGGGACTTATAGTGATCTACCCAGATATCTAAATCAAGTCTGTCAAAGGCGATGCCTTGCTCGCCAATACGAATTTCAACAAGATATGGACGGGCCTCCGCGTTGAAGCGGTTTCTGTCCATACCAAGATAGAAAGGTGCATCCTTCAGCCGGATAAGCCGGGGAATGATGCGTTGAAAGCTATTTGCGCCCTGATTCATCTTCAGAAGGAAACGAGAGAGAGAGTCGTCATATCCATAACCTGCATTCTTTTCTGCTGCTTCAGTAGGTTCTCCATGCTAACTAAGAGGAAACCAATAAAAACGTCTGAAAGCGGCTGATAAAAGCCTGCTTTCGTGTTTTGAGGCATAAGTTGTGCTTTTTTGTTCTCTTCCCATGCGGCCAGTGCTCAACAAATGGTGACAACATGTGTGGCCGGTACTTACTTTTTGGCTAAGTGGGGGTTTGGGGGCGGCTGCTGGCTTGGAAACAGGATGGAACCGTCTTGGATCAGGAGGCCGTTGATTGTGGCGGATTTCCGTCCCCCAATTGTTCGATAGTTATGGATGTTTGTTCCTTGTGGGGTCCTTTCATGAAGCCCCAGTTTTTGGAACCGCTTCTGGACATGATTCCAATCATGATCGGAGTGGCGGGAAAAATCCTTGAAGATGGCAGGGCTGACAATAAGGATACCTTCTGGCACGACATGAACCCGTGCGCGTACATCATTGATGATGATGTCGCCAGACCCCAGTCCGGTTCGTAACCAATTTAGGAATTGCTCTCCAGCATCCCTTTGTTCTCCGGGGGAGGTCTTTTCGAGATGATCAGGCTGCTCAATTGGGATAGACGGGGTTTCATCATGCCCCCCTTCTTGAGCTGGGTGATGGTCATCCTCTGGTGTAGATGGTGTTGGAAGAATTGCCTCATTCACGGAGTCAGCGTGAGTTACAGCAAATGATGGCAGATCGCTTGTCTTTACAGGGTCAGCACAATGCGCGAGAGCTTCAGCCCCCTTGGAGGGCTTAGATGCTCCGCTACCATTAGCAATAGTTATTGATCCTGAGAACGGCTCTGGCGCTGCTTCCGGATTTTGCCAGATTTGGTTACGTGCAATGCGCAGCAGGGTTAATTCGTGCTCCCACTCACCAGAGCCATCAGTTACCTTTGCACGCCAAATAGCCTGTTCGCCATTGGGTTCCAAAACTGCGTGTTCCTGTAGCACATCGAAGATCCGGTCATTCCGGCTGGGGATGTCAGTATGACCTTCCTGGTGTAGATGATCCCGCAGGGCATCAACCGTTCGTTTGCTGACCAGCCAAAGATCGTCATGATCCAACCAACCTGCAGCTCCGTTTCTGTTGAGGGGTAGATGCCCCTCTGCAATCAAGTACCGCAGGCCGGTAAGCAGCTTCTTGTGCAACGGTGTAGTTCTTGCGCTAGGGAACTGTCCAGCCTCACCCGCACCAAGGTTACGTGCTACAGACCGGCTATCGGCCTCATGAATGATCTGTCCCAGCACACCTGCAGATTCCATATCACCGGAGATCAGGCAGATCCAGGGTTCAATTAACGCCTGGTCTTCACTGAGCCATGTGAGTCCTATTGGTGGAATAATATGATGCGCCAGCAATGGCCCTACTCGTGGATGCAGTCCATAGCGGCGTGGCCTGACAAAATCCATATGATAGTGATGATTGGCTGCCATCGGCCCGTTCCAGGGAGTCCACTGCTCCAGTGGCATTTTTGAGGGGTCAAATATTCGGATGATCTGATCGACGGCGGGTTTTCCGATGTCATGCAGTAAGGCTCCGGTAAACACGGCATAGGTCCAGCGGTCTGCCTGCTTGGCGAGCGCTTCCGGCTCTGCCCCGGGCGGCAACATATGTCCACGTCTAATGGCCAATGCACCTTTGGTGACTTCCAACCCATGATCCAGCATTCCTCCAGGTGCGGAATGATGATGGATTTCAGATGCCGGCAGTTCCTGAACGAAACAGGCGTAATTCCTGATTGCGGCTTCAAAAAGTGCCCTGTAATGCCTCGCTGGGATGCTTACAAGACCTTGTATTTCCTGTAACAGGATTTGTCGATGCCTGGGAGCAAGTAGTTTTTCAGCGGTAAGCACCAACCTGATACCGTTTTTTGGATCATTGGCCGGGGCTGATTTGCTATCCTGCTTACGAGGCCAGAACATTCTGGTCTTGAGCCTGTATGCCCTCGTGAAGCTGCAAGAGCCAATCCATCACCAGCGTTGGTTCTATTCTTGGGTCTGGGGACTCGAAAATGGTGATGTGCCCATGCCTTGCTGCGAACGCTTGTAATGGCTCCTCAAGAGGATTCCAGTACTGCTTGTCACCGACCACATGAAAATACCAAGTGGGTGATTCTGCCAAAATGGAAAGAAGACGCTGATCACGACCACTGGAATTTCGGTTTTTCTCCTCATTGAAAAAGTGCTCCAGACGAAACAGCAACCTGTCAGTATCTTCAGCCATTACCTGCTCAATACAAGCCACCCGGTGAAAGAGGATGGTGATCACTGGTAACCACTCAGACAATTCAAGCGCTATTAGCTTGTGGAACACGCTGATGGCCTGGTGTTCGTTCCCCACGTCATATTCGCAGATTACCTTCATGGCGGTATCATCTTAGATACAGCGGGGATGTCCATAAATAACCCTTTCATCCATTTCCGAGGGTTTTTCTTATTCTTGGCACAGCTTCCCATTGTGGTTTTTTGCACTCCTCTTGCGCCGGTTTCCTGGGTTCAAATAGCCCTTTCCGGATAAGGCCTTTCCATTAACTTCCCCCTTCCCTTGATATGCCCTTTCCTGCCTTTATCTCATTTCCCTTTCTCTCCTCTGGCGTTGATTGCATTCAAACCAGAGCGCTGAAAAAACCCTTGAATTCCAAGGTGAGGGTTTTTCCTTGAATGTTTGTGGTTTCTTTGGTGAGCTGAGGGGGTAGCGTACATTTTTTCTGTCCATGGTTGATTTTCAATAAGAATGTTCCATAATAAAGGTATATCTATAAATGTACCTGCGTATTGGAACGTTATTATCTTTATGGCACAAAAGTATAAATCTGCTGTCCTTGGACTTGCTGACAGCCAAGGGGTTATCAGGTCGGAAGAAATAGACCGACTGGGTATTCCCCGTGTCGTGCTTACTCGGCTTGTCCGTCAGGGCCAGCTTGCACGAGTGGGACGTGGCCTCTACACCCTACCTGGTCATTCAATGTCAGAGCATGAGGGGCTGATTCAGGTGGCCAGCCATGCCTCACAAGGCGTGTTTTGCCTACTG
This sequence comes from Gammaproteobacteria bacterium, assembly GCA_021773975.1. Taxonomy (GTDB): domain Bacteria; phylum Pseudomonadota; class Gammaproteobacteria; order Chromatiales; family Chromatiaceae; genus WFXD01. The sequence goes on along the minus strand of JAJFJN010000089.1, from coordinate 7,888 downwards.
ACCGCACTGCGTTTCCATGACCTTACTACGCAGTCACCGTTCGAGATTTGGGTAGCGATCCCTAATAAATCACGGCCACCGAAACTGGATTATCCGCCACTGCGGGTTTTTCGCTTTTCAGGTAAGGCGCTCACAGAAGGGGTGGAAACTCACATTGTCGATGGCGTTGAGATACAGGTATATGGGGTTGCAAAGACTGTGGTTGACTGTTTCAAGTTCCGAAACAAGATCGGGCTGGATGTGGCGCTGGAGGCACTTCGAGAGGCCTGGCATGAGAAGCGAGTGAGTATGGATGAACTTTGGCAATATGCAGGTATCTGTCGAGTGGCCAATGTGATGCGACCCTACCTGGAGTCACTGGTATGAGTGAAAAAAGTAATCTTGCTGCATCGGTACGGGCACGTTTACGGAACCGAGCCAAGGCTGATGGTTCTGATTTCACCCTGGTTCTGGTGCGTTATGCATTGGAACGGGTGCTCTATCGCTTGAGTATCTCTGCCCACCGGGATCACTTCCTGCTTAAGGGGGCTTTGCTGTTTGATCTTTGGTTCGATGTGCCACACCGGCCAACGCGGGATGCTGATATGCTTGGTTTTGGCCCCTCGGATCTGGATTCTCTGACGGCTGTTTTTAGAGAACTTTGTACGATGCCCGTTGAAGATGGAATAGAGTTTGATCCGGAAACGGTAAGTGCTGGAGAGATCCGCAAGGAGGCTAATTATGCAGGAGTCAGGGTTACTTTTACCGGGATATTGGCAGGGGCACGATGCCCGATTCAGGTCGATATTGGTTTTGGGGATGTAGTGACGCCTGCCCCGGAAGAAGTGGCGTATCCACGTCTGCTTGATGACCTCCCTGCGCCTCATTTACGGGTCTATCCCAGATACACCGTGGTGTCGGAGAAGTTTGAGGCCATGGTTATGCTCGGAATGACCAATAGTCGGCTCAAGGACTACTTCGACTTATGGATATTGGCAAAATATTCGGAATTTGAGGGTGATGTATTGCAAAATGCAATACGGGCGACATTTCAACACCGCCAGACACCGTTGCCCCAGACTGTGCCAATTGGGCTGTCGCAGATTTTTTATGAAGATCAGCACAAGCAAACGCAATGGGCGGCTTTTTTGAGAAAAAACAGGCTTGAGGAATATCCATTATCTGATGTGGTGGAGGAGATCAAACGGTTTCTGATGCCGGTTTCAGAGGCCATAATTGCAGGGGAAAGTTTTCAAGGGCATTGGTCGCCGGATAGTGCATGGACCACAAGTGGTTAATCCAGAGTGACTAATTATTGTACAATGCTGAGTGGGACTGGATTGACTGGTAGTGCAGCTAAATCTGCACAGGGTTGTCCACAGAAATTGTGGATAAATGTCCGGGAGACTAAAGTCAGAGTGGGAAAGATAGAAGGGTTTTGGTCATGATAAGAAACAAAATCGAGCAGATGTGGGAAGCCTCACCTTCAGGGATCAAACGCGTACTTGGGGCTGCGGCAGGTATAGTGGGATTTGTTGCTGGTATAACCTCGGAAGAAGAAAAGAGCAGTCAGGTGAATTCTATTTCTGGTCACTATAACTATCGAGTCGGCAAGCTTGATGATGGTGAAGATGTTTATGGAATATATGACGAGTGTGACCGACTGCCTAGTGTTCCATATGCAGAAGATGAGGGTGACGCATAGGTCAAAACTAGATCTGATAAATACCGTTTGGGTTTTTTGGATGGAAATCATAGGCAAATGCAGATGCAGTGTCCCGTATTCTACGTCTGTTTCCCAAAGCAGTCGTTCACCTAATGCCTGGTATGTTGCACTACAATACTTGCCCCCTGTATTGCACACGGCCATGACCTAGGCGCATAGGTACCAGCGAGAGCAGTAGGATTAGGCGTGATTTTGGGGTGATCAGACCGAAAAGCATTGGGAACAGCCTCTCAATGGCCGTGGACGTCAGGGAAAAGGGAGTATATTCTTCTATGCTTCGCCTTCGACTGGAATGAGGTTTAAGGAATGTCACCAGATGATGCAGCATATCTTTCTAGCTGGTCTAGCGAGCTCTTGGCAAGAGCGGATCGCGTAAGACAGCTTATCGGTGACGCGCACTGGCTTTCCGATGGGCACCATAAAGAATCGTTAATTCGTGAGTTCCTTGGCCGGTATTTACCTAATAATTTGTCGATAAGTACTGGGTTCGTAAGAGCTGCAGGACAAGAAACTAAATGTTCCCCAGAAATAGATATACTTATATTGGATCCAGCAAAACACCCTCCATTTTTTAATGAGGGCGGCTTATCAATAGTTCCCCCATCAAGTGTAGTTGCGCACTATGAAATCAAAACAATGTTTACGAAGCCATATCTATTGGCTGCATTAACGACGATAGCTGAAACTCAATCAATTTTAACTGCTAGCGTTAATCCGGAGACCATTTGGCGATGTGCATGTTTTTATAAGACCCCGGATTCCCGTTCCCCGCAAAGCATAGAGAAAACAATAAAAGAAACAATATCTGAACTATTCCCCCCTGAGAAAACAGAACTATTTGAAAAAACGTCAATTAATTTAGCATCACTTCTGCCTACCTGTATATCAACAATGGATGGATGCGTAATATTTTTTGTGCCAGACGGTTCCAAGTATACCTGTTTAATGAAAATATTTGACGCCAAGGGAAATAGTCTTGCTTGCGCCATTTCGGATATGTTTAGTTCTATTCGTTGTAATTATGGTGGATCAGTTGTGGCAGAATTAGACGATATGATTGAATCCTTGGATTTAGGAAAACCACTTATTACAACCATTGAGTTGAATGTATGAAAGAATTAAATTTTGAGGAGATTTCACTCCAGGATTTTATCGACTCATTGACCCGTCGCCCTGGTATTGTAGTAGGACCTAACGCCATCTCATCCCCAGGAGACTTGTCGAAGTTATTTAAAAATGCGGCCGGGAATATATTGAGCGGGGATCAGTCTTTGGTTTCATTGTCCTGCGAAGATCACAGGGCATTTTTAGATTCACTTCGTGCGCGTCACCCTGAGCTAGCGGAAAAGTATGAACATTATATTCAAGAGGGTTTGCGAAAACTTTTTCCATCGCTGGATTTACCGTATCTCGCAAAAGCAGGGTGGTCAGTGTGCATATCATTAACGCAAGATTTATTATTCGAAGCGGAAATTAATAATCACCTAGACTCAATTCCCTCATCACGCACGGTTACTATTGTTGATCATCCGAGTATTCGGCCACCAATAAGAACAACTCCAATATACAAACTTCTTGGTAACTTAGATAATTCAGAAGACGGTCATTCACTTGTAATGGCAGAATCAGATTTAATGCTTCGGAAACAAATGTGGCCAGTGCTGCTTAAGACTAGCACGGATTATTTAAAAGATTCCCCGTTAATATTTTTAGGCACAGAAACTGTTATAGATCTAGCAAAATCTGTAGTCAGCACGTTAATTGCAATGCCTCACCCTAATGTAAGTAGTTTTGTATTTTTAAAAGATGACCCAACGTTAAATGACCCTACGGTTAGAGCTTTGTGTGCTCAAATCAAAGTGAAGGTTTTGGATGCCTCTTTGCGTGATATATGTATGGCAATTAGTGATCTCAAGCCTAGACAGGTAGAACTAAATTTAACTCTAAATGATGACGCAAAAAAGAGCGGGCTGAATAAAATATATGAGAAGTATCACTCGATAGTATCTATTGTTCCTACGGAAGGCCCTAGTGGATATGATCCTGATAAACACAAGCAAACCTTGGTAGATAGCTTGTTTCGTCCATCGGTTGTTGACTGGATGCCTTACTTATATGAGTTTGACCTTAGGAGATCAATATCAGGCGAATTGAAGGCATCGATTATAGATAGCTTAGAATCACCAGGTGGTGATAGCGCACAGTTTATATTGGTTAGGGGTGAGGCCGGTGTTGGAAAGACCGCACTTTTAAAGCGAGTTGCAGTAGAGCTATCTAAAGATGGTGTTCAGGTTTTGTGGTGTCGTCGTGCTACTGTAGGTAGCTGGATTCGTATGTATCGAGACCTGAACTATGATTTAACCGACTACGTAAAGCGCAGTGATAACAATAAAGTGCGGTTCGCATTGTTTTGTGATGATGCATCGGGGCTACGCCTTGATGCTAGAGAGTTGATGGCAATTTTTGAGAAGTTTCCCGGTAAGCTAAAATTAATTCTTGGAATAAGAAATTCAGACTATTTTACAAGTGATGGTGCTGGTTCTAGTTTACCGCTTCCTAAAGATGAATATGAAGTTCCTTTCGAGCTTGATGATGATGAGCTAAAAGGGTTAGAAAAAATGCTCGTATGTATAGATGCCGCAAAGGATTTGACAGATGCTAAGCGTGCTGTATCTATTATTCCATATCGACATGCAACTGACATACTATGCAGCCTTTGGTATCTCTTTCCCGAAACACAGGCGCAGTTTTCTGATTCGATTCGTGATGAATACTGTCGTTTGGGAACGGCAAGAGATGTTATCGCAGGAGTCGCTCAAGACCTAGTCTTGCATAGCCATGTGGCACAACATGCGTACGAGAGTGTTACGGTGACAAGTAACTTAGATATTGGTTTGCCCGTAGAAATATTAGTTAGATATTTAAAGATCAATTATGACGAATGGTTAGATATAACCTCAGAGGGAAAGCCTCTCTGGGGTTTGATTTATGATGACAAAGATGCGGAGTTAGAAACGGTAGAGTATAGAACGCGTAATGAAGTTGTAACGAGGGTGCTCCTAGATCTCGTAAATGGAGGCGTTGGGAATGCAGGGGAAGTTCGAGTTTTAAAGGAATTAATACAAGTATGTGATGTAGGTTCTCCTGTTTATCGAAACTTTATAACAGATGTTTTGGTTAGAAACCGATCAAAGCTTGAAAAAGTATTAAGTTATGACCAGGGTGTAGAGTTGTTCGAGCTCGCGCAAAATACGTTGCCTTACCCGGATAGAATAATTGAGCATCATCTGGGGGTATGGATGCATCATAAGGGTAAGGAATTAAAGCAGGCTTACAGCCAACTGGAAAAAGCATTGGAAACGCCAGTTTATCCCGGCGCGGTCAGAGATGCACCAATCGAGCACGTACACACTTCAATGGCAGCAACATTAGTTCAAATGGTCAAGAATGGTGCTCAAGACCGTCAAACAGGTTATGAGCAAGTTAAAGATCATATTAGGCAAGCTTCGAGTCCAATGTTCTTTAATCCGCATACAGCACACGTATCGGCTAATTTGCTTTACCAGCTAGCTACACAAGGTGATGGTAGTCAGCATGATGATGTTAGTATCATTTCATTATCAGAAGCGCTATATGAAATTGAAAAAGCTCTTCAGCAAATAGGAGCACAAGGTAGCGGGCGGCATTCTAGATTTGGAGACAGCATAGAATTTCTGATAGATCTTAAAAGGAGGGTGTTAGGCACAATTCCAGATTTAGAATATCTTAAAGCATTTGCTATTGACAAATTTCAAGAATCTAGCAGCCAAATAGGATTTGAGGTGGCAGCACGAAAAATGCTGGCAGAGGCAATTGAGGTAAATAAGGGCACCGCTTATAACACCGTAAAAGAGTATATCGACGAATGTGCAGGTCTAATATCTAGCAAAAATGGAAGCCCCTCGGCAAATTTGGTCTCCGTACAAATAGATTTAATTGTCAGATGGCGTATTCAGCGCACGGGTGGGGCAATAGATTGGGCTCAATTTCTGGAGGATCTTGAGTTTGTTCTAAAATCCCCGTCACATCGAGATAATGTAATAAAAAACTTTTATCTAGCTGTTGCGCTTTTCCAGTGTGGAGATTTTACAAATTCACGAGCAACATTTTCAAACATCCGTCGCTTGAAACCATTTTCTTTGATGCCTAACAATATTCGATGTTATTTCCTCGGGCCGCAAGGTTCTCCAAAAAGATTTCAATGCATGATTCAAAAACAGCATGACAGATTTTACGCGACCGTAACAGAACTAGGTACTGACGTTCTTGTTAAACTCCCCTCAAGAGAAATAAGTGCGGGATCAACAACTCATACTTATGTTGCATTTACACTAAATGGGCCCATTGCGGTATTCGACCGACCAATTGACCGTGATTTGCTCTTACCTTAGAAAGATCAGTGGGGTAACTGATCTTTATATGTGTCCGCTTCTAGCCCAGGCCGTGTGAAAACCCTATGGCCGTCTGACAGCAGAAGTTGACTTCAAATATCGTGCACCATGCGATTGGTCGGCTTTTAAATCGATAACGCCCTCACAGTGACAAAGGAAGTCCATATGAAATATTGAGGGGCTCAAAAATGATTTCAGGAGGCCGTTTTTGAGTTTTTACACAGCCTGGCCGAAAGTTGACTTGTCCGTTCAGTGCTAAACTCAGACAAGGATAGTTAAAAACTTTAGTGATGTTGTTTGCTAGAAAAGATCTGAGTCACTGCGATTCAGGCGCATATTACTTTTTCTGAGTTGCAGTTTTTACCATTTGTTTTCCTGATTGCATGCTGGTGCTTCTTGCCATTTGCCCACCCTGATGACCTGCTCGTTGAGCTGAGCCTGTTGCTTGATTAGTGAAATTTCCAAACCCTCCCGATATCTGCATGCCTGCCCAGGTTACCAATGATGTCCAAATCATAGGTAACCCGATATACATCCCCATCACCACAAACTCGATAATGTCATCACTGAGCGTGGTGTCGTTTTGTACAAACACTGCCAGCCAACCTGGTTGCACGGCCTCAATGAGGTTATTGTCCAACCAGTAGGCGACTGCCCATAGAAAGGTCCAGAACTTCACCGCAAAGATAACAACAGCCATTAGGATCATCTTGTCCCAGGCAAACCCGGAAAAAAGCAGCACGAATGGCAGCAGCATATAGATGGCCATGAGTACCACAGCCTGCACTACCACCACGGCCTCCCGCACCATGTACATTTTCGGATATTCAGTTAGCTGCGTGACCACGGTGCCGACCACGGCGGTTCCGTGATTGTAGAAGCTGCCTAACCAGGAGCCAACTCCCTCATTCTGGCCATAACCGGAAAAGGTTTGGCCATTCGGCCTACCAGATTCAGTGACATCTAGCAGTCGTCGGATGGTGCTGTTCTCCGCCTCGGTAGCCGTTATGCCGAGCCAGCCGGGCAGTAGTGTCTGTACCTGGGTGAGAAATGTTGGTTCCACCTCATCCAGCAGTTGCTTACGCAGTCCTTCAGCGCCATCACTCCACCATTCACGGCAATAGGGTCTTCCCCAGGTAGGGACGCTTGTGGCTGGGTATTCAGTATCTCTCGAAGCACTGTATGGGAATCCGGGCACCTCTATGGGTGCCCGATAGGCCGTATCGTTGTAGTATTTTCCTGCTGTACCTAGAAAGAATGCTGATCCAAGCCATTCAGTATCATCTTCCGGTATGCCTGCTGGCAGTGTGGGTTTCTCAGCTAGGTAATCAGACCGTGATGGCATGTAACAGGCTGTTGCAAACTCCTGGAGTTCCCGTTTTAGTTTTGGGTTCTGGATGCTGTCAGTATTCAGTTTATGGCGAACCATCCGGTAGTCATTGGTGCAAGGAATTGAGCTTATTGCTGAAGCAGTAATACCAGAAGAGACAGCCATGACCGCATACCACCAGGGTGGCACATGGGCAGTAGAGCCACCAAGCCCCGTAGCATTAAACTCTGTATCATAATTGGTGCCGGTGGCTCCACCAGCCAAGGTGTTGGCTGTGCAAGGTTTGGTGTAATCAAGGGAAGCGGGAGCCAGATTAAAGAACGGAGCACCCGCCAATACGACCACTGTCAACATAAAGGCAAGATCTACCTCAATACGATTCTGTGATGCTGAAGCAGCATCCATCCCTTCCATGCTCTCCAT
>JAJFJN010000088.1 GCA_021773975.1 Gammaproteobacteria bacterium | reverse complement strand
GCTTGAAGCAGTGCCGGGAAAAGCACTGCTATTAGGAGCAAGTGGAGTGTCGGTTTGGTCATGTCACGTCAAAGTTAATTTGTACTCTGACGTACTTTACAAGCCCACTACCTCCCGTCTATGGAAAACCCTTGAATCCATTTTCGAGGGTTTATTGAGGCTGCTGGAAATATGTTAATTATTGGGCTGTGAAGCCCAGATAGCACTCCATGCATGCTATTCTACCAGTGCTTGTTTATTGTATTTGTATCTCACTTGATTGCGGAATGGCTTACTCAAAAGTGATCATTTTAGGGTTATGTGGTAATTGGCAGGAAACGACCCAGGGTGTGTGAAAACTCTGCAGTAGACTGACGGCAAGAATCGACACCAAATATAGCATCATACGCAACTGATTAGCCCTGTGGGCAATAACATTCATGTAGTAGCAATACTGGCTTACTTGAAATATTTTAAGGCTTAAAAATGATTACAGAAGGCCATTTTTGAGTTTTCACACAGGCTGGACCCTAAGCAGCCATTTTCTGAGAATACTCAATTGTCTGTAGACCAGCGAAGGAGCCGTTCACCTTCAGTTAATAAAGGGGGAAGGTAAAGCCTTTGGATACTCGAAAAGATTTAAAACAATTCGGTTGGTTATATTTGTGATTCTTGTGTGGAAGCAGGATGGGATTATAAATTTCTCAGACCTCTTAGCTAGCTATTTTCAGGGGATATCGTATACCTGGGCAGCTTTTTTCAGCTATCATTGGAAAACAATACCCTCATCATCCAAAGGAATTTGTTACAACAAATCATGGAGACATCATCACCGCGCGCATAGTATTCATTGCGTAAGCAGGTCTATATGAGATACAAGATAAAGAGCTGGAATCTGTTAGACAAGGTATTCAGACAAATCCGGCAGCACCACTGAGAAGCGCCAACAAATATGGAGATGGACATGGCAGATTCTGAACAAACCCTGATATCCACTGAGGCTATGAAGGAAGCTGTGATCAGCATGGCTGTCGAATCATGGAGGTTTAGCAAGGTGTTTGACCGGGTACTCACTAAGCTCGATGCTGGTGAACAAAACCGATATAAAGGCCAGTTTCGGTGGTTCATCAAGAAGGTTGAAGAGGCTCTGGAACAGGCGGATCTCCGAATTGTTAATATCGAGGATCATCCTTTTGATCCGGGCGTTGCCGCTACCCCTCTCAATATAGAAGAATTCGACGCTAACGATGTCTTGATGGTCGATCAGATGCTTGAGCCAATCATCATGGGGAAAGAAGGTTTGGTTAAGACAGGAACCGTCACTTTGAGGAAGGTGGAATTATGAGGAATTTTGTTGGCATTGACCTGGGTACAACGAATAGCGCGATCTGTTCCTATGACGGTTCCGAGGCTCGTATCTGGAAGAGCCCTGAGCAGAATGATGTAACGCCTTCAGTAATCTATATCGACAGACGGGGTAATAAGTATGTTGGCAAACGAGCATATGACTCGGCTCCACACAGCCCTGACAATTCGGCAATGCTTTTCAAACGCCTTATTGGAACAAGCACGCCTATTCAGCTTTCAGCTGTGAATCTCACCAAGTCGCCAGAAGAATGCTCTGCGGAAGTGCTGAAGGTGCTGTTTGGTTATCTGCCGGAAGAAATTAGGAATGATCCTGATGCGGGCACAGTAATTACGGTCCCTGCGGCATTTAACCAAATGCAGAAAGATGCAACCATGCAGGCCGCCAGCATGGCTGGCATCGGCATGGTTGCGCTTATGCAAGAGCCTGTTGCTGCGGTGATGAGCGTGATGCGAGCACGCAATGCCGATGGTATGTTTCTGATCTATGACTTGGGTGGCGGCACGCTTGATATTGCTATTGCGGAAAGTATCGGCGGTCGGGTTAACCTCCTTGCCCATGGTGGGATCGCTATGTGTGGAGGTCGGGATTTCGACCGGGTTCTTGTAGACAATGTTGTCCGCCCCTGGCTGCTCGAGAACTTTGCCCTGCCTGAAGACTTTTCGGTAAACCCGACTTTCAAATCGCTCGTCCGCCTGGCAACCTGGGCTACCGAACGAGCAAAGATAGAACTGTCTGCACGCGAGGATGCAGTTATAAGCCTTTCCGAAACCGAGGCACGAGTTAAGGATCTGGAAGGCAACGAGATTTACCTCGATATTCCGTTACAGCGGGATACCTATGACAAATTGATTGCTGATCGTGTCGGCGAATCGATAGATTCCGCCCGTGAGACGCTCTTGAGGGCTGGACTCACACCTCATGACTTGGAGCGTATCGTGTTTGTTGGCGGACCGACCAATTACAAGCCTTTGCGTGACAAGGTTGCCTTTGAGTTGGGACTCCCTGGTAGCACGGATGTGAACCCCATGACTGCTGTGGCTGAAGGGGCGAGCCTGTTTTCTGAGTCTATTGACTGGAGCTCCCAGAACCGTTCAAGAAAAAACACCCGTGGACAGATTTCCTCTGGAGGCGGACTAGCTCTGACTTTCAATTACATCGCCCGCACACCGGACGTAAAAGCCAAGATAGCCGTTCAACTGGCAGGACAAGCCGCTTCCGGTTCTGAGTTCCAAATTGACTGCGCTGATACCGGGTGGACCTCGGGCCGTCTCCCTCTCAAACATGGCGCAACCATCGATTTGACCCTGGCCAAGACTGGGGACAACACGTTTAAGGTGTTTGTGTTCGATTCTGTGGGTGGCCCCATTGCCCTGGAGCAGGACAAAATTATCATCAGTAGGACAGCCGCTACGGTTGACGCCATTCCAGCCTCGCACTCAGTGGGTATTGAGGTTTTGGAGAAGCTCGGTGGGCGTCCAGTACTCGAAAATCTGATTCGTTCGGGCGATTCGCTTCCCAAGAAGGGAAAGAAGGTGTTCAAAGCTGCCGAATCGCTTAAGTCGGGGGCATCTGGCTCGCTCAATCTCAAGCTGTGGGAAGGCGATATTGAAGACACTATCACAGACAATCGTTCCATTGGCGTTCTGAAGATTTCAGGTTCCGATTTCGATGACGGTGTGATTCCAGCCGGTGCTGATCTCGAGTGTGACTACGAAATCTTGGATTCTGGCAACATCATCATCGAGGTCTCTGTTCCATGCATCGGCGGCACATTCCACTCGAGCAAGAATTTCTATTCGCGCCAAGAAGGACAGCTCGATTACACTTCAGCTTCTGCTCTTGTCATCGAAGAAGGAGAGCAAACGCTCAACCGCATTGATGAAATCAATGAGGTCGTGGACAATCCGAAAATAGAGCAAGCCAGGCAGAAACTTGAATCCGCCGTCTCGCTCGATCCCGAGGAAGCGGAAACCGAGAAGGCCCAGGAAGCCATGGAAAAAGTCCTCGAGGCAAGGCGGTTGCTTGCCCAGGTTAGAAAGGAGCACCTCAAGGAGATCCGTCAGATCGATCTCGACAGGGTGGTGTCGCTCTTTGATGAGTATATCCGCCAACACGCCCGCCCGTCGGAAGGTACGGCTTTCGATAGCCTGGCGAAAACCGCCCAACGTTCCATCGATAGAAATGATACGGATTTTGAACATCACCTGGATGAACTCAAGGGGAAGAACTTTGAAATCCTCTGGCGTCAGGATTGGTTTGTTGTCGAGCGATTTAAATCAATGGTCAGCTCTCCACACCTCTTTGCCGATAAGCATCGCTTCGAGGAACTTGCCAATATCGGCGCGCAACTTATGCGTTCCGATGAAATTGAGAAACTCCGCGCCGTTGTTGCTCAGCTTTCGATGATCCAGATTGGCGGTGGCTCTGATGATGAGATGTTAGATATTGCCAATATTATCAGGGGATGATTTATGGCGAAGGACTTATGGCTGCCAAAGGGGTATGAGCTATCAGATGGATCAAAGATCCGGTCGCTTCTGTTTTCGGGAGATGACTGGCAGATTTTTGATACCAATGGATTGGGCAACATTCTGCTCGCCCGCACTGAATTGGCTCAGAAATGGAACGAAACCAGTTTTCTCGATGAATCTCTACTTAGCGAGGTTACGTTCGGAACCGAATCATTCCGGAGCCTGAGCAGTCATAAGAAGTACGCCCTGGCACCGATTGAAAATGGGGGATCCCCTGACAGCAAGGTTGATGCACTGGCATTTTCTTTCACGCTGAAAGAGTCTCGGAAAGTCTCGGAGGATGCATCTTTTCATGATGCCATCTATGTGGAGCAATATTCCAAGCTGCTTCCAACCTGGACATTGACGCCGCATGTTGACGATGAGGTGGTTTTGGGAACCTGGATTACCGGTGGCGTGGTCATCTCAACAGATTCGTTCAGGCGTTTGGCCAACCTAACGGGGTGGATGCCTGCTAGTGATCTCGCAGAGATAATTTATACTGCCGGATTCAATACCCCAGCTGATGCTGGTCTGCTCACTAAGCGCAAGCCAGTTCCTCGACCCAAAACTGATGGAAAGACCGCTGTTACCGACGCCGCCATCGACCCGGAGCAACCCTCATCACGGGGCGACAAGGTTGAGCACAACGTCTTCAGCCTCCCGGGTCGGCCACAACTCGAAGAGTTCTTTAACGAGCACATCATCGACATCATCTTTAATGCCGAGAAATACCAGGCAATGGGCATCGAATTCCCCTCGGCAATCGTTCTGCATGGTCCTCCAGGCTGCGGCAAGACTTTTGCTGTGGAGCAACTTGTTGAATTTATCGATTGGCCCAGCTACTCGATTGATTCGAACAGTGTTGGCAGCCCCTATATTCATGAAACCAGTAAGAAGATTTCCGAGGTTTTCGACAAGGCTATCGATGCTGCTCCAGCCGTGATCATCATCGATGAAATGGAGTCATTCTTGTCGGATAGACAGTCCGGCGGAACATCCAGCGTACATCACGTCGAGGAAGTTGCTGAATTCCTCAGACGCATACCTGAGGCTATCAAGAACAAGGTTCTGATTATTGCTATGACGAACCTAATTGATCTGATTGACCCTGCCATTCTCAGACGTGGTCGTTTTGACCACATCATTGAAGTCGGGATGCCGTCGAGAATCGAAGTGGCGTCCCTTCTCGACTCATTGTTGAGCAAGCTGCCGAAAGCGGAAGACCTCAATATGGATATGATTCTGAATGCCCTGACCGGCAAGGCTCTATCCGATTCAGCGTTTATTGTACGTGAAGCAGCAAGGCTTGCCGCTAAGGCCGGAAAGACCCAGCTTGATCAGGAAAGTATTGATGCCGCATTGAAAAGTCTTCCTGAAGACAAAGAGAAAAAAAGCAGACGCATCGGATTCGTTTGGGATTCATAACTGGAGGGGAGCATGGACCTTTTACAAAATCCTTTTTATATTCTCACCGCCACCCCCAGAGACAATCGTCGGAGGATTATGGAACTGGCTGATGAGCGCAGCCTGCTACTGGATTCCAGCGAGTGCATGCAGGTTCGCTCTGATCTGACAAACCCTAGAAAGCGACTCTCAGTCGAGATTGCTTGGCTACCTGGTCTGGGACCAAAGCGAGCTAGTGAGGCGTTGTCATTATTGGAGTCCGCAACATCCGATCTTCTCGGCATGGATACACTACCGTCTATCGCTCGAGCCAACTTGCTTGCTGCCGGGCTATCCCGCCTGCTTGATCTCACACCGGATGACATTGCCAAGTGGGTTCTTGAAATCGCCTGGGCTTTTGAAGATATTGATCCGAATGCACTTTGTACGCTTATCAACGAAGAACGTATTGTATCTAGTTTCCCTGAAGTGACAGATCTGCCGGCAGTTGAAGCAGAAATACAGGAGCGGAGGCGTCATTTTAAAAAGGTTATCAAATCTGCTTTGGATAATCTGTCCTCAATGGAGCTTATCGAGGCGGTGACTGTTGCAGTTGAATCCGCAACAGGCGACGGTGAAGCACATGGTCCGATTCTGATTGATGACCTGGTTGATTCGTATGAGGTTGAGGCGCAAGCGTTTCTTGAAAAAGAAGAAGGAAATATCAAAGCTCTTGTAGAAAAGCTCAAGGTGACAGTTGATGCCGATTGCCCTGACTCGACTTTGGCCCCAATGGTTGAGCAGCTCATCCAAGTCGTAAAAAATTGGGACACCGTAGCTCAGCCGATCCAGGTTAGCACAAAAAGCCGTGGTCTTGATCATGATGCAAGCCACCGAGTAGCAGGGATTGTAAGGGATGTGACAATCCACCTATTTAATGAGCATGGAAAACTCGATTTCTCGCAACAGCTCACTAATATGCTTCAGGAGGTATTTGCTGAGGTTGTCAAAGTCGCTGAATGCACAGCTGATGATGCAAGTGCCCTGGATGATATTGCTGAGCAGCGCACCCGCCTGATTAAAGATGCAAAAAACCGCACTGAAGAGTGGCGTAAGGAAATTACCTATGAAACTGATGTAGGTGCACTTTTTAAAAACAAGCTCCGTATATCTCCTGAGGGGATTGAGTGGAAGGGTCGCAGGTGGGATTTGGACTCTATCACGCGAGTTCGCTGGGGTGGCACGCGTCACTCTGTTAACGGCATTCCAACCGGGACAACCTATAGCATTGTTATTGGGAATAGCTCCGACTACTCTTCAATTGAATTGAAGAACCAAGATATTTACAGTAATTTTGTTGATCGCCTGTGGAGAGCTGTCGGTGTTAGGCTGTTGACCGAACTCCTGGAAGGTTTACGTGATGGTGAACAATACCGGTTTGGAGCTACAGTGATTAAAGACCGAGGAATGGAGTTGGAACGTAAAAAACTCTTTTCCAGCAATGAACGTGTTTTTTGCAGCTGGAGTGAGCTGGTTATCTGGGATGGAGCTGGTGTTTTTTGTATTGGAAAAAAGGGAGATAAGAAGTTAGTAGCAGCCTTTGCATATCAGGAAGAAGATAACGTCCATGTGCTTGAAGCAGCTATTCGTATGTTTTGGAAACGTGGCGGCAATCAGTTGAGCGGCCTACTAGGAGAGTGATAGCCATGGATGACAACGGCAAAAAACGCGGGTTTTCTGGCCTCTCTGATTTAGTAACAGATATCAGTGGTACTGATAATATTGCTACTCCAGAACCGCCTCTGGCGCCTCCTAAGCCATCTGCTTTGTCGAATGACAAGGCCACGCCGAAGCACACTTCGTCCACCCCCCCCCGTACCGCAGACCAAACGCCGCCTCCACCTCCGAAGAGGGTTTCTGTCACGAAGTGGGTCTGGAGTATAGTTGGTATTGGAATCCTCGTAGCGTTGTTCAACGCTGGACAGGATGACAGGCGCAATTCAGGCAGCCGTAGCAACTATTCCCCCAGTAGTGCGCCGTCGACTTATACAACACCCCGGAGTACATCCAGTCTCAAATTCAGTAAGCCCCCAGTGGGAACGAATAAGGTCTTGTCCATTGTGCAAATACGCTGGTGCCTACGTGAGGATATGCGGATCAAGACCAAACGTGCCTATACGAATACGAACTTGGAAGTCGATGCATTCAACACGATGGTGTCTGATTATAACCGGCGGTGTGGCAACTTCCAGTACCGCAGGGGCGTGCTGGAACGTGCCAGGCGCGAAGTGGAAGGGATGCGATTGCAGATCGTAGCTGAGGCACTGGGGCGATCAACTACGCCATCTACTCCCTCAGCTGTGGTCAGCCCACCCAAGCTGAGTTCAAGTGCCCAGTCTTCGCCTTCCCGGGTTAGCAGTGGAACATCCAGGCCGAACACGAGCAGTCGGGGGGCTAACAGGTCAGCATTGACCTATGAAGTCCAGAGTCTTCTAAAACAGTTGGGTTACGAGCCGGGTCCCATAGATGGGCAATACGGGCGGAAGACTGCCAATGCAATCAAGGCTTTTCAGCGTGATATGAAAAAGCCGCAGACTAGCCATATCGACCAAACACTTATATTTGAGCTAAGGTCTGCCCGAGATAAGGTGCGTGAAGACTCTGCGCGTCGCAGCAAACTTGTCCAAAGTAAAGCGTTTTCTGTCGAGCGAACACGGTTCTTTGTTAAATTGACTGATAAGCAAGGTAAGCAACAGGTACTCGATACGACTCGTGTTCCTTTCGACACTGAGAATTCTTGTTATGGCTGGCAAGTGCAAGTGGATAAAATGACGGGCCCCGTAAGTTTTCGAGAGATTTTGAATCTTCCAAGGAAGCCAGCCGGCTGGCCTCAAGTAAACGATGATTCACGAAAAATCACGGTCTCACCGGATGAGAGAAGCGCAACGACTGAACGAACGATCCTCCTTAAGGATGGGTGGGTGGGTAATATGTGGTGTGTCGGTGAGGGAGACCCACTCGGGCCATACTCAGTCGACGTATTCATCAATGATAAATTCATTAAGACATTCCATTTTGACGTAGTCAAAGCATCAGGTTGAACAACTGGCGCAGAGGAAAATAATGAAAACTGGGATAGATAAGAACTAACTGCTGATCGAACCTAAAATTTTATGTCTCGTGCTAGCTATCCAGCTCTCTAGCTCTGTTTATGAGGAAGTCTTCCACGAGGCCTTTTTAAACCAACTATTCACTTGAGTGATGGTAGGTGTGCCATCGTGGCTGCCTGTGAATGGTGAAAAGAGGTGCTAAATAAGAGTTCTCATCTGCAGTCAATTGAGTTGTGGTGATAAAAGGGAATTCCGCTACTAAGAAAAGCAATAGATATTTGAGCTGTTTGGGTCCAGAGTAAAGGCATCAAATGTCCACAACCGTATTAACAGGATCGTCGTCGATGCTTAGCTCAAGGGCTGTATTGTGTCGTTTCCTGCCTATCACTGCCCGCATCTATAATGGCAGCTTTGTGTCGTTGGTTGCCTGATTGTTCTTGAGTCTGACTGGCAGCTATTGGCCGATAACACTCATTCTAAGGATAAAAGTAAATATCCATTACTGGATCCTTCAGCCAATAAGCAATTATCCATTTAAGGGCACTTCTTACTTCCTAGATTCAGCTATTTTCGCCGCTACTCTATAAACAGCTTCTAATTCACTACAATCATGCTCCTGCATGATCTGCATACGTTCTGCCTTTTCATGTTTCTCGGTCATGGCCAAAGCCAATGCCAGTGCGGGGGGCACGTTTCTAAACAGGGCCTGTACGGTATTTGATAGCACCACACCTTCTACATACTTACCCATCTCCTTATGCGCTGAGAGCAGCATGGTACGTTGCTCTTCAGTGAGGGCCTTGAACCGGGCGATCTGCTCTACCTCCTCCTTGGGCATTACCAGGCAGAGCCACCACTCCATCATGTTCAGCATCTTCTTGGCGGTATCGGGAAAATCCTCCAGATTCTGGGTGGCAAGCCAGAGCCAGCAACCGAGTTTGCGCCACATCTTGGTGAGTTTTACCACATAGGGGGCAAGTAGAGGGTTGGTGGTGATGATATGGCCCTCATCGGTGATAACGATGGTGGGGCGGTCATCGTGTTGCTCACGCTCCACCAAGTCGTTGATGTGGTTCATGATGCCGATATAGGCAACGGTTAATTTGTCCTCGTAGCCCTCACGGGCGAAGATGCCCATCTCCAGATGGGTGACATCCGCCTCCGGCCAGCGGGTGCCGGGACGGTTGAAGAACCGGCCCTCGATGCCGGTACAGAACAGGGCCATGGAATCTCCCATATCGGTGGCCCGTTCCCGCTTGCGTTCCGGCAGAGTACCGTCCTTGCCGATTCTACGCAGAGCTTCCACTACATCCTCAGTCAGTACCTGGTCGCGGCCAGCCTCTCTGACATTGCGGGCGGCGTTGAGAATAGCCTCACGGATCATCAGCCGATCCGGCCGGGTCATACGGGCAGACTCCCGCTCATCGCCTCCAGTAATCATGATCCGGGCGGCGATCTCCATCTCACCCAGAATATCGCGCCCACCCTCTTCAGATTCATCTGAAGCGTCCTCATCCGGGCTATCCAGCGCCTCTTCCAATAATGCTGCTTCAGCGGCCAGTTCCTCATCCAGCAGCTGCAGGGCGTCGGCAAAGGGCGGCAGGCTGACATTTGAGTTCGGAGTCAGGGTCACCTGGTTTACCGACAATCCCTGTGCGGTGCAGTGTTGGGATAACAGCCCAAAGGAGTTGCCTGCCTCGATGATGAAGAGTCGTGGCCGGTGGATGGCCAGCACTTGCATGATCAGGTAGACCAACATCGCTGATTTTCCCGCCCCGGTAGGCCCCAGAATCAGCATGTGGGCATTCTGCTTCCGGTCCTCCCTGTGCAGGGGGTCGAAGCTGAATGGCTCTCCACCCCTGTTGTAAAACAGGAATCCAGGATTCCCCGTGCCACATGAGCGGCCATAGAGCGGTAACAGGCTGGCACTATCCCTGGTGAAGGTCATGCGTGAGCGGCGTGAGATCTTGTCGATCTGTGGTTCGTAGTTGTTTGGCAGATTTCGGATAAAACTGTCCAGTGCCAGCAGGTCAGTGCCCTCCGGGATGGGGATCATTCCGCTGGAGGTCAGTCGGGCGTAGAGCTGATTAGTACGCTGCCGCAGGTTCATACCTTTCAAATAGAAGCTAATGGTTAGGGGATAGATCTTATTCCCATGTGCAATCTCGAATTCTGCGGCCTCTGCATCATCTCCGGTGAGCTGGGCGTCAGCCGTGTCTCCCACAGAAGCTCGCTTGATCTGAGCGATATGGTTGCTGATCTCATCCTGGGGTCGGATCACCAGAGTCATTGAGAGCAGTGTATCCTCCGGCAGGCGGTCGAATAGTGCATAGATATGATCCCCACTCTTACGTTCAGCGGTGATATGGCCGATCTGAGGAGGTTTTCTTAATCCTTGTAACGTGACACACCGATGAGGCAGGTCGTCGAACCACCAGGTTCCGCTTGCCAAGTCTGAGCGTGGTAGCTCGGACCAGAACAGTCCATCGGATAGATCAAAACCAGCAGGTCGTTCCTCATCGTCACTGCTGTAAGGGATCATATCCAGTAACGCATTGACATCACCCTCAGTGATCCCCGGTTTTGGATTGAAGAACCGGATCAGCCAGCTGAAAAGGTCTCTCCCCTTGCAGCGCCGAACGCCGACACCCGCACTCTGAAGTGCAGAGGTAAACTTCTCGACAACATCGTTCAGCTCCTCCCATGGCGGTGTCTCCATGCCGAACAGAGCAGTTTTGTAAGCCTTGTGCTGAGATCGTGGAATCCGCCTGTAAACGGCTGCAAACACCTGTCGCCGTTTGCCGCGCCAAGGGCCACCGGTGATGGCCGTATCCATAAACAGGCCGCCAGGATTGCCGATATCCGCCAAATGATCGTCCAGGCGCTTCAGATAGTCCGTGGTGAATTTTGTGCCCTGGGCATGATGACCGGCATAACCACGTACCTGCTTTTGAAGGGCATGCAGCGCTGGGTCATCATGTACGAAGAACTGTACGATCCAAGGGGAGTCGGAGAGTTCTGGGAAGGAGTCGGTCAGGGCATCTTTGAGACTTTCATGCAGCTGCTCCATGAAAGCGGCTGGTCGAGCCTCGCAGCCAACCGGTGTCAGTTCCAACCAGGCCCCGACACTGACCCCGTCTTCCAGCAACACACATTGATGCTCTTCAGAAAAATCCATCCAGGGCAATAACCCTGTGAAGGAAGCGGGTCGTTGATACAGCGATTCAACCCATGACATCGGCACAGGCTCATGTTCAGCTGTGGCCGGTGCAGATCCATTGGGATGCTGTGGCTTTTTACCGGCTGTGGGATTGCTGCCTGATGAGGTGAGCAGTGGTGTGAGCTTATTGAGCATAGCCGTTTCCCTACTGCTTCGGTTTTGGTGATTCGAGTGTTACGGGAACCTCGCCCGGTAATGCGTATTCCATCCCATCGTACATTGGGAAAGCTGTGGCATAGCCTGGCACCGGGTTTCCACCCTCACCAGTCAGATGTGGGTAGACGTACATCACCAGGGTTGGATTCGGTAAACGAGGAAAGAGGTTGTCGATCTCATGCCCGGCATCACGGGTATAGCCGTGCAGGTCACCATTACCAGGTGTGATATCACGATGGTTAGCACCCCGCACGCTCTCCAGGCTGCTCTGATTCAGCTGCTTGAAATGTCCCTCGTAGGTCTCCTGCATGGTCAGACCATCCTGGGGCAGGATCTCCTCCTTGCTTGTGGAGGCACAGCCACTAAGCAGTGCTATAAGAAAAAAACTAATCGAGGCGAGAAGTGCGGTGTGGATCGGTCTGGTTAGCATAAAAAACCCTCCTGGCTTGTGGGTCGTAATCAATGGGAATCTCTTGGTCAATATGGATAGCGATTCTGGCGCCGGGTTCGGCGTAGACAACATCAAAGGACTGGGATTGGCGCTCTTCGAGCCATTGAGCAATTTCTTCAGAACCACCGCTTACAGCTTTGCCAAGGGTATAGGTACCCACGTCCCCAGTAATGTTGGTGGCTGCTGTCCCAGTCTCATCTGAAACCGTAGTGGTTGTCTCTGCTGCTGATGCAGCTTCAGCTGCTGCTTTCATAGCCAGCAGGCCAACCCGTCCGGCCAGAAACTGGTAGGCGTTGGTGATGCGGGTGCCGGAAACACAGGGATATCCGCGCTGATCGGAGATCCACCCCAGATTGCCCTGCTGGCTCCCCTGGCGGCCTTTATCATCGGCTGAGATGGTATTGATCGTCCCATCATCGAAGACGTATGTAACTGAATTCACCTGACCACTGACACAAGAAAGCGTCCAGTCCCCGGTAGCTACACCGGAGAACACCATACCGTCCAGGCCTGGGATGCGGATGCCGTTAGCCGCCAGATTTTCTCTGCCCACGAGAACCTTAAATTTCATGGGATCTTGCACTATGCCTTTAACGGGAATACGGCCTACCAGGGCAGTCCAGGCCACAGAACCCAGCAGGGTTGCGTTGCGAGGCACTGTGTAGATGGGCTTTTTCGGTTCAGGGACAATCTTTGGGAGTTGTGTATCCAGAAGATCTGTTGGTACTGTGGATCTATTGCCAAGCAAAGAGGGGGGACGGCCACTCTCTTTTGGATCTGTCTTAGGCAAATCTACAGGTTCTATCCAGATATTGGATGGCTGACCAGGTACTGTCCCGTTGTCATAGCCCAGTCCCACTGGGATATCTCCAGCGCCCTGAGATGTTGAGGTGGTATTGATGCTATCCAGTTGTGTCGCCAGGGTGTCGATGCGTCGGGTTAGACCATCAAGCACGCCGTCATCACGTTGACCCATATTGGCTTGTTCTGCACGTAACTCACTTCTGATCTTTGTTGTTACATCACTCTTTATCTCATCACTTCGGCGTAGCAGCTGTGCATTCTCTTTACGCATGGCACCCACTTCGGATGTCATCTCGGCTACTCGTGCCGTCAGGGTGAGGATGGTCTCGGCTGGGGTATCGGCATCAGGAGAAGGCGCCTGGTGGACACCTTTCGCCATTTCCACAGAACCCTGCCCGTCATCACCTGAATTGGAAATGACAAAGAGTGCCATCAGAGCGACTGCCCCACCGATCACCCAGAGTACGGGGTTGGATTTAGCACGAACTGACATCAGAGGGACTCCTCGAAGGGTCTGGCAGAGATGAGGTAGGCACTGGTGGTATCTGTCTCATTACCGGATGGCAAGAGCCGGGCATGCTGGAATGTTGCAGTCAACCAGCGGCCTCGCAGGTCACGGGGATCAAGGGCGTGCGCTTGATTGATGTTGTTCTGGAGGCGGACAACTGTGATATAGAGACCACCATCCCCCAGCCAGCTGATAAGCGGTTTGGCGGTAACAGCTCCACCACGCACCAGATTGATAGTGTCCGGTGTATTGAGTGGCACCCGATGGATGCGGTGATCGTTCCCCAGCAATCGGCTGGGTGCATACATCTGCTGGGCCGCAAAACGTGTCAGAGTAATGTAATCCAGCGGTTTGTCTTCATCATCTGAGTGGTCACTTGAGGCAACTGATGCCGTTTTGCCCTGTTTGGGAACCAGAATAGTTACCGGTGCAATGCCGCCTTTCTCCTTGGCAGACAGATCAAACAGAAAAGTACGACCAGAGTCGATTTCCTGGATCAGGATGCGGGTAGTCTCAAAGGGTTCCTTTGCCAGCCAATAGACGGTGCCGTCCATGCTCTGGGTGCGCAGGGCTGCTGTCCGTTCATGTGGTACGTTAATCCGTACCGGGTTTGGGAAATGAATCAACCGTTCCGCACCTACCTTCAGAGACAATCGAATCGGTGTCTTGTCCCAAGTGATACGCTCCATGGGTGGCGTATCCGCCCAGGCGGTAAAACAAAATGCCAGACCCAACACCAGGGCTGTCAGAGCGCGTAGTCGTTTACTGAAACAAAACATCATGTGCTCTTCTCCTTCAGTTCATCTTCCTTCAATCGGTGAGGCTCTTTGGCAAAACCATCCAGGGCCATGCCCCAAGGGTTTGACTCTGGATCAACTGCATAGCGTACGACTCGGAGTGGGTAGCGAATAACGGTGTCTTTCACATCCATCCCCTGGACGGTCTCCTGGATCTGCAAGTCGAGCCAGACTACCCAGATGCCATTTCCAAGAAGATCCACTCGCCGCTCCTCATAGCCATGGCCTGGCAGCTCACTGACTGCTCGGGTGCGGTAGGCTAGCTCACCGCGCTTGCCACGCAGGTCGAGATCCGCATTCAACGCGGCTTGAAATCGCGGAGTCAGATAACCGGCAAGGGTATAGAGACGGTTGCCGTAGTCCTGCTCACCGTTATCCGGCCAGCGATTGATTTGCTGGAAGATGTAATGGGCAAAGGCGTAGACATTAGCGGGTGGTATCTCACCGACCTGCTGAACAGTGCCGGAGCGCAGATCCGGTGGGATATGGACCCGCAGCTGCCCAGGGGTGCGGTGCCAGCCATAGAAGGCAAAGGCAATAATGAGTGATAGCAATACGATGACAATCCAGAGAGAACGGATATGTGCCGTAGCATTATCGATGGCGTGCCGGTACTGCATTAGAGTCTCCTACCCAGATCCCAGGTTCCGGTGTGACGGATCAGGCGACTGCGATACCAGCCTCGATCATGGAGCTGAGTGATGACGAGTTGCTGGTAGTAGCCGTCTGGCCGTCCCCGCTTCAGCCGTTGGAACAGGCTGGCGACAATCACGATGGTAGCGATCACCGACAAAGCCGCCATACCCAGCCCCATCATTGCAGCCCCTGCCAAGCCAGCCGTGATCAGTCCCACGGGAAACCAGACCAATACAGCACCAAGACAGATAGCGCCCAGTTCAGAGGAGGAACATCCCCTGAAGATGAGCGGTTCTGTATTGAGTCGCTCGGCCAGGAAGGTTCTATATTCCATGGTGGATCGTCCGGGTTAGATGACGGCTGCTGCTTCGGTCAGTAGATAAGTCACAAACAGCAGCATCGCCCCGCCGACGATGCCCAAAAGACCCACTTCAGCCCATTCGGCCTTGCCGTTGCGTGCTTCGTTGAATTTGGCGATAGCGGTGTAGGCGATCCAGATGAAGCCCAGAACCGAGACGGTCAGGCCAAGAACGAGTCCCCCGTCTTTGACGTAGCCCTTGATTAACTCCAGCCAGTTACCAGCGGCAGGGCTGGTACTTGGTGCTACAGCGGTCGGCAGTGCGGCCAGGGCGTTACTGGCGCTGAATGCCATCAGACAGAGAACGGCTGTGATGTGGTTGGTAATGCGTGTAACGATGTTCATGAGTTGTGTTATCTCCAGTAAGTGTTAAAGGGTGAGGGTTGAAATCAGCGAATGAAGTACCCGAGGAACATCAGCAGGATGCCGCCCCGGATGATTCGCCAGATAAGGTCGAAAAATTCACCACCGGCTCGCCATTGCTTCATCTGAGAAAAAGCCACCCAGGCCAGCCACAGCAGGGCGAGGCTCATGGTGATCATGGCGATGCCCAGCAGCAGATTGCTGTGGGTTACGCCGGAACCGGCGGCAAATGCAGCCTGCTGGGTTGCATTCATCGGGCAGCGACAGCGCCATGCTCGTGGTAGTCATCCTCCAGTTCTGCTCTAAGAACGGTGATATCTCTGGGGGCCTCAATGCCGATACGGGCCTGCTGCCCATTGATGTTCAGCAGCGTTACCCGCACCTCCATCTCTTCTCCGAACAGCTCAGCCAGAGTGAGACTTGGGTCGAGGTGTTCCAGCTGGAATGAAAATGACTCGCCTGTTCTTCTGGTGATAACCAGCATATTGATACTCCTGGTTAGCGGCGGTAATCGCCTTTCAAGGGCGGAACCTTGCGGGGTTCTGCGCGGGGTGCATTGATGTGCTCAGCGATGCCGGTACGAATTCTCATCAGATCTTGGTGTAGCCAGTCGTACTGAAAGCGGATACGGGTATCTGACTCTGCCTGGGCTGAGGCTTCCTCGATGAGAGGAGTCAAAGCCCCCAGCTCATGGATCAGTCGAGCCAGGGCATCACGTTCGCCATCACTGTCTGCCAGTGCGGTTACAGAGGTCAGACATAGCGTGATAGCTAGTAAGGTCTGATAAAGTTTGAGGGTTCTCATAGTCTCCGGTATCTCCAGCTGTCTGTTGCCGAGGATGATTGCCGGAAGTGGGATAGGCGTCTATGGAAAACCCTTGAATCCAAAATCGAGGGTTAATTGAGAGCTATGATATTGTTAGAAAAACTGAATGGAATCGTGGCTGGCTTCAGATTGCAGAGTGATAATGTTTTATAAATCATTGATTTATATTTTGTTTGGTTATTCCTGTCTTGCTATGATGGTCAATCAAAAGTTGAAAGTAATATTTGGACGCTGCCAAAGGTAGTAAAAGTATCTCTAGGATGCGCAAACAACATGACCGATAAACTCACTCTCCAACAACTTGAATTCTTCCTATGGGAGACCGCAGATATCTTGCGGGGCAACATGGATGCCTCAGAGTTCAAGGATTACATCTTTGGCATGATGTTCCTGAAACGCCTCTCCGATGCCTTTGAGGAGGAGCAGGAGAAGGTTGTTGCCTACTACTTGGGTAAGGGAAAGAGCCAAGCGCAGGCTGAAGCGCTGGCTCAAGAAGAAGATGAATATGACAAAACCTTCTTCGTGCCTGAACGTGCCAGATGGCCACATCTCAAAGATCTGAAGCATGACATCGGTGCAGGTCTCAACATGGCCACAGAAGCGATTGAAGAGACCAACTCAACCCTTGAGGGTGTACTGGTCTCCATCGACTTCAATATCAAAAACAAACTATCCGATAAAAAGCTACGTGACCTGCTTTCCCACTTCAGTAAATACCGACTACGCAACTCAGATTTTGAGAAGCCTGACCTGTTAGGGTCGGCCTATGAATATCTGATCAAGATGTTTGCTGATTCAGCAGGCAAGAAAGGGGGTGAGTTCTATACCCCCTCTGAAGTTGTCCAACTGTTAGTGGCCCTGCTTAAACCACATGCGGGCATGCGAATCTATGATCCCACTGTAGGTTCCGGTGGTATGTTGGTGCATACCCGAAACTACCTTGCTACCCATGACGAGAATCCCAGAAACCTTGCCCTGTTTGGCCAGGAGATGAACCTGAACACATGGGCTATCTGCAAAATGAATATGTTCCTGCATGGCGTATTCAATGCAGACATCGCTAAGGGTGACACCCTGGGAGATCCCAAGCATATCCAGCATGGCGAACTGATGAGCTTTGATCGGGTGATTGCCAATCCCCCCTTCTCACTGAAGAAGTGGGGAAAGGAAGAAGCGGATAATGATGCCTATGGACGCTTCCCCTATGGCACACCACCCAAAGATTCGGGTGACTTAGCCTTTGTGCAGCATATGATCGCCTCTCTCAATGCAGAAGGGATGATGGGCGTGGTTATGCCCCATGGTGTTCTGTTTCGTGGTTCCAGTGAGAAGCTGATCAGAAAGGGCATTCTAGAAGATGATCTACTGGAAGCAGTGATTGGACTACCCTCAGGACTCTTCTACGGGACAGGTATTCCCGCATCTCTGCTGATTATCAACAAAAACAAAATTAACGATCACAAAAACAAAATCATCTTCATAAATAGTGAACTGGAGTATGAGGAAGGCAAGAACCAGAACAAGCTAAGGGCGGAGGATATCGAGAAGATTGTCGCCACCTTTGAGAACTATGAGGTTATCAAACGCTACTCCAATGTGGTCACTCTGGATGAGATCAGAGAGAACGACTACAACCTCAATATCCGCAGGTATGCTGATACCACTCCACCCCCTGAGATATTTGATGTACGTGCCATCCTACATGGAGGTATTCCGGTACGGGAAGTTGAAGATGTGTACATACAGGAGGAGATACTGGAAGGTTTTGATGTTTCAGTGGTGTTTACTCGCAGGGATGACGAGTATTACGAGTTCAACCCCGAAATTGAATCTCATGACGACATACAGGGATCTGTTAGTACCGTGTTTGCAGAAGGTGAAGGTGCGGCGGAGATGGAGGCATATAAACAGAAGGTAATTGCTCAGTTTGAACACTGGTGGGATAAGTATAAGGTTTCACTGCATGAACTGGATGCTCAGGTTGCAGAGGCTGAAGGGGTGATGAAGGGATACTTGGTGGAACTTGGGTATGAGTGAGCAGGTTCCTGATGGGTGGAGCAAAAAACCACTTGGTGATATTGCTACTGTGATCATGGGGCAATCACCTTCATCAAGTACATACAATACTGATGGATGTGGGCTTCCTTTTTTTCAAGGTAAAACAGACTTTGGTTGCCATAATCCTGTTGTAAGAATGTGGTGTTCAGAGCCGACTAAGATTGCACCGACAAACTCTATTTTGTTTTCTGTACGGGCACCTGTTGGAGATGTAAACGTAACAAAAGATAAATGCTGCATTGGCAGAGGACTGTCAGCCATTGTTGGAAAAAGTGTTAGCCAATCATTTCTCTATCAGAATCTGATTTTCGCAAAGACTAAGTTTCAACTCCTTGCACAGGGAAGTACATTTGAAGCAATTAATGGAAATGAAATGAGAGAGTTTGATCTACTCACTCCTTCCAAACCAGAACAACAAAAAATCGCATCCATCCTGACTTCAGTGGATGAAGTCATCGAAAAGACAGAAGCACAGATCAGCAAACTCCAAGACCTGAAGAGAGGCATGATGCAGGAGTTGTTGACCAAGGGTATTGGTCACATTGAATTCAAGCCGTTGCCAAAATGGAGCACTGGTCAAATTGCTGAGATGGATGAAATTCCTTCATCATGGGACTTGGTAAATATTGTCTCAGTTGCAAAGTTGGAAAGTGGTCATACGCCAAGCAGGGGTGTGCCGGAGTATTGGGGTGGTGAATTTCAATGGGTTTCGCTTCATGACACAAAACACTTAGATGTGCGGGTTATCAATAAAACGGTATTAACAGTTACACAAGAGGGTATTGATAACTCATCTGCTCGAATTCTGCCTCAGGGAACCGTAGCGTTTTCTCGAACAGCGTCAGTTGGAAATTGCGTTCTATTTGGTAGAGAAATGTCGACAAGTCAGGACTTTGCCAACTACGTTTGTGGTGATAAGTTGCATAATCGGTATCTGTTGCATTTGTTTAGGTGGATGCAGCATGTTTGGAATCGCTTAGCAGAAGGTAGTACGCATAAAACAATTTATATGCCTATTTTTAAGAAGCTCCAAGTTTTACTTCCGCCAATAGAAGAGCAAAAAGCAATCGCTTTGGCAGCAGACAAAATAGATGATTGTATTTTGGATAAAACCAAAAAGCTGACTGTTATTAAAGATATTAAAAAAGCCCTAATGCAAGACCTCCTAACGGGCAAGGTCAGGGTCAACACAGAACAAGGAGGTATGATGTAGAAGCCGCTCCTGCGCATCCATGCGCCCACGGCATTCGTACATCCATGATCATCATGTTTCAGGATGAAGAACAAAAAGTAGAACTCCCAGCCATCGAGCAGTTGCAATCGCTTGGATGGGAGTACGTTCACGGCTCTTCACTCTCTCCTGAGTCATCGGATGAACGGGAATATTTCAAGGAGGTGGTGCTTGCCCATCGTTTGACCGAGGCGGTCAAACGCATCAACCCTTGGATCAATGAAACAAACCTCAGGGGTGTCGTTAGAGAGCTGACCCACCTGAAGGTTGCCACGCTGATGGAGGCCAACCAATCAGTGTGGGAGATACTGGTCAACTATCAGTCGGTTGTTCAGGACTTGGGCAAAGGTAACAAAGGTCAAACGGTCAAGGTCATTGACTTTGAAAACCCTGACAACAATGAATTCCTCTGCACCAATCAGTTCAAGATTGAAGGGGTTAATCAGAACATCATCCCTGACATTGTGCTATTCGTGAATGGCCTGCCTTTGGCGGTGATTGAGTGTAAATCACCGTACATCACCAATCCGATGGAGTCGGGCATAGATCAGCTGCTGCGTTATGCCAACCGTAGGCAGCCTCATGATGATGAAGGTGCTGAGAAGCTATTCCACTACAATCAGATGATGGTCAGTACCCATCGAGATAAGGCGAGAGTGGGAACCATCAGTTCCCGAATGGAGCACTATCTGGAGTGGAAAGATCCCTATCCACTGACTCCCCAGAAGATTGGTGAGAAGCCTCACTCTCAGGAAATATTGATTGCAGGTTTGTTCACTAAACAGAATTTCTTAGACCTGATTCAGAACTTCACCTTATTCGAACCCGTTGATGGCAAGGTGATCAAGAAGATCGCCCGTTATCAACAGTTCAGGGCTGTTCATAAGACGATAGAGCGGGTCAAAACCGGAACCACTCGCAAAGAGCGAGGTGGTGTTGTCTGGCATACACAGGGTTCAGGTAAGTCTCTGACCATGGTTTTCCTTGCCGTGAAGATGCGTAGGGATGAAACACTAAAAGAGTACAAGCTGGTGTTTATTACAGATCGCACCCAACTGGATCAGCAGTTGACCGCGACCTTTGAACGCGCACAGGGAGAGACCGTCTACCATGCTAATTCAGTATCGAAACTGAAGGATCTGCTACAGAAAGATTCATCTGATCTTGTAACGGCCATGATGCAAAAGTTTCAGGAAGGTGATGATGATTTAGACATCACCGAACAGAATGCATCGGAGAAGATTATTGTCCTGGCTGATGAGGCACACAGAAGCCAATATGGGACGTTAGGTGTGGCCATCAATGCATGGCTACCCAATGCCCCTAAGGTTGCGTTTACGGGTACGCCTCTCATCAAGACCCAAAAGACCAATAATGAGTTTGGGACGTACATCGACACCTATACCATTGAACAGGCAGTTCAGGATGGAGCGACTGTTCAGATCCTCTATGAAGGGCGAGAGGCACAGACCAAGGTAACGGGTGACTCTCTGGATAAGCTGTTTGATGAATACTTCCATGACAGAAGTGATGAAGAGAAATCAGCTATTCGGAAAAAGTACGGTACTGAACTGGCCGTACTTGAGGCACCACAACGGATCAGGTGGGTCTGCATCGACTTGGTGAAACACTACAAGGCGCATATCCAGCCAGGTGGTTTCAAGGCGATGATTGTAACCTCATCGCGGCGTGCAGCAGTGCTGTTCAAGGAGATGCTGGATGAGCAGGGTATGGCTGCAGAGTGCATCATATCGGGCGCTCATAATGATTCTGTCTTCTTTAGTAAATATACCGATTCCACCGCACAGAAAAAGGCGATAGATAACTTCAAAAAGCCTGTTTCTGAACACCCGTTATCTTTCCTAGTGGTCAAGGATATGCTGCTAACAGGGTTTGATGCCCCTATTTGTCAGGTGATGTACCTAGACCGGAAGCTGCGTGAGCACACGCTGCTTCAGGCCATTGCCAGGGTGAACCGAACCTATGCTGACAAACAGAGAGGGTTTATTGTTGATTACTATGGCTTGAGTGACTATCTGACCGAGGCGCTGGAGATGTTCTCTACTGAAGATGTAGAGGGGGCATTGAAAGACCTGAAGGATGAGATACCCAAACTGAAGGCGGTGCATACCAGAGTGATGCAGCACTTCAAGGGGATGGATGTTACCGATTGTGATGCCTGCATATTGTCGCTTGAGGATATGGACAGGCGTCAAAAGTTTGAGATTGATTTCAAAAAGTTTGCCAAACAGATGGACATTATTATGCCCAATGCAGCGGCTAAGCCATTTTTGGTTGACCTGAAGTTACTAGGCAAGATTAACCTTGGTGCGAGAAACCTATACCGTGATTCACAGCTTAATCTTGCAGGCGTAGGTGCAAAGGTTCGTCAGCTGATTGATGAAAACATCAGGGCAACGGGGGTAGATCCCAAGATTGCACCTGTTGAACTCTTCGATACCGGATTCAAGGATAAGGTACAGGAGCATAAATCAGACCGGACTAAGGCATCTGATATTGAACATGCCATCAAGCACCATATAACGGTGAATCTGGATTCTGACCCTGAATACTACACGTCATTAAGTGAGAAGCTGAAGGGCATCATCGAGAAGCGCAAAGAACATTGGGGTGAACTGGTTCAGCTGCTTCTGGAGTTCAGGGAAGAGATAGACCAAGGGCCAGTTCTTCCTGATGGCGTTGAAGCGGATGAAGGGCCGTTCTATCACATACTGGTAGCAGAAGTAGCTAGGGTTACGGGTAATGAATCACTGGGCGAGAGCGTCCATGATGAGATTATTCAGGTGACAAGGGATCTGGTTCAGATGCTTGATGAAGCTACGCATATTGTAGATTTCTTCTCCAAACAGGATGAGATCAAGGCCACCAAGAAGAAAATTAAACGCCGATTAGTAGAGACCAGCTTTGATGATGAAGCATTGCGCCAATCTGTTATTGAACGCTTCATGGAGCTGGCCAAGGTGAAGTTTCAAAAATGAGTGCTCAAGCTGAACTCTTCACTGGAGATGGATTTGTTGCCGAAGTCATCCGCACCAACAGGCGGAAGACAGCGGCTATAAAGGTAAATGAAGGTAAGGTCTCACTGGTTATACCCAAAAACCTGCCTGACAGTCGAATAGAAGAGCTGGTAGCCAAAAAAACCAAATGGATACATGGAAAAATATGTCTCCATAAGCAAGCAGTACCCTCCAGGCCGAAAGAGTATGTCTCAGGTGAGTCATTTACCTACCTGGGCAGAAACTACCGCTTAAAGGTAGCGGTAGGTGCTACCAAGAGTGTGAGGCTCAAGGGAGGGCAGTTAGTTGTGTCATTGCCAGAGAGGGATATGTCGCCAGAAAAAATCCAGCAGGCATTAACAGCATGGTACAGAAAGCATGCTGAGGAAAAGTTAGCCGAGAAGGTAAAACGCTATGCAGCTGTAGTTGGAGTGACACCTACCGCAGTGAAGGTGAAGAGCTTCAAATCAAGATGGGGAAGCTGCCATAGCAATGGTGAACTTCAGTTTAACTGGATGATCGTCATTGCCCCCAATCACATAGTGGATTATGTGGTTGTACATGAACTATGTCATTTGAAGGAACACAACCATTCACCGAGGTTTTGGAAATGTGTTGAGCAGGTTGTTCCTGATTATGAGATGTGCAGGCAGTGGTTAAAGGATAATGGCAAGAAGATGCTTGTATAATGTTTGTTACTGTCGGTCACTCTATTTGCGTATGATTGGCTGTTGTCGACCCTGAGCTGCCTTTGGTCACTTAAACGGTAATCTGCCCCAATTGTTTCTCAAAACTTTAGGAGAACTGCATTGAAATGTTCCACAGCAAAATTGTTTTATAGTTATTGTCATGCAGATGAAAATCATAGGGAAGAGATGGAAAAATCCCTGTCCATTCTCCGGCGGAACAAGCTTTTGCTGGAATGGTGTGACCGAAAGATTATTGCTGGACAAACAATACCTACAACAATACACAAAGAGATGGAGGATTCAGATATTGTTGTATTCTTAATTAGTCGCAGTTTTCTTAATTCCGAAGCTTGCATGTCGGAGTGGGGTCTTGCTAAGTCTATGCAGAACAGCAGGTGTAAGAGACTTATTTCGGTCATAGTAAGTCCAAGCTCATGGGAAGATTTCGATGATTTGTCTGACTATTTAGTGTTACCAGAAGATGGAGTCCCAATAACTCTTTGGAATAATGTTGATGAGGCATGGAAAAATGTTTACGACGGAATAAAGAGTGTCATTGAGGATATTCGCAAATCCTTTGAAGTCAAAATAGAATTCAAAGAAAGTCTTTCTTCTATAGAGTTTTGCTCACAATCACAAGAGCGTATCTCTTTAGAAGATATATTTGTGTTTCCTCAGCTATATACTTCCTTGAAAGATAGCGATGATGAAGTGTTAGTACGTGATGAGAATGATCTTCTAAAGAATCAATACGTTCTGATACGAGGAGAAGATCAAAGTGGTAAAACAAAATTATGCAGTCATTTGTTTTTTAATATTATCGATAATCATAAGCCAGGACTTTATATTAATTTGGAAGATATAAAGTCAAAAAAACCCAGTAAGGATATATTTTCACAAAAGTATAATGAGCAGTTTTGTGGGGACTATGAGCTATGGCTTAAACAAGAAAGTAAGACCGTTATTTTTGATAACTTAACTCATGATGCGAATTCTTTACGCCATGTAGTGCTTGCTGAAGAGCTGTTTGAGAATATAGTAGTGGCCACATCTAATGATAATTTCTCAGCATACTTTAAGGATGAGCTTGCATTGACAGATTATTTTGTAGTTAGGATGGCAACTTTTACTCATGGTAAGCAAGAGCAGCTCATTAGAAGATGGATGTGCCTTAGAAAGGATGCAAATACTGAAAGCACTGCAATTGAGCATGGACAAATAGATCAAGTGGAAAGAAATATCAACGCAATTATAATTAGCAACAAAATACTGCCACGATACCCCTTCTTTATATTATCAATTTTACAGACTTATGAGATGTTCATGCCAAGGGATTTGCAAATAACAGCTTATGGCCATTGCTATTATACATTAATTCTAGCCCATCTTATAAAGTCAGGGATAGACAAGAGGGATGACGTTATTAATCCTTGTTTGAATTTCTCAAGTCACCTAGCATTTGAAATACATAAAAAAAGTAAAGGCTCACCTAGTATAAGCAAGGAAGATTACGGTGTGTTTGTATCTGAGTACAAGAGCAAGTACATAATCAGTGATTCTTTACTTAATAGGATGGTAGCGCCAAATGGAATATTAAGGGTTACCAGCGATGGTTATTACTGCTTCAGTCTTCCTTATAGCTACTATTTCTTTCTTGGCAGGCATTTAGCAAATTCTTTTAAAGAAAATAGTGATTTCGTTGCAAAGATGATTGAAAAAAGCTTCATTAAGGAAAATACTTTATCTTTGATTTTCGCAATTCATCATGCCCAAGATATGGAGATATTAGATGATATTTTATTGCATACAGTCTGTGCAGTTGACAATGTAGAGCCGTCAAGACTAGACAAACAAGAAACTCTAGTATTTAAAGCGTTAATGTCAAAAATTCCTCATCAAATTCTTTCCACGCGATCAGTGGAAGACAAAAGGCAAGATGAAAGAGATGCCCTCGACAAAAATGAAAAACACAATGATCAAACTGATATAAAGGAAAGCGATAACGATCTGGTAAATCAAATATATAAGTCGAATAAGAACATAGAAATTCTGAGTCAAATCCTAAAAAACAAAGCTGGAAGTCTAGAAAAAAGCAAAGTTGAAGAAATCATAGAAATAATATGTGATGCAGGATTGAGAATGATTAAATTACTTCTTGTTGATGAAGGAGAATTAAGAGAGCTCACTAAATATATAGAAAAGAGATACGAGGAATCTAAAGAATATGATGAAAATAAAGCTCAACATGTGCAAGCCAATGAAATTGGAAATTTGGTTAGGTACAATATATTTCTCTGGACAATGTCAAATATAGAAAAAATAGTATCTTCTTTGAGTAAACCTGAATTACGTGAGGTCATCAAAAGTGTGCGAGATAAAAGAGATACACCTGCCTACGATATAATTTACTATTTTTATTCGCTAGACGTATCAACTTCATTTGATGAAAATCAAAAACAAGAGCTTAAAAAACTTATTTCAAAATATAATAAAAAAGATATGTTTTTCCTTCACAGGGTTCTATCTCTAAGAACTCAGCACTATATTAATACGCATAAAATCAAAGCGCCAGTAAAGCAAGCCACTTCATCTTTGCTCGACATAGAATATAAACCTATGTAAAGAGTAGGGTCAAAGTGAAATCGGGTAGCGCAATACCTATTTTTGAGTTATGAGGTGTTTTGGGTCAGAATAAAAATATAACTGTCCGCTTTTGGCCCAGACTGTGTGAAAACTCAATTGGATATATAATCATATTTTCCAGTTAGATAGAGTATCCCATGAGTGGATTTATCGAAGGTGAGGCCCGGAATCAAGCCACCTTGTTCCCAGAAAGACTTGATGATTACATAGCTGAAGAAAATGCTGTTCGGGTGATTGATTTATTTATTGAGGGCATGGATCTTTCTGGACTAGGCTTCAAAACAGTGTCCAAAGCTACCGGACGACCCGCCTATCATCCTGCAACCATGCTAAAGCTCTACGTCTACGGTTATCTTAACCGCATACAATCATCTCGCCGTCTGGAACGAGAAGCAGGCCGAAATGTTGAATTGATGTGGCTACTTGCCCGCCTGGCACCTGACTTTAAAACTATTTCTGATTTTAGAAAAGACAATACCAAATCAATTCGTTCAGTCTGCCGCGAGTTTGTCTTGATATGTCGTAAACTGGATTTGTTTAGCGAAGCGTTCGTCGCCATCGATGGCAGCAAGTTTAAAGCCGACAATAACCGGGACCGGAACTACACAAGCGCCAAGTTAAAGCGTCGACATGAACAGATTAATGAAAGCATTAATAAATATTTAGTACAAATAGACAGTGTTGATCGGCAGGAAGCCTCTGTTGCAAAAGTAAAGACTGAGCGTCTCGAAAACAAAATAGCCAAACTCAAGAAAGAAATAGAACGCCTCAACGAAATCGAAGTAGAGTTACTCGCTGCACCGGATAAACAAATATCACTGACAGACCCCGATGCGCGCTCCATGATTACCCGTGGATCAGGTATCGTGGGCTACAACGTGCAGACTGCCGTGGATGTAAAACACCATCTCATTATTGCTCACGAAGTAACCAATGTGGGTAATGATCGTGCCCAGTTGATGAATATGGCCACCCAGGCAAAAGAGGCCATTGCTAGCGATGAACTAACCGCTGTTGCTGATCGGGGTTACTACAATGGCACTGAGATTAAGGCCTGTGAAGATGCTGGCATAAAAACTTATCTCCCTAAATGCCAAACCTCTGGCAATCAA
Source organism: Gammaproteobacteria bacterium (assembly GCA_021773975.1). Lineage (GTDB taxonomy): Bacteria > Pseudomonadota > Gammaproteobacteria > Chromatiales > Chromatiaceae > WFXD01. The sequence continues at coordinate 26,026 of JAJFJN010000088.1, read as the reverse complement.
GCAAAAGGGCTTTTTGGTAAACGTGACTTTATATATATCCCGGAAGATGATGAGTATAAATGCCCAGCAGGTGAGCGAGCTATCTATCGATTTAGCCGTAAGGAAAAGGACAAAACAATCAAGCGTTATTGGTCATCTGCATGTATTAACTGTGAGATGAAGCCTCAATGTACAACAGGCATATATCGACGCATCAGTCGTTGGGAGCATGAAGCTATTCTGGATGCTGTAGAGACACGAATTAACCAAGAACCAGAAAGAATGACGGCAAGGAGAAATACCGTTGAACACCCCTTTGGGACAATCAAATTATGGATGGGGTATACACACTTTCAGATGAGGACACTAGAGCGTGTCAGTGCTGAGATGAGCCTGCATGTACTCGCCTATAATCTAAAGCGGATGCTGAACATCATGGGTATCGGAGCATTAACTGAAGCCATGCAGGCATAATGCCTGTCTTTACCGTTAATAATTCACATTATTAGGCGTATCATTGACGTTCTAGGGGCGTTTTTCAAAAATATGCCATCATCTAATATTGAAGGCTATTTCAATCTAATCACTTGGATCGCTCTTGGATGGTGCCAGACAAGCAATATTAGCTATTAAGAACCAGAATTTTGTGTTTTCACACAGTCTGGGCCGAAAACACTAATTTTGTAACTGCCACATGAATGCCAGTTTTCTCCAAAAAAGAAATCAAATATTTCTTATCAAAGGTACTTCTTAAATGTACTTGATGTAATGGCGACGGCCACAGCGAATAGCACGGCAAACGGCAGTATCACATAATTAGGATGCACCGAGACCGGCATACTGAGATAGACAAACCAGGTGCCCAACACAGCTGGCAGGATGAATCGCTTGGCATGATGATAGACAAATGAACTCTCCCTACCTCCACCCCATCGGCGCAGATCCCGCTGAACCAGCCCATCAGTGACTCCCACAAGGCCAAACAACAGAAATACCGGCATGGCTAGAGTGAGGACAGCCATGCGTACTGCAAAAACCTGACTGACAGTCATAGCGGCCACTAGGTATTCAGATAGTGGCATGTATATTTTCCGCAGGCTCATACGTATCCGATTATCTCCCGTGAAAGGAGGTGCTTTCATCCAAGCCATGAATTTCACAAATCCCGTCTTCTCGAAACCGTAATGATAAAAGTTGTCGGCGAAGCGTTTGGCAAACAGAGTAGGACTGGTAGTCACAATGGAGCGCTTAAAATCCTCATTGAGATAGGTGAGTTCTGCGGCCAGCATATCCCTGCTGTGTGCCGTGCCTTCATCTGGCCAGAAGAAGACCATACCGCCCCACTCCACCAGTATCGAGAAGAGGAGTGCTGCCAGCAGCAGGGTGAGGGTCTGGATGATGACATGGAATGTTTCGCCGACGATGCCCCGTTCAGCCGGGTGGCGCGGTGCGCTGGTTGATGCCGCCTGGGCCATCAGCTTCTCTGCCCATGATTGATATCCAGCCACCAGTGATCATTAGTGGTGTAGCGGCGTGCCATCTCGGTAGCTACCCCCTGGAGGTCATCTGGCATCTCCGGATCATCCCGGCTGTCTGGCAGTGGTATACGCAGTTTCCAGACCTGCCCGCCCTCAATTAGTGCGAAGGCCTGCCCCTTGGGCAGGGCGATGATGTCGGCCGGGCCGAACAGTGGGGTCTCGGTGACACTGATACGATCCTCATTGCGAGAGGTAAAATCCACCGATGAGGTGGGGTCTGCCGAGTCGTTGGTGCCTGAGACCTGCATCAGGGAGTAGATCTCCACCATGGGCAGCTGTGCGGTCAGCATCTCGGCGGTCTCCAGCTCTTTCACCCGCAGCATGACCATGGTGTTGAAATTTCCGGCCACCTGGCCTGCTTTTGCACGATTACCGATACGCGCTTCCACGTCTGACCAGGTTTGGGTATAGGCGGTGACCTGAAAGCCGGCACCACCCGCCTTGTTCAACAGTGGTACAAATTCATCACCGATCAGCTCATTGAACTCGTCGGCATGGATCGAGATGGTGGGCATGCCCGGTTCCCGTGCTCCTGGCAGGCCCTCATCAATGCCGTGCTTGTAGATGTGGCCTGCCACGGATACCAGATCAGCGAACATGGAATTGCCCACAGCGCCTGCTACGGTGGTATCGCTGAGTGCATCCAGACCGATATAGATCACTGCCTGTTTGCGGATGATTTGTTGCCAGTCAAAGATGGGCCGGGGGTCGTCCAGGTCGAAGTAGTTAGGGGAGATCAGCTCTGCGTTTTTCCCTGAGATCAGTTTTTCCATTAGTGGAAGCAGCGAGGCCACGATCTTATCGAAGTAGGTCTTGTCATACTCCACCGCACTGCGCAGGCCATCGGCTACAGGATCATAGAGGCCGTTATCTTTGATGTAGCTCAATAGGGCAATGACGAAACGAGAGCGGTTTTTTAGGGCAAACGGCAGTGTCTTTTCATTGATGTTCTGTTCTCGCGCCTGAACCTTGGACTCCCACTCCTTGTCGATAGATGGCAACCAATGGCGGCAGTAGTCGATAAACAGGGGTTCGATATTGGTGATCCATCGGGTGATCTGCTGATAGTCCGGGCGGCGGCCCAGGGCAACTAGCGCACGGGCAATGATGTTGGTAAAACGCCATGCAAATTCTCTAAATGCAGCGCTGTTGCCTTCATTAGGAAGTTGGTTAGCGATTCGGGTTGCTACCTCGGTGATGCGGGAGAAATTCCCGATGGCGTTATAACGGGCGGAAATCTCAGGATGCCCAAGATGAAACATATAGAATTGATCTTCACGCCCTGCACGTTTTGCTTCTGCATAGGCTCGACGCAGTAGGTCCGCATCTCCCTTGGGATCAAAGACGATGACCACATCACCTCGTCGAATATCTTGAGTGATTAGCAATTCCGCCAAACGGGTTTTTCCCACACGGGTGGTACCCAGTACCAGGGTATGGCCAACCCGTTCACCCAGATCCATCCAGACATCCTGCTCATCGAGTTCGACGGCATGCAACTGGGGTTTGCCGCCAACAGGTGGAAGGGGTGCCAATGGGTTCCACCAAGCACGCTCTCTGAGAAACCGCGCCGGATATTTGAGTAGAAAGGTCTGCTCCCATTCCACCTCCTTACGCCGTGCCCAGTGATGGAGGTGGCCGGGGTCAATGTAGGCCTGTACCGATGGCCGAATGGTGTCACGCAGGCGTTGAGTGTGTTTTTGTGTCCAACGAAAGCCACGACCAAGAAAGAGCTTACGCTGGCTGACCGGGATCTTTTCAGCCGAAAGGCTATAGGTTGGCAGTTTCCGCAGGTTACGCTGATAGCGTAGAACACGTCCGGCCTCGATAGTCCGAAAGGCGGCAGCAGTGAGCAGTATTGCCGCACTGAGATAGGCTACTGAGGGTGTCATCATCAATGCCCATGGGGCGAGTAGTGCAGTGAGGCCTGTTGCCCCTGCTACAAAGGCCGACCATAGCTCTACAGGTGGCCGTAGCAAGATCTCGATAGGATAACGATTGCTCACGAATAACCTCTACTGCTCAATCCCACTCTTCCAGATCAACACCGGGTAGTGTTTGAGGCCTAATTGCTGAGCAATATCTGAGGCAGAGGCAGGCATGATCTGGAGGTTATAGCCGTTTGATATACGGGCTATGGCTTGTAGCTCCTCGGTAGTATCTGCCTGGATGATCATTCCGGCTGCATTCAGTTCACCCAGTCTTGCACGGTTCTGGATAAGCCACTGTTGGGATAGTCGGTCAGTGCCGATCAGAAACAAGGGCCGGGTCATGAAGGGCTGGTTAATGGCTCTTGGCGTGACTCGGCCCGGTGACATTTCAGGTGTCCTGATGGGCAGTGCGAAAGGGACTGATTTCTGCTGTGGAGCAGTTTGTACAGTTTGTGTGGGTGGTTCGGTATCGGCACCTGATTCATCCTCGAATAGTCGCTTGAGGATAGGGGCTAAAGGTTCTCCACCTGCATCATAGATAATGACTGGAGCGGCTCCAATCAGAGGGGTGGTCAGAATGCCCAGTATCATAAGCACGAGAGAGGCCAATCTTATTGACACCATCTTTTTCATGACGGGCTATCTCCTATCTGTTGCAACATGGCTGTAACTCGCTTGCGGTAGGCAGCGGCCAGGCGTTGCTGTCGTGGTGTTGTGCCGGGGTTGTGATAGCGACCTGCAGCTACCAACCAGTCGCCACTACGGTTGTACTGCTCACGGAGTATCTGAGCACCGACACGCAGGTTGTGGTAAGGGTCCAATGCCCTCCAAGCACTGCCTAAGCGCTCCGAGTGATAGTGCCAATTGATCTGCATCAGTCCGATATCCACCCGGCGGGTTCCCTGATTCAGAAAGGACTGCAGGGCTGACCAGGCCGCCTTGCGGGATGGGAAGCGGAGTGTTTGACCCTCGACGTTCAGGCTCCAGGGCCACGGCAGCGTGTGTCCTGAGTGCGTGGCCCGGCGACTCTCAGTAAGTGCTACGGCATAGAACAATCGTGCTGGAACCGCGTACTCGGCCGCAATCTGACGGTAGCCCATAGGGATTCTTTCGGCCTGGGCCGGTAATGAGGCCGCAACTAAAAGCAGGCCTATTTTGTGCCATAGCCACTTGGGAAGTGTTCTTTGAGCAGCTGTCACCGAAGATCACCAAGACTGATAGGAACAGTACCATCGGGTGATTTCCGCATCAGGTAGGGTGGTTTTCCTCGATTTTGGCTTAGGCGGGTCAATGTGCCCTTGTCATGGTTGATGGTGATTTGCTGTTGGCGCACCATCTCCGGTGGTATGTTGTGGACCTGTGCCCATTGCCGTGCAGCTTCATCCCGGCCCTCTGTGCCAAGTAGAAAAATATCCAGTTTGACTGCTGATAGCCTGATCTTTGATAACAGAACGGAGAGTCGGGCATCACAGGTACTGCAATCCGTAGTCGTAGTAAAAAACAGCAGCCGATCACCTGGATTCAGCGCATTTTTTGGTTGTCGCAGCTTCAACTTTGAAACGTCAATCAATGGCTGATTGCCATAAAGTCGCACGTTGGCCTCAATGACGGCCTGCTGAAAGGCAAGGATTTGCTCAGTATCATCCCTCAACATCTGCGCCCAGCGTTCGGCATACATACGCCGGTCGGCGTCGGATTCAGCATGGATACCCAGTACCTCGATGGGGGAGATGTTGGTAGGGCTGATACTGCCCCGTATGCCCTGCATCAGGGTTTTGAAGCGTTGCCATTCCGTATCTGTCAGATCCCAGTGTTTGGCTTGATCACGATCTGAATATGTCAGGCTGCTCTGTTGGTGTTTTGTAACCCTAATAGACGGTTGGGCGGTACCCTGCGGATCTGCGCCGGCCTGAAGTGAGACACCAGAGAGAACAGTCAGCAGCAATAGCAATAACAGATGTGTCCTCATGGCTGTCTCTCGCCTTCCAGACTGCTCTGTTCTTGTCCGGTACTGTTTGTTATCAGTGGGCTGGATATGATGCTGGCCTCGCTCTTCTTGTGGCAGCCGTCGCCTTGAGGGTTAAGGTAATGCCGTTGCTCGAACGGTACTGTCAAATCCCGCTCCAGACGTTCCCCTCGCTGTAAGGGGATACATTCGATGACAACGGTTTTCTCTATCACCACAGGTGCAGGTTCAGGCGGTGGTGCTGTGGGTGCTTGCTCAGCCGGATTTAAGGTGACGGCTGCCGCGACCATAAAGACGAAAAGAATAGCGATCATGGTTCAGCCCTCCACATCAAGTTTGCGTTTTACGCCGTTCCAGTAACTGAAGGTTGCCTGGTCGGACGTAAGTGAAATCAGCGTCCATTTGTGCAGGGTCTCACCTGGGTTCAGATGCCGGAGGATACCTTTGTAGCCGAGTACGGCATAAGGTTTGTTGTCCCAGTAATCCACGCTCAGGAGTGAGAAAGGCAGGGCGGGCGCCCAGAGGGGCTTTTTCTTTTTGGTGGTCTTTGGGGTCTTCTGGATTTTTTCCAATGCCGTGAGCTGTGTATCGACAGTTGCCGCCAGGCTAGTGACAGTGCTTTCCAACTGGGTAATCTTTTCCTCTAACTCGGACGCAAGGCGGGAAGTGGCCTGCTCTATAGTGGAATCCAGGCCTATGAGTTTTTGCTGGTTCTGCGCTATCTGTTCGGATTGGGCCTTGAATTGCCTAGCCAGCATCATGAGCCGGTTTTCCAACTCGGGAATACGGGCGAGATGAGCCGTATCAGGCGATTCCGCTTCAACCTCGTCGGTTGGCGTGACGGTTTTAGGATCGGCTATGAATACCACTTCCTCTGAGGATTCGCTCAAGGGGGAAATGATGTAAAAAGCTGCTGCAGCAAAACCGATGAGAACCAGCACGGCACAGATCAGAAAAAACCTGGGTGGGCTAGACCGGACCTGGCTAGGATGTCGATCTGCTTCCAGTTCAGGTAGTTCGGAGGCAGGGTTGTCAGGCGTTTGAGTCATGAGTCTCTCCCGGTGTTGGTTGTCGGCTCGGGAACGGTCTGCACCGGTTCAAGATCGTCCATCCGTAGTTTCATCTGCCGGTAGTTCGGTGTCAGATCGAAAGCGATCAACCGGTTTACCGGGTCCACCACGATCTGATAGGCAGAACCGGCAAGTGTGCTGAGCACGGTCTGCAGTGACATCGGCCCCAGCTGGCGGTGAACCTTTGGCAGGAGATGATTGAGTAATCGGGCCATGGTAGGGTCTGCCGCTTTGGCTTCTGCCAGATGGTAGCCGCTGTGACGAAGCAGATACTGCATGGCATCACCCACGGTCGTGATATGTGGTTCTGGAAAGCGAATGGCCACCATGGTTTGGAGGGGATCTGCCTGGGAGGCCGTGGCCACAGGTGCGATGATGCTATAGCGTGCGACCTGCATTGGCTCACTGCCTGCTGCTGCATTGGTGACTGTGAACAGAATGGCCAGCATGATGAGCCATGGGTTTACAGTGGTTTGTGTCTGAGACATGCTTCCTCCAAGTTAAAAAAGACCGTGCCCAGAGGGTGGGCACGGACCAACGGGACGCAGAGGAATGTAGGGGATTTGCTCTGCGCGGCTAATATTCCAGGGAGGGAGGTTGAGGGTCTATAGAAAACCCTCTAATCCATTTCCGAGGGTTTTTTGTCGCTGGGGTATTTGATTGGAATCTGAGGTGCCAGGCGGTATTTTTCCCTCATGCTTTGACCTCGTTAGTGCCTGTGGGTACCCTGGTCAATAATTGGTGGGCTTGGTGTTCAAGCGGTGTAGGTAAAGGGCTTTGAGGTGGAGAATGTGGAGATAATAATCACGCTACGTGATGACGATGAGGGTCATGTACAGATCGAAGAGGTCCGGCAGCTTGCGCCTGGAGAGACGGAGCAATCGGCCACGGTCGCATCGGTCCTGGCGGAGGAGATGTTGGCCGTGGTGGCTAATCTGGAAGAGGCGGAAGCCCTGCCAGTGAAGGAGTGATAAGATTAGGTCGGTACTGAACGCAAGCGTTGTTCCATTTTTTCGATTATTTCGGATGGTGCTGTGTCGAGTTTTGCCGCGAGTTTGAAGAGGGTTTCCAATGTTGGTTGCCGCTTGCCACGCTCCAAGAGGGAGATGAAGGTACGATCAAGGTCACACTCTAGTGCAAGGGCCTCTTGCGACAGCCCCTGCTTGTTTCGTAATGCTCGTAGTTCTTTACCAAATGCGATCTGCAAGTTCATATGTTCCCCTTTAGGTTCGGGGAGTACGATGTTACTTGCGTGACTCAGGGTCTACGGACTATAGTCTACAGCGAGGGATGCAAGTCTGGTTGGGGCTTGCTTTATTACTTATTTAGATAGGAAGAAAGTCATGTTGATATTGACACGCCGGGTTGGCGAAAATCTGATAATTGGTGATGATGTTACTGTTGCCGTGTTGGGTGTTAAAGGCAATCAGATACGGATTGGGATTGAGGCACCAAAGGAGGTCAGCGTGCATCGAGAAGAAATCTATGAACGAATCAAGCGGGAAGAAGCCGAAGCAGAGTTTTCAGAGTAGGGATTTTTTCTGTCTCTGAGTGGAAGCGTATTTGAGGACGTGGGATGTTGTTTGTAAGAGGGTGGCTCGGAATTCCTCCGGCCATTGATTCAATCCACGCTTTATGAAAACAGATCACCGATATCGCATTTCAGCGCTCGGCAGATTTTCTGCAATGTGGCCAGCGTTGTGTTCTGCCCGGCATTCTCCAAACGATTCAATGTGGGCCTACTGATCCCCAGCTTACGGGCATAGGCCCCTTGGTTCATATCCCCACGTCTGGCTTTAAGGTTTTTGGCTAATTTCTGAGTGAGATTCATGAGTTCATATGTGATCATGGATAGGTGTTCACATATGAACTGCGTACTGCTCTTCGTGAATTTGGAGTATTTTTTGTTGATAGAGTTTTACCAGTCAGGGAGGCGTGTATTACAGGAGAAATTATGGGAATTCAGATTGATGGTTGTCTTGTTGCTGAGATGGATGTGGGGGCAGTCTGGTATCTTCGAGATACCACTACGAGTTGTGTTAGTAAGGAATATTTCATCTCACTGAGAGTTATTGAACGGTGTGTAATGATAGATAGGCCAATGGAGTTGACATGGGTGCATGAAGAGCGGGAACCAGTGCCCATTGAGGAAATATGGTCCCACCTACCTCCGTATATGAGGGATCTTATGGCTAACCACACGGGCGCTGTGTGACTACATATCCACATTAATGAAAAACAGACCCACCAGAACCTTTCGGTTCCGGCGGGTTGAAGTGTGGATTAAGCCACCAACTGCTTGGCAAGTGCCACCTCAATGGAGTCTCCATCTTGATTTAGCACATCAAGCCCGGTATCTGGCATATCGCCAGAAGTGGACTGGCTAACGGCGATCTTCTTTGCCATCAATCCCAAGCAGACCATCTGCGCCGTTTCAGCATAGCCCAGGAAATGAACATCCACGTCCTCCGTCTGGCCGATGCGCCAACTGCGCCTTGAGGCTTGTTGGAGTGTGTAGACGTTATACCCCGTCTGTAGGAACACGATGGTCGGAAAGTCCAGCAGATCCAGCCCGGTTTTGACCAATTCGGGGTTAGTGATTAACACATCCACCCCACGGTCAACCTGCGACAGAATCCAGTCCTCTCTTTTGTCCGTGCCTACAGATGCCCGTAACACCGCTGCCTTGAATCCCTCGGCCTCCAGGAGGGCTTTGAGGCGGGCTGTGGTGTCACGTTTCCCTGTGTAGGTTGTATAGACCAGCACACGGCGTCCTTGTGCCTTGTTTTCCCGGCAGATACGGATCATCTCCGCCTCTTTAGGTGATGCATCATCCCCCAGGACTGAAGGCACATAGGCCAGCAGATCCCGGTTACGAGGGTGTTTAACCGCCTCCTGCCTGAAACAGCAATCAGGCCATGCCAGTAGCACGTTGAGAACCACTCCAAGCAGACTGGTATCACCCTTAGCCAGCGCCTCCTTCATTTGCTGGGTCAGACTGCTTTCCAGCTCCTTGTACCGATCAGCCTGTTCTGCTGTCATCGCTATCTCCTCAAAGTGCTCCCGATACGGTGGCAAAACATTGCTACCAATATCCTTGAGCTTGAGAAAGGCGGTAAACGGCAGGACGAACCTTGTGATACCTTTAGGACCGAACCCCGGTGCCTTGACCGTGCGAACCGTCATACGCTTACCACGCGCCGTTCGGTGGGAATCCCCCTCGGTCTCCTTGTAGATATCCTTGAGGATGCCATGTTCACGCATGAAGGCCATGGAGGCTGAACCCAGCGTGCCATTGGTGTTATAGCGATAACCATCCTCAATCATCCGTCGTGGCATGATGCGCCACAGCAGATAAAAGAGGTCATCACCATAACCACCCATCAGCGTACCTGTCAGCAAGATGGTTTTACGAACCTTATTGGCAAGTACACCCATGGCCTGGCCTTGGGCTGATCCATCATTTTTGTACTCGTGCCCTTCATCTACCACCAACAAATCGAAATACCCATCAGGCAAATACCTTTTGATGTATTCCGTTGGCTGGTAGCCGCCTTGGCCAAATGAGAACTCCATGTTCCCAAGAGCGCGTTCCATGCGTCGAGCCTGTTTATCAGAGAACACCAGTTCACCCTCATCATCCATCAGGTTGATGAACTCGTAGACGTTATCCGCAAGCATTCCACTGAGTAGATCTTCACCAAAGGACTCCGTTAACCGCGATGCGGTTTTAGGGCCGATGGTTGGGATCTGACAAAGTGCTTTGTTTACCAGTTCCTGCCGGTTTTTAGGCTTGGCCCTGGGATGGGTTAACGTCCACAATGCCTCATTACACTGGGTACATGTATGTCGCCTGTCTGCGGGATAGTGGGCAAAGAAGATAGGATCACCCTCATCATCTGTTGCCACGGTACCGCATTGAGGACATGCTGCAAGTTCATCAGTCTGCAAGAAGGTAGGTGAATAATCATTTCCAGCTTCGACATGACGGCGAAGATGACGCTTATGTGCCACTACGGACGGCTGCCAATGGAAACCCATCCGCATACGGACTCGGCCTAAAATAAAGAACTCAGGCCCGGTGTGGGTTGATCGCTGATCCAGAAGCGCACGGAGCTGAACCAGCTTACGAAGTGTATCCGAACCGTTCAGTACCCAGACTCTGGCACCGTCCACCGTTTCCAGGATCTCTCTCCGCCACTTGTAGACAAGATGAGGTGGAGAGATCACCAGTGAGCGGTGGTAGCCTTCCTGATGCATGACAGCTGATGCAGCAATGGCCATCATCGTTTTGCCGGTTCCCATCTCGGCATTGATGATTGCAGCTTGTTCACCACGATCAATCAGTAGTGAGCTAACAGCCTGAACCACATCCTGCTGGGCCGGGAATGGACGCCGTTTTAGTGTCTCCATCACGGCCTGTCTGCGTAAGTTTGGGGTGCCATCATAGACTGGCGGATTTTGCTGGCTGACAGCATTGAGAAGTCCATCACCGAAGTCTGAGATAAACGTGGACAGTGGGATGACATTGGACTGTGGTGTTTCGATTTGAGTAACAATTTCTGCTACGGATTGATTCATGGGATTTCTCTCCTAAATTGAAAAATGAAAGAGAGATCCCGCCCATAGGGGGAGATCCCCCAGATGGGTTGAGATGGCTGAATAGCCAATTGAATTAAGATGCAACACAGGATGTTGCGAGATTAAAGGCACCGGCCCTGCCCAGAGAGGTGCTATGTAAATAACACCCTCCAGGGAGGTGGAAGTTGGACTAATGGATTAACAATCAGTCCTCATTGGGCAGCATGATGGAAATAACAAGCTCTCCGGTATCACCTGGACCGGCAATCAGTTTCAATGTGGTCAGCCGTGGTTTTCTTTTCCGACCTCCACGGGGTACACGGTAGAGCCGAAAGAGAAGCTGCTGGCCACTGTTTGATGCGCTACGAATAGCAATAAAAGCCATCCATACCACATCCCACAAGCGACCTGACTGGTCTTGATGGACTTGCCGTTTGCTGTCTTTATCTGTCCAGGAAATGCACTCGTTCCAGGCACCATCGGTAATGGCCACCGGACAGCTGAAACCGGCCTCACGGGCGGTATCGGTTATATCAATCAGTACACCATCCTCAATGGCTTGGGTGCGGGTATAGGCAGAAATGACTGGGCCGAAGAGTTCGGTTGGGTCAATGGGTTGTATAGCTTGCTCCATGTTGGTCTCCTTAATGTTGATGAAAACCCGTAGAGAAGCTGTGTCCGTAGGGAACAGTTACCCTACGGGGGATTGAAGTAAACACCTGCCCAGATCTATGATCTGTGTCGGGTAAATGCAGGTACGCCGACAAAGGTGCCCCAAAGGGCAAGGGTGCAGCAGGGCTGCGGTACAAACTGACTTCTTTATGGATCATAAGCTGATCCATAAAGAAGTCCTCCAGCATGATGCTGGAGAACGTCTGTTGCAGAGTTTTACATCTCTTCTGCCAGAAGCATGTCCTGCTCTTCTGCTGGAAGCGACTCTAAGTCATCAAATGTTCGATCTGCTATTTCTTTACTGCAACGCTGGCAAAAACAGAGCGTATAAGCATTGAATGTAGGGCATGGGTAGTCATGCCCTTTCAATTTGCAGATCAATCCCATTAAGCCTTTCAACCATCTCATCGTTGTGTCCTATGCTTGTGAAAAAGTGAATCCAGCAAATAAACCGCTCCTGTTGGAACAGGTTTATCTGCGGGTGATGGGAATTACCCAAACGTGATTGATGGCTAAAGATAACCCTGCTCAGCAAATGAGCTGGTCTCCTCAGTACCGATCACGATATGGTCAATGACACGCACATCCACAAGCGCAAGAGCCTCCTTGAGCTTGCATGTGATTGTTTTATCGGAAGAGCTGATGCTTGCTTTGCCCGAGGGGTGGTTGTGCCAAAAAATGACTGCTGAAGCGTTATGCTCCAGTACTTTTTGAACAACGACACGGGGATGAACTGAAGCGCCGTCAATTGTTCCAAAAAATAGCTGTTCTTCAGCAATCAGCTGATGATTGTTGGTAAGAAAAAGACAGCCAAATACCTCGTTCTTGTATTTGGCGTGGTTGAGTTGCAAATAGTTGCGTGAAGCATCTGGGCTGGTAAGCGGCCCTTTCAGGTAACCGGGTGCAAGTGTAGAAATTGCTAATGCAACCAGCGTGTTTTTTTCAAGCTCGGAAAGCGTTTCCAAACAGATATTTGCAAATCGATCTGAGGCGCTTGGTTTGAGTGATGTAACAGACATGATTAAACTCCTGTGGAATTACCATGCGAAGAAACACCGACCCATGCAGGGGAGATGTTCCCCGTATGGGCTGAAAAGTTGGATGGATAGCCTAAGTGCAGGCTAAAAATTGACTGGGTGGGTCTATGTCTCTTCGATGTAACAGAAGAAGTGGTGTTACATTATTTCGCCGATCATCCGACGAGGTATGCGGTAGCTCATGTTGTAATAGAGACCCCGCAGTGGTTTTAGTGATGTCAGAACAACCCAGGGAATGCTGGCATTTTCAAGACTGATCTTCTGACCAATCTTAAACTGCCGATTCATTCGCTGGTGATATTCAATGACATCATCCCTCCATTCCTGGTTGGCAACAGGTGCCATATCCAAATACTTCAGTGGACAGGTGTAATAATAGGGACCCATGGATTCACATAGTTCCTTGTAACCCCAGCCACAACCTTTGCTCTTGCTCAGTAGATGGCAGCCGATAAATGTCTCGGTAACGCCTTCAACTTTCTGCGTGAGCTTTATGACGCTCCACAACACATTGCCGCGTAGACAGTGAGTTTTGGTTTCCCAGCGCCGAGTTTCATTCTCTTCTGGTTGAACCAGCTTATTGATGATGTCGTGCCTGCTGGCACCTTGAGTGAATAACCATCCCATGATGGGCCTCCTGGATTGATAAAGAAAACCCAAAGACACAACAAGGCCCAAGGCGCAGTTGCACCTTGAGGGTGTAAAGATTGATTGGATATACGGATCAACAGCTGGAAAGCTGCCGTACCCACTGCCTGATCCTGGGGGGTACTTTATGGGCGTTGGTAAAGCCAACAAGGGTGTAGCCTTAAACCTGGCTACGGGGTAACAACTCCCATAGTATTGCTGTAGATCGTCGCTTAATCAAGTACTTGTGCGACAAAAAAACCGCAAGCAAAATAATTGGGTAGATCACATAGGAGGTATCAGGGACGGTCCGAATCAAGATTCCATATTTGACCCTGACCGCCAGCTATTGCCAGACTTTCGTCGGCGTTTCACGTCCATGTGGAGCTTCCAGAGGATAAGATGCCAAAGGAGCTGCTGGCTGGCAAGTGATTGTCATGAAAATACGATTATTCCTACAGCAGCAGAGGATTTTCTCTGGGTTCTGGAATAAATTAGGCAGACAGTTGATGAATGAAGAATGTAATTGGTGCTAAATCATCTTATTCCATGGGCTACCGAATTATCGTTTTCCATTTCTCTGGTGCTGCTTGCCTGATATCGCTCAGATAAATTTCATCATGCTTGTTTAGCCAACGCTTCTTTATCACGTTTAGTCAGTTTGCTGACAACTAACGCATATGAGTCTCTGGCCAGGTCTTCTACCATCTCTTTTGATATCTCATCCTTTAATGTGATGGTGATCCAGTGTCTCTTATTCATGTAATAACCCGGCTGGATTGATTCATATTGGGCAGTTAATACCTCTCCATCCGCAGGTTTGCATTTTAACGTAACTCTTGGTGTTTCTTCTTTCTGAGACACCAGTGCAAACATTTTCCCCACCACTTTATAGACCAGTGCTTCAGGCCCAAATGGCATGCTGGCTTCAGCACCTTGAAACTCACTCAGGTAATCTTCCAGTAATTTACTATTCATGGTTTGCTCCTACTGGCCTCCAGGTCGATGGCATGAATATAGGTCGATTTGCTCTGTGAATATCATAGGTGATGCTTGAATGGTTTTTTTCTGCATTTGCTTATCCTGCCATAATTTTCGGCCAACGCTCATGGATGGCATCTTCAAGCTCTGGCTCTATTGTAACGACATAGAGTCGCTGTTCATGTTTGTCACGTGCTACGAGTCCTTGTATCCACTGGCCTTGAGTCAAATCATACCAGTGTTTATGGCTTTCAATGTCGGTCTCCATGAAGCTCGCAATTGGGAGTTTTACTGGAACTGGGAACCAGCGATCCCAGCGGCCTGCATAGATTGATTCCTGACGAGCCCACCCTCCCAGAGGCAACTTACCTGCTTGCTGTTGTCGCCGTCCCCACGGCAATAAGGTTGTAGCACCTGTACGGGTTCTGACGGGCAGCACTGCCTTGGGGTTAGGAAAGAAGACTCGAGCCTCTTGTCCATTATGACTATAGAGTACACCGCCACACATGATCAGATGGTCTGGCGGTGGCCTTGAGGCTTCCATGCAGGTGCAATGACGTTGGGCATGCTGGATCGATTAAGCAAGCGTGCTGGTGCCAGTGAAAACTCACCATATCGCTGATTGATCTGATCCATGATGTTATTGACGGCATCATGCTTGCCTGTGTCTGAGGCAAATAGTTCGATTTGACCACAAGATGGCTGGGGGTTTAGTGCAGTCACCTGAACCTGGTGAATACCTTCGCCTTTCCACTGCTCGTGAAGGGTTTGCCGACACAGAGCCATGATGAGCCGTCCATCATTCGTGGGTATGGCACAGTGGGGTTTATCACCAATCCACCCCTCTTGGGCACGTAAACCGATAAAGAACCGGCTGGCCTGAAGCTCATGCCGTCGCAGGCGGGTCGCAACCTTTTCGCTCATATGTAACAGATAGATCAGGATTACTTCTAGCTCCCGCGTATCTGGCGGCATCACCTTGCCGTGGCCAATGGACTTTGGTGCAGCCACAGTGGTCTGCAGTGGTTCTGGATCTCTTCCTTGAGCCATGTACCAAATACGCCTGCCGAGGTTGCCAAAACGTCTGGCCAGTACACTAATGGGGAGCTGCTTCATATCACCACAAACATAAACGCCATGTTGAGCTAAGAAACCACCAATTCCCTCAGCAATACCACAGAGTTCAGTGACGGGGACATTTTTGAGGCATTGTTCCGCCTCCCAGGGTGGGATGATGGTTAGGCCGTTTGGTTTGTGCAGCTTGGCAGCATATTTAGCCGTGGTCTTGTCACCGGATAGCCCGGCTGAACAGAGCAGGCCTGAGACCTCAAAGACCTTGCGTTTGGCAAGCTGTGCAATCTGCTCCGGTGGCCCCAGCAAACGCTGACAGTGGGTGACATCCAGGAAGGCCTCGTCCACGGAGAAGATCTCCATATCCGGGGTAATCTCTGCTAAGCCATCCATAATGGCGGTGGAAGTCTCCGCGTAGCGTTTTGGGTTAGCAGGGCATTGGATTAACCCAGGGCAGAGTTGCCGCCCCTGTTTGAGGCGCATGCCGGTCTTTATCCCATAGGCGCGGGCCTCATAGGAACTGGTGATGATACAGGTGCCTTGTCGGCCGTTGGTGACGGCCACCGGGCGTCCACGCCACTCAGGGCGGTCCCGCTGCTCAACAGAGGCAAAGAAGGCATTCATGTCCACTAGAATGATTGCTCTGGGCCATGTAGCCCGATCTGATACACCGTCTTTCATAGCGGTTAGCGGTACCAGCGCAGCTGACCTACCACAATCCCCTGGATGGCTACCCGCTCAGCAGCGTAGATCATCGGCGGAATAGTGGCATTTTCGGCAATCAGGGCAAGATTGCCATCCTGACGATATTTCAGGCGCTTGAGCGTGGCATTCTCACCATCGATCAGTGCTACAACGATCTCACCATCATTTGCTATATCCCGTTGCTCGATGATTACGGTATCGCCATCCAGAATACCGACTTCCACCATGGAATCTCCGGTGACCCGCAGTGCATAGCGATTAGGGCCATAGAGGGTGCTCAGATCAAGTTGGTCCTGGCCTGGAATAGCCTCGATGGGCTGACCTGCAGCAATACTACCCATGAGGGGGATGCTCAGGGCATCCTCTAAATTCTCCTCTACCAGCTCGATACCTCGATGCTGGCCGGAATGTAATATGAGATGTCCCGATTCAGCCAGGGCCTGTACGTAGCGATGGGCTACCCCTTTGGACTGAATGCCGATACCCACGGCTATCTCGGACAGGCTGGGGGCATGCTGATGCCGGGCAATAAATCGGCGAATGAAGGCCAGGGTTTTGAGTTGGCTGGGGGTGAGCATTACGTTCTCCTGTCGTTCTCATGTAGAATAGAGAACAACAAGAGAACGATCAAGTGCTGATGTGTGGAAGTTTGATGTTAGGGGTGGTGGTGTTACACCCGAGAACTTTATACTGGGATTGAGTGCTTTCCTGGAATTTATGTTTCAGCTCACCGAAAATGAGTCTAAAATCTTGAAGTCGCAATCTGTGAGTTCAAGTTAGGACGGAAGTAGCACATTGCTTGATGCGTTTACTGAGCAGGGAATGGTTTTATCAAGCCTGATAAAGATTAAGTTAAAGAGAGGCATTGTGAGTGTTGTTTAAAATGAATTGTCAGCAAACGACCCAATATAGTCATTCACGCAATCAAGTTACATTTCTTGGGGCTCTGTCAATAACTGTACGTGAAACACTAGAGTGATACGCAGAATGTTTGTCTTCGATCAAAAGGTGTTTGATATGCTAGGAAGGTAGTATGAGTGTCATAATCGATGAAATCAGAATTTTAGGCTTTCGTGGAATCAAGAGCTTAGCAATAAAGCTCCCAAGGGTTACTGTCCTGATAGGAGCAAATAATTCGGGTAAGACGTCATTTTTAAGGGCTCTTCATCTAGCTTTAGGTGACTACTCACGACATTTGTCTGAGGAAGATTTTCATATCGATAAGGATGAAAAGCGCGTATCGGAAATTCAGATTGATACAAGAATTATACCTGTAGATGACTCTGGTAATAGAACGCAGTTGTTCAGTGAGGAATGGCAAACTGAGTTCGGCGATAAGATTAAGGCTGAGGCTAATGGTCGTCAGTACGTTGCTCTACGCACTCGAAGCAAACCAAACGCTATCAAAGGTGGGTTTGATACATCACGTATGTTCTTGGAGAATTGGGCTGATTCATCTAGTTGGCAAACGGATAAGGTTAAGGAATCAAAACTTGGCAAACGTTTTCTCAGTATGCCCTTTATTTTTATTGATGCACAGCGAGATATTCATCAGGAGCTTGGAGATAAGTCATCTTTCGTTGGAAAGGTTCTCTCAAAGGTTGAATATGATGATAAGGAAATATCAGAGTTGGAAGCTTTAATTGGTAAAGTAAATGATGAGGCTGTTGAGAAAAGTGTTGAGTTGAAAAGTTTGAGGTCTCACCTTGAAAGTCTGAATCAGTCCTTTCAGGGTTCTGGCAACGCAGAGATAACGCCTTTCCCTAAGAAAATTCGTGACTTATCCAAGCATTTTTCTGTTCATTTTGGTGAAAGTTCAGGGAACGCATTTTCTATGGAGTATCATGGAATGGGTACTCGTAGCTGGGCATCAATGTTAACCGCTAAAGCCTTTATCGATATGATGGCAGAAAATCATGCTGCAGAAGAAGAGCCTTTTTTTCCCATCTTGGCAGCAGAAGAGCCGGAAGCTCATCTTCATCCAGGTGCCCAGAAAACTCTTTATCATCAGCTGGCAGATTCAAAGGGTCAGGTTATCGTTAGTACTCACTCACCTTATCTAGCCGCGATGGCGAAGCAATCCGAATTAAGACACATAAAAATCATCTCAAGTGAGGTCGAGGCGCGACAATTTGGCAGTGATCTCGATCCTGAAGATAGACGGCGTTTACAACGTGAAGTCATACATTCCAGAGGCGAAATTCTTTTCGCCAACGCATTGGTTCTGTGTGAAGGTGAGACTGAAGAACAAGCGCTCCCTTTATTATTTAGTAAGTATTTTGATTGTGAACCATTTATAAGGGGAGTTAATTTTATTGGTGTTGGTGGTTCTGGTAAGAAATATCTTCCTTTCTTGACTTTTGCTCATGACTTCAATATTCCTGTTTTTATCTTTAGCGATGGTGAAGCAAAAACTACCAAAGAGTTGAAGAAATATTACGATAAAGTTTATGGTGAAACCGATATTGCAAAGTCCCCAAATATCACCATACTAGATTTGACAGACTTTGAGGGGTACTTAATCTCATCAGGTTTTATACCGACTCTTGAGTCTGCAATTAAGGAAGTTGATGGTGATGAAGCTATTGATCAGTGGATTAAGTCGCGTCATGGAGCCCTTGGAAGGGCGACTAAGACAGATAAGCCTCCTTGTGAAACATGTGATCAACCGATATTTGAGGGTGTTCCTCGAGACTACAAATCTGAAGGCGGATATGAAAGAGCATTGATGGATATTTTAGATTCGGGCAAAACAAAATTCGCACCCGCTGTGGCATCGAAACTATGCGAGCTTGATGTAGATAAGTTCCCTCCAAAGATTAAGGAGCTATTTGAGAAAATGAAAGAGGGAATTTCTATATGATTAATCTGTCCATGGCTCAATCTGCCATTGTTGAGGCTTCTGTCGATCGGCCTATACAGGTGCTGGCATCAGCAGGGTCGGGAAAGACGCGGGTATTGACTGCTCGAATTAGGCACATAATTGAGAATACGCGAAAAGATGGGGTTATAGCTTTTACCTTCACCAACAAAGCCGCTGAAGAGATGCAGTATCGACTGGAAGATATAGAAGATGCCGATGATCGGATTTGGATCTCTACTATTCATGGTGTTGCGCAAAGAATTCTTGAGCAATATGGCCACACTATTGGTCTTCCTTCCGAATTACATATCTATGAAAGGGATCAAGACCGGAAAACAGTATTTCTCCAGTCACTACGAGAAGGTGGTGTCGATATCGACAGTTTCCTCGAAGTAATTGATGAACGAACTAAAAAAAATAGGGAAGGTATTATCCATAATTATATGGAGCAATTCTCCGTTGTAAAACGATCCTTGTTGAGCGAGGAGGAAATAAAAAATAAATATGAGAGTAATGAAAGATTTTTGACTATATATCAAGCGTATCAGAGTGCCTTGCTCGAATCTGGAGGTATAGATTTTGATGATATTCTTGTTTATGCACATAGGATTTTATTAGAGCAATCTTGGTGCGGAGATATTTATAGAGCTAAGTTCAAGCATGTATGTGTTGATGAAGCGCAAGACCTAAATAAGGCGCAGTACGAATTTGTGAAAGCTCTCTGCGGTGAAAAGATAAAAAGCCTAATGATGGTTGGTGATCCAAACCAAATGATCTATGGGTTTAACGGCTCATCCCATGATTATCTGTGTATGCACTTTGTAAGTGATTTCTCGCCGCAAAAGTTTGAGTTGAAAGAAAACTATCGAAGCTCTAAAGCTGTTATTCATCTTGCCAACAAGCTAAAACCAGGTTCACAAGTAGAAGCTGAGTTTGCATTGGGCGGGCACTGCCAGATTGAGGTAATGCAAGACGAAGAATCTGAGGCGCAATGGATTGTCAATTCCATAAAAAACTTGCTCGATAGTAAAACTAATCCAGAGATAGAAGGTGATATCTCACTGAGTAAAATGGTTGTGATAGCGCGTAATCGTTTTGTTTTCAGTACGCTTCAAAATAAACTAGACGACAACGAGATACGTTATTCTCTGAAAAAAGGTGAGCGTCAAGTTGAGCCAAGCTCCCTCTTTGGAAAAGTTCTTGATCTTTCAATACGCCTTCGTTTGAATCCAAAGGACTGGGTTGATGGGAAGAAATTATGCACCGTATTGCAGATTGATCCTCCAAAACTTTGGGGAGGTGATAGTCTTTTGAAAATATTTGCCGAGCAGGTAAGAAGGCCAGAAATAGCGTTTTCTGAATTATTTTTTATGCTTTTGCAAGCGGTTTTTGAGCTCGATCTAGACGAGCCTAATATTCCTAAGTTTTGCACGAAATTTAAAACTGAGCTTGAGAAACTGGCTTCTATATCATCTGAGGATAATGAGTTTGCTATTGCTCTTCAAGAGCTTCAAGATTTTAGAACTAGCTGGACTGCATTTAAGCGTAAGGGGTTAGGTGATAACCTGATGTCGTTTCGTAACGCTACAGCTCTTGGCCAGCTAACGGAAGATTTCGACCCATTTGGTTTAACGTTAAGCACAGTCCATACAATGAAAGGTCTTGAGAAGGATATAGTTTTCCTAATGGGGATGTGTGAAGGGGTTTTTCCTGATTATCGAGCTCACACTAAGCATGAGATTGATGAGGAGAGAAACAGTGCTTTTGTGGCTGTTACTCGTTCTAGGCGCTGGATTTATATTACATATCCTCTTCGGCGCATGATGCCATGGGGAGACACTAAAGTACAAAAACCGTCACGTTTTGTCCGTGAGATGCAGGATTGATAGCCGCAGATATTAAAAGTCTTTTTGGAATTGAGGGGTGATGAAGGTGCAAAGATGGTAGTCCTCATTTGGCTACATGGAAATTTCAGAGAAAGGGGTGTTTTCTGAAAATATGGTACTGAAGGGCGGACTTGAACCACCACGCTGTTACTAGCATCGGATTTTGCATCTGACGCGTCAAGCAATTACACCGCTCCAGTATGGCGGATTTATTTTTTATGAACGCCCGCTATTGGCCGTTTGCGGCCTCAGTAGAATGGGAATAGTGGGTTTTTTCATAAAGCAGGGCATGGTGGTCAGGAAACGACCCAAAGCGGAAGTTTGTGGAATTGATTTAAACGACTGCTTTGGAGGGAGAGTTCAACCGATCAACGCAACACTCTATTCTTAATATTAAAGAAGGGGGGGGGTGTTAAAAATGCAAATCGACCGGAGCAAGGTCACAATATGCTCTAAAATTAGCATCCATTGTATTCTGATCCTGGTTTTTGCTACGAGCATAAAGCTGGCTCAGTGCTTTAAGTGAAAAAGCATAATTTTAGGGACTGAGCAGATGATGTGATTATTAGTATGAGGTACAGTACGACACCGCTTTGGTTGTTTTATTGGTGGAGCTACTCACGGAATGAATAATAAGACTATCCGTCTCACAGATGGCCGTATTCTTGCCTATGCAGAGTATGGCCCTGCTAATGGCAACCCAGTTATTGCGTTTCATGGTACACCGGGTTCACGCCTTGAGCAGGTGGTCATTCCTTCCATCCTCAATGAAATGAATTGCCGTCTTATCGTCGTGGACAGGCCCGGTTATGGCCTATCAGATTTCCAGCAAGGCCGTAGGCTTCTGGATTGGCCAGACGACGTCACCCAGCTCGCTGATACACTAGGCCTAGATCGCTTCGCAATCATAGGCTTCTCGGGTGGTGGTCCTTATGCCGCCGCCTGTGCCTTCAAGATCCCAGAACGCCTAATACGGGTTGCACTGGTCAGTAGTATGGCGCCATTTGATACACCAGAAATGCTCGATTCTATGTTGCCAGCCAATAGGGCCTTGTTCGAGCTGGCCGCAAACAATTACCAACAACTCGCACAGCAACTGACATCGGTTGCCGGTACACCAGAAGCCTTGTTTAATATACTGGAAGGCTCGGCGCCAGCACCTGACAAGGCTATTTTCTCCAATGAGGGTTTTCGTAGTATGTATACGAAAAACCTGACGGAATCCCTTCGACAAGGTTTAGCCGGTATTGCCTACGATATGTCGCTGGCGGCTCTGCCATGGCAGTTTGATCCCGCCGATATAAAGGCAGAAGTGTGTTTGTGGCATGGTGGACAAGATGTCAATGCACCGCTTGCCATGGGGCAGCACCTGGCAGCGACCATCCCCAGGTGCCAAGCCTACTTTCTTCCTGATGCAGGCCACTTTCTGGCCTTTACACACGGGAAGGAAATACTTCAGCGCATAGCCAGCAAATCATAGCGACCTGAGCGCGTGATAAAAAAGCCACCCGCAATTGACCTGGACGCCTTTGATCTACTGGTTAGCAGCATATACGATGCCGCGATGGATTCAGCACTCTGGCCAGTGTTTGTGGAGCGTTTAACCCAGGCACTCAATGCCAAGGCCGGATTGCTTCGATTCCAGGATCTACAATCAAAAGAAGTAGGGCTTTATATCACCCATAATGTAAATACCGAGGCCCAGCAGCTGTATAGAGAGCACTATGTACACCAAGATCCACTGATGGCTATGCTCAACGAGCTTGCTCCCGCTACCGTCATCCAAACGGTCACTAAAATGCCGGAGTCATATAAAAAATCAGAATTCTTTAATGACTATATAGCACCACAAGAGGTGGATAATATTGCAGGCTGTTTCGTGGTAAAGAACAATTCTCAGGTGGCCACCCTCGGTGTTCATCGCTCTGCCCATGCCGGCTGGTATGAGAAACATGAATTAGCCCTGCTTGATCGACTGAACCCGCATCTACAACGTGCCTTTCAGATTAATGCTCATCTTTTGCAATTAGCGGACAAGGTTGATATCAGTAGTGACATCATGCATCGCATGTGTGTTGGGATTATACTGCTTGATGCATCAGGAAGGCCGGTATTTTTAAATAAACAGGCTGAAACCATTGTTGCCGATGGCCGTGGTCTAACCATTGCCCGGAGCGGTCTTCAGGGACCCGCATTGGCAGATACCAAGGCATTGCGTAAACTGATCCATGAGGCTACACAGTCACTACATAAAAAGGGGGGAACCCTTTCTATCTCCAGCACATCTTTGTTGCAACCACTGAGCGTTCTCGTCATTCCCGTTGGTAATAGAGAAAAACGCTTTGATCTGTTTGGTATTGATGCGTCACAAGCCACTGCGGCACTATTTATCAGCACGTCGGAAAATCAGCAGCATTTTTCACTTGAAGTGCTGAGTCAGCTGTATGGGCTAAGCAAGGCAGAGGCGCGACTGGCTGGAGCACTGACTAACGGCCTCAGCCTGGATGAAATTTCAGAGCAATTCAAGGTGAGTAAAAATACGGTGCGCAGCCAGCTCAAGGCCTGCTTTCAAAAAATGGGGGTGAATCGACAGACTGAGCTGGTGAAGCTTATCCTGTGTGGCCCAGCTGCTCTGGTGGGTGATGACGACCCACAAATGTCTGGATAATACGACTGCCTCCTGCTGTATCCCCAACATACATATATTTGAAATCTATCGACTGTATAGATTAACGGTAGAATCGAGCCTGTTTGCAATCTTCAGTAGCGGCAGTATTCACTAACAAGCGACCTTAGTGGTAAAACCCTTATAAAATTATTGACCGCTTCCAGATAAGAAAAACACTGACCGTAGCCAACCCCAATCCGTTTTTAGCAATTCAAACCGCAGAAGCCAATCTGGTTTTGAGAGGCGGATCATTACTCCAACGACTATCTACACAGAAACCACCCCAATCTATTAGGTTGCGTTTAAACACTAGCTATCCCTGGTTCCCTAGGTTTTCCAGGCAATATCTGATGCTAAACATTAGCGCTGTGTAGCTTAGGCACGGGCTTTAGTGTCTGCCTGCCTACCTTGTTGTTTTTGCGGTTTTCACCCATTTGGATGATGCGATGAGCAAGCAGTGTTTGCTATCTTACGTGTCGAGGACTGGTTTAAGGATGAGCCCTCTGGACACAAGGATGAGCCCTCTAGGCACAAGGAAGTGCTGTTTTTTTTAAACGATAAGTTGGGGGCGAGAGGGTTGACCTGAGCTGGTACATGATCGATTGGTCATTCGTGGCAGATAATGTGCTTACTACGCTTGAATTTACAAGTGCCACATCTTCTGGGTTTTGAAGTAATGGGCGGTGTGTTAAGGCTTGAGGGGTTTGGGGTCTAAATGGAAATAAATTCGAGTCTGACCCCATTGATCGTATGAATTTGTGACCCCATGAATTTGGATAATCAATCAAAAAACAAGGTGTCAAAAATGAAATTATATAAGTTTATTTTAGTATCTCTGTTGGTGTGGAGTACTTCTTTACAAGCCAGCGTGATTGGCAATGTAACAAACGACATAGGCCCTGCAGGGACGTTTACTGATATTGCAAACGATAGAGTTTGGCTTGATGTAAAAGCAATGGATCAGATGAATTATGACCAGGCCTCAAATGCGCTAAACACGACATACAAAGGCTTTTCATTCGCTACGTTTACAGATGTTGCCGACCTGTTGTTGTCAGCGCTTAGTACACAGTGTCCCCCGGAGAGTTGTTCATATGCCCCTTCTTCTGATAATCAAGTTTTCAAGGAAATTATAGGAATCTCTCCTTCTCGTTATTACGGGACTACTAGTATATTTTGGTTTAGTGAGCTATTCGGCCAGAACGATTTCTCAGATGATGAGTACACTTCATATACTAGAATAAATAGCTCTGCTTCGTCATATCTAGTCCATTCAGGTTCAGGCATGGGTTACAGCCAGGCAAGTAACGCGGGTTATACAATAGTTAATAATGATCACTCAGGATGGTGGGCTTATAAGGATATTGAAAAGGTCCCCGCTCCGACTGCATTGGCACTAATAGGCTTAGGTCTGCCGCTGCTTGGTTTTAGCCGGCGTAAACAGCCTGGTGGGCACGCTTTATGTGCCCACGCGGAATATGACAATGGCACGAAATTAAATGTCGGGAAATTAAATGTCGGGAAATAAATTCGAGTCTGACCCCATTGATCAATAAATGACAGTGGGCCAAGGCAGGAATAGGCGCATACGGAAGATTTGATTTAGGTTATAAAAGAGGAAGACTATAATGAAGTTAGCAATTCGCAAACCATTTTTAGCGTTAGCATTGATTTGTATTTCTTCTAGCGCCAGTGCGACGGTGATTACTGAATCGTGGTTGGCTACTGTCACTGGGGTAAGTAATCATAATGCGTTCGCCATTGGCAATACGTTTAGTTGGACAGTCACGTACGATGATGCGTCACAGCGGATGACGCAATACACTGATGGGCTGAACGGCATTGGTGAATTTGGCTCAGGCGATGATCAGCTTCTTTATGACACATGTACAGTATCATACACCGGGCCCGGCCCGTGTACGTATACGCCAGCTGACATCTTTACGCATTTCAGCGATGCCGTTTTCGATTTGTCCGGTTACTTTAATGTTATGGAGTTAGCCGGTCTCACTGGGGCGAACATACATAGCAATAACGGAGCGAGGGCGTACACCACAAAACTCGGTGTAAGAACACGCACCATGATCGCAGATGATAGGTCATTCCTGATCGATCACGCGGACACATGGACGAACTTACCAAATTATCCACGATACGCTAGCACGACCACATACGTTAGCGAGTTAAAAGAAGTGCGATATGGCGCGGCCCTGCCCGAGCCAGCGACTATAATGTTGCTTGCGATGGGTATAGCTGGAATTGGTGTTTCCCGCCGCAAGAACAAATCGGGTCAGCCTGGTAGGGTGGGCACGCTTTATGTGCCCACGCGGAATATGACGATGGCACGAAATTAAATGTCGTATTGGGTTTAATAGCGATATCAAGTTTTTTGGTAAAAAATATGCTTTCGGGGTTGCTTGATTGTTGAGCGCGTGGGCACAAAAAACGTGC
>JAJFJN010000087.1 GCA_021773975.1 Gammaproteobacteria bacterium | reverse complement strand
AGCTACGGAGAAATTTGGCGGCAATATTGGCGGTGTGGATCAAAATATGTCACCAACGCCCACATAGCTCATCATTGCCCCAATATGGAAGGTCTTTATGCTGAATGATGCACTTCAGCAGGGTTAACTGATTTTTTTAGGTTTAAGATAGCTCTAAGCAAATGAACGATTTCCAAGTACACATGAAGTAACTGTGGACAACTCTTAAGTCATTGCTTGTTATGTCAAGCGCCTTGCGTCCATTTCCTGGCTAGTACTTTTGTAAATAAAGGGTTAGGGGTCTTTCCGATGTGTCTGCATGCAGCCCTCCCTGGCTTGATCTGATTAGATTCAAGCCAGGGAAGGCGTGTGTTTACTTATTATCATCAACGAGCGGTGGACTCACACTCTGAGCTTGCTTCTCTACCGGTTTAACATCAGCTTTAGAGGGTGTTGGCTCTGCTGTGGTAGTTTTTGTCTCTACTTGCTTAATAGGTTTAGGTGGTTCTGCTTTGATCTTTGGTGTCGCTGGTTTTGGCTTAGGCACGGGCTTTGGTTTGGATGCCATAGGTGGCGCTACCTTGGCTGGAGAGCCTTGGGGCGTGTTTTTAGTTTCTACCTGGCGAAGTTTTGGTGTGTTAGTCGATGCCTGTTGAGCCATTTTCTTTGGCGCTACTGATTTTGCTTTAGTTGCCACTGGTTCGTTTTGTGGGCTGTTTGGAGCTGTTACAGTAGATTTTTCTACGGATTTGCTTTCAGGTATGGGTTTATTTACCTGCGTTGTTTCTATTGGTTTTGCTGCCTGTGCTTTTACTGTATCGCGCTTGGGTTCTGAGGGTGCCTTTGCGCTAGTGCTTGGAGCGGCTGTAGGTGCTTTAACTGGAGCTTTTGATTCAACCGGTATTGTTACAACCGTATCTGAAGCACGCTTGTCTTGAGGCACATTAGGTTTTGCTGATTGTGATGACTCCTCTGGGCTTTCTGGTTTTGGTGATGCAGAAGTATCACAATTTGCAGGGCGGCGTGATCTTGTACGCTGACGAGGAGCTGGTTTTGCCTTATCCTGCTCACTATTATTTTGTGGCTCTACAGAGGGCAATGGTGATGTTTCCTGTACTGTTTCTGGAGAAGTTGCCTTCTCAAGTTCACTGTTTGGAATAAAAGCAGCTTTTGTATTGCTATTTTGCTCTGTTTCACTTGCTGGGCGACGCCTACGGCCACCACGGCGACCTCGTCGGCTTCCGGTACCGGTGCGCTGAGGTTTTGTTTGATCTGCCGGTTGTTCGCCTGGTATTGGTGGAGGGCTACTTTCGTTGGCCGTTTGTTGTGCCTTGATGTCCTCGACTTTCTTTTCTGGCTGAGGCGGTTTATTGCTGGCTGTGCTAGTAGTGCGCTTGTTGGTCTGACTCGTTGTGCTTTCAGGTCGTCTAGGTTTGCCTTGATTGGAAGATCTGCGTCCGCCTGTGTTTTGGCGGCCACGAATATCCCTATTGCTTTGACTTGGTTCGGCGGTAGGTGCCTTTTCTGGCGCATCGGTGCTTTTTATAACATCCTCTTGGTGGCGTGCTGCTTCGGTTACTTTTGAAAATACACCAAAAATCTTTTTGAGTAGTCCTGGCTCAGCTTTAGTTTCACTTTCTTCGCTGCTTCGTTGTGGGGCTGGTTGAGTTGGTGTAATGCGCCTAACAGTAGGTTGTTCGCTTTTAATGTTACTTGGCTTAACAAAATCCGGGGCTATTTTTGCTACTGCTGCTGTTGCCATCTTGTAGCTTGCAGTATCAGCTTCTGGTTCAGGAAGCTCGTGGGTTCGCACACGCTCTATGCTGTAGTGTGGGGTTTTAAGCTCTGTGTTTGGAACCAGTACAACATGTACTGATTGACGTTGCTCTATGCCGTGAATGGCTTCGCGTTTTTCATTGAGCAGAAAAGTGGCAACATCGACAGGCAATTGGGCCACAACCCGCCCAGTGTTTTCTATCATTGTCTGCTCTTCAATAATGCGCAGAATAGATAGAGCCAGAGATTCAACACCACGAATATAACCGTGTCCATCGCAACGAGGGCAAACATGTTGGCTAGTGGATTCGCCTAGTGAAGGGCGTAGACGCTGGCGTGATAACTCCAATAACCCAAAACGGGATATTCGACCAAGTTGTACGCGGGCGCGATCCTGTTTCATCGCTTCTTTGAGTCGGTTCTCTACTTCTCTCTGATTGCGAGCTGGAGTCATATCAATGAAGTCGATGACAAATAATCCACCCAGATCACGTAATCGAAGTTGACGGCCAATCTCATCTGCTGCTTCGAGGTTGGTGTTTAAAGCTGTCTCTTCAATATCGGCCCCTTTAGTTGCGCGAGCTGAGTTGATATCGATTGAAGTAAGCGCTTCAGTAGGGTCAATGACTATAGCGCCACCAGAAGGTAGACGAACTTCACGTTGGAAGGCAGATTCAATTTGGCTCTCTATTTGGTAGCGGGTAAATAGAGGGACTTCATCATCATATTTTCGTATTTTGCGTAGATAATTAGGCATAACATGCTTAATAAAATCGCAGGCTTCTTCATAGACACTGGGGTTGTCGATGACAATTTCACCGATGTCTGCTCTAAGGTGATCTCGGATAGAGCGAATAATAACGTTACTTTCCTGATAGATCAGGAAGGGGGCTTTTTGCTCACCAGCAGAGATTTCTATGGCTGTCCATAGACTATTTATATAGTCTAGATCCCATTGTAGCTCCTCTTCATTTTTGCCTAATCCGGCGGTGCGAACGATAAGTCCCATATTTTCTGGAACGGTCAGTTTGCTCATGGCATCCCGAAGTTCACTGCGATCATTGCCTTCAATACGACGTGATACACCACCAGCCCGGGGGTTATTGGGCATTAAAACCAAGTAGCGTCCTGCGAGTGATATAAAGG
Source organism: Gammaproteobacteria bacterium (assembly GCA_021773975.1). GTDB lineage: Bacteria > Pseudomonadota > Gammaproteobacteria > Chromatiales > Chromatiaceae > WFXD01. The sequence goes on along the minus strand of JAJFJN010000087.1, from coordinate 113,409 downwards.
TTGTTAGAGCTGCCCCTTTGTTGCCGCGCTCCTCTTTTTCAACTTGGATGATGATTTCCTGCCCCTCTTTAATGGCATCTCTGATGCTAGGGCGGCCGCCAGATTTGAGGGCATCTTCAGAAAAATAGGTTCGGGCAATCTCTTTTAGTGGAAGGAATCCGTGGCGTTCAGAGCCGTATTCAACAAAAGCCGCTTCCAGGCTAGGTTCAACCCGAGTAACTTTGGCTTTGTAGATGTTGGCTTTTTTCTGTTCCCGACCGGGAATTTCGATGTCAAGATTAAATAGTTTTTGACCATCAACGATGGCAACGCGCACCTCTTCAGGCTGAGTTGCGTTAATCAGCATTCTTTTCATGTTATTTGTGTCTCTCGGCGCGTCGCTTTGCGTATGCTGCCGTGGATTCTCATAGTCTGTACTGAAAGTTTTTGCTTTATATCAGCGCTTTCATTGGAATGCTGGGATGGGTTTAAAAAAACCACCGCAGCTTATGCTGAATGAGGCATAATTCTCTGGTTTAATGCAGAGAGAATACAGCTATCCGATCCATGGCGCAGGCAAGGCGTGCGCAATAAATTTTTAACATTCCCTTAATTTAAAGCAAGGGCAATTCGTTGTTTAGTACACATTTAAAATCCTATACGATAGCTTATTGCTATATGCTGCAGGGAGCCACCTCTTCAGTTCTTTGCACGGCCCAGGGCGCATATTCTGCGGCTGTCTGGCTGTATAGATCTGGCGTGAACTCGGATTTAAATGATGTATTTTGACGCTCGTTTCATTCCAAACGGACATCTCGTAACAGGTTCATTTTTAGGGGGGAGTTCATTAAGCATTATGAATAAACACAACTCTCCACCGAACAACTATAGCAGTCTTGCTGGAATGCAGCAATTAAAGAAGAAACTGGTATTATTACAAAATGTTAGATAATCAGAAAAAAGCATCCGCAGTTGCCTTCGTTGAGGTTGATAGTGGGTATGAAGGGCAGCGTATTGATAATTTTTTGCTTTGCCGTCTTAAAGGTGTTCCACGTAGTTACGTTTACCGTATTTTGCGTCGTGGTGAGGTGAGGGTAAATAAAGGGCGGATTAAAGCAAGTTATCGTCTACAGGAAGGTGATTTAGTCCGCATTCCTCCTGTGCGTGTTGCTGAGGAGACTCAACCGGTAAAACCACACGAACGAGTTTTACAAGAGCTTCAGGAAGCGGTGCTGGTAGAAGATAAACGTTTGTTTGCACTAAATAAACCCTCTGGAATTGCAGTTCATGGCGGCAGTGGGCTGAACTATGGTGTTATTGAAGCCGTGCGTGCACTTTGGCCTGAAGAGCGCCAGCTGGAGTTGGTGCACCGCTTGGATAGAGATACATCAGGCTGTTTATTGATTGCCCGCAAGCGCAGTGCATTGCGTGTGCTACATGAATTACTACGAAACAATAAAATGGATAAACGTTATATTGCGCTGTTAACAGGTTGCTGGGAAAAGCAATATGCCAATGTGGATGCACCATTGTTGAAAAACACCCTACAGGGTGGCGAACGAGTTGTGCGTGTTGATAGTGAAGGAAAATCAGCAACGACAAGGTTTAGGGTGTTAGAGCGATTTTCAAATGCCACCTTGGTTGAAGCTAAGCCTGTTACAGGACGCACCCACCAAATCAGGGTGCATGCGGCTCATTTAGGCCACCCTATACTAGGTGATGAGAAATACGGTGAATCCAAGGCAAATAAGCAGTTCCGTAAGCTGGGGTTAAAAAGACTATTTCTGCATGCAGAATCACTACGCTTTCAATGGCCAGATGAGAAACAGCAGCAGTGTATCAAGGCTCCGCTTGAACCGAGTTTAGATAAATTATTGAAGCAATTGAGATTGGAGCAGTAGGATGCAGAAAGCTTATGAGCTATTAGTCTTTGACTGGGATGGTACGCTAATGGACTCTGAATCACGCATTGTTAATTGCATGCGTGCTGCCATTATTGATCTTAGGCTTGAGCTGCCAGAGGATGGCAGTATCAGCAATATTATTGGCCTGGGATTAAAAGAGGCTATTTGTGTGTTATTTCCAGGTGCAGATGAGGCCTTGATAAAAGAGGTGACAGACCGTTATCGCCACCATTTTCTGCATGAAGACACCACGCCAACGCCGCTGTTTGCCGGGGTAAAAGAGGTGCTGCACAGACTGAAGTCAGAGGGTTACCTGCTTGCCGTGGCTACCGGAAAAGGCCGCCCAGGCTTGGATAAGGTATTAACTCATTCGGGGTTGGATCAGGTTTTTCATGCGACTCGCTGTGCTGATGATGCATTTTCCAAACCTCATCCTGACATGTTGTTGCAACTTCTGGATGAGTTGGGGGTTCAGGCTACAGATGCACTAATGATTGGTGATACTGAATATGATATGCAAATGGCAAACAGTGCGGGTACGGCTGCGCTGGCAGTGAGTTACGGCGTTCACTCGATAGAGCGATTGCTTCAACATGAGCCACTGGGGTGTTTGAGTGCTATTTCAGAGATGCCAGATTGGCTTTCAAGTCGGCCTTTATAAAATACAAAACAGAATTTTTAGGAAATAGTCTAAATTATGAGCGATATACAACAGAAGCAAGAGCCGCAATCGTCAACATCTCAAGCTGGCGGTGTTGAGCCAGGGAAGTGGGAGCGGGAACAGTTAGAAAAGTTGGTCGGTTCCACTGTGAATGAGCACCGCCGCACTAGAAGGTGGGGGATCTTTTTTAAGTTTTTAACCTTTGCATATCTTTTTACGTTGTTGATTATTGTGTTTCCCGAAAAATTTTCATCGTCTCCTATAAAGAGTAAAGGGCACACTGCCTTGATTGAAGTAGCAGGAGTCATTGCAGCAGGTGAAGCTGCTGGAGCAGATAGCGTAATTACAGGGTTACGAGCGGCCTTTAAAGATGCAAATACCAAAGGCGTGATACTGCGCATCAATAGCCCAGGAGGTAGCCCAGTACAGTCAGCCTATATCAATGATGAAATAACGCGTTTAAAAGAGAAGCACACTGACATACCTGTATATGCCGTTATTGTGGATGTGTGTGCCTCTGGGGGTTATTACATCGCTGCTGCTGCTGATAAAATCTATGCTGATAAAGGTAGTATCGTCGGTTCTATTGGGGTCTTAATGAATGGGTTTGGGTTTGAAGAGACCATGTCAAGACTGGGTGTGGAGCGGCGTCTTCTAACAGCTGGAGAGCATAAAGGCATCATGGATCCTTTCTCCCCTCTGAAAGAGGGTGAGCAAGAGCATATTCAGGGTATGTTGGATCAACTGCATCAGCAATTTATTAATACCGTAAAAAAAGGACGAGGTGATCGCCTGAAAAATGACCCTAAACTCTTTAGCGGTTTGTTTTGGAGCGGTGAAGAGAGCGTGAAGCTTGGGCTTGTTGATGGATTGGGGAGCAGTAGTTATGTGGCTCGTGAAATTATTGGGGAGGAAAATATTGTCGATTTTACTCCCGCAGAAGACCTGTTTGAAAAACTGGCTAAGCGTGCGGGTGCAGGCATGGCTGATACATTGGCTCGTATGTCAGGATTAGGGTGGGAGCCACAGTTACGTTAATCGCAGCTTGGTGTCTGGCTGGTCAGGGAATCTGAATGCCCTCTTTGTGAAGCATGCTGACCAGCCGGATCAATGGTAGGCCAACTAAAGTGTTTGGGTCATCTCCCTCTAGCCGCTCAAAAAGTGCGATCCCCAGCCCTTCGGATTTGAAGCTTCCTGCACAATCATAGGGTTCTTCCTGATCCAGGTAACGCTCAATTTGATCCTGCTGCAGATTACGAAAATGGACGTGAAAGATTTCACATGCAACCTGCTTTTGCCCAGTAGATGTATTAAGTAGGCAAAGCCCCGTATAAAAGGTGACGCGCTTGCCAGAGGCGGCTAATAGCTGAGCAATGGCATTCTCTCTATTACCTGGTTTCCCCAAAATCTGTTGGTTGATGCATGCAACTTGATCCGAGCCAATAACCAATGCATTTTGATGATGCTTTCCAACGGCCCCTGCTTTTTCAAAAGCCAGCCTTGATACCAATTCGGCTGGCGACTCACCTGGAAGATCGCTTTCGTCAATATCAGGGGCAGCAATAGTAAAGCTAACGCCTAGTTTTTTCAGTAAATTACATCTGAAAGGTGATGTTGAGCCTAATATTAGGTGTGGCTGCTTAATAGTCATTTTTGGCTGTTTTGTAGATTGAGTGATCTATGAAAAATAAAAAGTGAAGTGGTGCAATTATATGAGGGTTTATCAAATAGGCAAAATCAATCTGAAGCTACTATTTAGTAAAACATATAAATTTTGTCCAAATAACAAATTCAATTAAAACAATAAGATACTCATAAGTGGGTGTTTTTGTTGCTTGACAAATAAAGTGCATTCCCATAGAAAAGGCTGCCCGTGACAGAGTCCGTTATTTTTAGAGGGCTGAAGTGACTTGAGGAGAACAAAAAAATGCCTTTTTCTGAGCTGATGGCGGCTGGTATACAACTCATGCTGATGGGCATGGGGATTGTATTCGCTTTCTTGATCATTCTTGTTGTAACCATGAATGGAATGTCTCGTTTAGCAGTATTGCTCGAAGGTGAGCAGCTTGCTACTGATGCAGCAAAGGTACCAGGCAGTGCTGATGAGGTGCTGATCTCTGTTATTAGCGCTGCTATTAAGCGATATCGCGACACTCATTAACTCTCCCTAACCAAATTTTTACATTCAATATAGTGGCCCCCCATATGTCAGAAAATAAACTTGGAATTACCGAGGTCGTACTTCGCGATGCCCATCAATCCCTGTTTGCAACTCGCATGCGTGTTGAGGATATGTTGCCAATAGCTGCCAAGCTTGATCAGGTTGGCTTTTGGTCCCTCGAGACCTGGGGTGGAGCCACATTTGATTCCTGTATTCGTTATCTGGGCGAAGACCCATGGGAGCGTTTACGCCTATTGAAAGCCGCGATGCCAAATACACGCCAGCAAATGCTGCTGCGTGGACAGAATATGCTGGGCTATCGGCATTATGCTGATGATGTGGTTGAGGCCTTTGTAGAGCGGGCTGCTGAAACGGGTATCGATGTATTTCGTATCTTCGATGCAATGAATGATCTGCGCAACCTGGAAACGGCTGTAAAAGCAGCACTAAAGACTGGTAAGCATGCACAAGGTACCATGTCTTACACCATAAGCCCGGTACACAATATGGATACCTGGGTGGATCTTGGAAAACGCATTGAGGATATGGGCTGCCACTCTATCTGCATCAAGGACATGGCGGGTCTAATTAATCCCTATGTGGCGTTTGAACTGGTCACTCGTTTGAAAGAGTCTGTAAATGTTCCAATTGCCATGCACAGCCATGCTACTACTGGAATGAGTACGGCTTCCTGTGTTAAGGCGGCTGAAGCGGGTATTGATGTAATTGATACTGCTATCTCTTCCATGAGTATGACCTACGGCCATTCGCCAACAGAGTCACTGGTTGCCATTATGCAGGGCACAGAGCGAGATACCGGCCTGGACATCAATCTGCTGGAAGAGATTGCGGCTTATTTCCGTGGGGTCCGCAAAAAATATGCCAGTTTTGAAGGCAGCCTCAAAGGTGTTGACTCCCGTATTCTGGTAGCCCAGGTTCCAGGTGGCATGTTAACCAATATGGAAAATCAGCTGCGTGAACAGGGCGCATCAGATAAGCTGGATGCCGTATTGGAAGAGATTCCAAAGGTACGTAAAGATCTGGGTTATATCCCACTAGTAACACCAACCTCACAGATTGTTGGTACTCAGGCGGTACTGAATGTCCTGACTGGAGAGCGTTATAAGACCATCACCAAAGAGACCGCTGGCATCCTAAAAGGTGAATATGGTGTAACACCAGCTCCAATGAACCCTGAGATTCAGGCTCTGGTTCTTGAGGATGGTGAAGAGTCCATTACCTGTCGCCCGGCAGACAAGCTACAGCCAGAACTGCAGAATATACAGGATGAGCTGCTTCAAATCGCTGATGAGAAAGGCATAACTCTGGCTGAGAATGTGATTGATGATGTACTTATTTATGCTCAGTTCCCTCAAATTGGCCTCAAGTTTCTAGAAAATCGTAATAATCCAGATGCCTTTGAACCTGCGCCAACTGCGGAACCAGCAGTTGCTGTGGCACCAGCTGCTGCACCCACGGCAGGCGGACAGGAAAACTACCATGTCGTGGTTAATGGCAAAGGCTATGATGTCTCTGTTGGCCCCGGTGGTGCTGTACAAAATGTTCAAACCGCAGCTCCAGCCGCAGCAGCTCCAGCAGCTGCGCCTGCAACGGGAACTGGAGAGCCTGTCACCTCACCATTGGCTGGAAACATCTGGAAAATCCAGGTAAGTGAAGGGCAAGCAGTTGAAGCAGGTGAAGTGGTTATCATCCTTGAAGCAATGAAAATGGAAACAGAGATTAGGGCTTCGTCTGCTGGTACTGTATCCGCTATCTGCATCAAGGAAGGTGATGCTGTTCAGGTAGGCGATACCTTAATCGAGCTGGCGTAACATATTATGGAAATTGGATTAGCTTCAATTTGGCACTCCACTGGGATTGCCAACTTTACGTTTGGTCAGCTTTTCATGATGATCATAGGTGCTTTGCTCATCTATCTGGCCATTGCAAAGAAATTTGAACCGCTGTTACTGCTGCCCATTGGTTTTGGCTCTATACTGGCCAATATCCCAGCAGCGGGTCTGGCAGAGAGTGCGGTCGAGCAACTTCTGCACTCAGGCAATGCCGAACATCTTGCGATGTTGGCAAAATCACTGGGAGTCTCTGTTGATCAGGTGCTTGAGACATGGAAAAGTGCCGGGGCAGAAGCTCATGCTGCGGGCAAATGGCTTGCTTCTGATTTGGGATATGAGCCGGGTATGCTCTACCGCTTTTACGATGCGTCAGTTGCCAGTGGTGTTGCACCGCTATTGATCTTTATGGGTGTAGGTGCTCTCACCGACTTTGGGGCCTTGATTGCCAGACCCTCAACATTATTGCTGGGTGCGGCCGCACAGTTTGGTATTTTCCTCTCCCTGCTTGGTGCATTGGCGCTCAATATCTTCCCAGGTTTTGATTTTACATTAGCCGATGCTTCAGCCATTGCCATCATTGGTGGTGCAGATGGCCCTACAGCCATCTTTCTTGCTTCGCGTCTAGCACCAGATTTGCTGGGAGCCATTGCTGTAGCTGCCTACTCCTATATGGCGCTCGTGCCCATTATTCAACCGCCCATTATGCGTGCGCTGACTACAGAAGCAGAGCGCAGCGTAGTTATGGAGCAGCTACGTCCCGTGAGTAAGCTTGAGAAGATTCTGTTCCCATTCTCAGTGCTCATACTTTGTATCATCTTCTTGCCCTCAGCCGCGCCACTGATTGGCATGCTTATGTTTGGTAATCTACTGCGCGAGTCAGGTGTGGTGGATCGACTGAGTAATGCGGCTCAAAATGAGATTATCAACATGGTCACCATCATTCTGGGACTCTCTGTTGGTTCCAAGCTCTCTGCAGATAAGTTTCTCTCGGTAGAGACACTGGGTATTCTAGCGATAGGTGCTTTTGCCTTCTGCGTTGGAACTGCTACGGGTGTATTGATGGGTAAGGCAATGCATAAATACAGTGGTGGCAAGGTTAATCCACTCATTGGTGCTGCAGGTGTATCTGCTGTCCCTATGGCTGCTCGTGTTGTTAATAAAGTAGGGTTGGAAGCAAATCATCATAACTTCCTGTTGATGCATGCAATGGGACCGAATGTGGCAGGTGTCATTGGCTCTGCTGTGGCTGCTGGTGTTCTTTTGGCAGTGGTCGGTGGGCAGTAGGGATTTGGATTTCTCTACTTCTGCTTCATGAATATGATTGATTTCTTTGACAGTTTTACCGTCACATAATACTATTCCGCGCTTATGTCATCTCGCTTGCCTGATTTTGTAGATCCATGGCGCATGGTTGACCAGAGGAGGCTCTTCTCAGGCCATGTTGCTGTCACTGATCTTCCTCGCTTAGCAAAGGTTGTTTTAGGTGCTAAATGCGATATTGAATTGCAATTGGAATTTGCAAGAGATCGAGAGAAACGTGCTTGTATTAAGGGGTCTGTCAAAGTAGACCTGTTGCTGGAATGTCAGCGTTGTCTTTCTCCAATGTCGTTCTCGGTTATATCACAACTGAACATTGCTTTGGTTAGAAGCGCTGAAGAGGCGGAGCGACTACCGGATAATTATGATCCGCTGCTCCTTGATGAGCCGCGTATCCGACTGTTGGATATTGTGGAAGAGGAGCTGCTGTTATCGCTGCCACAGGTTCCACGACATGAAATAGGTGAATGCTGCTCTGATATAGATCAGAAGACTGAGCAAACAACAGTTGATCTGGAAGAACCGAGCGAACGCATTAATCCGTTTGCAATATTGGCTGAATTGAAACAGAAATAATTTTTTAACATTTTATGAGGAGTTAGTACCATGGCCGTTCAGAAAAGTAAAAAGACCCCGTCAAGACGTGGCATGCGTCGTTCACATGATGCGCTTACCGCTAAAACATTGTCTGTAGACCCTACCTCTGGTGAGACCCATTTGCGTCATCATGTCACTGCAGACGGTTTTTATCGTGGCCGTAAAGTAGTTGAAGTAGCTGGCGAATAAAACCACTCTATGCGTAAGCCTGCTTTGAACTTTCTCTAATTACTATTCTGCTGAGACTGGGTTTTTTGTAAATGACAAAACGGATAACCATCTCACTGGATGCTATGGGAGGTGATTTTGGTGCAGGGGTTGTTGTTCCTGCTGCACTGAATTTCATTAAAAACGACCCTGATGTAGACCTGATCCTTGTTGGACGTGAAGAGGTTATTAAGCAGTATTTGAAAGGTGCTGAAATAGGTAGTCGACTACGTATTCAACATGCCTCGGAAGAGGTCACAATGGATGATTCTCCTTCCAAAGTACTGCGCACAAAAAAAGACTCTTCCATGCGCGTGGCCATTAACCTGGTTAAAGAAGGAAGCGCGGATGCTTGTGTGAGTGCTGGTAACACAGGTGCGCTCATGGCTACGGCGCGTTTTGTGCTAAAAATGTTGCCTCATGTAGATAGGCCGGCAATTATCGCTTCAGTGCCATCAATTGCAGGACACACCTGGATGCTGGATTTGGGGGCAAATGTTGATTGTAATTCAGACCACCTGTTTCAGTTTGCAGTAATGGGAAGTGAGTTAGTTTCTGCGGTTGAAAATATTGAAGCGCCTCGAGTGGCATTACTTAACATTGGCCATGAAGAGATTAAGGGCAATGAGCAGGTAAAGATGGCACATGAGAAGCTTGAAAAAAGCTCGTTGAATTATATTGGCTATATTGAAGGTGATGCAGTCTATAAAGAAGGCGCGGATGTGGTTGTTACGGATGGTTTTGTTGGTAATGTCTCTTTAAAAAGCTGTGAAGGTGTTGCCACTATGATCACCCACTATCTGAAGCGAGCATTCAACCGAAATTTCCTTACCAAGATGGTAGGTTTTATTACACTGCCTATTCTTAAAAACTTCCGCTGTTTTATAGATCCGCGCCGTTACAATGGCGCAAGTCTGATTGGATTGCGTGGCATTGTTGTTAAGAGCCATGGTGGTGCGGATCAATTGGCTTTTGAAAATGCAATTCAATTTGCCAAGAAAGAGGTTGCAGGTAATGTCTCTCATCGCATTGCCTCTCGGATTGAAGAGCAACTGAATGCAATGGCTGCTAAGTGAGGTATACGCGCATAGCAGGCACTGGTGGTTATCTTCCAGAGAAGGTGCTGAGCAATCATGATTTGGAAAAGATGGTTGATACCTCTGATGAATGGATTGTAGATCGTACAGGCATACGCAAACGCCATATTGCAGCAGATGATGAGACAACATGTGACTTAGCTGAGCATGCAGCACGTCGTGCAATGAGTGCAGCGGGCAAAGAGGCGCATGATATTGACTTGGTGATTGTTGCAACCACAACGCCAGACCAGATCTTTCCCAGCACAGCGTGTCTTTTGCAGCAACGGTTAGGTATTCGTGGTTGCGCTGCATTTGATGTGCAAGCGGTCTGTACAGGTTTTGTCTATGCATTGGGTATTGCAGATAAATTTATTAAAACAGGTAGTGCACGCTGCGCATTGATCGTAGGTGCAGAGACATTGTCTCGCATTGTTGATTGGACTGATCGTGATACCTGTGTGCTCTTTGGTGATGGTGCGGGTGCTGTCATAGTAGAAGCGAGTAGTGAACCTGGAGTCATATCCAGTCATCTGCATGCTGATGGGAAATATGCAGAGCTGTTACAGGTTCCTGCAGGTATATCTGGTGGGTTGACTCAGCTTGCAGATGCCGGCGCATTCATAGAGATGCGTGGCAATGAAGTATTTAAGGTGGCAGTTAAAACACTGGGTCGCATTGTAGATGAGACACTTGATCATAATGGGATGAGCAAGTCAGACATTGACTGGTTGATCCCGCACCAAGCGAATATAAGAATTATAAAAGCTACAGCAAGAAAATTGCGTATGTCCATGGATCATGTTGTGGTTACTGTTGATGAACACGGTAATACGTCTGCTGCGTCGGTTCCGCTGGCTTTGGATGAGGCGGTGCGAGGTGGCCGAATTAAACGCGGTGAAATCCTACTGTTAGAGGCTTTTGGTGGCGGCTTCACCTGGGGTTCGGTGCTGTTAAAATACTAAAAATATGGCTATGAAATTTAATATTGTTTTTCCTGGGCAAGGCTCACAGTCTGTCACTATGTTGGCTGATTTGGCCGATGCCTTCCCTGTGGTTTTAGAGACCTTTCAGGAAGCATCTGATGCCCTTGGCCTTGATCTGTGGAAAATGACGCAAACAGGCCCAGCGGAAGAGCTTAATCTTACACACAATACTCAGCCAGCTATGCTTGCTGCCGGTATTGCTGTTTGGCGGATATGGTGTGAGCAAGGTGGTTTGCAGCCTGCGCTTATGGCTGGACATAGCCTGGGTGAATACTCGGCATTGGTTGCCGCCGGTTCATTGGGTTTTGCAGATGCAGCAAAACTAGTCGCAGAACGGGGGCGCTTGATGCAGGAGGCTGTACCTGAAGGTGTGGGTGCTATGGCCGCAATTCTAGGGCTTGGTGATGATAAAGTGCGTGAATTATGCGCTGAAGCTGCCGAGTCTGAAGTTGTAGAAGCTGTTAATTTCAACTCCCCTGGTCAGGTTGTGGTGGCAGGAAATAAAGCCGCTGTTGAGCGTATGATGGTCTTGGCTAAAGCTGCAGGTGCCAAACGCGCCTTACCGCTGCCGGTAAGCGTTCCCTCACATTGTGCCTTAATGAAACCTGCTGCTGAAAAGTTAGCTGCCCGCTTAATGGAAATAGAGATAACAGCCCCGTCCATTCCTGTCATACATAATGTTACTGTTGAGAAAGCAAGTAATCCTGATGAGATTAGGAGCTTGTTAGCACAGCAGCTGTATAGTCCGGTGCGCTGGGTTGAGACTATTCAGGTAATGGCTGAAAATGAAGCGCAATACATCATTGAAGCAGGGCCAGGTAAGGTGTTGGCTGGTTTGTGCAAAAGAATTGATCGTGTAGTAAGTGGCTTGGCAGTATTTGACCCTGCCAGTCTGGAAAAAGCCATGGAGACTATTAATGCTTAATAATGAGATTGCTTTTGTAACAGGAGCCAGTCGTGGTATTGGCAGAGCGATTGCTGAAGGCCTGGGTAAAAACGGTGCAACTGTGATTGGTACAGCAACTACGCAGTCTGGTGCGGATGCTATAAGTGAGCGACTTGTTGCAGCGGATATAGAGGGTACAGGATTGCAGCTAGACGTTGCAGATCAATCATCTATCGATATAGCAATGAAATTCATTAAAGATAACTATGCAGCGCCGACTATTCTCATCAACAACGCTGGTGTTACGCGTGATAATCTTTTGATGCGTATGAAAGAAGATGAGTGGCAATCTATTATTGATACTAATCTTACATCTGTTTATCGGCTCTCAAAAGCTTGTTTGCGCGGCATGATGAAGGCAAAAAGTGGGCGGATAATCAGCATTGCATCAGTTGTTGGCTCAACAGGTAATCCAGGGCAAGCTAATTATTGTGCCGCTAAGGCAGGAATGATTGGCTTTACAAAATCATTGGCTCGTGAAGTAGGCGTGCGTGGCATTACTGTAAACGCTGTTTCTCCTGGCTTTATTGATACAGATATGACAAAAGAGCTACCAGAAGAGCAACGCAATGCCTTGTTAGCAGGAATACCGCTGGCGCGTTTAGGTACGCCAGAAGAGATTGCCAATGCGGTAGTATTTTTAGCTTCACCAAATGCCTCATATATCACCGGAGAAACGATTCACGTGAATGGCGGAATGTATATGGGGTAGTTTTCTGAGACTGAACTTAGCTCGGAGAATTAAGATATTGCTTTATCTTTTTGAAAATACTGTAATTATATTGGAATCTATGAAAAGGTGTTCAAAGCATGTTGTGCTTTTATCTTTTCGTGTTTGTTATTAAAATAGCCCAGCAACATAGGTTGGGTTATCCATTCATCCAGAGGATTGAAAGAATATGAGTACTATCGAAGAACGGGTTAAAGAAACTGTTATTGAGCAACTGGGCGTTAAAGAAGAAGAAGTAACCCTGGATGCCTCATTTGTTGATGATTTGGGTGCAGACTCTCTTGATACCGTAGAGCTGGTTATGGCTCTTGAAGAGACATTTGAAACTGAAATTCCTGATGAAGATGCAGAGAAAATTACTACTGTTCAGCAGGCAATTGATTACGTTACCAAACATTCAAGTTAATTATAAAATGTTGCTCGATTTAGAGCAGAGCAACAGATAATAGTGACGTTTGGTTGTAACTGCTGTGTGGCCTAAATTAATTAGGCCACAAAGTAGTTTCATCTTTTGCTACCATAATGGGATAAGCAATAGGTGAAATGCAGAAGTTGTAACAGGTTTGGTTGGCCATTCTATGCATTTAGTGGATTGTAGTAAGCCAAAACACCTTATGAATTTGATTAAAGAACAAGAGAGGACATTGTATGTCTGACAGAAGGGTTGTCGTAACAGGACTGGGTATGATTGCCCCCGTTGGTTTTGACGTGGATACGTCCTGGAAGAATGTTCTCGCTGGTAAAAGTGGCATACAGCCAATTACCCACCTTGATATAGAACCGTTTACTACCCACTTTGGTGGTCCAATTTACGGTTTCGATATCACGGAATATATTACAAAGAAAGAAGCGCGCAAGATGGATAAATTTATCCATTACGGTATTGCGGCAGGCTGTCAAGCCATCAAGGATGCAGGGCTGGAAGTAACAGAAGAAAATGCTCACCGCATTGGCGTTGCTGTAGGTTCTGGTATCGGTGGTATTACGGGGATTGAGAACAGCTACGGGGACTACCTGAAAGGTGGCCCTCGTAAAATATCACCATTTTTTGTACCCAGTAATATTATCAATATGGTGGCAGGAAATCTCTCCATCATGCATGGGTTGAAAGGGCCAAATTACTCTATCGTCTCTGCTTGTAGTACGGGTTCTCATAACATTGCTGAAGCGGCACGTATGATTCGTCATGGCAGTGTTGATGCCATGGTTGCTGGTGGCGCTGAAATGGCGACATCGCCTACTGGGCTGGGTGGTTTTGCTGCTGCGCGAGCACTCTCTACACGTAACGATGATCCTCAAGGTGCTAGCCGTCCATGGGATAGAGATCGTGATGGTTTCGTACTAAGTGATGGTGCGGGTGTTGTTGTTCTTGAAGAGCTTGAGTGTGCTAAAAAGCGCGGTGCTACGATCTATGCAGAGCTGATTGGTGTGGGGATGAACTCTGATGCATACCATATGACATCACCATCACCTAATGGCGAAGGTGCTGGTCAGTGTATGACATTGGCGCTGCAGGATGCGGGCATTAATGCTGAAGAGGTTGATTATATTAATGCTCATGGTACCTCTACCCCAGCTGGAGACGTAGCTGAAACTCAGGCAGTTAAAGCTGCTTTTGGTGATCATGCATACAAATTGTGTGTGAGTTCCACAAAATCGATGACAGGGCACATGCTGGGTGCTGCAGGTGGCGCTGAAGCAGTATTTACTATTCTTGCGTTAAAGGATCAGGTTGTTCCACCTACTATCAATTTGGAAAACCAAGATCCAGCATGCGATCTTGATTTTGTACCAAATACAGCCAGAGAGATGAAGCTGGATATAGCTATATCCAACTCATTTGGCTTTGGTGGTACAAATGGTACATTGGCTTTTCGCCGTTATACGGGATAAAGTCAGCTGATTATTTTGTGCTATAGAAACGCCCTGCTTGCAGGGCGTTTTTTGTTTTAAGGATTGAATTTGCTTATTAATGGTGTACAAACAGATCAGGTTTCTGCATTAGATCGTGGAATTCAATACGGTGATGGTCTATTTGAAACAATTGCAATAATGGATGGGCACCTTAGTTTGTGGGAAAGACATCTTCAACGTTTGCATCATGGCTGTGATCGACTTGGTATTACAGCACCTGACTCTGCAGAACTATTGGCTGAAGCAAAAACAGTTATCAAGAATCATCAAAAAGGTGTGCTTAAAATAATAGTGACACGTGGGATTGGAGGACGTGGTTATCGCCCACCAGTTGATATGCAAACTAACAGAGTCGTCTACTATTCCCCTTGGCCTGATTATCCTGAAGCATGCTGGGAAAAAGGCATCTTAATACGTATTTGCTCAACCTGTTTGGGGATTAATCCAACATTGGCTCAACTCAAGCATCTTAACCGCTTAGAACAGGTGTTGGCACGCTCAGAATGGGTTGATTCAGCCACTTTTGAAGGCTTAATGCTGGATAGTGATAAACGTGTTATTGAAGGGACAATGAGTAATCTTTTTTTGATCAAAGATGATATGTTTATAACCCCTGATCTTAATCGATGTGGTGTTGCAGGTATTATGCGAGGGTTGATAATTGAACTTGCTACTACACTGAATATTCCGGTGATAATAAAGGATGTAAGTTTGGATGATTTAAAGGCGGCTGACGCTATGTTTATCTCCAATTCATTGATTGGAATGTTACCAGTAAGAGAGCTTTTAGGCGTGTCTTACAGTCTGGATTTATTACCATCGATATTGGTTAAAACTGTTGATGACTACATAAGCGGTAGATATTAAAAGTGTTACATAGATTGCTTGGGGCGCTGGTTTTCTCCGCTAGCCTTTTGGTTGCCTGGTTGATAATGGATTTTCAGCATTTTGCCAACTCCCCCCTTAATCTTTCCAAAAATGGTACTTACTACATGCTTGAGCCAGGTAGCTCAGTCACGACGTTGGCATCTGACCTGAAAGCATTGGGTGTGCTTAAAAAACAATTTTATTTTCGAATGCTTGCTCGTTGGGAGGGACAAGCTAGCCAGCTTAAAGCAGGGGAGTACCTTTTAACTGCGGATATGACGCCGCGCACTCTATTGAATCTGATTGTTGCAGGCCGTGTGGTTAATCATACGTTAACGCTGGTGGAAGGCTGGACCTTTCGGCAGGTTATGCAGGCAGTAAACCAAAATGATCTGTTGAAGCATACTATTAATGACGACCTGACAGACGAAGAGATTATGCAGCGAATAGGTCATGAGGGAGAACATCCTGAAGGGCGTTTTTTTCCTGATACTTATCACTTTCCTCGGGGAACAACAGATATAGCTTTTCTACAGCGTGCCTATAATGCAATGGATCGCTTTCTGCAATTAGAGTGGGAAAGGCGTGATGTCGGACTGCCCCTAATGACCCCTTACGATGCTCTGATTTTGGCTTCTATCGTTGAGCGTGAAACTGGAGTTCCTCAAGAGCGGCCAGAGATTGCAGGGGTGTTTGTTCGGCGATTGCAGAAAAGAATGAGATTACAGACGGATCCTACCGTGATCTATGGGATGGGGGAGGTCTTCGATGGTAACCTTCGGCGACGCGACTTAAAAGCAAAAACGCCCTATAACACCTATACAAATTACGGATTGCCACCAACGCCCATTGCTATGCCGGGTGCTGATGCCATAACGGCTGTGATGCATCCAGCAGGCGGTTCGAGTCTCTATTTTGTTGCTCGTGGGGATGGCGGTCATCAATTTTCAGAGACACTGGAAAAACATAATAAAGCTGTGCGTAAATTCCAATTAAAGAAAACTCATTGAATGAATGAAATAAAAGGTAAATTCATCACTGTTGAAGGGGGAGAGGGTGCGGGTAAAAGCACTAATCTCGACATAATAAAACAGCTG
Organism: Gammaproteobacteria bacterium; assembly: GCA_021773975.1. Classification (GTDB taxonomy): domain Bacteria; phylum Pseudomonadota; class Gammaproteobacteria; order Chromatiales; family Chromatiaceae; genus WFXD01. The sequence continues at coordinate 97,114 of JAJFJN010000087.1, read as the reverse complement.
TTGGAGCGAGCAGGTCACCCAGTATTGTACACCCGTGAACCAGGCGGCACGCCATTGGGCGAAGAGGTTCGTGATCTATTGCTGGGGCATAAACACGATGGCATGGCAGATGAGGCTGAATTGTTGTTGATGTTTGGTGCGCGTGCAGAGCACCTCAGCCGCAAAATAATACCTGCACTGAGAGAAGGCACGTGGGTGCTGTGTGATCGTTTTACAGATGCTACATATGCTTACCAAGGTGGTGGCCGTGGTATTGATCCAAAGCGTATCCAGATTCTTGAGCAGTGGGTGCAGCAAGATCTACGGCCTGATCTGACATTGATTTTAGATCTACCTATTGAAGTTGGGCTTGAGAGAGCAGGAAAACGCTCTGCCCCTGATCGATTTGAAAGTGAAGCTCATAACTTCTTTCAGAAGGTTAGAGAAACCTATCTGGATATTGCCAAAAACAATCCTAAACGAGTCAAGGTAATAGATGCCTCCTTGCCGCTTACGCAGGTGCAATCCCAGATCAAAACAGTAATGGGTAATTTTTTGGCGGCTTGCATATGAGCACAATGATAGGCGCACAACTCTATCCCTGGCAGCAGGCCATTTGGCAGCGTTTGCATACAGCGCATAAGGCTGGGCGGTTACCACACGCACTGTTGTTTACGGGGGCTGATGGTTTGGGGAAAAGCCAGTTTGCGACAGCTTTTGCTCAGTCACTACTATGTGATGCGCTGAGTGATTCGGGGCGTCCTTGTGGGCTGTGCCGAGGTTGCCATCTGTGCCAAGTGGGTAATCATCCTGATTACAAGCGCATTGAGCCGGAAGAAATGGGTAAAGCAATCAAGATTGATACGATTCGAGCTTTTGTCGATAAAGGTGTACTGACAGCACAGGCTGGGGGATACAAGGTTGTTGTGATTGAGCCGGCTGATGCGATGAATACTGCAGCAGCTAATAGCCTGCTTAAAACGCTGGAAGAGCCCGTACCCTGGACGGTTATTATTCTTGTGACCAGCTGTCCAGGACGTTTGCCCGCTACCGTTCGAAGCCGCTGTCAGCGCACTATTTTTCCTGTTCCTCCTCGAAAAGAGGGTGTAGATTGGCTTAAAACTCAGATAGAACAGGGTGATCCGGACCTTTTTTTGGCAATGGCCAGTGGTGCACCATTGCTTGCCAAAGCACTTGCTGCACCTGAGTTGCTTCAAGAAAGAGCTCAAATGATTGCTGAATTTCAGGCAGCATTAAATGGCCAGCAGGATCCTGTTGTTATCGCAAATCGTTGGGATAAGCTGGAACTTTCACGTGTCTTGAACTGGATGAATAGTTGGCTGATTGATATGCTGAGACTTAAATTTGGAGAGCAGCCACCATCACTGTATAACCCTGATCAACTTCAGTATTTGCAAGTGATGGCTCAGGTACTAGACTCTAAAGTACTCTATGGTATGTTGGATCGGGTTTATGAAGCCAATCGAACCTTAGGCTCACAGTTGAATAGTCTCATGATGTTAGAAAGCATTTTATTGGCATGGGCTAATAGCAAAAAAATAACGATACGAGTTCGAGAATAACAGATGAATGCACCAAATATGCCTGCTGGCGGGCGGCAAGGTATCCTCTCTCTTACGATAAAGGATAAAAACGCCCTCTATGCTGCCTACATGCAGTTTGTAAAAAATGGTGGTCTTTTTATCCCAACCAATAAGAAATATAAGGTTGGAGATGAGGTGTTCATGCTGCTCACGCTAATGGAAGAGACAGAGCGCATACCAGTAGCTGGAAAGATTATTTGGGTTACCCCTATGGGTGCTGAAGGCAATAGAGCGGCGGGTATTGGTGTGCAGTTCAGTGATCAGGATAAAGGCACCGCTCGAAATAAAATTGAAGGCTATCTTGGTGGTTCGTTAAAATCAGATCGACCCACACATACTATGTAATCGCTTGCTTTAGGCAACTCAACTAAATCATTAATATGCTGGTAGATTCCCACTGCCATTTGGATAGAGTTGATCTCTCTCCATATGATGGCGACTTTTCAACTTTTCTAAATGCCACTCATGAAGCAGGAGTAGGGCATATGCTCTGTGTCTCCATCGACATGGAGAGCTATCCAAAAATGCTCTCATTGGTTGAGAGCTATGATCAGATCTCGGTCTCTGTTGGTGTTCACCCTAATGAAGAGCATCGTCATGAGCCTGAGCTTGATGAGTTGGTCAAGTTGGCGGCACATCCTAAAAATGTAGCCATAGGTGAGACGGGGCTTGATTATTTTCGCAGTAGTGGTGAGCTAGAGTGGCAGCGTAAGCGCTTCCGTACACATATTGCAGCGGCAAAAGCCTGTAATAAACCGCTCATTATTCATAGTCGAGCCGCTCGTGAAGATACTCTTCAAATTATGCAGGAGGAGGACGCTCGTGATGTGGGTGGTGTTATGCACTGTTTCACGGAAGATTGGAATATGGCAAAACAAGCACTGAATCTTGGTTTTTATATCTCCTTCTCGGGCATCATTACATTCAAAAGTGCGGCTGAGATAAGAGAGGTTGCAAAGAAGGTTCCACTGGATCGGCTCCTGATTGAAACTGACTCACCCTACCTTGCACCTATTCCCAATCGGGGTAAACCGAATTATCCCGGTTATGTCAGTTACATAGCGGAGTGTGTCGCTGAGAATAGAGGCATGGATAAAGACGCGCTTGCTGGAGCCACAAAGGATAACTTTTTCCGGTTATTTTCCGGAACTGAATGAATAATTGCCTGTCAGATAAAACTGATTTCAACTGATTGAAACCATCAGGTATGATGCAATAAAAAATGGTTTACGGCTCACTTAATCTTAAACAGACCTCATATAGGTCAAAATTCCTCCATAAATCTAGGGTAACTTATGAAAATTAAATATGGCATTGCTATTGCGCTACTTGGACTTAGTGCAGCAACAGTTGCAAGTGAAATCAAACTGGATACTGATCAGCAGAAAGTTAGCTACGTGCTAGGTTATCAGGCTGGTGCCCAGATGAAGCAGCAAAATATGAAGGTTGATTTTGATACCTTAACCAAAGCAATCAAAGATGGATTGGATGGTGTTACTCCGCGTCTCAATGGCGAACAGGCAGCGGCTGTTATGCAGAAGTTCCAAGCAGAACAGAAAGCAGAGCAAGCAAAAGCCGGAGAAGAGAATGCCAAGGCGGGGATTGCATTTTTAGCTGAGAATAAAAATAAATCTGGCGTAGTAACGCTGGAAAATGGTTTGCAGTACAAGATCATTAAAGCGGGAACAGGTAATAAGCCAAAAGCAACAGATAGTGTGAGTGTTCATTACCGCGGCACACTGATCGATGGAAAGGAGTTTGATAGTTCATATAGTCGTGGTGAGCCAACCAGCTTTCCTGTCAATCGAGTGATTCCCGGTTGGACACAGATCCTTCAGCTGATGAAAGAAGGTGCTAAATGGCAGGTCTTTATTCCTTCTGAACTAGCCTACGGTGAACGTGGTGCTGGTGGCGATATTGGCCCAGATTCCACACTGATATTTGATGTTGAGTTGATTAAGGTTAACTAAATCGAACAACCTCACTATGGCCGGGTTTAGCAGATGCTAACCCCGGCCTTTTTGCGTTTGAAAGTCTTTGGTATCTGTTTTTTGCCTACATCAAAAAAGATACCTGCTATAGTTGCAGTCAATTGGTGTGATTTGGGATAATTAACCAGATCTATTTTTTATAATAACTGGAGACGGAAATGACTGAATTCTCAGCGGATTACCTTAAAGCTCTTGAGGTTGGGCGGCCACCCAACGTGGTTAAGTTATTTCCTCACTCAAAAGCGCTGCTGGTGAGCGGAAAGGTTATTGATCGCGCTATGTTGGCAAAGGGAAATGCGCTAACGATAGCCGCCAATGGTCGAAACAGTTTTGCTGTACGCGGGGCACTGAGAGCTGCACAACGTGCCAATGCTGCCCTCATTATAGAGATTGCAAAATCTGAGGGTGGCGCAAATGCCTATTGTCCCGTAAGCCTGTGGAATATGGCGCGACAGGTCGATGCCTATTGCAATGAAATGGGCATTACTGTCCCAGTAGCTATTCATGCCGATCATTACGGGATTAAAGGTGATGCTGATATTGAAGCGGCAAAATCTGAAGTGCCCTCTATGTTTGATGCGGGCATCACCTCGATTGCTGTTGATGCCTCACATCTACCTGATGCTGATAATCTTAACGCCAGTATTAAAATGAATGCACTGTTTCCAGCCTGGGCAGGTTATGAAACAGAGGTTGGTGAAATCAAAGGTAAGCATGGTATGTCAACGGCAGAGGAGGCGCTGTTTTTGATTCAGGGTCTTAATGCACATGGGATTTTTCCTGACTGGATTGCGCTAAACAATGGCACCTCACACGGCCTTGAGGCCAGCGATGCAGGTATTCAGGTTGAATTGACGACTGAGATCCATAATGCGTTAAAGCCGTATAATGTTTCTGGTGCTCAGCATGGTACCTCTGGCAACAACTCTGATCGATTGCGTGCAATTGCTGTGCAAACTCAAACAACCAAAGCCAATGTTGCTACCGCATTGCAGATGATCTCCTGGGGGTTAGAGGTCAATGATTATGGCAATGCTATTCTGGATGAAAATGAGCAGTTTATTAAGGTGGAAGGCGAGGGTGTGGAGGAAGCTGTTTGGGCGGAAATGGTTGCTTATGCTGACTCAAAAGGGTGGAAGAAAGGTGATTACAAAAAACTCAACCTCCCTTTTGAGAATCGCCTGCTAGCTCAGCCTGCGGCGATCCGTGAACGGATGGTGCAACGAGTAGAGGATTTTGTGTATACCTTGCTGGTTGATGTTTTTAATGCAAAAGATACTGCGCCACTTGCAATCGATATTATCCTGAAGGCAAACTCTTACGATATTGGAGCAAAAGGCAGCGCTATCGAAGATCCTGCTGAATGGACACCAGAGAAGATTGCTGAAAAAGGTGCTGCTATTGATTCAGATAAAGGCCCGGAAGGTGATTGGGACGATTAATAATAGTTGAGACGCACTGATGCACTATTGCATCAGGCATTGAATAGCCCGCACTGCATATGCTTTAGCGGGCTATTTTTTGGAGAGGGTAAAGTTGTGGAATATTGGTTTTCGCATGCTGATATTGAGGTGGTAATATCTGCCTACCCTGAGTACTGTAGACAATCTATGCAACACAGAAAGAGCCTAATAAAACCAACGGCTGGGATGATATCAAATGCCTGAGTTGGTCATCCTCTGGACAGATGCACTCATCTTCCTGCTTATTGCCTTGGTGTTGGTTTTTGGCCGTCTGGCGGCCAGTAGGGAACATCTGCGTACGCCTTGGCGCTCGGTAGGACAGAGCCGGATGGGGATGGGGGCGCTGGTGGTGCTGAGTGTTTATGTTCTGATTGGGGTATTGGATTCGGTACACTATAAACCGCTGCTGCCAGAAGCCGCACAAAGAGCTAAAATCACTCATTCCAATGAGGTGCTCAGCCTGCTTGATTATCTACTAACACCATTGAGAGAACAGCAGGAGAAGACCTACTCCTCACCACTATCGACCCACCTGTACAGCAAAGAGAATATTGAACAAGCAGATGGCTTGATGAAACGGGGTTATCCGCGTTTAAAGCATGGCGGAGCACATCTACAAAACCCAGAACAAGAGTGGGCAGCCGATGTAGCTTGGACGGCTATTATTGGTGCAGTAGAAGCCATATTCGTTTGGCTTTTAATGATAGGTGCTATAACCCTTTGGCGAGGATATCGTGCTGGTTATTCATTTTTACAACAGTGCCAACGAATTATTTTTAGAAAAACCGATATTCCCTGGCATGTTATTTTTATTGTGCTGGGTATCATTCTATTGTTGGCTTTTGTAGCCGCTAATTTAGGTGTTAAGTACCACCTGTTGGGAACAGATAAAGTAGGTGAGGATGTTTTTTACCAGGCGTTAAAAAGTGTCCGTACAGGATTGGTGATAGGTACGCTAACGACGCTTATTATGCTGCCAGCAGCCATCATGATGGGCATTATGGCGGGTTATTTTCGTGGTTGGGTGGATGATGTTATCCAGTATATCTACACCACATTAAGCTCTATTCCAGGCGTGCTGTTGATTGCTGCGGCTATCCTGATGCTGCATGTTTACATGAATGAGCATAGTGAAGAGTTTACCAGTCTGATTGAGCGTGCTGACCTTAGGCTACTGTTTCTCTGTATTATTTTGGGGGTAACCAGTTGGACGGGGCTCTGCCGTTTGCTGCGTGGCGAAGCCCTTAAATTGCGTGAGCTGGATTATGTACAGGCAGCCCAAGCCTTTGGTGTGCGGCATTTCACTATCATTATCCGGCATATCCTCCCCAATGTACTGCATATTGTGATGATCTCTGTGGTACTGGATTTTAGTGGATTGGTACTGGCAGAAGCGGTGCTCTCTTATGTCAACATTGGCGTTGATCCCACCATGAATTCCTGGGGTAATATGATCAACAGTGCTCGGCTGGAGATGGCGCGAGAGCCTATCGTTTGGTGGTCACTGACTGCGGCACTAATCTTCATGTTTACTTTGGTGCTAGCTGCCAATCTCTTTTCTGATGTGGTGAGGGATGCTTTTGACCCAAGCCTCAGGGGCGGCAAATAATGACTGATGCACTCTTGCGTATAAAAAACCTACAAACCTGGCTTGGGAATGGTTCATCTCCTGTGCGGGCGATAGATGGTATTGACCTGGAAATAAAAAAGGGCGAAACCTTCATTTTGTTGGGTGAGTCTGGCTGTGGCAAGTCGATGACTGCGTTATCGATTATGCGACTGCTGCCACCCGTAGGTCGAGTAGTAGAAGGCTCCATTCATTTGGGTGAGACTAGTTTGCTGGATTTGCCAGAGAGCCTGATGCGCCGTGAACGTGGTGGGCGCATGGGCATGATCTTTCAGGAACCTATGACCTCTCTAAATCCGGTGCTGACGGTGGGTGTGCAGATTGAAGAGGCGGTGAATATTCATGACACCAGCCAGGAGCAGAGTCCTAAGAGGCGTGTTATTGAGCTGTTGAGGGCTGTGGGTATCCCTGATCCAGAACAGCGTTTTGATGAGTACCCACATCAACTCTCAGGTGGCATGAAGCAACGGGTGATGATCGCCATTGCACTGGCTGGACGACCACAACTACTGATTGCAGATGAGCCCACCACTGCACTGGATGTCACCATTCAAGCTCAGGTGTTGGCACTTATGAAGCAGTTACAGCAAGAGACTGGCATGGCCATTCTGCTGATTACCCATGATCTGGGGGTTGTAGCTGAGGTGGCCGATCGGGTGGCAGTGATGTATGCCGGACAGATCGTTGAGACATCGCCCTGTAAAGAGTTTTTTCAGTCACCAAGACACCCCTACAGTCAAAAATTGTTTCAATCTATACCAGGGCGGAATAAACGCAGTGAGCGGTTGGCTGTAATCAAAGGCACTGTGCCATCATTGGATCAGGAGTTTGTTGGCTGCCGTTTTGCAGAGCGCTGTGATGATGTGATGGAGCTATGTCAACGACAGGCACCAGAGTGGGATCAATACAGAGAAGAGCAGGGTGTTCGATGCCATCTACAAGCGAGTGATGTAAAAGCGGCTAAAAAAACAGACGAGGTGAGTGATGCGGTTGCTGAAGCTCAAAATAATAGCCTGCGGCCTCTGCTGTGTGTTGCTGATTTAAAGGTTTATTTCCCAATTCATAAAGGTATTTTTAGGCGTGTTGCAGGCCATGTGCGCGCAGTAGATGGTGTATCACTGGAGATCCCCGTAGGCCGCACGCTTGCGGTAGTGGGGGAGTCGGGTTGTGGCAAAACCACGGTAGGTAAAGCTATCTTACAGCTGATAAAACCCACGGATGGGCGGGTTCAATTTGATAGCCATGAACTAACCCAGCTGCGTGGAGAGGCATTGCGAAAGAAACGATCTGATCTGCAGATCATCTTTCAAGATCCAATGGCCTCCATGAATCCTCGCATGCTGGTACACAATATTATTGAAGAGGGGATGCTGGCGCAGGATATTGGTGGCAATGCAGCTGAGCGTCGCACACGTGTGCACGAATTATTACAGCAAGTAGGGCTTCCTGCATCAGCGGCTGATCGCTATCCACATGAATTTTCAGGTGGGCAGCGGCAACGTATCTGTGTAGCGCGGGCGTTGGCGGTGGAGCCACGTTTGATTATCTGTGATGAGCCAACCAGTGCGCTGGATGTCTCTGTGCAGGCTCAGATATTGAATCTATTGCAGGCACTGCAACAACAGTTGGGACTATCCTATCTCTTTATCACGCATAACATCTCAGTTGTGGCCTATCTGGCACATGAGGTTGCAGTGATGTATCTGGGTAGAATTGTAGAGCAGGGCACGGTAGCTGAGGTGCTTGATGATCCACAACACCCCTATACACAAGCGCTGCTGTCTGCTGTCCCAGTAACTGAACCGGGTGGGAAACGAAAAGCGATTCATCTGGAAGGTGATATGCCATCACCCGCAAACCCACCTGCGGGTTGCCACTTCCATCCCCGTTGCCCACAGGCAATGGATCGATGTCAAAAAGCCTACCCAAAAGCCATCTCACTCAGTGAGACAAGAACCGTTAGCTGTCTGCTGCTTGAAAACTAAATATGTCTGATCTACCTCAGTTAAAAATCAACTTTATTAAGATTGCCCCTTTATTGCTGCTGCTTGCAGTATTAAGCGTATGGCCTAGCTTGGTGGTTGATTCATACTTTGTTGTCGTTCCAATCATATCTTTTTTGCTCTTGTTGGCATTTATGGTGACTTTTAAAAAAGCCAATACAGCTGTATTTGAAGTGATGTCAAGGTTGGGCTTTCTCTATGTTGTTTTGATTTTACTCTCTGTAACCTTGTTAAGCGCATCACTTCTATTGATCTCTCATGAGTCAGTACATATTGATAACACACTTAACGGTGTTGGCATGTTGCGTATTTCATTGCTCATTGGCGCGCCGTTTGGTGTTATGACATGGGTGCCGTTATCAAAATGTCTCGCTTATAAAAATATCTTTATGCTGAAAAGTTTTTTGATCTCATTTGCACTGGTTGCTGCAGCTATTACATCTCAGATTAATCGGACATTTGATGAAGATGAACAGAAACAAGTGGTGCGTAGTGTTATAGAAAAAAAGAAAAACAGCGGGGGATTCACTACATTTCTTACCCAGCAGAAACCATCTAATTATATTTATGTTCCATATGACGAAACCATAGAGCGGCTTGTTGTTCCAACAAGCGTATGGGATACGATGTACCAAAATGCCACTATAAGGCTAATAGCTAAAACAGGTTATTTTGGTTATGACTATGTCATACGCTTTAATGATCGCGCTTTATTAAATTAGTGGTTTTAGCAATGACTGTAACAACGAATCAACTTAAACTGCTCGCTGCTCTTCTCTGGTACTCAGGTGGATTCATCCTGTTTTTTAAAGGACGTAGTCTGCTTATGGAAGCTGATGCACTGATTCCAGATAGCCGTTGGTTTTGGCTGGCAATACTGATTGGCATATTGGTTGGATTGTTGAAGATTGTCTTTATCTTTAGAAAAGTATGTCGCAAAAACCTGATGCGAATCTATGCCTTATCAGAGCCAAAAATCTGGCAATTCTATCGAACGGGCTTTTTTATTTTTCTTATCTGCATGCTGGTGCTGGGTTCGTCACTCTCGTATTCAGCCCACGGTAATTTCCCTTTTCTGATCTGTATGGCTATAGTGGATTTTTCACTCTCTGTTGCGCTACTTGGTAGCAGTTATGTTTTTTGGATTTGTAAGCAGCCAAGTCACTAATTAAATATTCAACATCGAAATTAATTAAAAAACATGAAGATTATTCGTTTTATTGATGAATGCCAAAATGAACAGCTTGGTACAGATTACCATGATAGTTCAGCAGAGCTGCTTGATGGCGGCTTGTATGAAGAGCTAACACCAAGTGGTAAACGGGTAGTAGTTAAATCACTATTGGCACCGGTTGTAGCCTCTAATATTTTCTGTATTGGCTTGAACTACCGTGAACATGCGATGGAGACAGGCAAAGAGTTGCCACGCTATCCAATAGTTTTTATGAAACCGACAACAGCAGTTACAGAACCTGACTCTGCAATTGTGCTGCCCATGTGTTGTGAGCGTGGGCCAGAGGTGGATTTTGAGGCTGAGCTTGCAGTAGTGATTGGTCGTACTGCAAAGAATGTATCAGAAGTAGATGCATTAAATTACGTGCTCGGTTATACCGCTGCCAATGATATATCTGCCCGCAAATGGCAAAGACATGCAGGTGGTGGGCAGTGGATACGTGGTAAGGGGTTTGATGGTTTTTGTCCCCTGGGGCCAATGCTTGTGACAGTAGATGAGATTGCTGATCCTCAGCAACTAAATATAAGTACAGTACTCAATGGGCAGACCATGCAGCAGAGTAATACAGCAGATATGATCTTCTCTGTTGCGCAGTTGATTGGTTTTTTAAGTCAGGATACAACACTACTACCTGGTACCGTTATCTTAACAGGAACACCCTCTGGTGTAGGTGTTGCACGTAAACCACCACTATTTCTTGCTGATGGCGATCATATCTCAGTTGAGATAGAACGCATTGGCCAATTAAATAACTCAATAACTTGTGAGGTATAAATCAATGTCTGAATCATTAATGTTTCCTGAAAAGCCAGCAATTAGTTTATATGACCCACTGGGCGATTTACTGGGGGCTGGTGATGGTCTGTTTACCTACACCTATGATGATGCTGTTAAACTCTCAGGCCATGCCTGCCCAACAGTCGCGGGTGGTTTTCTTTTAGTGAAATGTGCTTTGAAAGAGTTGTGGGGGCATGAGATGCCACAACGGGGTGATATCGGAGTCACAGTATATGGTCCACAAGATGAAGGAACCAATGGTCCAATCAGTCAAGTATTTACACTGATAACGGGAGCCGCAGCAAGTAATGGCTTCCATGGTTTAGGTGGGCAATTTGTGCGTCACGGCTTGCTGAAATTTGAACCTACAGGTAAACCGGGCTTTCGATTTGAGCGTATCTCAACGGGTGATAGTGTTACTTTGATCTATGATCCCAGTAGCATGGGTGCTGTGCCTACCATGGGGGATGATCTGGGTCGTATCCTTGGTGGCTTTGCAAATGAAGAGATTCTCAAACGTTTTCGTGATGCTTGGCGTGACCGTGTACTAGCCATCCTGGAAGACGAAGGTGAATCTACTGTTCACAAAGTTAAATAGTAAATAACTTAGGCGCGGTTAAATAATTACGTGTTGCTAATCTTTGGTGGCTTGCGTTAAGGGTTTTAAAATCTGATCAAAATGAGCAGGTGAGGTGTATTGTAGTACCTCTTTTCCTTCTGGATTTAAAGCTATATCCAAGCCTTTTTTGGGGTATAACCAGTGAGTAATGCCGGATGACTCGGTATGGCGCTTATCTGGTTCTCCAAAATTCTTATTAATAAGCTCTGCATCAAGATTGGCTGCCGGTAGATATGTAATGAGTAAAATAGTCGCTTCTTTTGCAGTGTTGATGTCAGCTTGATCGAGTGTGATTTTCTTTTCACCACTGCCTAATTGGCTTAATCGAAGTCCGCGTTTGAACATCTGAGCAGCAGATGCTTGGTCAATATTCAATGTCAGTATGAGGTCGGCCCGGATGCCGCTGATATAGAGTCGCTCAAAATAGGCTTCAACAGTAAAGGTTTCCTGATGTGAAGCAAACATACTGAGTTTGGCCTCTTTTTCAAACGTTTTTTGTGCATCAGATAATGTGCTTTGATCGAAGGTAAGTCCAAATACCTTGGTGTTTCCGTTTGCATCAACTGTTATGTCCCAGGGTAGGATGGGTGGGGTTGGGGTGTTTTTTCCGGCAGGAAACATAATGGCTACAACTAGAATCAATAGTATTGAAATGAGTAGCCAAGGTAGAATTTTTTTATCCATAGATGCTGCACACGTAAGGTTGATTTGTTGGTAATAGTAACGATTGTTGTGGAAGATATGAAATCTTTCTATATCTCTGCTTAACCGAGACCCCTATCCCTATAGTCTCTTCATAGTCTCTTCAATTATCCATTAATAGAAGTTATTTTTGTTTTTTATTTGACGCAAGCATTTCTGATTGGTTAAGTTGCGGCATCTGTTTTCTGCGATTTCTCTGGATCAAGTATGATAAAAGTGAGATACCCTGAGTTTCGATCCTGCCCTATGCAGGCTTTATCGGATGGTGATGGTTGTGCAGGAAAAAAGAGCCAGGAAGTTGAATGTGTTAATTGTATTTTGGATTCTATGTGTCAACTGCTGGATTATGCAAAAGCAGATGCTGACTTACCAGAAGGTATTTTGTTGCGACATAAATCGGTTGCCCGTGGTGAGACAATTTATAGGCAAGAAGATCCTTTTCGAGCTGTGTTTGCGGTAAAGTCAGGCTCTTTTAAAAACATAATTCCTGAGACAGATGGACAAGAGCAGGTTGTTGGGTTTTGTCTCCCTGGGGAATTGATGGGGGCTGAGGGGATGTCTGAAAAGCTCTATCCAAGTACGGTGCGAGCCCTGGAAGCGAGCCATATTTGTGAATTACGGGTAGAGCGTTTGCCAGAATCAGGGCGGCCGCTGGAAGTTTTGCAGCAGCGCATGATAGAGCTTTTAGGCGGTGAGATTGCGTTTAATCGTAAGCTCATGGCAACTATTGCCCGGCAAAGCTCTGAGCAGCGCATGGCTGCTTTTTTACTGAACTTATCACAAAGATATAGCTCAAGAGGTTATGCCGGCCATGAGTTTGTATTAAGAATGTCTTGGGCTGATATAGGAAGTTATCTTGGTCTTGCTAGTGAGACGGTTAGTCGAGTAATGAGTAAGTTTCAAAAAGCGGGGTTGCTTGTATTGGAGAAAAAGTGTGTGACTTTACTGAATACCAGTGGACTTAAAGAGTTGGTAGGAGGTGCTTGATATTAATATAAAAATCGTGATGACAGACGCTGTCACTGCATATGGCTTTAGCTCTATTTTTCATACATAACTGCCTATATTGGTAGTTGTCTTATCTTGTTGTTGGCATAGAAGCCCGATCTAAAAAAAATTATTTAACATATTGAAATTAAAGAGTTAAATGCAATTATAGCAGGGATGATGCAAGTTTCTTTGCTAATCTACCATCAAAAAGCTTGACAAATATCAAGCAATATCGTGATATACGCCGTGCAATAATCCACCTTGGTCGAACCTAATGTGTTTGGTCATTACTTTAAACGAATCCAATACGAGGGAGGGTTCATGGACGCTAGAGCAGAACAAAAATACAACCTAGATGTTGTACGCTGGTTTGCCGTCATGGCGGTGGTCTACCTAGTGGTAGGCGCATCGGTCGGGGTATATATTGCCTCGGAGTTGGCGTGGCCGGTTCTTAATTTTGATAGTCCTTATTTGTCTTTTGGGCGTTTACGCCCAGTTCATACAAATGCGGTTATCTTTGCTTTTGGCGGTTGTACGCTGATGGCGACAGCCTTCTACAGTGTTCAGCGCACCTGCGGTGTGCGGCTGTGGAGCGACAAGATGGCCTGGTTTACTTTCTGGGGTTGGAATCTGGTGATCGTGTTGGCGGTAATTACGCTGCCACTGGGTTTAACGCAGAGTAAAGAGTATGCCGAGCTGGAATGGCCAATCGATATATTGATTGCTGTAGTTTGGCTCTCATACTTGTTTAATTTCGTAATGACCCTTGCTACTCGCAAGAGCTCACACATTTATGTGTCGAATTGGTTCTTCCTTAGCATGATGATTATGATCACCTATCTGCATGTGGTTAATAGCCTGGCGATCCCTGTCAGTCTGTTTAAATCCTACTCTATCTTTGCCGGTGTGCAGGATGCCATGATTCAGTGGTGGTGGGGACATAATGCGGTAGGTTTTTACCTGACAGCAGGCTTCCTAGGCATCATGTACTACTTTGTGCCAAAGCAAGCCAATCGCCCTGTCTATTCATATAGATTGTCTGTTATTCACTTCTGGGCACTCTCATTTGGTTATGTTTGGCTGGGCGCTCATCACCTTCAATACACCGCGTTGCCAGATTGGACAGGTTCATTGGGTGCGGCCATTTCATTGGCAATGATCATTCCATCCTGGGGGGGTGCGTTGAACGGCATGATGACGCTCTCCGGTGCTTGGGACAAACTGCGTACTGACTATGTACTGCGTTTTATGATCATGTCTTTGGCCTTCTATGCGATGTCCACCTTTGAAGGTCCGGTAATGGCCATTAAGACAGTGAATGCACTCTCGCATTACACGGATTGGACGGTTGGTCATGTGCATTCTGGTGCGCTTGGTTGGGTTGCTATGGTGGGTATTGGTGCACTTTACCACTTGGTCACTCGTTGTTTTCATACCGAGATGTATTCTGTGAAACTGATCAATTTGCACTTTTGGGCAGCTACGATTGGTGCAGTTATCTACGTTGTATCCATGTGGGTATCCGGCATCATGCAGGGTCTGATGTGGCGTGCTTATGATGACTATGGCACCTTGGCTTACACTTTTGCGGAGTCTGTTGAGGCGATGCATCCTTACTACGCTATGCGGGCTGTAGGTGGTGGAATATTCCTCTTCGGTGCAGCGATTATGCTGTTCAATGTTGTTATGACAGTTCGCAAATCTTTTGCGGAGGGTCGAGTTGAACAGGCTCGGACTGCAACATTGACTACAGTCACAGCATAGGAGATTCAAGTAATGTCAGAAAATACAGAATCAAAAGGTCTCCAAAACTGGGTTGAGACAAATGTTTGGGCCTTGGTGCTGCTAACGGCCATCGTTGTCTCTGTTGGCGGTATTGTAGAGATTGTGCCGCTGTTCTATATGAAGAGCACCTTAGAGCATAACAAGTTCCCTGAGATTGTTTGGGATGGCGTTGGAAAAAAACCGCTGAGTGAGTGGAAGGCCGGGGATGGTATTCGCCCTAACCGACCACTGGAAGTTGCTGGTCGTGATGTCTACATCCGAGAGGGCTGCTATCTCTGTCATTCACAGATGATTCGACCATTTCGTGATGAGCATGAACGCTATGGGCATTACTCACTGGCTTCAGAGTCAATGTTTGATCACCCCTTTCAGTGGGGTTCTAAACGAACAGGGCCTGATCTTGCGCGGGTAGGTGGTAAGTACTCTGATGTATGGCATCGCAAACATTTGCGAGCACCTCGTTCAGTGGTACCTGAGTCTGTCATGCCAAACTATCCTTGGCTTGATGAGAATCTGGTTGACCCTGAAGAGATCGAAAGCAACATGCGTGGTCTTGCTATGGTTGGAGTTCCTTATACCGAAGCGGATTTTGCTGCGGCACTGGAAGAGACCAAAGGTAAGACAGAGATGGACGCAGTTGTCGCCTATCTTCAGGTGCTGGGTACTATGGCAAAACTTGACGATAGCAAGGCTTACCGTGAATAACCTCAGCGAGTATTTTTCTACGGATTGGGCAGCGATGACCACAAATGACTGGGTAGGCGTAGGCCTAACCGTGGTGGTCTTCCTCCTGATACTTGCAGCTTACGTTTATGCTCTTTATCCAAAAAATAGGGAGAAGCTTGAAGCACAGCGCTTTATCCCTTTGGATGATGATAAATTTGATGATGGAGAAAAACATGGCGGATAAGAATCCTTTTCCAGGTGAAAATAATACTGGGCATATATGGGACGACAACATTCGTGAGTTGGCTAACCCTATTCCACGTTGGTGGATGCTCTCATGGTGGGCAAGTTGTGCCTGGGTAGTTATCTATGTAGTGATCTACCCATCCTTTCCTATTGGAGACAAAGCACCGCCAGGACTCCTGGGCTGGACACAGATTGAGGAGTTCAAGGAAGGCATGGCTGAGGTTGAAGCCATTCGAGCCAAATACGAGGATCAGATCAAAGGTATGACGGCTGAGCAGATCCTGGGGGATGCAGGGCTTTCTGATTACACCGTAGCTTCTGTAAAGGTGCTTTTTGGTGATAATTGCGCTGCATGCCATGGTTCTGGTGGGCAAGGTGCCCCTGATTTTCCAGTGATTGCCGATGATGATTGGCTTTATGGTGGTGGTGTCGACAAGATTGAAGAGAGCATCACGAAAGGCCGCAAAGGCATGATGCCTGCACATGGTAGTAAGCTTTCTGTGGAGCAGATTGATACGCTGGCAAACTATGTTGTGGGCTTGAGTGAAGGAAAGGAAGATCCTGCCGGAAAAGCGTTGTTTATGGCAAACGCTTGTTTTGCATGTCATGGCATGACGGCTACGGGTAATCAGGCGATGGGTGCGGTGAATCTAACCGACAGTGTTTGGCGCTTCACACCGGGTGGTGTAGAGAGTGCAAAACACACGATCACCCATGGTGTAAACTTTCCAACTGACCCTGAAACTCGTGAGGCAATAATGCCTTCTTTTGCTGACAAACTATCTGCTAATGAGATCAAAAAGTTAGCGGTGTATGTCTATAAGTTAGGCCAACAGTAATAGGGCTAGAAATGTGGAGTCTGCATTGAGAGTAAATCGATATGCAGGCTCCATAAATTCTAAGAGAAGCCATTAATCTGGATATGGCTTTGTTGGGGTGCTGTCACCTGTGTGGTAGGCTCATTGCTAAAAGCTGGTTAATGATTGTCAGCTAAAACTATTGAGTCAGTTAGTAAAATACGCAATGTAACAGGATTTATAGTGAGTACACAGCCTTCCCATTCACAGTTTGCCGCCCTTGATGATCTGCTTGAAGAGGCTGATAACTGGCATGTAAATGCTGGTGATGAAACCATTCATGCAAAACGGATGGGTGGTAAATGGCGCAACATTAAGTGGTTTAGTAACTCAATATGGCTGCTTATGTTTTTTGGGCCATATCTTCGCTGGAACGGTCAGCAGGCCATCCTTTGGGATATTCCAGATCGGCAGTTTCATCTTTTTAACATCACAATACTCCCACAAGACCTGTGGATTCTCGCCTTGGTACTTCTGTTTTTAGCTATTAATTTATTGGCAATAACAGCATTCTCTGGACGGGTATGGTGTGGCTTTCTCTGCTTTCAAACAGTATGGACTGATCTCTATACCTGGATAGAAGAGAAGTTTGAAGGGACACCGCAACAGCGGAGAAAATTAGATAAATCTCCAGTAACTGCTAGCAAGTTCAGTAAAAAACTAGGCAAGCATACATTGTGGCTGGTTATTGCAATGTTGACTGGCATTAGCTTCGTAGCCTGGTTTACGGATGTCTATGTGCTCTGGTCTGATTTTTTTGTATTACAGTTGTCTTCAGCAGCTTGGATTACCATATTAATGTTTACCGCAGGCACCTATTTGCTGGCGGGTTTTATGCGTGAACAGGTCTGCATGTGGCTTTGCCCCTATGCGCGTATTCAGGGTGCAATGGTGGATGTAACGACCATCATTCCTACCTATGATCTGCACCGTGGAGAACCTCGTAGCCGCAAAAGAAAGGGAGTAAGCAGTGAGCAGGAAAAGAGCGGTGATTGCGTTGATTGTAATCAGTGTGTAGCTGTCTGCCCAACAGGTGTTGATATCCGACAGGGGCAACAGGAAGGCTGCATTATGTGTGCATTATGTATAGATGCATGTGATGCTGTTATGGATAAAGTAGGGCGGCCTCATGGGTTGATTCGTTATGAATCACTTAATGGACTTGAGGGTAAAGCTTGCCCTCCGTTATATAAACAACCTCGCCTTGTCGTAACTGGCTCGATTATATTTGCTGCGCTGTTGGGTATTTTATATGGTCTTAGTAGCATTGATGCGGTTGATTTAAAGGTGCTACACGCGCGGCAGCCGCTTTATGTGCTGCAAAGTGATGGCTCTATTCAAAATAAATATACGCTTAAGATTTTGAATAAACTTGCAGCAGATGTAAAAGTAAAAATCACTGCAACAGGGCCAGCTGGATTAAAGATAACAAGCAACCAAGTAGTCGTTGTGCAACACGGTACAGTGACACCAATGAGTGTCTATGCCCGTGTTCCTAGAAAAGACCTTATGGTTGAATCTCAACCTATAATTTTTCATATTGAAACAATGGACTCAAAAGAGCATTTTTCCAGTGATCGGGAAAGCGTTTTTATTGGGCCAAAGAGGTAATATCGATGATGCATTCAGCTACAAATTCACATCAGTCAGCCTGGCGCAGTCCATGGGTTTTTGCTTGGTTTGGTATTATTGTTAGTGTTGTAACAGCAAATTTTATAATGATCTATTTTGCTATGGATAAAAATCCAGGGCTGGTAGTTAATGACTATTATGATCGCGGGCAGCACTATGAAAAGAACATGGTTGCGCGTATGAAAAATAATCCAGGTTGGGAGATGAGCATCTCTGAACCTAAAAAAATAACAATGAATAAATCAGCAGCCCTTACATTTTCATTGGCAACAAAAGAAGGTGGGGCAGTAAATCCAGATAGTGTTATTTTTTATGCGTATCGTCCATCTGATGCGAAGGCTGACTTTTCACTTCCTATGCAACCTATCGGTAATGGCCTTTATCAGGCTGACGTCACCTTTAAACTTAAAGGGATATGGGATGTGTTGGTTAGCGTGCAGAAAGATGGGAAAGAGTATAATGAAGCGCTCCGTGTGGGTGTCTCTGCTGGCCGATAGTGCAAATTAGTGCTGATTATTGAGCCTAAATTATGTGCTGTATTGTTAAATATACCCTGTGGCTAATGCAGCTACATACACCATTACAGGCAACTCATCCTTGACAGAAGCGGCCTGTTTCCATTGTCAGTTACCTCTGCCTGAAAAAGATGTTATCCAAGCAACAATAAAAGGGCGAGAGCGCTTGTTCTGTTGTAATGGATGCAAATCTGTTTGTGAAACCATTTATCAAGCAGGACTTGAAGGTTTTTATAAGCGAACGCCAGAAGATGGGGTGTTGGCACCTCCTCCCGATCTTCCAAAAGATCTTGCGCTTTATGACTTGGATGCTGTACAGGAAGAGTACATTAATGCGCTGGGCGAAAGTAGAGAAATTAATCTCCTTGTCGAGGGTATTCACTGTGCTGCCTGTGTCTGGCTTATTGAACATACGCTACAATCATTGCCTGGTGTTATCAGCGCTGCGGTAAATCTTTCCGGTAAGCGACTGTTTACAAAGTGGGACAATAATCGTGTACAGCTGTCAGAGGTCATTCAAAGGCTAGGCCAAATTGGCTACTCAGCAGTGCCTTTTGATCCCGAAGTGGCTGAAGGTGCACTGCAACGACAAAACCGTACTCTCCTCTATCGCATGGCATTTGCTGGTTTTGCCATGATGAATTTACTGTGGATTTCTATAGCACTTTACAGTGGTGCAGATAAAGGCGAGTTCCGTGAAATGTTCCACTGGATCGGTTTCGCTATTGCTACTCCTACTTTGTTGTATTCAGGTTTTCCCTTCTTCAAGGGTGCTTTAACTGGGTTGCGTAATAGGCACTTGGGTATGGACCTGCCTATAGCAATTGGTGCAGCCATAACCTATATCTATTCAACCTATGTGACTGTATCAGGTGTAACAGTAGGCGAAGTCTATTTTGATACAGTAGTTAATTTCATATTTGTGATTTTGGTGGGCCGTTATCTTGAGGCGATATCAAAGCGCCAGGCAGTAGCATCCACACAACGCTTACTGGATCTTCAGCCAAGAGTAGCAACAGTGTTACGTGATGGTAAAGAAGAGATAGTGCCAGTACGTTCGGTAAAACCAGGAGAGATTGTACTGGTAAAACCTGGAGATAAAATACCCGTAGATGGCCTTATTACAGAGGGCTTGAGTGTAGTTGATGAAGCCATGCTGACAGGTGAGTTTGAGCCTGTTACCAAGGCAAAGGATGAGCATGTCTCTGCTGGAACCATTAATGGTCACGGTATGCTCAAGCTACAGGTAGAAGGTGTGCTGAAAGACACGGCGCTTGGGCGTATTATACGCTTAGTTGAAGAAGCTCAGGCCAGCAAAGCACCTATCCAGCGCGTCGCAGATCGCATTGTCCCCTGGTTTGTTTTGGTAACGCTAGGGCTGGCAACATTGACCTTTATCTGGTGGTTGAAAAGCGATTTTGAACTGGCTTTGATGGCTGCAACCTCAGTACTTATCATTACCTGTCCCTGTGCCTTTGGTCTTGCTACACCCATGTCTATTGCTGTGGCCTCTGGCCTTGGTGCACGTAATGGCATTCTGGTTAAAAATGGTGCGGTATTAGAATCACTCTCTGGTATTAGCCATTTTGTTTTTGATAAAACTGGCACCTTGACTGAAGGACGTATGGCTGTCTCCAGCATATATTTTAAAACAGGAAGTTGGGTGCCAGCTGTACCTGAGGGAGAATTAATTAGCCCTGTACCTATTGAGATTAAAGAGCTGTTTGAATATATAGGTGCAGCGGAGCGATATTCTGAGCACCCTGTAGCACAGGCTATTCTCAATTGCATTTCAAATAGTGGCGTTACAATAGATAGCAAAGAGGTAAAAGGGTTTGTTAATCGCCCTGGTTATGGCATTAAAGCAGAGGTAGAGGGCAAAGTGGTGTTGGTGGGCACATCGACTTGGCTTAATCAGCATCAAGTGCAACGAAATAAAGTATTTGATCAACAAGTGCAAGAACTGGATGAGCAAGGCATTGGTTCGTTATGTTGTGCCATTGATGGTTATGAGGTTGCAGTTATTGGAGTTGAAGATCAGGTTCGGCCAGATGCAGCTGCACTTGTGAATGCCTTAAAGCATGATGGTATAAAACTCACACTGTTAAGTGGTGACCGGCAACAAACAGCTGAAACAATTGCAGCTCGGCTGGGTGGTATGGAGGTTATTGCAGAGGTTTTGCCTGAGGATAAAGATCAAATCATTGCAGACCTTCAACAGCAAGGGGGTAGAGTGGCTATGGTGGGTGATGGTGTTAATGATGCGCCTGCTTTAGTTCGTGCAGATGTAGGCATTAGTTTGGGTTCTGGTACTGATGTCTCGATTGCCAGTTCAGATATTGTGCTGATGAGCAATGAACTGGCAAAGGTTCGTTTGGCTGCTGCACTTTCCCGTCGTACTTTACGTACAATCCGACAGAATATTGCCATCTCTATTGTCTATAACCTTATAATGGTGCCATTGGCGATGTCGGCTATGATAACCCCGCTTGTGGCAGCTATTGCGATGCCGATTAGCTCACTGCTCGTTATTGGCAATGCCGCACGGATTCGAACGCTTTTCAAATAGAACAGAAGGTATCAGTTTATGGAGGTTATTTACGGCTTGATTCCAGGCATGGTTATCCTTGGGCTGATAGCTGTGGGCGTGCTTTTTTGGGCGGCTCGTAGTGGTCAGTTTGATGATATGGAGGGTGATGCTCAACGTATCCTAATGGATGATGATGAGTTACCTACACAAGATAGCAATGAATTGAATGAAGTTGATTCAGCTTCTGATAAAGACTCAAGCAGCCCTCAAAAAAAGGGAGGAGAGTAAAATGTCAGCAACTATTAAAGGTACGCAGACTGAAAAAAATCTATTGATCTCTTTTGCAGGAGAATCTCAAGCCAGAAATAGATACACCTACTATGCGGGTGTTGCAAGAAAAGAGGGATTGGTACAGATTTCCGATATCTTTGAAGAGACGGCAAATCAGGAAAAGGAGCATGCAAAGCGATTTTTTAAATTCCTGGAAGGCGGGGATGTTGAGGTTACCGAGACATTTCCAGCAGGGATCATTAGTAATACACTTCACAACCTCCGCGCTGCCGCTGCTGGCGAAGAACATGAATGGACAGAGCTGTATCCTGGTTTTGCCAAGGTTGCAAGAGCGGAAGGTTTTGAACAGATCGCTGCAGCTTTTGAGGCTATCGCTGTGGCCGAGAAACAACATGGTAAACGTTATAAGGATCTTGCAGATAATCTAGAAGCAGACAAGGTATTTAAGCGCGGCAACAAGGTGGTTTGGCGTTGTAGAAATTGTGGTTATCTGCATGAGGCTGAAGTGGCTCCAGAGTTATGCCCTGCCTGTTTGCACGCACAAGCGCATTTTGAATTGTTGGCAGAAAATTGGTGAGCCAAACAGTAGTGTATTTTAAGCAGGAATAGTGGTGGAAGAGCTCGGGTTATCCTACGTTAGCGCCCTAGTTGTCGGTTTGCTTGGAGGTGTTCATTGCGTAGGGATGTGTGGCGGTATTGTTAGTGCATTAACCTTTGGATTACCTGAGCATGAGCGCAATTGCTTTACTTCGTTGTTGCCCTATCAAATTGCATATAACACGGGTCGAATCTGTAGTTATGTCGTAGCTGGCGCCATAATGGGTGGCATAGGGATGTTGCTGACAGATCTGATGCCAATACACTTGGCTCAGCGAATATTGTTTGGTATTGCTGGCATCTTCATGATTCTATTGGGGTTATACCTTGCTGGTTGGTGGCGGGTTTTAAGCCGTGTTGAATTGGCAGGATCATATCTCTGGAAGCGCATTGAACCATTTGGGCGAAAATTGTTGCCTGTGCATACGCCAGGACAGGCACTAAAGATAGGTCTTGTGTGGGGATGGTTTCCATGTGGACTGGTTTACAGTATGTTGATTAATGCTATTGCTGCTGGAAATATGTGGAACGGGGCTGGTGTAATGTTAGCTTTTGGCCTTGGAACCTTGCCTAATTTAATGCTGATGGGGATGTTAGCGGGTACGATGTCAAAGTTTGTTCGCTCTCCCTTGACTCGGCAGATAGCTGGAGCAATGGTGGTAGTGTTTGGGTTTGTTACATTGTGGCGAGCTGTTTAGGCTGAAATACTAAAAAAAGCATCTTAGGAAGAGGAGTTGCAGCCATGTAAAATATCTGTGCTTTATCTCTTGATAGTTGAGTGCGTTACTTGAAACGTTGGTTTTTACTCCTCCTTTGTGATATACAAAAGCAGCTTGGCAGTCAAAAAAAATCACGTATAACTTCAAAGGATGACCAGATTTCTAGATATTTATCTGGATGTGAGTTTGCTGTGCTGGCTATAATGATATAAATCAATTTTTTTATTAAATGACTGCGACATAAAATCATCAAAATATGACTAAGCAAAAAACCACTCAGAATACCTCGACCAACCCAAGCACATGTAAAGAGGTGGCATGTGACAATTGTGACTTCTCTGAAATTCAGGATGTTATTTTGGGTGTTGATGATGTATCTGTTGTTTCTCAGTTGCTCAAACGCCGACAGCAGGTGCCAAAAGGTGAAGGGTTATTTCGTACTGGCCAGCCCTTTCATGCTGCCTATGCAGTAAAGTCAGGCACCTTTATGAGCTATCGTTTACTGGAAGATGGTGAAGAGCAGGTGCTGGGTTTTCACTTTCCTGGTGAGTTGATTGGTATTGATGCGATCAGGGAAGGTAACTACACATACTCTGCTAAAGCTTTGGAGCCAGGATCTATTTGTGAGTTGTATTTCAATGACTTGGCTTTGCTTGGTAAGGGTTATGTTGATGCTCAGGATAGCCTTATTCGAGTTATGGGCGGACAGATTAATCGAGAACAAAGACAGTCTCTTTTAGCGGCCAGACAGTCAGCTGATGAGCGTATAGCCGCTTTTCTGCTTAATCTTTCTGAGCGATTTAATAAGCGTGATATTTGCTCAACAAATTTACGTTTAGCTATGTCTCGACAGCATATAGCAAGTTATTTAGGTGTGGCAGTAGAGACTATTAGTCGTGGCTTAAAGCGTTTTCAATCTGTGGGGCTGCTAAAAGTTAGTGGCAAGCAGATTGAGCTGTTGGATAAAGCCGGTTTGGAGAATATTGCGCGTGTTGCTTCTACAACCAAAAAATAAGAACATCTAAAAATTAGATTTTAGTTCTATAGTTAGCAATTAATTATGGTGTCCGATTGATGTCTTTTTTAAAATAATTTCAATTCCTATTAGGATATTTTTTATTTGGTGCTCACTTCATGTAACGGTGGCAGTGTATTTTTACCGCAACCTGGTTTAGACATCCAAGCATGAAAAGTTTCTTCTCTAAAAACCTATCGGCCTTAATATCAGCAACACCAATTACATTTTATATTATGAATGTAAGTTGGTGATTTATAAAATTCATTAAATATCAATACGATATTTTGTTTTATCACGCCCCTGTCTTAATCACTTTTCCCTAGAAAAAAACAAATCACATCGCTTAGCATAATTAAAAAAAAGCTTAATTACTCCTGTAAAAATGATAATACGCAAAATATAGATTGACTATCGGCATGTTTCTCAGTAATCTTTTTCGCGAACTTCATTCACATAGAGCTTCAGTGGTTATTTGAATCTAATTGAATGAGGCAAAGAATTATTAAATTCTGGGAAATACTGGGTATCGTACGTTTTATTCAGCATCCATAGAGCGTCCATCCGGGTTTCCTGACTAAAAATATAAAATCGGGGAAATCACATGAAAAAAACGGCTTGTACCGCACTGCTTGCGTCATCATTACTTATCCCATTTGGCCAATCGGCCTTTGCTAATATTCCGCTGCTCACCATTGAAGGTGAAGGCGGTGGTGCAATTGTCCCTTGGGCATATGTTTCAAATCCATCTACAGATGGGGGAATTGGAAAGCCTGCTGTAAGCCTATGGACATGGGTCAGTGACAGTTACACCATTAACTTTTGGCCAGTTGCAGTGACTGTTGGTGATCGCCTGGAGTTTGGTTTTGCTTATCAGAATCTTGATATAAGCACACTGAAAAGTGATCTGCGAAATGATAGCACTCCTGTTTTGGGTGCGGTAAATAGGTTGGACACCAAGCTAGATAATCTTCAGATGATTACAGCACACGCAAAGTACCAGTTTGTTAAGGAGTCTGCCTCCCTGCCCGCGATGGCGATCTCTGTGTCGTATAAGAAAGCGCTGGATGTTGATGAGTTGGATGACAACCTCACCGATAATGTAAGAAACGCTTTGGGTGCCGGGTTACCAAAGGTTCTAAAAACAATGGGTGTGGATGATGATGATGGCTTTGAGGTCAACCTGATGGCCACAAAACTTTGGAAGACAAAGATTCCTCTGCTTACGGCGGTTAATCTTCGCTATACCCAGGCCAACCAGCTGGGCTTTCTTGGCTTCTCAGATGATTGGAGCCTGAACCCAGAGGTTACACTGGCGATACTCCCTGCTGCAAATGTGGCCGTTGGTGTTGAATTTCGTTACAAGCCAGACGCATTAAAATCAGTAAATGACTATCTCAATATTAATGGCGTTGCTAGCCAATCAACACTCAATGACTACAGCTTCAAAGAAGACCACTTCGTTGATTTCTTCGTAGCCTATCTACCAACACCAAACCTGACCATAGCTGCCGGTGTTGCTAACATTGGTAATGTTGTACATAGAGAGACTAAATCAATCTGGGCATTCAATGTTAACTATGACTTTTAAATAGATATAGTTAGAAGTAGCGCCTTTATATATGTTATTGCGCTACTTTATCTCTTACTAGGTTTATTGAATTATAATTTGTGCCTGAAAAAGCCCCTTAATGGGGCTTTTTTGGTTTTGTGGCATAGTGTAATTCTGTGTTACAAAATTTACTTTAGAAATAGCATTGCTTTGATATTTAAAAATTACTACAACATGTAATAGCGCATTAAAAAATGTGTCCTGTGCCAAATGGAGTGTAAATAGCTAGTGAAAGTCAGCAAAATTGGTTTCCCTCCTATCATAGGGGGTGATCCAAAAATCCTTATTCTTGGTTCAATGCCTAGTGATATGTCACTAAAACAGAGGCAATACTATGCTCACCCTAGAAATGCATTTTGGTACATTATGGGCGATCTCTTCAACTTTAGTGTTGGAGCAACTTATCCCAAAAGGGAAGAGCTGCTTATAAAAAATAGAATAGCTCTTTGGGATGTTCTTCAGGCGTGCAAGAGAGATGGAAGCCTGGACTCTTCAATCATTGGAAGCAGTATTAAAACAAATGACTTTTCTCATTTGTTACTCTTATATCCGAGTATTCAGCTCATTGTGTTTAATGGTGCAACAGCTGAAAAAGTGTTTAAAAAAAGAGTGCTTCCAGGTTTGAAAACTCAGCTAGAACGGATTCAGATGATTCGGCTACCATCAACCAGCCCCGCAATGGCAGCTTTAACCAGAGAGCAGAAAATGGAGAAGTGGTCGGAGATTGTTAAGGTGTTGCCTTGAGTAAAGGAAGGGTGCAGTAACCCGTCTGAAATGATTTTGATGTTATTGGTTGATCTGTGAACAAAAGCTGGCTATTTGCTATTGCTCAATCAGACCAACCAATAAAGCCATCTATGTATTTAGTTATATGCCTGCTTTGGCGTAGCAATAGCATCTAGTTGTGTTAGTTCTTCGACATCGTCAGTGAACTGTGTTGCCAGAAGAGTCAACTCTGCTGTGTTAACGCTGCCTGCATATTTCACTTCGCGATGAGGCATTATGACGCTTGCTTCCATCTTGAAGTCATGGTACTCAGTGCGAAACTGCATCGACATGCCGCCCATCTGTAGAGTACCTATAACTATCTCAATAAGATGAGAGTTTTTATTGACATGATAGTCTGTGGTAAGACCTTGCTCAGTCAGAGTGAGAACATAGCGGCCACCATTTTCTGAAACTGTTATGTTCTTGGCTCTCTCTTTAAGTAGTAGAGGATTATACAAACGCATCCGTTGTAGGCGCATGGCATCCAATCCTGGTCCTTCTGCTTTCACTTGCTTTGTCTCGTTGTATATTTTTAGCCCTTGATCGCCAAATAATATACGAGTTTCACTGCTGTCCGGGTAGGTTAGTTTGACTTGTAGCTTCTCTGGCAGTTCAATATTGCGCAGATCATTACCTTGCTTGTTTTTGGCAGTCGCATCCAGGTGCCAAATTTGTTGATAGGGGGTGTTGAGTTTCTCTAAAGCCTCTGCGCCACCATAACTTGAAATCATCTGCTCAAGTATCTCATTGGCGCTGTTTTCTTTGGCAGATAAATTTAATGATATAAATAGAGCCATCAGAGAAATAAAGATTAAAGTGAGCTTATGTTTCATCTGCAGGGTTCCCCAAAAAAGTGTAAAAATGCCATCCTTGGCAGGCTTGGTTAAACTTTTAGTTCAGTGCCGCTAGAGCTGCATCATAGTTTGGCTCTTGAGTGATTTCAGGAACCTGCTCGGTATAGATTACTTTACCGGCTGCATCAATGATGACGATAGCCCTCGACAGTACGCCTGCAAGTGGGCCGTCAATGATGCGTACACCATACTGGTCACCAAACTCGCGATTACGCAGTTCGCTGGCTGATATGACGTTGCTCAGACCTTCTGCACCACAAAAACGCTTTTGAGCAAACGGCAGGTCATCGGAGACACACAGCACGGTTGTGTTTTCCAGTGTATTGGCTTTTGCATTAAAGAAGCGGACAGATGCTGCGCACACCTCGGTATCAATGCTTGGGAAGATATTTAGAACGACTTTTTTGCCACGAAGATCTTCTGCAGTAATGTCAGAAAGATCTGTTTTTGTGAGCAAAAATTCCGGGGCTTGGCTTCCAACAGCAGGTAGTGAACCAATGGTGTTGATAGGGTTATCCTTCAGTGTAATTTGTGTCATGTTCTGTTTCCTTTAAATATGAGTTAGTAAAATTGGCGTTACGTCTATAGGGTTAAAATATCTTTATGCTTCTACTGTTACTTCAATGGGGTCACATTCCCAAAGGCCGTGTTTGGTGCAGTATGACAAAGCAGTCAAGCTGAGAGCATCAGTTGTAGGGACTAAGTTAAAAGTAACTTCTGCCTGACCTTTGGCTCCATTACCACCCAAGGTGCCAGGAGGAAAACTAGCTTCGCCAATGAGTGTCTGTCCGTTGTAGAGCTGAATTGATCGGATGTAGTGATCATTGTCATCAGGATGTGAATAGGCATTCCCCATGGTTACGGTCACGGGGAATTTCTCGCCGCTTTTTGCTGTGCCTGCACATTGGATGAACGGAGAGTGGCGGTCGATATAATCCTTCCGGGTCTCTCTTTCAACCTGATCAATATCTTGGTAGCGATTAATAACTGGCATGTTTCTCTCCGGGGCTGTAGTGATGCGTTGTCGTCTAAAGTGATTACATACTGGCATTAGGTATGACATATGTCAAGCGTGAAATGAATAAAATTTAGGTGCATCAAGTATGATGCGATTGATGACACTGTTTTAAATACGATTTTGAGGGGTACTTAACGCTCTCGCCAGCTGTGGTCACGCAAATTTTGCTGCTCTTGCTCATCAGCTTCTAATAATTGAGCGAGCTCTTTTCGAGCCATTTGTGAGATGTGGATGCGTTTTTCTAATACATCCGTTTGATACATCTTTTGTAATAGCATGCTTTCATGGTTGCGGAATGTATGCGCCATCTGTTTTGCCTGAAAGGCTCCGTAGCCCAACTGTTTTAAAGCATCTTCACCCAGTAGTAGTGCAGATTCTTGAATCTCTCTTCGAAATAGAGGGATATCCCGTTTGAGAAACTCCATTGCGATAGCCATGCCACGGGCACGAGCTAGGATTGTTAGGTGTGGGAAATGTTGCTGTGCCAGATCTGTAATAGCTAACACCTGATCTGGATCATCTACGGTAATAATGAGGAGATTGGCAGTCTCTGCACCTGCTGATCGCAGCATATCCAGCCGACTGGCATCTCCGTAGTAGACTCGGTAACCAAAGCGTCTGGCATCTTCTATTTGATCAGGGTTGTGATCCAGTATGGTGGTAGGGATTTTGTTGGCATGTAATAGTCGTCCAATAGTTCGCCCAAACCGACCAAATCCAGCGATGATTACAGGCTGGTGCGGGACATCAATGGTGTCAACAGGTTGGTCGCTAGCAAAATGTATAAAACGAGGTTCAATAAATTTTTCATTCAGTAGCAGCAGCAGAGGGGTAGCCATCATTGACAGGGCAACGACAACGAATAGTAAACTAGCCCACTGTTGTTCCAGCGCGCCAGCTGTTACAGCAGCGGTGAAGAGCACAAATGCAAACTCACCACCCTGGCTCAGCAGGCAAGCAAATAGCCCTAGTTGACTGGCAGGGAGCTTTTCAGAGCGCCCAATGATGGCAAGCACTATTAGCTTGATCAGCAGCAATCCAAATACCAGAGCAACAATCAGCCAGGGCTGATCCAACAGCAGCCCAAAATCAATGGTCATACCGATGGCGATAAAAAAGAGACCCAGCAGTAATCCTTTGAATGGCTCAATCTCAATTTCTAACTCATGTCGATACTCAGACTCTGCTAGCAGAACGCCTGCTAGAAAAGTACCAAGAGCCATTGACATGCCGACGGCCTCCATCAGTAAACCAATGCCAATAACAAGTAGCAGTGAGAAGGCGGTAAAGATCTCGCGTAGATGGGTTGCGGCAATGAAGCGAAAGATAGGGCGGGTCAGAAAGTGGCCACCGATGATAATAAATCCAATAACACCCGCAACCTTTAATGCTTCTAATAGCGGTTCGCTGCTCTGCTCCATGCTACTACCCAGGATGGGGATTAGCGCCAACATGGGGATTACGGCAATATCCTGAAATAGCAGGATAGAGAAAACAGAGTGCCCAGAGGGTGTTGAGAGTTGGTTTTTCTCTTTTAGGCTCTGTAGTGCAATGGCTGTTGATGAGAGTGACAGCCCCATGGCGACAATTAAAGCGTTGTGCCAGGGTAGCCCCAGTAGTGTGCATATTACAAAGATGATCAGTGAAGTAGCGACAACTTGAATGCTGCCAGTGCCAAATATAGGGCGGCGCATCTCCCATAACCGTTTGGGGTTTAGCTCAAGCCCAATCAGAAATAACAGCAGTACAACACCAAACTCAGCAAAATGCAGGATGTCTCGGCTATTGGCAATGAGTGCCAGTCCCCATGGCCCGATGGTGATGCCTGCAATTAGATAGCCCAAGACTGAGCCAAGCCCCATCCGTTTTGCAAAAGGCACAGCTATCACAGCTGCACCCAGATAGATTAGCGTATTGGCTAAGAGGTCGTGGTCATTCATTGTCTGTACTGGTGAGGTAGCTGAGAAGATGCTGTCGGTAGTTACAGGCCTGAATGGCTATCTCAGCGTCAGTTATTCGGTGAGCGCTGTAGACCACAAAAGGTGCAAGATATTGCATGCCGCAATGGAAGGCCATCTGTTCATATGGTAATAAAAAATTCTCAATAGGAAATCGATCATACCCACCCAATTGATACGACTGTTTGCTGTGGCCAACAGTTACCATGGACATGAGTTTTTTTCCTCGAAGTGCGTAGCCACCTTTACCCAGTGCAAATCGCTCTTCCAGCACCATGTCTTGCCAATGTTTTAATAGAGCAGGTGAGCTATACCAGTAAAAAGGGTGGTGAAAGATAATTAGATCAGCTGTAATGAGCCGTTGCTGTTCTCTGGAGATGTCGATGTGAAAATCAGGATACTCCTCATAGAGATCAACAACTTCAACTTCGGGAATGCGCAGAGCCTCTTCCAATAACGGGCGGTTTACCCGGGATTGCTGAGGGTAGGGGTGGGCAAAGATGATAAGGATTTTAGGCTTATTGTCCGGCTGTATTTCCATAGGTAAAGTATGATGCTCTGCATTGCCTTCAAAATGAAAAATCCTTCCCTATAAAAAAGTGGAATACCCATAGAAAATGGGATAAGGGAAAGGTGGCGAAGGATGCTAATAGTTAAGGTTAAGATGATTCCTTTGACAGTATAGTTTGTGATGGAGAATATTTCGGCATAAAAAAACTAAACCAATAGTAGCTCAATTAATGAAAATCAATTTTAGGGTGATTTGATTATGATGTTGTGCATTTCCATTTGGCTGTTGCCTGTAAAAGCCTCTTTAGGCAAGGGGTTGCTATGAGCTGCTTTAAAATCATCACTCTCTACCCACTTATGAAAAGCCGCTGCATCTTTCCAAACTGTTCGTACAATATAAGGTGATGTTTTATCATCAGGTTTGAGTATCTCTAATTGGACAAAATCTGGCTGCTTATCAATCTGCCCTGCGCGTTTTTGGAAACGTTCTTCAAAGGTTTCCTGCCAATTGGAAGTGACAAATATACGGTTTGAGACAACAAACATATGGACACCTGCTATATAGGTTAAATGCTATGATGGAATGGCAACAAATATGTTTACATGTTGACTGGAGACCATCGTTTTGTCAAGATGAACTAAGTTCGATATTTTTTAAGTTGTTAGTTTAATTAAGGGGAGGGGGTAATGAAAAAGTGGAAATGTATGACTTGTGGCTTTATCTATAACGAGGCAGAAGGTATGCCTGAGTTTGGAATTGAGCCAGGAACGATCTTTGAGGAGTTGCCAGATGATTGGGAGTGCCCAGATTGTGGCTCTACAAAGAAGGAGTTTATTGTTCTTGGAAGTTGAGGTTTTATCGGGTTGCATATCCCCGCTGCCTGCAGTGGGGATGTTTAAAAAAGCAGCTGTTTAGATACTACGTTTTGTTAAATGAGTGGAAATTACATTGATGAAATCATCAACTTGTATCGGTTTTGTGAGATAGCTAACAAAACCTGCTTGGAGTCCTTTGTTGATTTTCTGAAATCCAGAACTGGGTGGACTGGTTAGCGGCTGCAATAGGGAAGATAGACATCCCTTTATAGGTTAAGGTATGAGCAAGATCTAAGGCGGTAACCCAAAAATACCCACGTTCCAGGTGTATCAGATAATGATTGTGGGAAATGGAATAGGTCTGCCATATCACCACTGCGGCTAGGATAGCGACCATGATTGCGAACATCTCAACTAGAGTATGGAATAGCAGATAGTTCTGGAAGCTGACAATAGCCAGGATGATTACCAGAATGCTGGATGGTAGCATCCAGCGATAGCCTAGTAAGGAGAGCAAGCTTGTTGATTGTCTGTTAGAAGTGAAGATTGTTTGTTTACCTTTTTCAAGAAGAGGCAGCGTGGTCAGGCTTGGTATACCACCAGGCAATTATTTTAACCCCGAAAAATATACTGCTGAGGTTAGAGAATATACCTGTAGATGTATGGGCTTTCCTGCTTACGGGCTTTGATTACTTTAGGCAAATCCATGTTGCGCATTGAGTATATTATAAAAATAGCGCATTGAGTGCGATCGTACTTCCCAGCTTTATGGATGACCATAGATTGGTTGGTTTTTTTAGAGATAGTAATGCTTGCCCCAGGGCGATGCATTCGGCTTTAGTGAGGCAGTATCTGGCAAATCTTGCTAAATAGATGAGCTAGTCAAATTAAAACGTTATTCAATGGGGTGGTAATCACAAGCTGATATTTAAGGCTGTCCGTTATACCTAATGCTATGGCTGTATTGGCGTTTGGTTATAATTTAATAGGTAATCTATAGAGGGTGCCATGGTTGTTGAGAATAATGCCGTTTTCAGTGATTTCATTCAGAAAGATACCGTTGCTTATCATTGATCCTTCTCCATAGCGTGCTGAATTAATATATACAAATCTTTTGGAGGGAGTTTCAGAATACATGTGAACATCAATTTTTATATTCGCAATCTCCAAATTTGACGAGCGTGTAATGTTTTTTGCTACTGGCTGATTCTTGGTTGTCTGTGCATCTAAATCATTGTTAGGTACTGTATATGTAGTGGTTGTTTTTGTGGCGATATCTTCTTTGTGGCTGTTTACTTTATGTGGTGCCTGTTGTTCTTTTTTACTATGATTTGGGTTTTTAACCAGTGAATGTAGGCTGGGTTCTCTATTTATAATTAAATCACTATTTTTGGATAAGGCATTGCTTTGATGTGGCTCTTTACTAGTTGTTACTTGCGTGTTTGAGCTTTTATAGCCAAGCGTGATGTTGTGCTTTTCTGTGCTTTGCTGCTGATCTATGTTATTAGCTATTGTTGGTGCAGGGCTTTGTATGCTGACTGATGCTGTGTGTGTGGATTCGCTGTTTGAATTAACATTATAAAATATCAGAAATGTCACTATGGCTGAAGTTATGGCGGCAGCAGCTACTAGTAAAAGTGGTGTCCACTTGGTCGTGCTATTTTTCACAGGTAGGTATGGTGGTGGTGTATTGTAGCTAGTGCTGTTACCTTGGTTTTGTTCTGCTTTATTTAAGGCTTCGAGTATAAGAGACATATTATCTTGCTGCTGTGGTGAGCAGTGGTGTGCCTGGCTTGTTTGTTAATGTATTTAAGATAATGATCGTATCTTTTCCCGCAACGCCATCTGCTTTTAGGGCATGCTTTTGTTGGAATACGATAACCATTTTTTCAAGTGTAAGGTCAAAAATATCGCTGTTGTTAGTATTATGAATATTTAACGCTGTCTTAAGTTGTTCACGAAACAGCATTACATCTTGTCCCTTGTTTCCACGCTCAAAGCGCATGCGCTTTTTTGGGGGACTCCATAATATTAAATATTCTCCAAACCAATGTTTATCCGCCTGCTCAAGTGTAATAAAGGCGGATTTTTCACCGCAGTTTAGTACGATATCATTTTCATTAAGTTGACTGAGAAGTAAATGTTGCCAGTTACCCTCACTGTTTTGTAGTTCGATAATTGCTGGGCGATTAGACCGCCTTAGATTGTTCCAGGTTCCTTTGTCATGTACGCAGCTTAATCCGACATTGCGAGCTACTTCACATGCGGTACGATCAGCTTGTGGATAGTAAGCAGCACCCCAGAGATTAAAAAGACTATTGATTGCAGTTTCTGTCCCACTATTGCAATCAGGATCATTTAGTAACTCTTTTAGCGTGCTTGTTGTTTCTGTGGTTATATTTTGACTGTTTTTTGGTTGTATGGTTTTTGTTATTTTATCTTTATGTGATTTCAGTGTTGTTAATGTGGACGCTACAATGAGAGCTTGGTGTTTACGTTGGTTGACGGGCAGGGTTATACCAGTGTTTGCATTTTCTATTATTGAAGTCGGTGTTGTTTTTATAACAGAGGGTGTATTGGCTTCTTTGTGAATAGTGGTGGGGGTTGATGCCTTGAACAAATCCTCTTCTTCTAATAATTCTGAATCAGGACTATTCCAAGGTGGCAGCGTGTAAGCTGCTACAGCAAAGCTGGCTAAAACAATGCTGGCAACAATCAGTTTTCTGGTTGGATTGAAAAAGCCGCCTTGAGTGTCAGGTAAGATTTCTTGAGCAGCTTGGATGACTGTTTTTGTATCAATGGTATCTGCGTTTTTGGCGTAGGCTCCCAATAGAGTCCGGTCGCAAATTATGTTTATTAAGCGGGGTGTTCCGCTGCACAGTTGATAGACTTTATCTATTGCATGCTTTGAAAAAATAGGCCGTTGTACACCTGCAATCCACATGCGATGGCGAATGTAGGCTGCGGTTTCAACATGTGATAGTGCGGTTATATGAAACCGTGCAGTAATACGTTGGGTTAATTGTCGTAAAACAGGTCGGGCAAGCATTGACTGAAGTTCGGGTTGTCCTACCAGTAATATTTGCAGTAATTTTTGTTTTGGGGTTTCCAGATTGGTTAATAAACGAACCTGTTCAAGCACTTCATCAGATAGGTTTTGTGCTTCATCAATAATGAGAATTGTCTGCCTACCGTTTGCATAGCTTTCTAATAAACGTCTATTAAGCAGGTCAATGAGCACTTTAATGCTTGTGGTGTTAATGGGGTATTCAATATGCAGATCATCACATATGTTTGCAATTAACTCTAAAGCCGTTTGCTTGGGATTTAGTATAAAAGCAATATCGACAGTTTCAGGGAGTTGATGGAGTAGGCAGCGGCATATTGCCGTCTTGCCTGTGCCAACCTCTCCGGTTAAGAGTACAAATCCATTGGTTTCAAATAGGCCATATTTAAGGTGGGCAAGGGCATCTTGATGCCTTTGGCTCATGTAGATAAATTTAGGATCAGGGGTGATGGAGAATGGTGATTCATCAAACCCAAAATAGCTTTTATACATGACTGTTTGCTGACCTATCAGCTAGCAAGTGTTGCAGATAGTCCTATTTTCTCAAGAATTAGAGTGGAATGATAGGGGCAGGGTTTAGCGCCATCATCTCTAAGAGAGCTGATGGCGCTGAGAATGTGAGTTTAATAAACGCCCACGTCGAGATAGGTGCGGGAAAGTTTTGATAAAGCAATAACATAGGCTGCTGTGCGGTAATCGTGAATGTTGCTATCTCGATTAGCGGTTTCGATAATTTCCTGCAAGGCCAGGCGCATGCTGTCATCTAATCCGGACCGTACGAGGTCAAATTCATCAGCACCCCGAACTAACTCTTTCTGTACCCAGTCAGGCACAGGGGTGTTATGCATGGCCTCAAGGGCATGGACAATGTGTTGACCACGCGCTTCATCAAAGCGACGTTCTAACCGTCCAAAGCGGATGTGAGTCAGATTTCTGATCCATTCGAAGTAGGAGACAATAACACCTCCGGCATTCATGTAGGCATCAGGTAGAATGACAATGCCTTTTTTCTGCAGGATTTGATCTGCTTCAAAGGTGACTGGGCCGTTAGCTGCTTCGGCAATGAGTTTTGCCTTGATATTGTGGGCATTTGTTTCATCTATTACACCCTCCAGGGCGGCGGGTATCAGAATGTCACACTCAAGCTCAAGCCCTTTTCTACCATCGGCCAAGAATTTTGTTCCAGCAAACCCTTTTATACTTCCGGTTTCATTTTTGTGCAAATAAGCCTGCTCTACCTGAATGCCATCTTCATTTATGATGGCGCCATCGTATTCGATGATGGCGATAATTTTTACATCATCCTCTTCGGAAAGAAATTTAGCGGCATGGTAGCCAACATTACCAAGTCCTTGCACAACGGCGGTTTTTCCTCCTAAATTACCTTTGAATCCAGCAGATTTTACTTCATCTGGATGGCGGAAGAATTCCTGTAGGGCATATTGAATACCGCGCCCTGTCGCCTCAGTACGCCCGCGTATACCTCCGTGCGCAACGGGTTTTCCTGTTACGCAGGCGATGTGGTTTATATCATCAGGGTTCAGGTGTTTGTAGGTGTCTGCAATCCAGGCCATTTCACGTTGACCTGTGCCCATATCGGGTGCCGGTACGTTTGTTGCTGGGCTGAGAAATCCTTTTTCTGCCAGTTCGCGTGCAAAACGACGGGTGATCTGTTGTAGCTCATCTCGGGTGTAGTCATGAGGGTTAATGAATAACCCGCCTTTTGAACCACCAAAAGGGACATCAACAATGGCGCATTTATAGGTCATCAGGGCAGCAAGGGCTTCAACCTCCATCTGGTCTACAGATGTGGCATAGCGAATGCCTCCTTTTGATGGCAGGCGGTGAACGCTGTGAACAGCTCGCCAGCCAGTAAACATCTCAATTTCACCTTTGATCTTGACTGGAAAAGTAACCTGCAATACGGAGGCACAGGCCTTTATGGCACTAGCAACATGTGGATCAAGGTTCATGATCTTGACGGCTTTATCGACCATATGATCGACGCTTTGGCGGAATGAGAGGCCGTTGGTTTCGGGATGGGTGCTCATTTATGCTACTCCTGAGTCATTGTTTTTTATGATGGAAAGGTGGTTTTCAGGGTTAATTCAATTTGTTGGAAATTGTCATCCACTTCAGTATATTAGACGATAAATAGAGTGTAGATGATGAATTATTTTTATGTGAATTTATCAGTTAACTATAGACAGCAGTAGAACCACACAGTAAAAGCCGTATATGGCATTTAATCGACTTATTAAAAGATATTCTGCGTATTACTCTGGCTGGTGTGTGGCCTTTGGTGAGCATAAGGCCGCATATAATGAAGATAGAGATATTAATTGGCTGCATGGTGAATTTCAGGTGGGGTTTGCGCTAGCACCCAAGCTAAAAAGGATTCTGGTTAAAGAGCTGCTGGGTCGGCATGTTGATATCCCAGAGATCACCTTGGCGGATACATACGTCAAAATAAATGATAAGTGCTATGAGTTTCGAACAGAGGATGATGAGAGAGAGATGCATGCTTTAAAAAGCTTTTTTGAGGCTACAGATGATATTCATATGTTTTTGACCAGCCACTTTTGTTATCCACCGGGTACAAAGATTTTAACCTTCGCTAGCAAATCTCCTTTGGTTATTATGTATAAAGAGATTAAGCCACTCAAACTGATAGTTCTCTAGCTGAAATTGTTATCTAACATTGGCTTATTTTTATCATTGTCCACTGTAGTTGCGGTGTTGAGCTTGTGATGGGTCGGTAAGCTGCCTGGCTATATGGTTTATATTGAGTAGATCCGAGTTTTCGTTATTCTTTAGATAGAGAGTTGCTGGTTAATGGAATGGCATTTAAGTGCTTGTGTGCTGAAATCAAATGCCCAACATAAGTCTTTTTGATTGGTGTTACGGAAGGGTAGGCGGGACAATATTAGGTGGGTTTGCTGATAGTTTTTCGAATTTGCCACATGGCAAACTGGAAGAGTGCAATAAAATCTCTTGTGGATCAGATCATCCTTGATTCTGATTCACTTGAGTTCCGAATTTTCTACTGGATTTCAGTAGAAAGTCGGGTACATATGGCGTCCCCAAGGGGAGTCGAACCCCTGTTACCGCCGTGAAAGGGCGGTGTCCTAGGCCTCTAGACGATGGGGACGTTTTGGTGGAGCCAGGCGGGATCGAACCGCCGACCTCTACACTGCCAGTGTAGCGCTCTCCCAGCTGAGCTATGGCCCCGTAAAACGAAGCGCGAATATTAGGGCAAGGGAGGTTGTTTGTCCACCCCTGTTTTATCCTTTTTCGCTTTAGCTCTTCTGTTCGATCTTGGCCCAGCTATCCCGCAAACCAACGGTGCGATTATAAACTAATACACCTTCAGATAAACCCCCTGTATCCAAACAAAAATACCCTTCTCGCTCAAACTGGAACTGTTCACCAGGTGCAGCTTCTGCCAGATTGGACTCCACATAACAGTTGGTTAGCGTATGCAATGAATTCGGGTTTAAGTAGGCAGTGAACTCCTTGTCCTCTTTGGCTGCATCTGGAGTTGGGTGAGTAAACAACCGATCATAAAGCCGTATCTCAGCGGGTAGGGCATGCTGGGCAGAGACCCAGTGGATAACCCCTTTAACTTTACGGCCTTCGGGGTTGGCACCCAGCGTGTCAGGATCATAGCTACAGCGTAGCTCTATAATCTCGCCATGCTCATCCTTGATGATCTCGTTACACCGTATAACATAGGCATTACGTAGTCGTACTTCACCACCAGAAACTAAACGCTTAAACTTGCGGGAAGCCTCTTCACGAAAGTCATTTGTATCAATGTACACCTCTCGTGACAGAGGGACTTTGCGTGATCCCTTGCTCTCATCTTTCGGATGATTGGCTGCATCCAACAGCTCCACTTTATCTTCAGGGTAATTTTCAATGATCACTTTTAGCGGATGTAACACGGCCATGCGGCGCATGGCATTTTTGTCCAGATCTTCTCTGATGCAGCTTTCTAGCAGTGCCATCTCTACGGTGTTATCTGCTTTGGTAATGCCAATGCGTTCACAAAATGTTCGTAGTGCAGTAGGTGTATAACCTCGTCTACGTAAGCCTGCAATGGTAGGCAGGCGGGGGTCATCCCAACCGTGCACGTACCCATTTTCTACCAGTTGCGTAAGTTTTCGTTTGCTAGTAACCGTGTACTGCAATGAAAGCCTTGAAAATTCAATCTGCTGTGGGTGTTGTGGTGTTTCCAATGTATCCAGAAACCAGTCATATAGAGGGCGATGATCCTCAAATTCCAGCGTGCAGAGGGAGTGTGTAATCCCTTCAATGGCATCTGAGAGACAGTGGGTAAAGTCATACATTGGATAGATGCACCACTCCTCACCTGTCTGGTGATGCACAACACCGTGACGAATACGATAGATGGCAGGGTCGCGCAGATTCATATTGGGGGAGGCCATATCAATCTTGGTGCGTAATACTTTAGATCCATCTGGAAACTTGCCTGCTCGCATCTGCTCAAACAGTTCAAGATTCTCTTCCACTGAACGATCACGATTGGGGCTGGCTTTGCCCGGTTCTGTCAGCGTACCTCTATACTCTCGAATCTCTTCAGCTGAGAGCTCACAAACATAGGCTTTACCTTTTTTGATGAGCGCTACTGCGTAATCATGTAGCTGCTGAAAGTAATCAGATGAAAAAAAGAGTCGATCTTCCCAGTCAAACCCAAGCCACTGCACATCTTCTTTAATGGCAGTCACATATTCGATGTTCTCTTTGTGTGGGTTTGTATCGTCAAAACGCAGGTTGCATAGCCCTTTATAATCCTGAGCAACCCCAAAATTGAGACATATTGATTTAGCATGGCCTATATGCAGATAGCCATTCGGCTCAGGTGGGAAGCGGGTATGCACTCTGCCTTCATTCTTATTTGAAGCGAAATCAGCATCAATAATATTACGGATAAAATTGGAAGGCGCTGGCTTTTCAGTGTCACTCATGGTGCAAGGGGTTTCCTTTAGGGGTCAAAGATACTAAATCTATATGTAAGGGTGGATGCAGATTATCCTTGTTCACGTAGCCGGATGAATTCAAGAGCCTTATCAATGCGTCTTAGGCAGGCTTCTTGGCCAACCAGGTAAAGGGTTACATCGATACCTGGTGAAGCAGCACGACCAACAACTGCCACGCGAAGCGGTTGTGCCACCTTGCCCATCGTAATATTCAGAGCTTCGCTAACATCAATCACGGTTTGATGCAGCGCCTCTGGTGTCCAGTCATCCTGTGTCTCTAGTGCTTTGCGCATCTTTTCCAACCCTTCACGCGCTACAGGTCTGAGGTTTTTCTTGGCTGCCTGCTCATCAAATTGCTCAAAATCCTTGTAGAAAAAAGCACTAATATCTGCCATTTCAACCAATGTTTTGGCGCGTTCTTGCTGTGCTTGAGCCACCTCTACTAGATTAGGGCCATTGATAGGGTCAATATCCAGCTTGCCCATATGAGGGCTAAGCAGATGCGCAATACGCAGTGGACTATCCTCTTTTATATAGTGTTGATTCAGCCACATCAGTTTTTCAGTATTAAAGGCAGATGCTGATTTATTGACATCGCCAATATCAAACAGGCGGATCATCTCATCCAAAGAGAATATTTCCTGATCACCAGATGACCAACCCAGACGCACCAGATAATTCAGTAATGCCTCAGGTAAAAACCCCTCATCTCGGTACTGCATGACGCTGACAGCACCATGACGCTTTGATAAGCGTGCACCGTCATCACCTGAAATCATGGGGACATGACCATATCGTGGCGGCTCATGCCCCAATGCGCGCAGAATATTAATCTGTCGAGGTGTGTTATTGAGGTGATCATCGCCCCGGATAACATGGGTGATGTTCATATCCAAATCATCTACCACGACGGTCAGATTATAGGTTGGAGAGCCATCGGTACGACGGATAATCAGGTCATCCAGCTCTTCATTATTGAACAGCACTTTGCCTCGCACCATATCATCGACAACTACTGCACCATGATCGGGGTTACGAAAACGAATGACATGAGGTTCATCTGGAGAGACTTTTTTATTGCGACAATGACCATCGTAACGTGGTTTATCCTTGCGCTTCATTGCTTCTTCACGGAGAGCGTCTGTACGTTCTGTTGTACAGTTACAACGGTAGGCCAAACCATCATCCATCAATTTTTGGATGACATTATTATAGTGGTCGAAACGCTCTGTCTGATAGAAAGGACCCTCATCATATTCTAGCCCCAGCCAGGTCATTCCCTCTAAAATAGCGTTCACAGACTCAGTAGTGGAACGCTCTAGATCAGTATCCTCAATACGCAATACAAAGGTGCCGCCATGTCGGCGAGCATAGAGCCAGGAAAATAGCGCCGTGCGGGCGCCACCAACATGAAGATAACCAGTCGGACTAGGGGCAAAACGGGTACGTACAGTCATAATTCTCAATTCACAGGAGTCAATAATGTCGGGCTATTCTATCAGTGTTCAGCAGATAGACGTGAATGGAAATCTGGGAGGTTACTGTAATTGAACACTCTTTTTGCTGTTGAGTTAGATATTTTAGATGTAAAAATACTGTTTTTCATGATCACTGTGGCAAGGCAGTAAAGTTGATCTGTTTTAATAATGTTTTTCGACAGCAAGTCACATGAAAAATATTGCGTAAGGGTATGGGTGTCCCCAGTTTATGAATGATCTATGGATTTTTAACTTGTAGTTATCGGCTTATAAAAATAAGACAAAATAAGCATTATTATCAATTGGTTGAAGTGGTTAATGTGACTTCTTCTTTATACCTGTGATCGACTCAGGTTAATGCCGGTGATTGTCGTAGAGTCCTAATTCTGGTAGATTGCAGCGCCGTTTTGGCCTTTTCCTTTCGCAGTAGAATTTAATGACAAAATACATATTTGTTACTGGTGGTGTGGTTTCCTCTTTGGGCAAAGGCATTGCCTCGGCATCTTTGGCTGCGCTGCTTGAAGCGCGCGGTCTAAATGTCACTATGATCAAGCTTGATCCCTATATTAATGTGGATCCAGGCACAATGAGTCCTTTTCAACATGGTGAGGTATTTGTCACGGAAGACGGTGCAGAGACTGACCTGGATCTTGGCCATTATGAGCGTTTTGTACGTACTACAATGGGGCGCAATAATAATTTCACCACAGGTCAGATTTACGATAGCGTCATCCGTAAAGAGCGTAGGGGTGATTATCTGGGTGCCACAGTGCAGGTTATCCCACATATAACCAATCAGATTCGCGACAGTATTGTACTGGGAGCGGGTGATGCGGATATTGCGCTGGTTGAGATCGGCGGCACGGTAGGTGACATTGAATCCTTACCGTTTCTTGAAGCTATTCGCCAAATGTGTGTAGAAGTAGGGCATAGCAATGCCTTGTTTATGCATTTGACGCTTGTGCCTTATATTGCCACGGCGGGTGAAATTAAAACCAAGCCAACGCAGCACTCGGTTAAAGAGTTGCGCTCGATTGGCATTCAGCCAGATATCCTATTGGCGCGTTCAGAGCGCCCTCTGCCAGATGGTGAGCGACGCAAGATTGCGCTGTTCACCAATGTGCAGGAAGAGGCCGTGATCTCCTGCGTTGATTCTGACAATATCTATCGTATCCCCGCACTGCTGCATGCACAAAATCTGGATGAAATTGCGGTGCGCCATCTTGGGCTTGATGTGCCACCGGCTGATCTTTCTGAATGGGATAAAGTCATTGAAGGGTTGGAAAATACCGACAGAGAAGTGAAGGTTGCGATGGTCGGTAAATACATGCACCTGACTGAGGCCTATAAATCGATCTCTGAAGCACTGGGTCATGCAGGTATACATAGTAAAACACGCGTTAAAATTTGTTATGTTGATTCAGAACAGATTGAGCAGGAAGGTACAGCCAGCCTGGATGGAATGGATGCTATTTTGGTTCCGGGTGGGTTTGGTGAGCGTGGTGTTGATGGCAAGATTGCTACCGTAAAATACGCACGTGAAAATGGTGTCCCCTACTTGGGTATCTGTCTGGGTATGCAGGTGGCTGTTGTCGAATATGCCCGTAATGTTGCGGGGCTTGAAAATGCTCAAAGCACTGAGTTTGATATTGCCACCCCTCACCCTGTTATTGCATTGATCAGCGAGTGGCTTAATGCTGATGGTAAACTTGAAACCCGTGATGAAGATTCAGATTTGGGTGGCACGATGCGATTGGGCGGCCAGGAGTGCCAGCTGAAGGCAGGAAGCAATTCGCAGAAGTTGTATGGTAAAGAGGTCATAAAAGAGCGCCATCGTCATCGCTATGAATTCAATAATCAGTATCTCGATACTCTAAAAAAAGCAGGTTTGTCTATTGCCGGTACGTCACTTGATGGCAAGCTGGTTGAGGTGATTGAGATCCCCGATCATCCTTGGTTTGTAGCCTGTCAGTTCCACCCGGAATTCACCTCCACCCCACGTGATGGGCATCCGCTCTTCACCGGTTTTATTCAGGCGGCTCGTGATCATCAGAAGCGTGTGGGTTAACGTATGAAACTCTGTGGATTTGAGGCAGGGCTGGAGCATCCCCTTTTTCTAATCGCCGGCCCCTGTGTGATTGAAAGTGAGCAGTTAAGCATCGATACAGCAGGAGAACTCAAGGAGATCACCTCTGAGCTGGGCATTCCTTTTATCTTTAAATCATCGTTTGATAAGGCCAATCGCTCATCCCTCTCTGGGTATCGTGGACCAGGGTTGGAAGAGGGGCTACGCATTCTGGAAAAGGTTCGTACAGAGGTTGGCGTGCAGGTGTTGACAGATGTGCACACTGAGACCCCTTTGGCGGAAGTGGCTGACGTGGTGGATGTGCTTCAGACACCGGCTTTTCTCTGTCGGCAGACCGATTTTATACAAGAGGTAGCGCGGCAGGGTAAACCAGTGAATTACAAAAAGGGACAGTTTCTAGCCCCCTGGGATATGAAGCAGGTGATTGCCAAGGCGAAAACTGAGGGCAACGATCAGCTTATGGTCTGCGAGCGTGGAGTCTCCTTTGGTTATAACAACCTGGTAGTGGATATGCGCTCACTGGCCGCGATGCGTGATACGGGCTGTCCCGTAGTTTTTGATGCGACTCACTCGGTGCAGCTACCTGGTGGCCAGGGCAGTAGTTCCGGTGGTCAGCGTGAATATGTACCGGTATTGGCCCGGGCTGCGGTAGCTGCTGGTATATCTGGA
This sequence comes from Gammaproteobacteria bacterium, assembly GCA_021773975.1. Classification (GTDB taxonomy): domain Bacteria; phylum Pseudomonadota; class Gammaproteobacteria; order Chromatiales; family Chromatiaceae; genus WFXD01. The sequence continues at coordinate 53,433 of JAJFJN010000087.1, read as the reverse complement.
TTGTTTATGGAAACCCATCCCAATCCAGAGCAGGCACTTTGTGATGGCCCAAATTCTTGGCCATTAGGTGAGATGAAACGGTTGTTAGAGTGCTTGATTGAGCTGGATCAGGTGGTGAAGCGACAAGGGCTGGTTGAAATATAAAGTGTAGTTTAATGTGCAGGCTCACGCCGGGCGTGCAGGATGCAGTCTAAATTTGAAATTTACTAACGAGTTAAGGTGAGATCATGTCAGAAATCGTTGATGTTCATGCGCGCGAGATTTTAGATTCACGGGGCAATCCCACTATTGAAGCAGATGTTGTTACTGCTGATGGCGCCTTTGGTCGTGCCGTTGCTCCTTCGGGCGCTTCAACCGGTTCGCGCGAGGCGTTGGAGCTGCGTGATGGTGATAAAAGCCGTTATGGTGGCAAAGGTGTACTAAAGGCTGTTGCCAATGTGAATGGTGCAATACGTGATGCCCTGCTTGGTATGGAAGTGAATGATCAGGCTGCACTGGATGCCAAGCTGATTGAGCTGGATGGTACAGATAATAAAGAGAATCTGGGGGCCAATGCTATGTTGGCAGTCTCTCTAGCCGCCGCCCATGCGACAGCCCAAGAGCGTGAATTGCCGCTCTATCGTTCACTCTGTCCTGGCCCCTATCGCCTGCCTGTACCGATGATGAATATCATCAATGGTGGTGCTCATGCGGCTAATAGTGTGGATCTGCAAGAGTTCATGATCTTGCCAGTGGGCGCTAGCTCTATCCGTGAAGCGGTGCGTTATGGTGCTGAGGTATTCCATGCGTTGCAGAAGGTGCTCAGTGCACGAGGTCTCTCGACCTCAGTGGGTGATGAAGGTGGCTTTGCACCTGACTTGGCTTCCAATGAAGAGGCCTGTGAAGTAATTCTCGAAGCGATCAGCAATGCGGGTTATGAGGCAGGCAAAGATATCTACCTCGGGTTGGATGTTGCAAGCTCAGAATTCTATAAAGATGGTGTCTACGACCTGGCCTCAGAAGGCCGTCAGTTTGATGCGGCTGGCTTTGCTGATTACCTTGTCTCTCTGGTTGATAAGTACCCCATTATCTCTATCGAAGATGGTATGGACGAGAGTGATTGGGAGGGTTGGAAGATATTGACTGAAAAACTGGGTGATCGTGTGCAGCTGGTTGGCGATGATCTCTTTGTAACCAACACCAGCATTCTACAGCGTGGTATTGATGAAAAAATTGCCAACTCTATCCTGATCAAATTTAACCAGATCGGCACGCTGACCGAAACCCTGGCTGCCATTAACATGGCGCATGATGCAGGTTTTAGTGCGGTTGTATCACATCGCTCGGGCGAGACAGAGGATACCACCATTGCTGATTTGGTAGTGGCTGCCAATACAGGTCAGATCAAAACAGGTTCACTCTGTCGCTCTGATCGTGTAGCGAAATACAATCAGCTGATGCGTATTGAAGATCAGCTGGGTGAAGATGCCGTTTATGCCGGGCGGGATGCATTTCTTCGCTGGCTTTAAAAACAGCACCCTGGATGAGCGCCAATCAATATGACTGTTTTGATCTTCACAGAATAATATGTTGTTGATCAGTTTATGTTGGTTGGTGTTCATTGGTAGTTAATAGCTAGGCAAAGATTCTGAAGCATGCGTGTAGTCGTCGGGATTCTTTTTACATTGTTGGTTCTATTGCAGTATCGACTGTGGGTAGGGGAAGGGAGCCTGGCGGAGGTGCATAATCTTAAAAAAGAGATTGCTACTCAGCAACAGGAGCTGGAGCAGTTACGCCAGCGTAATAGTGCCTTGGCCGCTGAGGTTCATGATCTTAAGCAAGGCCTGGATGCTATAGAAGAGCGTGCTCGTAGTGAGCTGGGCATGATTAGAAAGGGTGAAACCTTCTACCAAATTATCGAGCCGGAAGAGAAACCGAAAGAGCAGCGTGAGCAATAAAGTAACTTATTGGGCTGTTGTACCTGCGGCAGGTGTAGGCCGACGTATGGGCAGTGATATTCCCAAACAATATCTTCCACTCAATGGCCGTCTGGTTATTGAGCATACCTTACAACGATTACTTGATCATCCTCGAATAAAAAAAACGTTGGTTGCACTCTCTCCCAATGATGAGTGGTGGCCGGATACCGCTTATGCCAACCATGTTGATGTAATTTCAGTGGATGGTGGTGCCGAGCGTTGTCATTCTGTACTTAATGCCTTGAATGAACTCAGCGAATTTGCAAAGGAGAGTGATTGGGTGTTGGTGCATGATGCAGCTCGTCCTTGCCTGCGCAGTGCTGATATTGATCGTCTCATTGAACAACTGAGTAATCATCCAGTGGGTGGCGTTTTGGGTATGCCCGTGCGGGATACGATGAAACGTGCAGATATATCGGGGCAGATTACAGAGACGGTTTGTCGAGAGGGGTTATGGCATGCATTCACACCGCAGATGTTTCGTTTGGGCGCACTGTACAAAGCATTGTCGCAAGCATTGGAACAAGGGCAGCAGGTGACGGATGAGGCCAGTGCAATGGAGCTTGCGGGGTTTGTTCCAAGGCTGGTGGAAGGGCATCCTGATAATATCAAGATTACCCAGCCAGAAGATCTGGCGTTGGCAGCTTTTTATCTTGAGTAGGTCAGCTAGCTCAGTATCCTAGCCTAGACTTAAATTGACAGGCAGTTTTAAACTTCTCTCTGGTGCTCTTAGCGTTGATGTTACCTCAACCAATGATGAGGCAGTGGTAAGTGTGTGTGGTGAAGGTCTTCCCATTTGCTGATGGTCACGTGAGGTTTGGGTTCCCACGGAGAACAGAACAGTGAAAGCCAGTGGAATATTACTGGATGCGATGGGGGGAATGTTGTGCATTGCGGTTGGGTTCAGTCCTCTGTGCGGATGTTGTAGATGAAGATCGAACGGGGTAAAGTTGCCCAATATCAATTTAATATGAGTTAAATAACTCTATGGAAATTAAAAGTTTTCAGCTAAATCATGTGGGTCGTTTTGAGTCGTTGCATATTGATTTGGCACCTACTGCTTCGATGGCGGCAAATGTTACGGTGTTTGTGGGAAGCAACGGTGCAGGTAAGACCTCGCTTCTCAAGTCATTGGCGACTTCGCTGAGCTGGTTTGTCGCTCGCTTGCGCTCAGAAAAAGGGAGTGGAAACCCGATTCCGGAAGAAGCGATTACTAACTCGGCTTTATCTGCCTCAGTCGATATTGATGTTTATTATCAAGACAACTCTTATAACTGGACGATTGCTAAAACGCAAAAAGGAAAAAAAGGGAATCTGAGCAGTAATTTGACAGAGGCCAGTAAATTAGCTGATTTTTTTCGGGCTTCACTTTCTAATGATGAGTCTACATCACTACCGCTTATTGCTTTCTACTCAGTGGAGCGAGTTGTGCTAGATATTCCTATGAAAATTCGCGGCAGGCACTCTTTTCTCCAGATAGATGGATATGACAACTCTCTTAGTCATGGTGTTGATTTTCGGCGTTTCTTTGAGTGGTTTCGGGAGCGTGAAGATACTGAGAATGAGTCGGGTATCTCACAAGAGATACTGGATAAATTGCAAAGTATGGTGGGTCCTGATAGTGAGGTGTGGAGTAAGCTAGCTCAACTTAAAGCCTCATCAAGAGATAAGCAATTAACGGCTGTTCGCACGGCAATCGCTAATTTTATGCCAGGGTTTTCTAATCTGCGTGTGCGTAGAAACCCACTTCATATGTCCATTGATAAGCATGAAGAGCAACTCAATGTTTTGCAGCTATCACAAGGTGAGAAATCACTAATGGCTCTGGTTGGGGATATTGCCAGACGTTTGGCGATGATGAATCCTCAGCTTGAAAACCCATTACATGGTGATGGCATTGTCCTGATTGATGAGGTGGATATGCACCTGCATCCCACTTGGCAGCGCAATGTCATTGCACGACTTACTGACACCTTCCCCAGTTGCCAATTTGTTTTAACAACCCATTCGCCTCTGGTCATCAGCGATTATAAAGATGCGCTTGTTTACTTGTTGGAAGAGGGCAGGCTTAGTGCCTTACCTTCCCAATATGGGCAGGATGCCAATACTGTACTGCTTGATGTAATGGGGACTAGTGCGCGTAACGCCGATATTGATAGCAAACTTAACGACCTGCTGGATGCGATTCAAGCGCGGCAGTTTAATCTTGCCCACCAATTAATGATAGAGCTTGACGCTGAGTTACCCTCCGGAAATATGGAGTTGGCCAAGGCTAAATTAATACTGCGTAAACAGGAGTTACGCCGTGCGGAAGATTAATAAGGGAGCGGAGCCGGACAGTCTGATTGCGTGGAAAAGACGGAATCCTACTGGCTGTTATGACAATTTAAGCCCTGTTGAGCGCATAGATATTAGGAATGCGTGCTCGGTAGAGCAATATTATCTGTGTGCATATTGTTGCCAGAGCATTGATCAGAGAGGTGATGATTGTATGAATGAGCATGTTGAGGCTCGGCGCATCGCTCCCCAACGGGGCTTGGATTTTGCCAATATCGTCGCAAGTTGCAAAACACCGCGCCAGTGTGATGCGGCACATGGTTCTCGACCTCTACCGTTGACACCTTTGATGGATGAGTGTGAAACAGAGTTTCAATTTAAAATTAGTGGCCGGGTTGAAGGATTGACAGATAGAGCCAAAGAGACAATCGGGGTATTGAATCTTGGTGATTACGAAAGGCACAACAGAGCTTTGATCGAGAAGCGGAAGCAGTTAACTCAAGTGTTGCTGTTAGCCAATGGGGTTGATCCGAATCATGGGCTGGATGACGATGAGTTATTGAAGTTGCTCATTGATGATCTGTTGACCCCGGTAGATGGAAAACTAGCTCCCTTTGCACCTGTAGTAGTTAGTATCCTAAAGGGTTGGGTCAGTTCCTAAGTTGTAACCCCACTTCATCATGAGCCCATGTTATTTATTTGCGCTGAATATTGATTCAATTTTAGGCATTATTTATATTTAATTTTGTTCTGCTTAACGGGGTGTATGTTCACGCTGAGACTGGCCTTGTGCTTATATTGGTGGATCAAATTAATCTATAAATAGATGGGACAGTTTTAGATGCAATTTAACATGGCCTGTCACTGGGCTTGAATAGTTACAGATAGGCCAACTAAATACTTATATATTATTATATGGAATTTATTTAAAGCATAAAAAATATAAGCACCCCGCCTAGCAGTAACCTGTAGATTACGAAAGGCAGCATGCCGATGCGTTCTACAAAGCGCATAAAGAAGTGGATGCAGGTATAAGCAGCGAAAAAGGAGAGAACAATACCAAGGGATAGCTCATTCCAATGAATGGGTTGATCACTCTTTATTAAGTCTAAAGTAACCAACGCGCCTGACATTAAAATGGTTGGGATGGCGAGCAGGAAAGAGAAGCGGGAAGCGGCCTCTCGTGTGAGCCCCACCATCAGTCCGGCTGTCATGGTAATACCTGAGCGTGAGGTGCCAGGGATGATTGCCAGTACCTGAAAGAGACCAATGATCAGCCCATCACGCCAACTTAGTTGATGCTCATTGTGCTGATGTTTGCCGCGTAAATCCACCCACAGTAGCAACAGGCCAAAGATGATCGTGGTTGTGGCGATAACTAATGTGGTGCGTAGGTCATTCTCAACCAGTGTTTTGAATAGGCCACCAAATACAACAATAGGAACGGTGGCGAGCGCGACCAACCAAACCATACGGGAGTTTTCAGTTGTTTTGCCATTGGCTCCAATGGAGCCTGCAAAATCCCGAGTCATTAGCCAGAGATCATGCCTCATGTAACTAATGATGGCGATCAGTGAGCCGAAATGAACAGCGATATCAAAGTCCAGCCCCTGGTCGGTAAAACCAAAAATCTTTGGGGTGAGGATCAGGTGTGCAGAGCTGGAGATAGGCAGGAACTCAGTGAGTCCCTGCACGATAGCCAGGATGAAGATATGGATTGTTTCCATTTAAGCCAGCGGTGATGTTATGGGTGAATGAGGGGTATCAGTAGTTACTACGCTGACTTTGCCAGCAGTTTTTTCTCCCAGGCGAGAGAGGTGCGCACAATGGTATCGAGATCGTCATATTGTGGTTCCCACCCAAGCACTTCGCGTACACGCTCTGCACCGGCAATGAGTTGTGGCGGATCACCCGCGCGGCGGGCCTCTTCACGTATGGTGAATGGTTTACCATTGGCTCGTTCAACAGCTTCCAGCACTTCCCGCACGGAGTAGCCATGGCCATAACCGCAGTTCAGTGTGGTGGATTCACCATCATTGCGTAGATAATTTAGCGCACGTAGATGAGCAGCGGCCAGGTCTTCAACATGAATGTAGTCACGAATGCCGGTGCCATCAGGAGTAGGGTAGTCAGTACCAAAGATAGAGACAGCTTCGCGCTTGCCTAGTGCTGCTTCGCAAGCAACCTTTGTTAGCAGCGTAGCGTTAGCTGTTGATTGCCCAATGCGACCTTCTGGGTCACTACCCGCAACATTAAAATAACGTAAAACAACATGCCTAAGATCGGTAGCAGCAGAGAGGTCTCGCAGCATCCATTCACTCATTAGCTTGGAAGTACCATAAGGGTTGATTGGGGCAGTAGGTGTCTCCTCCCATGCTTTATCCGCATCAGGCATTCCATAGACAGCAGCGGTAGAGGAGAAGATAAAGTGTTTAACTCCCGCTTTTTGGCAGCACTCTAGTAGGTTGCGGGTAGCACAGGTGTTGTTGCCGTAATATTTTAGTGGATCTGAAACGGACTCGGGTACGATGGTATGAGCGGCAAAATGGAGGACAGATTCAATATTGTGTTCACGTAGGATTTGGCTGACCAGTGCTTTATCACCGGTGTTGCCCTCTATTAGTTCGCCATAGAGAACAGCCTCTTTGAATCCTGTTGAGAGGTTGTCTAGTACAACAACCTGTTCACCCGCTTCCCCCAGCTGTCGTAGCGTATGGCTGCCAATATATCCAGCACCGCCTGTAATAAGTACACTTTTTTTACTCATCATCAGTTCCTTTTATTATTGTCATAACTGCCGAATAAATCGGCTGCATATGATACCTGTCAATCTTTTGTTGGTCATTCAAATAAATAGATTTGCCACTCTTCAAAAGGAGGCGGTGAGTCCTCCATTACAATAGCCGCCATGTAGCCCTCTTCGGGAATAAAATGTGTAGCCTGTAGTTCAGCATCTCGGGTTGGATTGTGGTCGCTGAAAATGCCATTTCCGATGGCTTTCATACGTGCTTCGTATGCTGTCCAATGGAAGAAGAAGGCTTCAGCAAGAGCAGTCCCCGTAAGTTGTGAAAGCTCCTGCTGGATTGTGCTATCAAATATGCGAGCGGCCAAGGCGTGAAAGTTTGGCTTCTCTTTAACACGCTCCAGATCGACTCCGATAGCGGCCTCACGTGAGATGCCCAGTAGTGCCATGTTGCCGGTATGGCTGAGGTTAAAGGTCAGTACAGAGGCGGGAGATGAGATGAAAGGTTTGCCCCGTGGTCCATAAACAAAGACTATATCTTCGGGTGGAGTTGCCAGATAAAAGCCCAGTAGCAGTCGCATTGATCCGCGGGCTTTAATAAAACGGTTGCGATCCTGTTCGCTGTGAAAGCGTTTTGCACGTACTAACTCATCTTCAGAGAGTACCGTCTCCATCTCTTCATCGGTTTCATCAAGATCGATGCGCCAAAGATGCACTTGTTTTGGATTGGGTGGAGATAATTCAGCTGGGACAGTCCAGTTTTTGATATGGTGCATAGCAGAGTCCTAATAACGGTGAACTTTCTTGACAGTTAAAATCATTCAAAATGCTTTAAATGAGCATGAGTCTATCTTACCCGATGATATGCACCCAGTGCTAAGGCGGGTTTTTATTGCGCGTGGTATTAAATCAGAATCTGACTTAGAGCTTGGGTTGGATCGATTGCTACCCACCACAACGCTTTCGGGTGCGCATGAGGCCGCTAAATTGTTGCATCAAATTATGGCTCAATCAGGTCGAATCCTGATTGTAGGTGACTTTGATGCAGATGGAGCTACTAGCTGTGCCTTGGCGGTACGGGCACTAAAAATGATGGGGTCGAAGAGTGTTAATTATCTCGTGCCCAATCGATTTGATTATGGTTATGGTCTCTCATCTGCCATCGTTGAGGAGGCACTGAAGCAGAAGCCTGACCTGTTGGTTACAGTGGATAATGGCATTTCAAGTATCAATGGAGTAGCGGCTGCGAATGAGGCAGGCGTGCCTGTCTTGATTACAGATCATCACCTGCCAGGAGATGAGTTGCCTGCGGCGGCTGTATTGGTTAATCCACAGCTTCCTGAGGATCAGTTCCCAAGTAAGAATCTTGCGGGTGTCGGTGTGATTTTTTATGTCATGTTGGCGCTGCGAGCCTATTTAAGATCATTGGATTGGTTTAATCTGAATGGTTTAGTTGACCCCAATCTGGCTGAGTTACTGGATTTGGTTGCACTGGGCACGGTGGCAGATGTTGTGCCACTGGATCAGAACAACCGAATCATGGTTCACCAGGGGTTGCAACGAATCCGGGCAGGGAAAGGTTGCGCAGGCATTAATGCCATTATTGATGTGGCTAAACGCTCCCAAAGTCAAATGGCAGCAACAGACCTGGGGTTTGCAATTGCGCCTCGGTTGAATGCAGCTGGGCGCTTGGATGACATGTCATTGGGTATCGAATGTCTGCTTGCTGATAATCCACAGGCTGCGCGTACCATGGCAAAACAGTTGGATGATTTGAACCACACCCGCCGCCATATCGAAGGCGAGATGGTAGATCAGGCCATGGCGGGTCTTTCAGATATTCTGGAGCAGGATGAGAGCGAGCTACCCATTGGTCTCTGTATCTTTCGTCAGGATTGGCATCAGGGAGTGGTCGGTATTTTGGCATCTCGCATCCGAGAGCATTTTCACCGGCCTGTCATTGGGTTTGCGCCATCGCAGGATGATTGTATAAAAGGCTCTGCGCGTTCTGTTCCCGGGTTGCATCTACGTGATCTGCTGGCAGCTGTGGATGTAAAGCATCCAGGGATGATTGTACGCTTTGGTGGCCATGCTATGGCGGCAGGGCTTACACTGCATAAGGATCAATTTGAACGGTTCAGTGATGCATTTGATTTAGAGGTACAGCGGCATCTGGGGGCGGATGATCTGTTTGATGTTATCCATTCTGATGGAGAACTACAGCCAGAAGAGCTTGATTTAGAATTGGCTGAACTCCTGCGTAGGGCCAGTCCCTGGGGGCAGGGTTTTCAGGAGCCTCGATTTGATGGTGAGTTTAATGTTTTAGAGCAACGAATTGTAGGGGAGCGACATCTCAAGCTGGTATTGTCAGCGGGTGAAGGCTGCGCCTCAATAGCAGCGATTGCCTTCAATCAAAAAGAGCGTTTTCTTGGATGTAAAAAGGTCTACATAGCCTACCGATTAGATGTCAATCAGTTTAGAGGAGCGCGAACTCTTCAGTTGGTTGTTGAGCATATTCAGACGGTGTAAGAGTCGCTTAATTTAAGCTGCATTGAATGGAGTTAAAAATAAAAAGCAGTATCATCAACTAGAAACTGAATTCTTCAACTATACTTCTTGGCAAAATGCGCCTGCTCAGTAACAATGGGGCGTATCAGACGACAGTATAAAATGAGAGCCTTTTACGGATGATAAAAACCAAACAACGACCTATTCATCTTGATCTTCGGCGCATTCGCATGCCGATTAATGCGATCACCTCTATTGGTCATCGTATCAGTGGTATCCTTATATTTTTACTCATGCCAGTAGGCATCTTTCTGCTTGATCTCTCTTTGATGAACTCGGATGGTTTTGCCACAGTGACTGCAGTATTTAACTCTGTGCTGGGTAAAGCTGTTTTGTTGCTATTGATGTGGGCGCTTATGCATCATCTGCTGGCAGGCTTACGTTGTATTAGCATTGATGTTGATTTTGGGGTGGAGAAACCATTTTTTCTTAAAACAGCACGTATCGTATTGTTGGTAGCGTTTCCAATTGCTTTTTTACTTTGGGCAGCACTATGAGTGGTCGTCGCGTATCAGGCATGCAGGCCTGGGTATTGCAGCGCATTACAGCGGTTTATTTAGCACTGTACATCACCTATATGGTCGGCTTTTTTATTTTTACACCGCCAACCTCTCATGATGATTGGCAGCTGTGGATTGCTCAGCCACATGCCAGTATGGCAATACTGCTTTTTTTTGGGTCAATCCTTTTTCATGCCTGGGTAGGCATACGCAACATACTCCTCGATTATATTAGGCCATTTGGCCCTCGCCTTACGTTACTAATATTAGTGGGCTTAGGATTGATAGCTTGTGGAGCTTGGAGCTTGGAGGTTGTGATGTCTGCGCGTATCGCCTGATATCCAGAAAAAACAATATGAATATACCTATCAGACGGTTTGATACATTAATCCTTGGCGCAGGTGGTGGAGGATTAAGAGCGGCACTTCAGTTGGCACGAGCGGATGCTCATGTCGCTGTGGTTTCCAAAGTATTTCCAACACGCTCACATACAGTAGCCGCACAGGGTGGTGTGAATGCGGCGTTGGCTAATGTTACTCCCGACAACTGGCATTGGCATATGTATGACACCGTCAAAGGTGGTGACTATCTGGGTGACCAGGATGCCATTGAATATATGTGTCGGGCTGCTGGACATTTGGTATATGAACTTGAGCATGCAGGTGTCCCATTTTCACGCTTGGATAGCGGCAAAATCTATCAGCGCCCCTTTGGTGGTCAGAGCCGTGACTTTGGTGGAGCACAGGCAACTCGTACCTGTGCCGCAGCTGACCGCACCGGCCATGCTATTTTGCATACGCTTTATCAGCAGAATATTCGCGCCCGCACCAACTTTTTTGATGAATATTTTGCGGTAGATTTTATCTGTGATGATGAAGGCACAGTGCTTGGTGCACTGACCATGGATATTGCCACAGGTGAGCTGCTGGTAATTGAAGCTAAAACCATATTGATTGCTACGGGTGGTTGTGGGCAGCTCTACCGTACAACGACCAATGCTCATATCAACACGGGTGATGGTATGGGTATGGCACTACGTGCAGGTATACCGCTCCAAGATATGGAGTTTTTTCAGTTTCACCCAACCGGTGTTGCTGGAAAAGGCATGCTGATTACCGAGGGTGCGCGTGGAGAGGGTGGCTACCTTGTCAATAAAGATGGTGAGCGTTTTATGGAACGTTATGCGCCTAATGTGAAAGATCTAGCAAGCCGCGATGTGGTAAGCCGGGCAATCTCTATCGAGGTGAGAGAGGGGCGTGGTTGTGGTCCCAATGCAGATCATGTGTTGCTTAAGTTAGATCACCTGGGTTCTGACATTGTAGCGAAACGTCTGCCAGGTATTCGCGATACGTGTAAAACCTTTATGCATCTTGATCCGGTGGATACTCCGATCCCTGTCTTTCCTACGGCACATTATGTCATGGGTGGAATACCCACAGATCGCCAAGGTCGAGTAGTAAGGCCAAGTGGAAATGCGCCAGAGGAGGTGGTTCCTGGCCTCTATGCAGCAGGCGAATGTGCCTGTGTCTCCGTGCACGGTGCTAACCGGTTGGGTGGCAACTCTTTACTTGATATTCTGGTTTTTGGTCGCGCCGCTGCAAATGATATCTTGGGTTTTCTGAAAAATAATCGTTATCACCGCCCATCCAATCAAGAGTACACAGATAAAGCCTATGAGCGGTTTGCCCGCTGGGAAAAAACAGGTGATGGGGAAAGTGTGCAATCTATTCGGGCAGACCTCAAAAAGGCTATGGAAGATCACTGCGGTGTATTCCGTACCGAAAAGATTATGCAGGAAGGCGTGGAGGCTATTAAAGCCATCCGGGCGCGTATACCTGATGTTCGTTTACAGGATCAATCAAAGGTTTTTAATACTGCCCGTGTTGAGGCATTAGAGCTGGAGAATCTGGCAGATGTTGCCATTGCAACCATGCGATCAGCGGAGGCTCGCCAAGAGAGCAGGGGTGCTCATTCTCGAATAGATTACCCTGATCGTGATGATGTGCGTTGGATGAAACACAGCCTCTACTCGCTTGAAGATGACTCGCTGGATTATAAGCCAGTGCGCACCAAGCCAATGTCTGTTGAAACCTTTCCACCAAAGAAAAGAGTTTATTAATACTGTCTGTCCCATTCGGCCACATGGATCTAGAAACGACAAATGAGATTTAAAATACACCGTTATAATCCAGATGTTGATGAAAAGCCCTACATGCAGGATTTTGTGCTGGAGCATGTCAAACCGGGCATGATGCTGCGCGAGGCATTAATCGATTTAAAAAATCAAGATGAAACACTCTCTTTTCGACACTCCTGTGGTGAAGGGGTTTGTGGTTCTGACGGCATGAACATAAATGGCCTGAATGGTCTGGCATGCATCACTCCAATTGAGACATTAACCGAGCCAGTAGAGATACGGCCATTTCCTGGTGTGCCGATTATCCGCGACCTTGTCGTGGATATGTCTGGGTTTTATAAACAGTATCATTCAGTTAAGCCTTTCCTTATTCGCTATGACCCAGAACCTGAGGTTGAAAACCTTCAGTCGCCTGAAGAGCGCGATAAGCTGGATGGACTGTATGAATGTATACTCTGTGGTTGCTGTTCAACGTCTTGCCCCTCATTCTGGTGGAACCCAGATAAATTTCCAGGTCCAGCAGCGTTACTACAGTCTTGGCGCTTTCTTGCTGATAGTCGTGATCAAGCGATGGAAGAGCGCTTGGATGGACTGGATGGCCCCTACAAACTGTTTCGCTGTCACACCATCATGAACTGTGCCTATGTCTGTCCAAAAGGTTTGAATCCAACTAAGGCCATTGGGCATATCAAGGCGCTGATGTTGAAGCACTCGGTATAGATACGTTATGGGTAACCTAGAGCGACAGCCGGGGCTGGAACGTTTACGCTGGCAATGTCGACGTGGTCTGCTTGAACTTGATTTGCTGTTTGAAGCATTTTTGGATAATGGATACTGTAGCTTGTCAGATGTAGATAAAGAGAGTTTCAATCAGCTTTTAGAATATCAAGATCAAACCTTACAAGAATGGTTGTTGGGCAAGGTCACGCCAGAGGATGAAGCCATGGTGCATATGGTTAAATTGGTTCGAGACGCAACCTAATAGATTTGTGATCTGCTCAAAAGGAATGATGTCGTTTGGTTAAGGAAACCGTCCCCTCGTTACGCCTCACCCCAAAAAGGTCAACTCTGCTGCTCTCATTTATACTGATTGCCCATCTGTCTGCTTCCGCTGTCTTGCTTTTTCTCCCTCTGGAATTTTGGTGGCAACTGACTATTTTATTACTCATTACAGTAAGCCTAGTCCAGGCTGCTCGTATCCATCTGTTCCGTTCTAATGCTGTGGCTATAAACTCAGCTGAATGGAACAGTGAAGGGGAGTGGATGCTACATACTGCCAATGGAAATGAACTTGCTGCACAGTTACAGGTATCAAGTTATGTGCAGCCATGGCTTATTGTTTTAAATTTCTCAATTAGCCGTTTTCAACGACGCAGCTTGATACTGTTGCCAGATGCTGTTGACCCTGATTTATTGCGCCGACTAAGAGTCCGATTGAAACTACTCGGTGCTGCTGATGCTAATGTTTAAGTAGCAATAACTGAGCCTTGGCCAAACAAATAACTGCAGGAATTGAACTGCTGAGTTCAAGCAAAAAATGTCATGTAGTATAAAGTTGTGACAGTTTGCTAGGTGCTTTTGGAGCAAACGGTAAGTTAAAGAGTGAGCTGGTTTACTCTTTAAATGCCCATTCTGATACACCAGATTCAATCAGTTTATTTTTATTATTTTTGAGCTTATCTCTATCATGATCAAAGCATCTGATGTGCCAGCGTAGACCATCATTTACTAGGGCAAGGGGAGATGACGTCCGTTTCTTGTCGCCACTGGTGAGTGAGAAATACTTGGCCTTCATTTACGCCACTACGGCATGCCAGTTAACGGCGACGTTATTGCGTCCTACATCCCGGCTACTCATTCCATAATGATCGAAGCCATATATCCAATGCTGATTTAATAGTTTGCTGCAACCTCGGTATTCACTAACTCACGCAGTTGATTATAACCAAAGCTAGGCATTGGCTTGCCATTAACAAAGAAGGTTGGCGTTTTATTTGCGCCTAGGCGGGCACCATCAGCAAGGTCTTGGTCTATGATTTTTTGAATGGCTGGATTTTGCATATCCTTTTTGATGCGTGCGATATCATAGCCCTTGCGTTCCAGGATATTCCAAAAGAGTTCCGGCTGTGGATTGTGGTGTGAAGCCCATACAGATTGGGTTTCAAACATGAGGTCTAATACTTGTCTGAACTTGTGTTGTTTTCTGACAGCTTCAAGAATCTTGACCATGTAGTCTGACCCTTTATGAAACGGCGCATAACGAATCACCAGGTTTATTTTGCCTGAGTTTTTCCTCATAAGCTCTTTTACAAAGGGATGGAAGTGTTTGCAGGTTTCGCAGGCTGGATCCATAAATTCAACGATGGTCACTTTTGCATCGGGATTGCCCATTTTGAACGAATACGTTTGTACCAGGGCATCTGAATTATCTTTTGTGCGGCTTTCCTGGCTTTGGCTTTGCTGTGAATTATAGAGAAAAGCGGCACTCGCAAAGGCTGCTACCATTAACGCAACGGCTAGTATTACTAAGTTACTCTTTTTCATTTGCGCATCCTGTTTCGAGTTTTCAATAACAAAGTGATCATGATTATATAAGAAGCGAGGGAAAGCAGTGGGATCGGTAAAAAGCCAAATAGCACCATGCTGTCATCAGCACAGGATACCCCCTGGCTACAGGGCTGGAGGCTCTCTGGAATAAAGCCAAAAAACAGTAGGCCATGGTAAACAGTGAAGAGCAAGCCAATCACTGTGATGGGTAAGGCATACCTCACCACGTTTTTATCCAATGGAAAAAGGCCAACCAACAGTATTATGGTCAAGGGAAACATGAAAATACGTTGATACCAGCATAAGAGACAAGGAACTAATTCCATTACTTCGCTGAAAAACAAGCTGCCCAGGGTTGAGATAGTCGCAATCAACCAGCAACTGAAAATCAACAACCAACTGGTATTGAGAGCTTGTGTTTTCGGGTTCATGCTAATCCTATCTTTTCCGTCAAACAGTTATAATGACTTTTGACTGTTAGCAAACCATTTAGGATTGCAAGATGCAATACCTAAAACAGTTGCTCTGTTTGCAGGGAATGCATGAAATGTACTCGCCAATAAATCCATTGCAGACGCTTCCAGATTCTTCATGCTTACTAAAGGTCAGCGCCTAAACTGAGGCGGATAAGGGGAGGTCCATGCCTCTGCTGATGAGCCTGTTTGTTTAAGGTAGAAGTTGACCATATTGGTTACCTCAGGATCATCCCAATCTATATAGCTGCGTAAAAAAGATACCAGCATTCCCTCCCGGCTAATTATGAAATTTGCAGGTACAACATCCACTGGGAAAAATACACCCATAGCTTTGTTTGTGTCGCTATACATTTTTAAACTGTTTAACTTAAGCTGGTCATAAAAAGGCTTAACAACCTCAAGGCCTTTTTTATCAATTGAAACCGGTAGAATAATAAAGTCTGAGTCAGCAAACTGTTTTTGCAATCTATTTAGTGCAGGCAACTCACGAATGCATGGACCGCACCAGGTAGCCCATACATTTAGCAGCACTACTTTTCCTTTAAAAGCTCCAAGATCTATGGTTTGCCCATTGCCATCTTTAAAATAAAACTGTGGCACCTTGATTGCAGGTGTGACAGCGCGAAAACTACGGACAGTGCCATCACTGGGTTCTGTTTTACTATGGTGTGCAGCAACGGGTAGTGAAAAAGTCAGCAGTAGAGAAAGAAAAAGCAGTCGAAAAAACACGAGGAATAGACCTGATTATAATTATTTGGCAGGCAAGAGTATGGATTTTAGTTTTGAAAAGCAAGAGAACCAGCAACAGGCTCAGTGATGATCCAATGAAATATATTATTGTATCCTTGCTTGATTATTGGAGGAAATCGGAGGCCAGCTTGTCCTGACCCCAGGTGCTGTTGAACTATTACGCCGTCTCAGGGTTGGCTTAAAGTTGCTCAGTGGGGCAGATGTTTAACAGTGATATCTCAGGCTTAATTGGGCCAATAGTGTCAGAGTTCCAGTATTAGTGAGGTAGGCCCAATGCTGTTTTGTAGCTTAGACTTCTTTTACTACCTGCTCATCACTGCTATCCAATAGTGGGGCTGCATCCAGATCACCAGCCTGCATCATATTTGCCACGCGTTGTAGTGATGACAGAATGAGGCTCTGTTCCCACTCCTCTAGACGGGCAAAGCCAAGAATGAAGCTTTCCTGCATCAGGGTGGGTGCCTGTTCAAGCACCTGTTTGCCAGCCTCCGTTAAATGGATAAACACCTTACGCTTATCTTCGTTGCTCCTCTCGCGTCGCAGATAGACCTTCCTCTCCAGTCGGTCAAGGATTGAGGTCACCGTAGCCTGGCTCAAATTTACCTCACGCGCAATCTGACCTGCTGTAACAGAATTAACTTGCACAATTGCTTTCATTACTAACAATTGTGGGCCTGTTAAACCTGATTCACGCTCTAATTTCTTAGAGTGCAAATCAATAGCTCGGATAATCTTGCGCAACGCAACCAGAACCTTATCGTGGGTTTCCATCAAGAATGCGACCTCTCATGGTCATTATTTTAGTTAAACAGTAACATTTAGCATCTAAGATGCCATTTTTGCTGTAGCAAAGCCATGCTTGAATCAATATACTTACTGCACTAATATTTAGTACACTAAACAAAACAAGTAATTGCAAAAACACTATTGAGGAACAAAATGGCAGAAGAATGGGTAGAGCAGATGCAGAATCAAGTAAATACACTTGAAAAACTTGAAAAATTTATCAATGTGTCTGCTTCAGAAAGAGAAGCTATTGAGACTTTGGATACTAGATGGGGGATATCACCCTATTTTGCATCGTTAATGGATAAGGATGATCCAAATTGTCCAATCCGAATGCAGATGATTCCATCCATGAAGGAGCAGGTTAATCAGTTCGGAATGACAGACTACCTGGTCTGGAAAGAGAATAGAGCGACCGAAGAGGTTCGTCCAGACTGCATTGCCCGTCAGTATCATGATCGTATTGCTTTTACCGTTATAGAAACGTGTGCTGTTTATTGTCGGCACTGCTTCCGCAAGGAGTTGGTTATCGATCAGGAGCTACAGCTGCGCTTTGACCTTGATGAAGGGCTGACTTGGATTACCGAACACACGGAGATTCGTGATGTACTGGTTACAGGTGGTGACCCGTTGCTTTTATCGGATGAAAAACTGGAATACCTGATTGGTAAGCTTCGTGAGATACCACATGTTGAAATGATTCGTATTGGTTCCCGACTGCCTATCGTTCTACCGCAGCGTATTACTGAAGGGTTAAAAAAAGCCATAGGCGGCTTCCACAGAGTTCCTGTCTGGCTCAATACGCAGTGCAATCACCCGAAAGAGATTACTGAAAAAACGGCAAAAGCGGTTTATGAACTAATGAGCTGTGGAATAAACGTGGGGAATCAGGCGGTATTGATGAAAGGCATCAATGACGATGTGGAGACCTTCAAAGAACTGCATCTGAAATTACTACGTATTCGCATCCGACCCTACTATGTTTTCTATTGTGAAGCAGCCCCAGGAATTGATCATTTCCGTACTTCAGTAGAAAAAGGCGCTGAATTAATTCGTGACGCACTGCGTGGCCATACTACTGGCTTAGCACAACCAATGTACGTGTTGGCTACAAATATTGGCAAGATTCCATTAATGCCGGATTATTATATAGTCGATAAAAATGAAAAAGAGTACACCTTAAGAAATCACAAAGGTGAGACAACTAAGATCCCTAACATTCCTGGATAAAGACTGATATTGATGATGGTTAGATTATTTATAATAGTCGTTACCTATTAATGTAGAGCATTGCTGAGCAACTGCTTTTGAGGTGATTGGCTGCTATGTGTTAAAGAGATATCCAGGCTAAATCTCTAACGGGTAGTAGTCCATATACCACCATCTAATATTACCCAATGAGCTGACCTTATTGGAAGTTGGCTTTTAAGGTTTGCATCCATATCGCCCCGTCTGTTTTTAGTAACTTCATCTCTTGCATATCAATGGTTATCACAATAACGCTATAAAACATTGGTTTTTATTGGTGAGCATGGCCTCGCCATCAATAGGTAGGTGAATCGAATCAAGTGTTAAGGTTTTGTGATATCTCCGTGACGTTCCTGAGAACTCTTCGCTCTTAAATAACCATTGTGGGACATGTGGTTCCACTGATGATTAAAAAATGGAACGAGGAGAGTGAGATGAACAAAACAATCGCAATGGCGCTTCTATCAAGTGGCCTAATTCTTAATGCACCGGCGTTTGCCCGTGATGTAAATGTAGAGATTACCAATCTGACCAATGGCATCTATTTCACACCACTGCTGGTGGCTGCTCATAGTCAGGATGTAGATCTCTTTGAAGTGGGCACTTCAGCTTCGGCCAGTCTACAGGCCATGGCTGAAGGTGGCGATATCTCCGGTCTGATACTAGAGGTGGAATCACACGGTGGGATATATGTAGCCAATCCTGCTGCTGGGCTATTGGCACCGGGAGCAACTGTATCGGCTGATCTGGAACTAGAGCATCATCATAAAACCTACCTCTCTATCACCGGTATGTTGCTACCAACCAATGATGGTTTTGTTGGCCTGGATGCCCTGAAACTCCCCAAAAAACGTGGCACCTATACCTTTTATCTGAAAGGTTATGATGCGGGCACCGAAGCCAATGATGAGATCATCAACGGCGGTGGCGCTCCAGGTGTGGCAGGGATTCCTGCTGATCCTGGTGGTATTGGCGGTAGCGGTGCCACAGGTGCAGCGGGTGTTGATCACAATGCAACCGTCCATATCCATCGTGGTGTTTTGGGTGATACAGACCCTGTCGGTGGTATCAGTGATCTGGATGGCCGGGTTCACCACTGGGCAAATCCTGTTGCACGGCTTGTTGTCACCATTAAATAGAGGATAGATTAATGACTAAATACACACTGCGAATGCTACTCTCCGCACTTATGATGGGTATGTTTGGTGTCAGTGCTGTTAATGCTGAAGATATGCCGTCCGGTACCATGCAGCAGAAGATGGCACCTGCCAATGGTGCAATGGAGATGCAGGAAGAGACTATGCAAAAGGGGATGAAAAAAGCTGAGATGGAATCCAAAGAGGGCACGAAGGATGAGATGATGGAAAACCCCTCCATGGAATCCAGTCAGGGAATGAGCAAGAAACCCATGATTGAAAAAGGTATGTAGGATAAACAGGCCACCCTCTTTAGTACTGAGGGTGGCTTTGCCTCTGCTTTATCCATTAAGCTGGAGTCACTTTCGCTACCCACGGTGAGATGATGCGCAAAGTCCTGATCATTGAAGATAACCCGGATATCGCTCGACTGGTGCAGATGCACCTGCGTGACATTCAGTGCGAAGCAGAGATCGCCTCTGATGGTGAGACGGGGTTGCAACAGTACCAACAGAACAGTTATGACCTGGTTGTCCTGGATCTCATGCTGCCCGGCATGGATGGCTTGGCTGTCTGCCAAAAGCTACGTGCAGGCAGTGAGTATGTGCCCATTCTGATGCTGACCGCTAAGGCCAGTGAGCTGGATCGTGTATTAGGATTGGAGATAGGGGCTGATGACTACCTTACCAAGCCTTTCAGTATTCCCGAGCTACAGGCTCGTATCAAAGCGCTGTTTCGCCGGGTAGAGGCTCTGGAGCAAAAGTCAGAAATACCATTACAGCAAAGCAAGCCTCTACATTGCGGTGAACTCAGTATTGATCTGGAGAAGCGCCGGGTCAACATCAGTGGTAAAGAGATCGCATTGACCGCCAAGGAGTTTGACCTGTTGGCCCATTTTGCGTCTCATCCCGGCCGGGTCTATAGCCGACTGCAACTGTTGGAGCAGGTCTGGGATTATCACCATGAGGGCTACGAACACACCGTCAACTCACATATCAATCGCTTGCGTGCCAAGATAGAACAGGATCCCGCCAAGCCGCACTATATCCTTACTGTATGGGGCGTAGGCTATAAGTTTACCGAGGGTCGGGACTGAATCATGTTGCGCACCCTCTACGCCAAACTTGCACTGGTGCTGGTTGTACTGCTGATCTCCGTAGGGCTGCTTTATGCGCTGCTCAGCACCTCAGCCACACGCAGCTATCTGCAGCAGGTGAATCAGCAATTTAATCGTGATCTGGCGCAGAATCTGGTGATGGATCGTAATTTGGTGGCAGAGGGGCGGATCGATCAGGAGGCGCTGAAAGAGACCTTTCATCAATACATGGTGATCAACCCCAGTATCGAGATCTACCTGTTGGATATGCAGGGGCTGATTCTTGCCTACTCAGCTGATCCTGGCAAGGTGAAACGCAATCATGTTGCGCTGGAACCGATCCTTACCTTTCTCAGTGGCAGAGGAGATTATCCGCTACTGGGCGATGATCCCCGCAGTCATGATCGACGCAAGGCCTTCTCCGTCACGCCAGTGCCCACAGCCCAGAACCCTGAGGGCTATCTCTATGTGGTACTGCGCGGCGAGGAGTTTGACTCGGTAGATCGCATGATTGAAGAGAGTCATTTTCTGCGCCTTAGTGGCTGGGCGGTACTGGGCAGTCTGGGCATTGCCCTGATAGCCGGTCTTGCGCTCTTTTTCATTCTCACCCGGCGACTGCACAGACTAACCACCCATATAGAGCAATTTCAGACGAGCAATTTTACCGCCCATACCA
The DNA here is from genome assembly GCA_021773975.1 of Gammaproteobacteria bacterium. GTDB lineage: Bacteria > Pseudomonadota > Gammaproteobacteria > Chromatiales > Chromatiaceae > WFXD01. The sequence continues at coordinate 32,535 of JAJFJN010000087.1, read as the reverse complement.
CGGTGCCTGCCCGCCAGGGAGGTAAAGGTGATGAAGTGGATCGACTGGCGGATACCTTTGACCAGATGGCTGGACGAATAACCGCCCAATTGGAACAGCTCAAACAGCAGGATAGTCTGCGCCGGGAGATGGTCGCCCAAGTTTCGCATGATTTACGTACACCACTGGCTGCATTGCGAGGTTATCTGGAGTCACTCAAACTCAAGGAACATGAGTTGAGTGCAGAAGAGCGGAGTGATTATCTGGCTATAGCCCTGCGCCAAAGCGAACGTCTCACCCGTCGTGTAGCTGAGCTGTTTGAGCTGGCAAAACTGGATGCCCAGGAGACCAAGCCTGCGTGTGAACCTTTTGCCCCAGCAGAGCTGACCCAGGATGTGGTGCAAAAATTCCAGCTCCGAGCGCAACAGGCGCAAATTCATCTGGAAATGGAGCCGGCCGAAGGGGTCTCCTTTGTTTGGGCTGATATTGCACTGACTGAACGAGTGCTGGAAAACCTGATTGAAAATGCTCTGCGGCATACCCCAACAGGGGGTAGCGTCATGCTGACGTTAGAGCAAAATCAAGAGAGTGTATCAATCCGTGTTATCGATAGTGGTAGTGGTATCAGTGCAGCCGATCTGCCTCACCTGTTTGAATCGTTCTACCGCGCGAAAAACCAAGGTAATGGCGAAGGGCATGCCGGGTTGGGGCTTGCAATTGCCAAGCGTATAGTAGAACTGCAAGGTGGAACAATTAGCGCTGAAAACCAGCGGTGCGAAGGCAGTATCTTTTGTTTCACACTGCCTGTGTGGCGTAGCGATATATAAATACAGTCGGCCGTTTCATCAAACAGTTGATTTGCTCAGCAACAAGTTTGGTGGAATATACTTCTGTTGGCTACCCTTGGCCACCAAACAATCAATGTGACAAAAACGTGATCTTTTCGTGACGGCTTATTGAGTAATTTCATCCATTCTTATCACTAGTACTTTGTTTATGAAGCATTAGAGGATATAGAGATGAAATCAATAGCACTATTTGGGTTACTTACTCTCCCGCTGTTCCTGATAGGTTATGCGCAATCTGATATTGCGGATGAAAAGCAAACGACAACAACGAATATTAATTTGGAGATGGCAACCTTTGCTGGTGGTTGTTTCTGGTGTGTAGAAGCAGATCTTGAAAAGCTTTCAGGCGTAAAGGAAGCTGTCTCAGGCTATGTTGGTGGTCGGGTGAATAATCCCACTTATAAACAGGTATCAGCAGGCAAAACAGGGCATATTGAAGCTGTGCAGGTTTACTATGATCCAAAAGTTATAACCTATAAAAAGCTGTTGGATGCCTTTTGGCAGCAGATCAACCCAACTGATAATGATGGGCAGTTTGTTGATCGCGGACAACAATACCGCCCGGCTATTTTCTATCACAATGAGCCACAGAGGGCAGCAGCAGAAAAATCGCGTGCAGCGCTGAATAGCTCAGGACGATTCGATAAACCTCTAGTGACAGAATTGTATCCGGTTACAAAATTCTGGGTTGCAGAAGAGTACCACCAGGATTATTACAAAAAGAACCCGTTACGTTACAAATTCTATCGCTATAACTCAGGGCGGGATCAGTTTCTGGATAAAACCTGGGGTAAGGATCGACACATGAAAACCTCAAAAACAGAAGATAGCGACAATAGCTATAGCAAGCCAAGCGAAGCTGAACTGCGCAATAAGCTCACGTCATTGCAATATAGGGTCACTCAGAAAGAGGGCACTGAGCCTCCATTCAATAATGCCTACTGGAATGAAAAGCGGGAAGGGATTTATGTGGATATTGTAAGCGGTGAGCCGCTCTTTTCATCTGAAGATAAATATGACTCTGGTACAGGTTGGCCCAGCTTTAGTCGTCCGCTCATTGCTGAAAATATTGTGGAACGTGTGGACAATAAACTGTTCAGTCGTCGAATAGAGGCTCGAAGTCGAATTGGAGATTCGCATCTTGGACACCTCTTTGATGATGGTCCACAGCCAACTGGGCTACGTTACTGTATCAACTCAGCATCGTTGCGCTTTATAGCAAAGGATCAACTGAAAAATGAGGGGTACAGTGAGTGGGCGAAGTTGTTTTCTAAATTGAACTGATATCGCTTAATCCATCATCCAGTGTTGGGTATTGAAGTTTCACATTCAGCTCATTCAGCATTTTTCTGTTATCTATCCGGCGTGACTCTTTGAGGTATGAGAGCATGCCAGGGCTGAGCTGTTGCTTTGCCTCTTCCCAGCTGACCTCTTGTGGTCTTGGTAAGTTAAAGGCATCTGCGATCTTTATAAAATATTCACTCATCGTGCAGCTGTCATTGTCTGCAACGTTATATATTCCACCCGCTTTACCATGGTCGGCAGCCGCGAGAGATATCTGTGCAAGATCATCAGCATGGATACGGTTGCTGTAGGGCGCATCACTGGACTGTAAAATGGGCTTGCCTTGCTGGAGGGATGTCATGGGTAGTCTGTCTGGATGGTAGATGCCGGGTACGCGTAACCGGATGACTGGAATGGCATGTTGCACTCCCCATTCGGAGAGTTGTATCTCGGCATTTAAACGCCGTTTTGCCCTGTCTGCTGTGGGATTGGGAATACGTTGTTCATCAACCCATTCGCCATGACAATGGCCATAAACCCCGGTTGTGCTGATGTAGATGATGACAGCAGGTTTAGATGTGCCTATGCTATCCAGCCAGTTAGCCATTCGGCTATCATGCGTACCTGTTGAGGGAGGTGGGGCAAAATAATAGATTCTGCTGCCTTCCAATGGTTGTTGTGCCAGGGTCTCTGGCTTATCCAAATCAGCTGACAATGTCTCTACACCAAACTCCCTGGCGGCGTTGATTTTGCTTTTGTCTCTGATGAGTGCGGTTACAGAGTGGCTAAGTGCCAATTCAAGATTTGCAACGCGGTGACCTATGTCCCCAAAACCAATAATGAGTGTATGCATGAGATACTCAGCTACTCTGTGTTAAATAGAAGCTCAATTATGATTGAGAAAGGGTCAAATGTTAAAGGTATCAAATCAGGTCACTATTCCAAGCAGTGAGATTGAAATTAGTGCAATAAGGGCACAGGGGGCTGGGGGACAGAATGTAAACAAGGTCTCTACAGCGGTGCATCTGCGCTTTGATATCAATGCCTCATCACTGCCTGATTTCTATAAAGAGCGGCTATTAATGCTGAGTGATCAGCGAATCACCAAGGATGGGGTCGTTGTCATTAAGGCGCAGGAGTACAGGAGCCAGGAGAAGAATAGGGAAGATGCGCTGGCCCGGTTATTGTCATTGATTAAAAGTGTGGCTGTAGTTCAAAAAAAGCGGCGACCCACTAAACCCTCTCGTTCATCTCAGAAAAAGCGTATGGATAGTAAAACCAAAAAAGGACAGCTAAAAAATTTGCGGGGGAAAGTTGATTATTAGTACTCTAAATCTGCAGGTCTTCCTTTTTCTTATATAACTATAAGTTCTTAATATCACCTTACCCCTCTGGTTTGTGGGATAATGCCGCTGATTTTCCAGGCGTCACAATGTAGACCTTCTCTACAGTGTGGCGCATATAGCCCATTTTCAGGAGATACACATGATCAAACCCCATGGTTCAAGCACGCTGAACCCGCTATTTGTTTACGATGTTGAGAAGCATCATGCACTGATGCAAGAGGCGGAAGGTCTGCCTTCTATTACTGTTTCATCAGCTGCTGCAGCAAATGCCGTTATGATGGGTGCTGGCTACTTTAACCCCCTAACAGGTTATATGAATGCCGCTGATGCCGTGGGGTGTGCTGAAAATATGCAGACCACAGCAGGGCTTTTTTTTCCAGTGCCCGTGCTTAATCTGGTTGAGGAGATCATCACCATCAGTGGTGCTTCACGCATTGCACTGCGCGATCCTAATGTCGAAGGCAATCCTGTATTGGCTATTCAGGATATCGAAGCGATTGAAGAGATCACAGATGAGCAGATGCAGACCATGACCAGCCAGGTCTTTGGTACTACAGACAGTAACCATCCTGGTGTGGCCGCTTTTAATAGCCAGGGTCGTTTTGCAATCTCTGGCGCTATTCAGGTACTGAACTTCAGCTATTTTCAAACTGACTTCCCTGACACCTTCCGCACAGCGGTTGAGATCCGTAATGAAATTAAGGAGCATGGCTGGGAAAAGGTCGTTGCCTTTCAAACCCGTAACCCAATGCATCGCGCCCATGAAGAACTCTGCAAGATGGCACTTGAAGCATTGAATGCCGATGGTGTTGTGATCCACATGCTACTGGGCAAACTGAAACAGGGCGACATTCCTGCGCCAGTTCGGGATGCCTCCATCCGTAAAATGGCAGAACTCTACTTTCCAGCCAATACCGTCATGATTACCGGTTATGGCTTTGACATGCTCTATGCTGGCCCGCGTGAGGCTGTACTGCATGCGCTGTTTCGCCAAAACATGGGGGCTTCACACCTGATTGTTGGTCGTGATCATGCTGGCGTTGGTGATTATTATGGTGCTTTTGACGCACAGACCATCTTTGATGAGCAGGTGCCAGAGGGTGCGTTGGAGATTGAAATCTTCAAAGCAGATCACACAGCCTATTCCAAAAAGCTGAACAGGGTGGTGATGATGCGTGATGCGCCGGATCACTCCAAGGAGGATTTTGTACTCCTCTCCGGCACCAAAGTGCGTGAGATGCTGGGGCAGGGCATTGCACCACCAGCGGAGTTCTCGCGTCCTGAAGTAGCGAAGATTTTGAGTGATTATTATCAGTCACTAGATAGCTAATTCTTTAGTAGATTTGCCTATAGTTAAGGGCGTAGTTGTTTGGAGTGATTTATTTTTCTCCAGATGACTGCGCCCTTTTTTATTGGAAACCAATCCTATGAAATATGAATATGAGATTCTTAAAAACACGCAGCTCTATGCCGGTTTTTTAAAGGTAAACAGTTATCGTTTGCGCCATCGTCTGTTTGCCGGAGGCTGGAGTCAAGAACTGGTGCGTGAGCGGGTTGAACCTCTGCGAGCATCGTCAGTATTGTTGTATGACCCTCAGCAAGATCAGGTGGTGCTGATTGAGCAGTTTCGCATTGGCGCATTGGAATCTGATAACCATCCTTGGCTGTTAGAGATTATTGGTGGGCATGTTGAAACAGGTGAAGCTCCAGAAGATGTGGCACGAAGAGAGTCGATGGAAGAGGCTGGGTGTGAGGTGTTGGAGCTATTGCCAATTTGCGAGTTTTTGGTAACCCCTGGAACATCGGGTGAGCGGAATTATCTTTACTGTGCCAGAGTAGATGCTATTCAAGCAGCGGGCATTCATGGCGTTCATGAGGAGGGTGAGGATATTCGAGTAGAGAAGATGGCGTTTGTTGATGCTATGGCTGAAATTTACAACGGACGTATTAACTCAACCACGGGCATTATCTCTATGCAATGGCTTGCATTGAATCGAGAGCAGCTGCGACAGCGTTGGAAATAGCGCTATGTTTTTTTACATCTGTGATGTTGGATGAGGCTTGTAGGGAATACATTAAGAACTAAGTGCTACTGGAATTAAAAGATAACTAAGATCTAGTTGACGTGTTATAAGCAGGTGATTTTGTTTATGCAGAAAATAAACCTACGGAATTGAATCGTATTTATCCCCTTTATCAATAGCCTCTTAGTTTATATAGATTTGTTGTTTTTAAATTGCTCTTCCAAGGCTGTTTTAAGCATATCCCCCATCTGTTTTTGTAGTGTATTAGAGAGCTTTCTTTCTATGATGTTTTCCACTTGGGACGAAATCTCTTTGGCTGTGTTTAAAAGAGCAGCTTGAATTAGATCATTTAATTCATTGCTAAGTTCTTGCCTTAGTGTTTCTTTGAAGCTATCAATTTCTGTGGGATGGGTAGCTGTTGAGTCAGGGGTATTTGGAGTGGTTGCCGTGCATTCAGCGTCTATTGGTCGTGGTTTTGTTTCGTCTCTCTCTTCCACAACATCATTTAAGATGGGAATGCCATTTGAATCTACGTCATTGTGTAATACTGAGGTATTTATGGATTCGTTGTTTTGGTCAGTCATTGATGTTGTGTGTCTCTAATGGGTATCCACGATCCTTATAGAAGCGGTAACGGGTGCGCCCGGCTTTGCGTATCTCTGCATCCTGATCAATAGGTTCTGCCACGCGTTCAAAGCGGCTGAAGAATTCAGGGGTTTGTGAGCTGAGATTGATCAGGATGTCATGCTCATCTTTGGCATCTTCACCGTGACCAATCAATACGGGCGTGTGTGTTGGATCTGCTTTTCCAAGCAGGCCGTGTGGGATAAAACTGCCATCACGAAAAGTCCATAACAGACGATCCATGTGTCGTGCTTCATCCATTGAGCTGGTGTGTACAAATACCCGATGGCCCTGCTGATAGGCTTTATCAGCAAGGCGGCAGGCCAGGGTGAAACGGTTGCTGCGTGCGCCATCAGGCAGTATGTAGAAACTGATCTTTGTCATTATTAATTTATCTGCTTGCTGCGCTTGAGCAGAAGCTGGATAAGCAGGGAGACAGGCCGACCAGTGGAGCCTTTTTTGGCTCCTGAATTCCAGGCAGAACCTGCGATATCAAGATGCGCCCACTTCTGTTTTTTGGTGAAGCGTGAGAGAAAACATGCTGCGGTGATGGTGCCACCGCCTTTGCCACCAATATTGGCCATATCTGCAAAATTGCTGTCCAGCTGTTTTTGATACTCATCCCAAAGTGGTAACCGCCAAGCTTTATCATCGCCACTAATGCCAGCCTGTAATATCTCATCTGCCAGTGTATCGTCGTTGCTCAGTAGCCCTATAGCATGACTGCCCAGTGCAACAACGCAGGCACCGGTGAGGGTGGCCACATCGATTACAATGGCAGGATTAAATCGTTCAGAGTATGTGAGTGCATCACAGAGTATCAGTCGGCCTTCAGCATCGGTATTCAGTATCTCAATGGTTTGGCCTGACATGCTGGTGACAATGTCACCTGGTTTGTTGGCATCACCATCAGGCAGGTTTTCAGAAGCGGGTACAATGCCGACAACATTGATGGGTAGCTCAAGATCTACACAGGCGGATAGGGTGCCGATAACGCTGGCACCGCCGCACATGTCGTATTTCATCTCATCCATGCCTGGGTGTGGTTTGATGGAGATGCCGCCAGCGTCAAAGGTGAGACCCTTGCCTACCAATACAACAGGCTTGCTTTTTGCAGGGCCACCGCAGTATTCCATAATGATCAATTTGGCAGGTTGCCGACTACCGCGTGACACGGATAGCAGTGATCCCATTTTTAGGGCTTCCATCTGCTTCTCTTCCAGAATTTCGACCTTTAGCTTGGGTGATTTACGACCCAGTTTGCGTGCCTGGTCAGCCAGGTAGCTGGGAGTGCAGATATTCCCAGGCAGGTTGCCGAGGTCTTTGGCTAGACTGATGCCGCTGGCCATGGCTTGCCCGTGTGTGATGGCTTTTTGTGCTGTTTTTAGATTTTTACCATCAGTAACCAGCAGAGTTAGCTTTTTTAACGGACGTTTGGGGGCTTTGGGGTCGCTTTTACACTGATCAAAACGGTAGCTCTGCTCGGTGCTCTTGATGACAGCATCCCGTAGCTGGGTGTAGAGATCAGTCTCTGTGGATTCCAATGTGGGCAGGCAGAAGATGGCTTCTATAGTATGTCCGCTGGTCAGCTCTGAAGTGGCTTTGCTCACGGCTTCTTTGTGCTTGGCTCGGTTGTACTCTTTCTGCGTGCCACAACCAATCAGTAGCACCCGCTCACAAAGTGTCCCAGGTAGGTCGTACAGCATGAGTGCCTGGCCTGATTCACCATCCATATCCCCTTTTTTAAGGATGCTGGTGAGAAAGCCTTTACTTGCTATGTCTACGGTTTTCGCAGCATCTGAAAGCTTGCGTTTGGAAAATATGCCTAGTACCAGGCAAGGGGTGCGTTGTTTGGATGGGTCACCCGCTTTGGCGCTGTAGTTCATTTGAACTCCTTAATTTTGTTGATGCTAAAGCCAGTAAGTATGGCTGCTTGGTGGCTTTAGGTTGAATTCTGTTCTCACATCGTGAGTTTTTCGTTAGGATGCCTTCAAACCAGGAAATCTACAAGAATCAACTGCCCATTTTTTATGTTTTCAATTATTGATCGTTATCTGTTGAGTGAAACCCTGAAGGGGGTATTCACTATATTAACTGTGCTGTTATTGATTTTGGTAGGACATGCCTTCATTACCAATCTTGCGCGTGTTGCCATGGGTACTCTGACCAGTGGCGTTATTATGGAGCTGTTGGGGCTGGAAGTCCTGCGTGTTATTGGAATTTTACTACCAGCCGCCTATTTTTTTGCCATTCTTTATACCCTGGGTCGAATGTATAGAGATAATGAAATGACAGCGATGTCATCTTGTGGGCTCAGTGCGACGCGTATTTATCGTGCTTTTCTCTACTCAATGTTGCCACTGGCGGGGTTTGTTGCATGGCTTACGCTGGCAGTATTGCCTTGGGCTAATCAATCTATTGAGGAGATTAGGCATGCGCAGAAGTCTGCGGCTAACGTCACTAATATGGCAGTAGGTAGATTTACTGAGTTCAGCAGAGGTGACTTGGTATTTTATGTTGAGGAGATGTTGCTGGATAATCGTATGCGTAATGTTTTTGTACAGAATCGTCAGCATGGAAAGGTTGGATTGATTACGGCAGAAGAGGGATATCAGTACGATGATGAAAAGACCGGAGATCATTATATTGTGCTGAAGCGCGGTTATCGCTACCAGGGTGTTGTTGGTCAGGCTGACTATTCGGTCAGTGAGTTTGAAAAATATGCTGTGCGGATTGTTGATGAAGACTCCACTGCAGCAAGCTTTAGGCGCAAGTCTTTGCCTTCGATGGATTTAATGAACTCGGATAATATTAAGGACAGGGCTGAATTCCAATATCGCCTGGCATTCCCGCTGGCTGTTATTGTCTTTACGCTGGTGAGTGTGCCGTTAAGTCGTTCATCTCCCCGTCAGGGTATTTACGGGCGGCTGTTCATCGCTTTTCTTGTCTACTTTACCTTTTTTAATCTGCTGGGTGTTTCAGGGTCATGGATGATGGATGGTATTACCCCAGAATGGATGGGGCGTTGGTGGGTGCATATTCTGATGCTGAGTTTGGTTCTTCCACTAGTGTTGAGAGATTCTATGTGGGCCTGGGCTTTAAAGCGGTGGTGGTTGACGAGGCGCACAGCATGAGGATTTTGGATCTCTATATTGGGCGGGCTGTCATCATGGGCACAGTGGTTGTCATGATGGTGTTACTGACGCTTCTCGGTTTTCTTACCTTAATGGATGAACTGAGCGATGTGGGTGAGGGGCGGTATCAGACTGGAGATGCCTTTCTGTTTGTATTGTTGACGTTGCCTCGTTTTGCCTATGAGGTCTCTCCTATGGCGGCTTTGCTGGGAGGATTGATTGGATTGGGGGGGATGGCTAACAGTTCTGAACTCATTGCGATGCGGGCAGCAGGAATCTCATATACACGTATTGTCCTATCAGTGATGCAGGCGGGGGCATTGATGTTGATAGTTGCACTGTTTTTTGGAGAGGTTGTTGCCCCTGAAACAGAGGCGTATGCCCAGACGATGCGTTCACAGGCATTGGCTAAGCAGGTCACACTAAAAACCAAGTATGGTTTTTGGGCGAGAGATGGCAATGCCTATATTAACATTCGAAACATTCTGCCAGGATCGCGACTCGAAGATATCTATATCTATGAATATGATGAAGAGAAGCAGTTGAAGTTTTCAACCCATGCTATGACGGCAAAATATGAGAATAATCAATGGCTTTTACAGGATATTAAACAGAGTCAGTTTACTGATGATGGAGTGCAGAGCCGCACAATAGACCGTGCAAAGTGGGATTCAATGTTAGATCCTGGGCTGTTGAATGTGGTTTCACTTAACCCGCATATCCTGCCAGCTTGGGGGCTTTATAAATATATTCGTTTTTTACACATCAATGGTCAGGATGCCAAAACCTATGAGGTCGCCTTCTGGGGCAAGATGGTTACCCCATTGGTGACGTTAGTAATGCTTTATCTGTCATTACCCTTTGTCTTTGGACAATTGCGCAGCTCTGGAATTGGACAGCGTATTTTTATGGGAGCGATGGTCGGTAGTGGGTTTTTCTTGATGAGTAAAGCCTTCTCATACATGGCTGTTGTGTATGACCTGAACGCCTTGTTTGCTGCGTCGTTCCCAGGGCTACTGTTGCTTGCTGCCGCGCTATTGTTGAGCTCAAGGGTAAATTAGCTGGATTTTTTTACTCGTTTTGCTGTTAGTACTAAGCGTGTTTTTGAGAGCCGGTCATGCCAAGCAAGTTTGTCATGATCAACCAGAATCCATAGAAACCCCACACCTGCAGCAGCCCAAGAGAGTAGGGCCGCAAAATACCGAAGTAAAGCATCACGCCATGTCAGTGGCTTTCCATCATCGCGAATGGCTTGTAGTCGCCAAGCTCGCATGCCAAGTGTTTGTCCCCCTTTGGCCCAGAACCATGAGAAAAAAAAAGGCGGAATTAAGCCAAAAACAGTGATTTGAAACAGTGGGTTGCGACCTACTGATGTGTCGCCAGCCTCTAGCCCAAGGGGAATAATAATAAGAGATGTTGTGACCATGATAAGCGCTAAAAGCAATAAGCTGTCATAACACATCGCAGCGAAACGACGAAAAAACCCAGGAGCAACAACCTGCGTAATATCGATAGTGTTTTGTTTATTCATGGGTAAGGATTCTACCTGAATTCTGGTGTGAATTTAGGAGGCTTAACGATTTTTGTGCCTAAATTAAGGGCAAAATTTTAAAAATTGACTAAAATGTAAAGATCCTTAGGTAGGAAAACCATGGACTAAGAATAAAAACAATATTTGAGATTGTAAGTATTGAGAGATCTTAGTGGCTCTTAGGTCAGGAGAGACAAAATGGAACATCGTTGTGCATCACGTAAGCCAGTTATGTTGGATGTTGTTGTAACATATCAGGCTTTAGGGTTGGTTCAAGGGCAAACCGTGAATATTAGTCTTGGTGGAATGCTTATTGAAACAGGTTGTGTTGAATTGCCGATTAATGCACTGGTTAAAACTTCTTTTTATCTACATGAAAATGGCAAGCATAAGGCATGTAGTATAGATGCTATGGTGATGCATAGTGCACCAGGGCAAGCGGGTGTGATGTTTAATGATTTAAATAGCAATCTGCATACTGGTTTGCGGGTTTTGTTAAATAGTACATACGATAATGCGGTATCAGCTCAACGGCGCATTACGAGTGAATGAGGCAAATTAGCAAAACACCTTAGCTGTATCATATTTATTGCATGGATCCAATTGCGCCCTTAATTGATCAGCACTAAATTAAAAGAATTTAATCAAATTCTTTTTCATATTCCCTATCCGCAGTCATTTCCAGCACTTTTTGCATCTATAGTATAGATACGCGGAAGGGAGTGGTTATTCAGTTGTGGTGTCGGTTTTTTGCCATGAAGGTTGTATTTTTGGGTCAATACTCTGGCGCTGCTTCCTTGAAATGCCCTAATAGTATGAATTTTATGCATAATTATGCACTTTTATATAAAGGCATGATTATTGCTTTCCTAAATGTAAATATTAAAAGGTGCACATGTAATGAATGACGAATCACTTGATGATGAACTGGATCTTGGGGTTGAGAAAGCATCAGCACCCTGGAAGAAAATAGTTATTATTGTATTTGCTGGGCTATTGCTGATTGGTATTGGTGTGGGTGTTGCTTACTTTCTATTTGTGCCTTCTGATGAAGATAAAACGGAAGAGGTAGCTAAGGATGGTGAAGTAGAAGAGGAAGCAGAAGAGGAGAAAGGTCCTGCTGTTTACCAGAATTTCAAGCCGGTATTTGTTGTGAATTTGTCACCTGATAGTAACAAGCGTAAAGCCAAGATGCTTCAAATTGGTGTTCAGGCATTAACGCATAATCAAGAGTTGGTTGATTTTTTAAAGCACAATGACCCCATGATTCGACATCACTTTTTAAAATTATTTGGAACTCTAACGGCATCTTCACTAGTCAGCAAGGAAGGGAAAGAGAAATTACAAAAAGATCTGCTTGAAGAGCTGCAGCGAATTGTAGATGAGCAAGGTGGTACAGGTACAGTAGATGCCGTATTTTTCACTAGCTTTGTAATGCAATAAAAAAATGAGTGCGAGCGATCTCCTTTCTCAAGACGAAATTGATGCCTTACTGCATGGTGTTGATAGTGGTGATGTAGACACAGAAAACGATGTGGGTGGTGGCAGCCTTTCAAGTTATGATTTTGGCAGTCAGGATCGTATTGTACGTGGTCGTCTTCCAACCTTAGAGATGATAAATGAGCGCTTTGCGCGTCATTTTCGTACAAGCTTATTTGGTATGTTACGCCGTACAGCAGATATTTCTGTATCAGGTATACAGATGCTTAAGTTTTCTGAGTTTGTGCATAGTTTATTTGTTCCCACTAGCCTGAATATTATAAAAGTCCCGCCATTACGGGGACAGGCTTTGTGCGTGCTTGATCCTAAATTAGTGTTTTGTGTAGTAGATAACTTTTTTGGTGGTACAGGGCGATTTCATACCAAAATTGAAGGCCGTGAATTTACGCCTACAGAGCTTCGAGTTGTTCAATTGCTCCTGAATTTAGTGTTTAAAGATCTCCAAGAAGCATGGAAGCTGGTGATGGATTTAAAATTTGAATATGTAGGATCCGAAGTTAACCCCCAGTTTGCAAATATTGTTAGCCCAACTGAAGTAGTGGTTGTGACGACTTTTCATATTGATTTGGAAACAGGTGGTGGAGACCTATATATCACCATGCCCTATTCGATGTTAGAGCCTATTCGTGAATTATTGGATGCTGGCATTCAAAGTGATAGGGGTGAGCGTGACAATCGTTGGGAGCTAGCACTAAAAGAGCAGTTTCTTGAATCTGAAGTTGAACTGGTAAGTGTGCTAGGCCAAGCGGAAATTAGTGTGAGGGAACTTGCGGGTCTTGAAGTTGGTGATGTTATTCCTATGGATATCCCTGATTTGTTGAGTGTTACTGCTTCAGACGTACCGATATTTAAAGGGCACTTAGGCATATCAGAAGGTTGTTATGCCATAAAGATTAGTGAGTGGCAGAAACAGCCAAAAGTAAAGTCTGCATTAGAAGTTATAAAGGGTTAGCCACGTCTTGTAGTGGAGAATAGTGATGAACGATGAAAATTCCGATCCAAATGAAGCATTGGCTGATGAGTGGGCTGCTGCACTTGAAGAGTCAGGAGATACTGATGAAAATGATACTCAGGCTGAAACGGTAGCTGCTGAATCTGCACAATTTCAAGAGTTGGAATCAGATGCTGAAACAGCGGGTAATGTTGATGTCAATATAGAATCTCTCCTAGATGTGCCAGTGACTATCTCTATGGAAATTGGCCGCACGAGAATTAATATTCGCAACCTTCTTCAGCTTAACCAGGGCTCTGTTGTAGAACTGGATAGATTGGCAGGAGAGCCAATGGATGTCCTGGTTAATGGAACCTTGATTGCGCAAGGAGAGGTGGTCGTTGTAAATGAAAAATTCGGGATACGATTGACGGATGTGATCAGTCCAGCAGACAGAGTTAAGAGGCTGCAATGAATCGTCTTCTGGCCGTTCTTTTTTTGATACTACCATTCTCACTGATTGCTGCTGAGACTGAGGTTGATGCGCCTGCGCGTCTGGCCGCACTGCCTATTGATAGTGGACACCTTGCCAATACCGCTGTCGGACTGGTTTTTGTACTTGCGCTTATTATTGGCTTAGCTTGGTTTTTGCGTCGCTTTGGTGGCCTGCCAAATTCCGGGAAGGGAGTGGTTGCTATTGTTGGTGGTGTATCACTTGGCACACGGGAACGAGCAGTACTTTTGCAAGTAGGAGAGACGCGTTTATTGGTTGGCGTGTCACCAGGGCGCATTCAAACATTACATGTACTATCAAAAGAGGATTGGGCAGCAAGTAATGAAGGCAATAATGAATTTGAAAAACAGTTGGATACAGTATTAAAGGAGAAACAGTTGTGAAGCTGCTCTTTATACTGTTTTTATTTCCAGTCATTGGTCAGGCAGCACCTGGCTTAGAAGCAATAACAGTAACAACGGCAGCGGGTGGTGAACAAAGCTACTCATTGACAATACAAATCCTGCTTTTCATGACGGCTATAAGCCTGCTGCCAGGCGCTCTCATGATGATGACGTCATTTGCTCGAATTGTTATTGTTTTAGGGATATTGCGTCAGGCATTAGGTACCGCTCAAACTCCATCCAATCAAATCTTAATAGGGCTGGCGCTGTTCTTAACATTTTTCATAATGGCCCCTGTATTCGATGAAATAAATACAGTGGCATTGCAGCCTTACTTAAATGAAGAAATTTCTACTACCAATGCGCTTGAAAAGGCACAAGTGCCGTTGCGTGAATTTATGTTAGCCCAAACACGGGAGAATGATTTAAAGCTGTTTGCAGATATTGCCGGCTATGAAGAAATAGAATCACCTGAACAAACACCATTTTCTCTTTTAATGCCGGCTTTTGCTACCAGTGAATTAAAGACAGCCTTTCAAATTGGCTTCTTACTTTTTATCCCATTCCTTATTATCGATTTGGTTGTAGCAAGCGTATTGATGTCAATGGGTATGATGATGCTCTCTCCATTGATTATATCCCTGCCTTTTAAGATTATGCTCTTCGTATTGGTTGATGGGTGGGCGTTGGTTTTAGGCACATTAGCATCTAGTTTTTATACATAACTAAAGGGTTGTTGGCAGTAGTTGCTGATTGTTTGCGATATGTAGCTTTGATCGATTATTTGAGAACATAGAGATGGATGCAGATACTGTTATTAATATTGGTCAGCAGGCTCTTGAAGTAATTACACTGCTTGCGGCACCTATTTTGCTTTCTGCTTTAGCCATTGGTTTATTGATTGCGATGTTCCAGGCCGCTACTCAAATTAACGAAATGACATTAAGCTTTGTACCAAAACTTATGGTTGTAGTCTTTGTTTTAATGTCAACTGGCCCCTGGTTGTTAAGGGTGTTAACAGGCTATACAGAGCAACTGATATTGAGTATTCCATCATTAATAGGATAAGGGAAATATACGTTTTCAGATTGGCTAAATGAATGATATTTTCTGAAACAGCAATAGCATCTTTTTTAGCAGGCTTTCTCTGGCCTCTAATGCGCATTGGCTCTGTTTTTGTTGCGGCCCCAATTTTCTCTTCTCGACAAGTTCCTGTACGCTGGCGTGCTGCTTTGGCATTGGTTATTACTTGGCTTGTAATGCCTATTTTACCACCAGTACCAGTGGTTGAAACGTTTGGTCATGAGGCGCTACTGATTACTGTTCAGCAGGTAGCCATTGGTGTGCTGATTGGATTTATCTTGCAACTGGTATTCGCATCTTTGGTATTTGCTGGTCAGGTTATGGCGTATAGCATGGGGTTGGGTTTTGCTTCTATGATGGATCCACAAAATGGTGTCCAGGTGCCAGTGGTATCACAGTTTTATTTGATTTTAGTAACACTTTTTTTTCTAGTTCTTGATGGACATCTGATTCTTATTGAAGTGGTTGTTGATAGCTTTGCAACTATGCCGGTAGCGGTGGATGGTCTATCTAGGAATACACTGTGGGATTTTGTTGCCTGGAGTGGGCGGGTTTTTTCTGGTGGCCTGTTAATGGCGCTTCCTGTTGTTACTGCATTGCTTGTAACCAACTTAGGTATGGGGATTATTACGCGTGCAGCACCTCAGCTCAATATATTTGCTGTAGGTTTTCCTATGACCATGATGATTGGTTTTGTGATTATGTGGGCGACTGTGCCTGATTTGCTAAATAATTTTGGTGAATTGGTTAATGAAGGTTTTCAAGTCACTATGCGCTATCTGCGTATTGTGAGGTAAATGATGGCTGAAAATAAAGATGGCCAAGAAAAAACAGAACAACCCACAGGCAAAAAATTAGATGATGCCCGAAAAAAGGGACAGGTTGCGCGTTCAAGAGAGCTGAATACCATGGCTGTAACATTGGCTGGTGCGATTACATTGGTATCAATGAGTGGTTATTTTGAAAAAGCTTTTAGAGGTGTAATGACAAATAACTTTTCTGTTAGCAGAGAAGATTTATATGAGCCTATGGCTATGCTACACCACTTATCAAATGCAATTCAGGATGCATTGTGGATGTTGGCTCCGTTCTTCCTGATTTTAATGGTTATTGCAGTTCTTGCTTCTGTATCATTAGGTGGAATGGCATTTAGTATGGAAGCTATGGCACCAAAGCTGAGCAAGCTTAATCCTATTTCTGGTATGAAAAGGCTTTTTTCAGCAAAGGGTTTAATGGAGCTTGTTAAGGCATTATTAAAGTTTATATTTATTGCGGGTGTAACTGGGGCAATACTTTGGACATCTATGCCGGAAATTATTGGCCTCAGTAAAATGGACATTAATGCGGCACTACCAGAAGTTAAATCACTGGTGGGTAGTTCTTTTATTATTCTCTCTACAACGCTTATTTTGATTGCATTATTGGATGTGCCGTTTCAGCTGTGGGAACATAATCGTCAATTGCGTATGACGAAGCAGGAGATACGTGATGAGATGAAAAACACGGAAGGTCGGCCAGAAGTGAAAGGGCGCATTCGATCACTGCAACGTGAGATGGCACAACGCCGAATGATGGGTGAAGTGCCAAAAGCTGATGTGGTTGTGACAAACCCAACACATTATGCCGTGGCATTAAAGTACGACCAAGATAGCATGGCTGCTCCCAAGGTTGTTGCCAAAGGTAAGGAGCTGGTTGCAGCTAATATTAGAAAGATTGCAACAGAGAATAATATTCCACTCATAGAGTCGCCTATGTTGGCTCGTGCAATCTATTTTAGCACTGAATTGGATCATCCTATTCCTGCGGGTCTTTATCTTGCTGTGGCAAAATTATTGGCGTATGTATTTCAACTTAAAATTTACCGCCAAGATGGTGGTGAAATCCCTCAAGAGCCAAGTGATTTTTCAGTCCCAGAAGAGTTTCAACATGATTAATATTACTTCCTTTGAAGTAAGTTACAAAAAAAGTAATTCATTCGTTAGGAATAACAGATGAATGTAACGGCATCACTTGAGTATGTAAAAAAGATAGGTGGGGGTGGGATTGGTGCGCCAATCATCCTGATGATGATACTGGGTATGGTTGTGTTGCCACTGCCGCCCATTGCATTGGATATGTTTTTTACTTTCAATATTGCACTATCGCTTATAGTTCTTTTAGTGGTTGTCTATACCCTTCGACCACTGGATTTCGGTGTCTTTCCTGGTTTGTTATTGATTGCCACGTTGTTGCGCCTGGCGTTGAATGTAGCTTCCACTCGTGTGGTTCTATTGGAAGGGCATAATGGTGGCGATGCCGCAGGTAAAGTGATTGAGGCCTTTGGTTCTTTTGTTATTGGCGGAAATTATGCTGTTGGTTTAGTGGTGTTTTTTATTCTGGTTATTATTAACTTTGTTGTTGTTACCAAGGGTGCAGGGCGTGTCTCAGAAGTTAGTGCGCGTTTTACGCTGGATGCAATGCCTGGTAAACAGATGGCAATAGATGCGGACTTAAACTCGGGCTTGATTGATCAAGATGAAGCACGAACAAAGCGTGAAGAAGTTTCTAAAGAGGCCGCGTTTTATGGTGCGATGGATGGTGCCAGTAAATTTGTAAGAGGTGATGCGGTTGCGGGTATCCTCATCTTGTTTATCAATATGCTGGGCGGGCTAGGTGTCGGCATGCTTCAGCATGATCTGGATTTTTCAACAGCATTGCGTTTTTATGTATTGCTGACGATTGGTGATGGGTTGGCTGCACAGATTCCATCTCTACTGCTTTCAACCTCTACCGCCATTATTGTGACCCGTGTAGCGGGTACACAGGATATGGGAGGCCAGGTTGTAACTCAGCTGTTCGATGATCCTAAACCACTGGCAGTAACTGCTGGTATCTTAATGCTGATGGGCATTATTCCAGGTATGCCAAATGTGGCTTTTTTAAGTTTGGCAGCAGCTTTGGGTGGTGGTGCCTGGATGATAATACAGCGCAAAAAGAGAGAGGCAGAACAGCCGCTTCCAACACCAACAGAGGGGGAGGTGGCACCTCAACAAAAAGAGTTGAGTTGGGATGATGTACAGCCGGTAGATATTATTGGTCTTGAAGTGGGGTATCGACTAATCCCTTTGGTAGACCGTAATCAAGGTGGCCAGCTGATGAGTCGTATTAAAGGTGTACGAAAGAAGCTATCACAGGAACTAGGGTTTCTTATTCAGCCAGTACATATCCGTGACAATCTTGATCTCTCACCAAATGCCTATCGCATCTCGCTACATGGGGTTGCAATTGGGGAGGCAGAGATCCACTCAGACCGTGATCTTGCCATTAACCCAGGGCAGGTATTTGGTACGTTGCAAGGTATTCCAGGTAAAGATCCTACTTTTGGTTTAGATGCGGTCTGGATTGATCCGGGAGAGCGTGATCATGCACAAACCTTAGGCTATACCGTTGTTGATGCCAGCACGGTGGTTGCCACGCACTTGAGTGAGATTTTACAAAATCATGCATATGAACTATTGGGGCATGAAGAAGTACAGCAGTTATTAGATACATTGGCACAGAGTGCGCCTAAACTGGTTGAGGATCTGGTGCCTAAGACCCTGTCTTTAGGGCAGGTTTTGAAGGTGCTACAGAACCTGTTGGCTGAAAATATACCCATTAAAGATATACGCACCATTGCCGAAACATTGGCGGAATATGCGCCACGAGGTCAAGATACTGACGCACTTACTGCCGTAGTACGAGTATCCCTGTCACGCTCAATAATGCAGCAACTTGTTGGTCCTAATGAAGAAATTCCTGTAGCTGTATTAGATTCAGGATTGGAACAAATCTTGCAGAATACTTTGCAAGCTTCAACGGAAGGAGCCGCAGGTTTTGAGCCTGGACTAGCTGAGCGAATGCAACAGGCACTTGCTGAAACAGCTAGCCATCAAGAGACAACAGGCCATGAGAGTATCCTGCTGGTAGCGGCCCCCATTCGTCCTTGGATGTCTCAGTTTGTTAAACAGAGCGGCTTGAGTATGAAGGTGCTCTCATACAATGAGATTCCAGATAATCGCCAGATTAAGGTGGTTGCAACGATAGGCAAAGCTAATGCAGATGTATAAATTTATTGAAAGGTAGTTGGTTGGAGTAATCCATGAGTATGGTAAGCAGCTATCTTTTTGTGAGGAATCGCAAGTAATGAAGATAAACCGTTTTTTTGCGAAGGATATGCGGCAAGCGATCCAAAAGGTACGTAAAGCACTTGGACCAGATGCCGTCATTCTATCGAATAAATCAGTTGATGGTGGTGTCGAGTTAATTGCTGCTATTGATTATGATGAATCTTCTATCATGGCTGCAGCAGTTGATGCGCCTTCCCCGTCAGAGCAGCCTAGTGTCTCTCCCCAAGCTTCTGTTGTGGCTCCTCCTCCTGCCGTTGTTGCGGATCTCTCAAAAAAGAGAGCAGAAGCAGAGCCACTGTCTTCAATAATAAAACAAAAAACAGTAGAGCAGCCAAAAACACCACCAAAACCTCCTGTGGAGCATGGCCAAGACCCTATGCTGCTTGAAATGCGCCAGGAGATGCAGGCATTGCGACGCATGATGGAAAATGAGCTATCAGAGTTGACATGGCACAATATGGGGGAACATAAACCTAACACCCAAGAGTTGTTGCGACGGCTTATGAATATTGGATTAAGTCCCGATATTTGTCGCGATGTTGTCAGTAAACTAGATGATATTGATGATATTGATAAAGCTTGGCGTAAAGCGCTGCATTGCTTGGCAAGTGAGCTGCCTATAGCTGCTGAGGATATTCTAGAGCAGGGTGGAGCCATTGCGGTTGTTGGGCCGACAGGGGTGGGAAAAACGACGACAGTTGCTAAATTGGCAGCGCGATTCTGTCTTCGATATGGTTCCCGTAATGTAGCATTAATTACTACTGATAACTTTCGCATTGGCGCACGTGAGCAGCTTAATACTTATGCTCGAATATTGGATGTGCCTGTACGTTCTGCGGGAACGGTTGAGGAGCTTAACAGCGCACTGAATGCATTCTGTAATAAGCGTTTAATCTTGATTGATACAGCAGGTATGAGCCAACGAGACGTGCAGCTTAGTGAACAACTGTCTATGCTTAAAGCAGGCAATCAGTCTGTACGTAGTATTTTGGCGCTGCCAGCCACTACACAACAAATTTCATTGGAACAGGCGATAAAGGCATTTTCTGCAGTGCGACTAGATGCTTGTATATTGACTAAAATGGATGAAGCGGCCTCGATAGGCGGTGTTCTGTCAGCGGTGATTCATAGTAAGTTGCCGATTGCATTTACTACAGATGGTCAAAAGGTGCCTGAGGATTTGCAGCTTGCACGACCACACTCACTCGTGAGTCGTGCTGTCGCACTTAGCCAAGAGATGGCTGAATCTCAAGATGATGGATATTTAGCACTCGCGTTAGGAGGCGCAAGAGTCCATGCTCATGTCTAATGTTACAGCTGATCAAGCTTCGGGTCTCCGTCAAATGGTAAAACCTCGTCCTGTGCGGGTGATTGCTGTGACAGGAGGTAAAGGCGGGGTAGGCAAAACAAATGTATCCATCAATCTGGCTGTCTCAATGTCAGAAATGGGTAGGCGCGTTATGATACTAGATGGAGATCTTGGTCTGGCGAATATTGATATTGCTTTGGGCTTGCACCCAAAATATGATCTGTCACATGTGCTAAGTGGTGAGCGAAGCTTAAAAGAAGTTGTTTTGGATGGTCCAGCAGGTGTGCGTGTGGTGCCAGCCTCATCAGGTGTTCAAAAAATGGCTGAATTAAGTCCAGCAGAGCATGCTGGATTGATTAATGCCTTTAGTGAAATTAGTGATGACATAGACGTGTTAGTAGTGGATACCGCAGCGGGTATTTCTGATACTGTAGTCAGCTTCAGTAGGGCAGCTCAAGAACTGGTTGTAGTGGTATGCGATGAGCCTGCATCAATTACAGATGCGTATGCTTTAATTAAATTATTGAACCGAGAGTATGGTGTTAATCGCTTTCGGATTCTTTCAAACATGGTTCGTAGCGCACAAGAGGGGAGAGACCTCTATAATAAGCTTTATAGAGTGACTGAACGGTATCTTGATGTCATGCTTAATTATATGGGTAGTGTCCCATTTGACGAGAATTTAAGAAAGGCAGTGAAAGGTCAAAAAGCAGTAGTACAGGCCTTTCCACGTAGCCCAGCTTCACAGGCGTTTAAGAATTTAGCAAAGAAGGCCGATAACTGGCCTGTACCTGCTGGCGCTAATGGGCATCTTCAGTTTTTTGTTGAGAGGCTGATTCAATATGCAAGTTACAACGGGGAGACATAACGGTGAGTGGTCTGGCAGCGTATTCAGCTATGCAGCAACATAATTTTGAAGAGTTGGTTCATAAGCATGCGCCACTTGTTAAGCGCATTGCCTATCATTTAATGAACAGATTGCCCCCCAATGTTCAAGCAGATGATTTAATTCAAGCGGGAATGATTGGGCTACTTGAAGCCAGCCGAAATTATGATCCAAGTCAGGGAGCGAGTTTTGAAACCTATGCGGGCATTCGTATTAGGGGAGCAATGCTTGATGAGATAAGACGCAGCGATTGGACACCAAGGTCGGTTCACCGAAAGGCGCGCGTTGTAGCAGAAGCTATGCGTACCATTGAAAATGAACATGGACGTGATGCGCGTGATGTAGAGGTGGCAGAAGAGCTGGGAATGACTCTGAAAGAGTATCACGCAATACTCCAGGATGCTTCAGGCTGTCGTGTTTTTAGTCTTGATGAGCTGGCAGCTGTTGGTGATGTTATGCGTGGTCAGGCAGGTGGAGTACATGCGGGTCCTTTTGAAGGGTTGCAAAAGGATGCATTTAAAGATGCTTTGGCCAAAGAGATAGCCGGATTGCCAGAGCGAGAAAAGTTAGTTATGGCGCTCTATTATGATGAAGAGCTGAATCTAAGAGAGATAGGCCAAGTACTCGGTGTAAGTGAGTCTCGTGTATGCCAAATTCACAGTCAAGCTGCATTGCGTTTGCGATCGCGCTTGGAAGAGTGGCTAGCAGACACCGAGGAAGAGTGATGATTGTATTTTTTGCTGAGTTTGGAGGTGATAGTGGATAAGAACATGAAGATTCTGGTTGTGGACGATTTCTCCACGATGCGGCGGATTATTAAAAACTTGCTGCGGGATCTTGGGTTCACCAATACGCACGAGGCTGACGATGGACTCACAGCATTGCCAATGTTGCAGTCAGGTAATTTTGATTTCCTGGTTAGTGATTGGAATATGCCGGGTATGACAGGAATTGACCTGTTAAAAGCGGTGCGAGCTGACCCTAAACTTGCAAACCTTCCTGTACTAATGGTTACTGCAGAAACCAAAAGAGAGCAAATTATTCAAGCAGCTGAGGCAGGCGTGAATGGCTATGTAATTAAGCCTTTTACGGCAGGAACGCTGAAAGAGAAAATCAGTAAAATCTTTGATCGCGTTGCAAGTTAAGTAAAGGGGAATGTGGATGGAGACAACCATCGTTGAGAGCGATCGTCTGGTTCAAGCTCGTGCCTTAGTGGCTTCCCTAGAAGCGGGTAATGATACTGAAGCAACACGTATTATCATGGCTTTTCCTGAGAATGTTGAAAAAGATCTATTTCAAGAAGTAGGACGCCTAACAAGAGAACTACATGAAGCCATTATTGGCTTTGCCATGGATGATAAGGTGGTACAAGCTGTTCAGCATGAGATGCCTGATGCAGCAGAGCGTCTAGCGTATGTTATTGAAATGACTGAGATTGCTGCCAATACAACGCTCAAAGCTGTAGAAGATAGTATGCCCGTTGCAGAAGAGCTGTTGCATGTTTCAGATAAACTTGCAGCTGAATGGGGTCGTTTTCGTGGTCGTAAAATGGAGTTGGCTGATTTTCGTTCACTGAGTGATGATATTGGTGGATTCTTGATTTTGGCCAGTGGTCATTCAAAAATACTCAATAAAAATCTATCAGAGGTACTGCTTGCGCAAGGCTATCAGGATTTAAGCGGGCAGATTATCCGCCGCGTGATAACACTCATTAATGAGGTTGAAGAGAAACTGGTGCGTTTAGTGGCTATCTCTGGTACGACAAGAGTGCAAAAAACCAAGAAAGAAGAGCTTGCAATGGAGGGACCTGCTGTACCAAATATTGAGCAGGGAGATATGCTAAATAGTCAGGATGATGTGGATGATTTGCTATCCAGCCTGGGATTCTAGTTATGACTTTAGATACTGATGATGAAATCCTACAGGACTTTTTAGTTGAAGCTGGAGAGATTCAAGAAAGATTGAATGAGGAGTTGCTTGACTTAGAGCAATCGCCGGATGATCTTGAACTGCTTAATTCCGTTTTTCGTGGGTTTCATACCATTAAAGGTGGTGCTGGATTTCTTGGGCTTGATGCATTAGTTGCTGTCTGTCATCGAGCTGAAGATGTATTTAATATGTTACGGCAAGGTGATATAGCCGTTAGTCCTGAACTAATGGATGCCGTTTTACAGGTATTGGATGAAGTTAACAGGATGTTTGAATCTATAAATGCAGGTGAGCAGCCAGAAGGTGCAGATCCTGAGTTATTAGAAAGATTAAGAATATTTGCCATACCGCAAGCTGAGCCTGCTGCAAAACATGTTGTTGCTGAGGTGGCTCCTGAGCCAGAACCAGAGGTTAAAGCAGGTTTGCCAGCGGTTGAAACGGGTGGCGATGAAATTTCAGAAGATGAGTTTGATGCTCTGCTTGATCAGTTGCATGGTAAAGGTAAGCATGGCGGGGTTCCTGATGAAGCTAAACAAGAAGTACCAGCGGCTGCTCCAAAGTCAGATAATGATGAAATTTCAGAAGATGAGTTTGATGCGCTACTTGATCAATTGCATGGTGAAGGAAAACCAATTGGCGGTGCTGTAGAGATTGATGCACAGCAGGAAGTTGACGCTAAAAAGGCAGAAGAGCTACAGGTTGCTGATGATGAAATTTCAGAAGATGAGTTTGAGAGCTTACTTGATCAACTGCATGGAAAAGGCAAACATGCTGGTGTTCCAGCTTCCGCTGAAAAAAAGGAAGAACCACTAGCAGCGCCATCCCCACCCTCCACTCCTGAAGTAGGGCTGCCAGCAGTTAAACCAGCAAAATTAGCGACCCCACCACCTGAAAAACCTACAGCATCTGCCCCAAAACACCCCGCACAACCCGCCAAATCTTCAGCTGCACCACCTAAAAAACCTGTGTCTACGGGTGAAACGACAGTGCGTGTTGATACCTCAAGGCTTGATGACATTATGAATATGGTGGGCGAGCTAGTATTGGTTCGTAACAGATTAGCCACATTAAAAGCTGATATTGGAGAGGGTCCTGTAGCGGTAGCTGTCAGTAATTTGGACGTTGTTACATCTGATCTACAGTTAGCGGTTATGAAAACCCGCATGCAGCCAATTAAAAAAGTATTTGGGCGTTTTCCTCGTGTGGTGCGTGATTTAGCGCGCAATCTGAAAAAAGAAATTGATTTGGAAATGATTGGAGAGGATACCGATCTCGATAAGAATCTTGTTGAAGCACTAGCCGATCCATTGGTTCACCTGGTTCGTAATGCTGTAGATCATGGTATTGAATTGCCTGCTGAACGTGAAGCGGCAGGAAAGCCGCGTAAAGGCACAGTATGCCTATCGGCTTCCCAAGAAGGTGATCACATCATGCTTTCTATAGCGGATGATGGTAAAGGGATGGATCCTGAGGTTTTGCGTGAAAAAGCGGTTGAAAAAGGAATTATGGATGCCGATGCTGCAGCCCGACTGGATAATAGAGAATGTTTTAACCTGATTTTTCATCCAGGCTTTTCTACGAAGACGGAGATTTCAGATGTCTCTGGGCGCGGCGTGGGTATGGATGTAGTTAAAACACGTATTGCACAGATGAATGGCACTGTTGATATTGATTCAGTTATGGGTAAGGGTAGTACCATAATTGTTAAATTGCCTTTAACACTCGCTATTCTCCCCACCTTAATGGTTGTGCTTGGGACACAACCTTTTGCGCTTCCATTATCAAATGTTGTCGAAATATTTAATATGGAAGGTGGTCGAACTAACATGGTTGATGGCCAGTTGACAATCCGTGTTAGGAATCGTGCATTACCTCTTTTTAATTTACATGATTGGTTGGTTACTGATCCCAATGCGCCACGTGGCGAAGGTGGTGGTCATGTGGTTGTAGTCTCTTCCGGTGGTGTGCATATTGGCCTTGTAGTGGACTATTTGGTTGGTCAGGAAGAGGTGGTAATTAAACCATTGGGTTCTCTATTGCAGGAGGTCGAAGGTATGGCAGGTGCAACAATTACGGGTGATGGCAAGATTGCTTTAATATTGGATGTGCCAGGGCTTATGCAAAAATATGCACATAGATTTTGATCTATCTTAATGAGTTGATTGTGCGTTATAGGTAATACGAAAATCCTTTCGTTTCGTTTATAACCTGCTGACTGGATCGATGATGTTGAGTTCAAAAATACGGGTGCTGGTTGTTGACGATTCGGCTTTCTTTCGCAAACGTCTTATTGAAATGCTTGATAAGATAGAGGGCGTTGAAGTTATTGGTGAAGCTGATAATGGAATAAATGCAGTGCGGGCATCACGGCGCCTTCATCCTGATGTCATTACTATGGATGTGGAGATGCCGATTATGGATGGCATTTCAGCAGTGAAGCATATAATGAGCGACTCACCTACTGCTATTTTAATGCTTTCATCTTTTACTAAAGCAGGAGCAACAGCAACGCTGGATGCATTAGATGCAGGAGCAGCAGATTTCCTGTCAAAGGATTTTGGTGATACAACAGGTGCTCATGATGCAGCAAGTGATATTTTAGCAGAACGTATTTTTACCTTAGCTAAACGTCCATATATACCGTCGCGCTCTTCTATAAAAACTGAAGTAGCCAAAGCCCCCATTCAAAAACAAGCCACAAGTAAAGAGCGCTATCAATTGATTGCTATTGGAGCATCAACCGGTGGCCCGGTTGCATTGCAAACCATATTAACGAGTTTGCCAGCCGATTTCCCTCTCCCTATCTTGGTAGTCGTTCATATGCCAGCAAATTTCACCCCCGCCTTTGCAGAAAGATTGAATGCACAGTCTTCCATCACTATTAAAGAAGCTGCTGATGGTGATCTTTTAAAGCCAGGATTAGCGCTATTAGCACCCGGTGGCACTCAAATGACAGTTGACCAGCATGGATCATCAAGGTCATTAGTGCGTATTAAAGAGGCAGACATCAGTCAAACATATAAGCCCAGTGTGGATATTACATTTAGCTCTTTAGCTAACACCTATCGTAAAGGTGTACTTGCGGTTGTTTTGACGGGTATGGGAGCAGATGGATTAGAGGGTGCTCGTTTGCTTAAATCAAATGGCTCATCCGTATGGTCTCAAGATGAAGCTAGCTGTGTGGTTTTTGGTATGCCACAAGCGGTTGAAAAAGCAGGGCTATCTGACCGGGTTCTTCCTATTGATCAAATTGGTTCTGCACTTGTAAAGGCGGTTTGACATGGATGTACTCAGTATTATTGGTGTCATTCTTGCTTTTGCTGCCATTATTGGTGGCAATGCCCTAGAGGGAGGACAGCTCAATGCATTGGTTAATGGGCCAGCATTAGTAATTGTGGTTGGTGGTACGGTTGGTGCAATTCTTTTACAAACTCCAATACGTGATTTTTTACATGCACTACGGTTAGCTGGAGATGTTTTTGTCCCACCAAAAATCAATACTAAGGCTGCTATAAAAAAAATCATCTATTGGAGTGATGTAGCACGTAAAGAAGGATTGCTGGGTCTGGAAACAATTGCCGAAACTGAAACAGATTTGTTTATGCGTAAGGGTATGCAGTTGCTTGTTGATGGCAGTGAACCTGAGGTCATACGCTCCATTCTTGAGGTTGAAGTAGATAATCAGGAGTACCACGACCTAGCTGCAGCAAAGGTATTTGAGGGAATGGGTGGCTATGCGCCAACTATCGGTATTATTGGTGCCGTTATGGGTTTAATCCATGTTATGCAAAATCTGGCAGATCCCAGTAGGTTGGGTAGTGGTATTGCCACGGCTTTTGTAGCCACTATTTATGGTGTTGGGTTGGCTAATCTATTTTTATTACCATTTGGTAGCAAATTAAAAGCACATGCAATGAGTCGAAGCCAACATCGGGAAATGGTCATAGAGGGGATCATTTCGATTGCAGAGGGTGAGAATCCAAGAAATATAGAGTTAAAACTCTATGGCTATATCAGATGAAAGAGAATAATGGTATGAGTCTTGCTTTGCTATTTGTACGGCGTTGTAGCTGATTGCAAATAATATGAGACGAAGAAAACGATATGAAGAGCCAGATAACCGCGATAGATGGCTGTTATCCTATGCTGACTTCATAACCCTGTTATTTGCATTCTTTGTTGTGATGTACTCAGTATCATCGGTTAATGAAGGGAAATATCGTGTGCTATCTAATACGTTAGTTGGTGCATTTCAGCCTAAAGCAGAAAAGATAAATCCTATTCAAATTGGTGACGTGGCAATGAGTTTAAGGCCATCAGACTCTGTCGTTTATAATCAGGAGGAGTCCCAGTCAGCAGCTGTAGTAGAACCAATCATTGAATCTATAGAACAGGAATCAGCTGAACTCACTCCTTTTGATACGCAAGGTGCGACTGAATTAGATACTGAATTAGATAAAGACAATTTATCGCCCATTGCTGCAGATATTAGTGATGCCATGTCAGATTATATTGACCAGAATCTCATAGAGGTAACGCAAACCAAGCATTGGATTGAAGTAGAGATAAAAAGCAAGATGTTATTTGGTAGTGGTACCGCTCGCATTTCATATAAAGCGCTCAAGGTTATGCGTTCTATTGCAGCTATTCTTAAACCGTTGCCAAATGTTATAAATGTTGAAGGGCATACAGATAATATCCCTATAAAAAATGCGATGTTTCCCTCTAACTGGGAATTGTCCGCATCGCGTGCAGCCAGCGTTGTGCATATATTTTCTCGCTTGGGTATAGACCCTGTGCGTTTGGCTGCCATTGGTTATGCTGAGCACCGCCCGGTAGCTGATAATGCACAGGCTGATGGTCGACAAAAGAACCGTCGTGTTTCGTTATTAATTATGAAAGGAAAGTCACAAAAAGCAGGGCGTAAAGTTGTAGAGCCTGCTGAGGTTAAGTTGTGAAAGTCTGGACAATTGCTAATCAAAAAGGTGGTGTAGGAAAGACAACAACCGTTGTTAGCCTGGGCGGCCTGCTTTCTTCATGGGGTTTTAGAACATTGTTGGTGGACATGGATCCACATGGTTCATTGACCAGCTATTTTCGATATGATCCAGATGCGCTTGAAGCAAGTACGTATTCACTGTTTCAGGCTGTAGCGGAGAAACAGACTATTGATCCAGCTTCACTGATTTGTGAAACAGGAACTGAAGGGTTGGATCTGTTACCAGCATCCATGGCGTTGGCAACACTGGATCGTCAAGCTGGTAGGCTGGAAGGTATGGGGCTTATACTTAAAAATGCACTGGATAAATTATCAGACCAGTACGATTATATTTTGGTTGATTGCCCTCCTATGTTAGGCGTATTAATGGTTAACGCATTGGCGGCATGCCAGCGTTTAATTATCCCTGTGCAAACAGAATTTCTAGCACTTAAAGGGCTGGAGCGGATGTTAAACACACTTAAAATGGTATTAAAATCCCGTAAAACTGATTTGTCTCATGTTATTGTCCCTACTTTTTTTGATAAGCGCACAAGGGCATCAATCTCCAGCCTTAAAACGTTGCGTGAAAGCTGGCCAAACGAGCTGTGGAATGGTGTTATTCCAGTTGATACCTTGTTCCGTGAAGCAAGTCGTGCGGGTATACCGCCTGCTATATTTGATCCGCGTGCCAGAGGGGTTGTGGCATATGCGGCACTCTTAGAAAGTCTTCAGCAGATTGATCAACCTCATCCTAGCGCTGGAGTGGCAGGATGAAAACAGAACAAAACAAAGAGGCGCTACAATTAAGTGAACCAGATAGGGTGGTGTCCGAGTATTTGCAGGTTCTTTTAAGTGAAGTAGAAGAGTACCAGGAGCCTGTTAAAGAGGCGATAGTAGCACCGATTATTCAGGCGCAGAAAGTTGTTGAAACATCTGCGCCAATAACGGAATTAAAGGTGGAGCAAGTAGCAGAGCCAATCTGTCAGGTTGCTGAAGATATAGCCGTAGAAGATAAGCCACAACCTGTTATACCGCATTGGGCAAAAGAGCGGTTTCAGTGCCTGTTGTTTGATATTAATGGGCTACACTTAGCTGTACCATTAAGTGAATTAGATAGTATTGCAGGAAAGCAAAAGATGAGCACAACACATCTTTTGGGTCAGCCAGAGTGGCATAGAGGCATATTAGAACACCGGGGGCACAAAATTGGCGTTATTGATGTTGCACGATTGGTAATGCCTGAGAAATTGGCATCTTTAAAAGAGCAAACAGTAACTCCAAACCATGTGCTTATTCTTGGTAGTAGCAAATGGGGATTAATGTGTGACAAATTACTTAGCCCTATTACAGTAGAACCAAGTGACATTCATTGGTCATGCAGACATGAAAATCGTGCCTGGATGGCTGGTACACTACCGGATCAGCTTTGTATCATTCTCGATCTAGATGTATTGCAGATGATGATTGATCCAGCAAAAGCAGCAGTTATGCCATAAAAAAGGCATTGTTTGGTGCAGAAATACAAATACCGAGCGTTATTTGCGCCGGGTTTTTGACAGTTAAAATATAAGAAGATTGAGGTGAGCCATGACAGATGCCGCAGCCGAGAGTTATGCGAATGACCCGGTAATACAATTGGTTACTTTTAGGCTTCAAGATGAATCCTATGGCATCAATGTGATGCAAGTCCAGGAGGTGTTGCGCGTATCAGAGATTGCTCCGGTTCCAGGGGCTCCAATGTATGTGCTCGGAATAATCAACTTGCGTGGCAATGTCGTTACGGTTATTGATACAAGAACTCGTTTTGGATTGCCAACATCAGAAATAGATGATTCAAGCCGCGTTGTTATCATAGAATCAGATAAACAGGTAGTGGGCATTTTGGTGGATAGTGTCGCCGAAGTGGTGGAGCTGCGCGCTTCTGAGGTCGATAGCGCGCCAAATGTTGGTAATGAAGAGAATTCGCGTTACATCCAGGGTGTTGCAACCAGAAATGAAGATCTGCTGATTGTTGTAGATTTAAATAAGTTGCTTACAGATGAAGAGTGGGCAGAAGTCGGAATGTTTTAGCTGATTAAATAATATTAGTATTATGGATTAATGCACATAATTGAGGTGGTTAAAAATGCCTGATATTGGTGACACAAATGCCATTAATCCAATATGGCCAACCAAGCCAGGCGATCGAGCAAAGCCTCGTAAGCGTCCTAAACCACCAGAAGATAAACAGAGTGAAAAACAAGACAAGCAAGAGCAGAATAAATCTGGGGGGCATCCAAGGGTAGATGATTATGCTTGATACAATAGATGTAACTTGGATTATGGTAGGTTGCATTGGGGTGGTATTTATTGGTGTCTTGCTATGGATACTGGTATCCACCATAGGAAAGCAACGTGTTCAGCTTATTCAAGCACAAATCAAAATTGATACGCTGTCATCAAACTTATCTGCGCTTTGTGCTGGTACTGTTGGAGCAAATAAAAGGCTGAATCAGCTTGAGCAACACAGTCGTGCTCTTCAAGTTCGGCAGGATCAGCTGGAAACACAAGAGCAGAACGATGGTTCATATGGAGAAGCTATACAAATGGTCCGCCATGGTGCAACAGCTGAGCGTTTAATGGAAGAGTTAGGGTTAGGTAGCAATGAAGCAAATCTAATAGTTATGCTGCATGGAATGAAAGACACAGCTTGAAGTTATATCGATAAAATTTAGCATTATTAGCTCAGTAACCCGCAGTATCCCCTCCTTGTTTTTTTAGCTGAAAAAAACGTAATGCATAGCTATACTGCCTTTGAAAGTCAGCCTTTTAAATCACAATAAACTTCCGGAGAGAAACCATGGAATATAATCAGCAAAGTAAGAGGGTAGTGGGTTTTGCGCTATTTATTGCTTTGAGTATGGGATTATTGGGTGCTGCACAGGCTGCGTACTGGGTTGATTCAAAAGGTGAAGCTGTAAAAAATTCATTTGGTGAATGTTGGAAGGATCGTTGGCCAACAGATGAGATGCGTCCTGAATGTGGCGACAGGGTTGCAGATGCCGATGGAGATGGCGTGGCAGACGATATGGATAAATGCCCGGGCACACCTGCTGGTGCTAAAGTAGATGCCGATGGCTGTGAGCTGGATTCAGATGGTGATGGCGTTGTGGATAGTAAAGATCGTTGCCCAGGCACACCAAAGGGGGCAAAAGTTGATAGGCATGGCTGCCAACTAGAGCAAGACTCTGATGGTGATGGCGTTTTAGATAGCAAAGATAAATGCCCAGGCACACCTAGAAGTGCAAAGGTTGATCGTAACGGATGTGAACTGGATTCAGATGGCGACGGGGTAGTTGATAGTAAAGATAAATGCCCAGGAACCTCTGCTGGAGTCAAAGTTGACTATAAGGGATGCCCTGAACCTGTAGTACTTAAAGGCGTTAATTTTGAGAATGATTCTGCCGTACTCAAGCCAAAAGCTAAATCTATTTTAAATGATGTAGCTAAGTCACTCAAAAAACGCCCAGATGTAAAGGTTACAGTTGCTGGTCATACTGATGGCAGAGGATCTGCTGAATACAACAAGATGCTGTCTCAACGGCGAGCTGATTCAGTTCGTAAATATTTAATATCTGCAGGTGTAAAAGCGTCTGCTCTTAAGGCCAAGGGCTTTGGTGAAGAGCAGCCAGTAACAACAAATGATACTTCAGCAGGTCGAGCTGAGAATCGTAGGGTTGAGTTGCGTATGCAATAAAATATTTTGTTATTAGATAGTAAAAACGGTGGCTAGCCCTGCCCGTTACCCACAACAAAGCACTGAAAAAATCAAGCAAAGTATCACATATTTAATGCATGAATACACAAAACAAAATCAAACGTGAATGCGATCAATCATCTTGAGTTGGTATTAGTCCGTGAAACAGCAGAGATGCGGATCTGGAATAAGCTGATGATCGGCGAACATCGTCCGTTAGTGGGTCGGGTGGGATAAGGAGGGACGACAAGCCGCTCTTCATTATATTGTGGGGATGAGTCGTTTTTTGATCCGGCCCAGCATAACATGCAAAAACTTAGCTTCTAAGGTACTCAGCATGAGCGTGGTGAGCTTGGCAAATGATT
>JAJFJN010000086.1 GCA_021773975.1 Gammaproteobacteria bacterium | reverse complement strand
AGGTCATTGAGTACTATGGTGCACGCTGGAAAATCGAATCAGGGTTCAAAGAGATCAAACAGGATATCGGCAGCACAAAAAGCCAAACCTGGAATCCTCACGCCGTTACCAATCATCTTAATTTCTGCATGATGGCGGCGACGGTTACATGGGTATATGCCGACCGCATTGATCACACACCAACGCGTTGTTACGCTGTCAATAATCGAAAGCACTTTGCGTTTTCTGATGTGAGAAAACTCATCACCCAAGCGGCTCTTGATGAAGATTTTGCTAGCGTTTGCCCTAAACCAGGCAGACCCACACGAAATTCATTTGTCACCGCACTACTACGCATGGTCGCATAGGGAAAAGCGGGAAACTTTAGCTTAAAGATACCCCACACCAAAAACAGCGCATCAGATTTTGTAACCGCCTCAATAGGGATAAAGATCACACCAGCATCTAACAGTGAGGCTCCAGAGGCCATATATCGCGCAGCAGACAAAAGCCTTATACAAAGCCAAAGAACAAGGACGTAATCGAGTGGAAATAGCATGAGCAAGCAAAGCTCAAACCTATATCATGGCCAATGATAACGAATGATCAAACCAGCTTCTTTTCGATGTCACTGGTTACTTGGTCAAAAACCGCAAACAATGAATCTATGGTCTGCGTGGCAGCACTGAAGTATTGCGCTGCATTGATCGAAGGTTTTTCAGTATCAATGATTTCTTCTTCCAGCAAGGTAAGAAAATTATTGACTGACTGGGCAGCGGATTGCCACGCATGCAGCATATTCGCTGCCTGAGTGGCATCGGCACGCGCAAGATCATCACTGACCGCCTTAACCGTTTCTCCAACTCGACCCAGCAGAAAACGCAGCCTGGTTCTGGTTACACCGTTGCACAAACCTTTTGCCGCTGCACCTGCCCCCAGTGCCCTGGCTTGCCCCAGCCCTTCAGCTGCAATCGGAAGCTTACTCCAGAGTGTATTTACCAATGCTGCATCAATGGAATACTGACCAACAATCTGGCTTCGCTCAGCAACATCTCCCATCAGATAAACAATGATGCGGATTAGCGCAACATGCTGGCGAAAACTGGCTTCAGGCGTTAGCGTCAACAACTCCTTGCGCAAGGATTGCCAGCCGGTGAGGATATCGCCCCAGCACTTATCCGTCATTAACTCCGGATTCCGGCATGCTTCCAGCGCTGCGATGTCACGCTCAATATCTGACTTCTTTTTCTCAAGCTTCATTGCAAAGGATTTATCACCGTTCAGTAAGGCACTTGCCATGGCACGATGTTGCTGCACATCAAGCAGTAATTGCTTGACCAAGCGGCTTATTTTGATGCCATTCTGCTGAAGCGAAAGGCTATCGCGCTTGCTTTTGCTATTAATGACAAAAGCACAACCAACTGCTGCTACTGCCAGCACAATCAAAAACACCCATTCCAGATTACCCATTAATCCACCTTATTTCTTGTGAAGCTAATCCCGGAAGCCAGCCAACACAGTGCGCATACCACCGGTCAAATACTCAAGATGCGATGCTAAATTCACCGTTTCGGCAGCAGCATGGCTATTCGTCTGAGCACCTTGAGCAATTTGCTCCACGTGCGCTGCGATTTTTGAGCTATTAATGCTCTGTTGCTGGGTGCCTGAGGATATCTGACGCACATTTTCAAGCGCAGTCATTGCCTGCGCATCAATCTTCATCAGTGCTTCAGAGACCTCATTAGTGTGTGCCACGCTTTCCTGTGCCTGAGTGCCAACCGCAGCCATTTGCTCAGCGGCCTGCTGAATGCCTGACTGAATAGCTGTAACGGTCTTGGTGATTTCATTGGCTGAATCATTTGCCCGTTGCGCCAGGTTGCGTACCTCATCCGCCACGACAGCAAAACCGCGTCCCTGATCACCAGCGCGTGCTGCCTCAATGGCGGCATTCAGCGCCAGCAGGTTGGTTTGTTCGGATATTTCCCTGATCAATCCTGTGGCTTGACCAACCTCACTGGAGCGTTGCGCAAGCCCTTCCATCTTTTTGGAAAAGTCCTCTACAAACGTGGCAAGTCCCTGGATCACCTCGGAAGATTGTGTAATAGCCTGGCCGCCTGCCGCCGACAATTCACTGACTGTATGCGAAATTTGCTCGGTTTCATGGCTTTGGCTTGCCGTATGGTCAATGCTGGAGGTTATCTCTTCCACTGCACTTGCAGTTTGAGAGGCCGCTTCACTCTGATGCAATGTCGCATCCGATACATTACTAGCGCCCGCTCTGAGTTCTACTGTGGCATAGGCGACTTCGGCAGCCGAATCGCGAATTTCAGAAATCATGCGCCCCACATTGCGCGCCATGTCATTGAATTGCCTGGCTGCCACTAGTGCATCATGGCCGCCTTGTGGTGACATGCGCGCACTGAAATCGCCACTGCCAATCTTGCCTGCCACATTCAACCAGCTGTGCAACAGACCAGACACCGATGAAGAGACTGAGCCCAACAAATACCATGATATGAGCACCAGACAACCGCAGACCAATGCGGTGGAAACCCCAATACTTTGACTGGTGAGCGCGCTGAAAATAACAGCGCCCATTGGGGACAATGCCAGCACTGCAGCTAACGCCAGGTTCAAACCAATCGGAAAGCTACCCAGCCAGGCAGTCCCAGGCAAGTAACTGTTTTTTTTCGGCGTGTTCAAGTTCAATATAATCACCTTTAATAATATTTTGCCCCACTCCCTGTTAAATCCTGGCAATCAGTATTATCCACAATTTTGTTATAGATTTTTCTCTTTACTACCACAACAATAGACCACCTCCATCAACAAGGCCATAACACCATGTAAATGTAATGGTGCAACAGCCAGTGGGAAGTTGATCCAGTCACTATGTGATTCCAAGATCAGAATCTATCTGGTAAGTGGGGCTAATGGTTGAACAATACGAGATACCTATTTGTCAGTTATCGCTGTACGGTTTTGAATGCGTGTAAAGCAGGTTCTATTTGCTTCATACCGCGCTTCCTTTCATTTAAAGCTTTAGTGCTGTCAACAAATCCCGCTTATGCTCCTCTTCCTGTAAGAGGATATCCTCAAGTACACGGCGTAGACCATATTCAGCCAACGACTCTGCTTGGGCGATGCGCTCTTTATACCGCTTAATAGCAATTTCCTCAGCCACTAGATCTTGCTCTAACATAGTCTTGGTATCTGAAGATACCGCTATGCTGTCAACATTTACAGTAGGCAGACCGCCAAGAAAAGCAATCTGTTCCGAGAGTATTGCTGCATGTGCAAGCTCTTCATTGGCGTGAATCACCATCTCTTTGATTATGGAGTCATATTCAGGCCCGGTCATCACAGCTGCATGCTGAACATATTGGATAACAGCGGCATATTCCAATTCCAAATCCTTGTTGAGTTCTTCGACCAATCTATCTTTTGAAATACCCATCATCTAACTCTCCATTTTGTATACTTTCATCAGTCACTGTTTGCACTTATAGCGGAACTTCCATCAGATATAATCCTATTATGCGATTACTCTGTAACTTCTACGCGCCAGCCACTGTATACACAACTCTGCTGTCGCGCTAATAATTTTAGCGCTTGTGTCAATGAGTGTATTGCGGTTAATTCAGGGATGAGCTCTGTGGCTGCTTTACAGGTAAATAACTGGCCATCATCCGACAATAGAATTTGCGCTTGAAAGCCCTTGCCGGATAATTCTTCAGCAATTGCTCTTGCTATTTCCACCTTATCAGCATCGAATAAAAAATAAATTATATGCGGCTGGCTCAGATCTACCCCTCTGCTTTCTATTGCAGCAAGCTGTATCTCATCATCAGATCTTTTTTTGTTAAATAACTTTCCGAACATATATTCTTACTCGCAACATTGCCATCAGCTGGCGAATTAACTGTACACAACATAGATTAGAAGCAATTATTTTCAGGATGTGATTCTGCTTATTGTTTATAACTATAAGTCTAGCATTCAAGTGTAATAATGTAGCCTTGCAAATATTACACACTCTAGACAAGATAAGATTAATGGAGAATTCCCTACGTGATTAATAATATCGCCTGATTATTTAGTAGATTGAGAGGAAAGCTATTATTTGGATGCATCCAGCAATAGGCCAAAGCAAACCCTGTAACAATACTCAAATTGCACTACAGAATGGCTCGGACTCCATATCAAGATGCCATCTCATTGGATGCAAAACTACCTCGGCCCGTAGCGGGCCGAGGTTATGGATTATGATTAGTGATTAATGGAGCAAAACCTTAGCAGGTATGCACTTCGATTTTACGCGGCTTAATCTCCTCTCGCTTAGGAATATGCAGAGTCAATACCCCATCCTTTAGATTTGCATCAATCTTTGTTGCATCCAACCCACCACTCAATGAGAAATTACGCTGATACCGTGTCACGCTGACATCTGCATAGAGTGGCTTCATTGTTTCAGGCATTGCTACAGCGACTATACCTTCAATAGACAAGCTATCTTTATTGACTTGAATATCAAATTTATCCTTTGGCACTCCTGGCATATCTGCCTGAAGAGTGATGCCTGAGCTATCTTCACAGATATCCACCTGCGGCCTCAATACTCGCTCTTCCTGCCTTGCCTCTTGAAGCTCTTTTGGTGCCTGCTTTTCAAGATCTTTTTTCTCAGTCATTTTCTTCGCTCCTACACTATTGCTTAATTTCAATCTGTCGTGGCTTCACTGCTTCACGCCGTTGAATCATGATATGTAGAACACCATCCTTGTAGTGGGCATCCACCTGATCGGGATCCACATCTTCAGGTAGCGTCAATGCCCGGTGAAAAGCGCCATCAAAGCGCTCCTTACGGTAGTATTCTGCGCCTTCTTTAGCGCACACCTTGCGCTCACCGGCTACTGTCAGCAGATTTTGTTGGATGGAAACATCCAGGCTCTTTGGGTCTATACCTGCAGCAAATAGATAGACATCAACCTGATCTGGGGTGCTCCCAACATTGATTGGCGGGAAGGCTCCCCGTGCGGCTGAGCGGATGCTATTCGGCCATGGGCCTGTACCGTACACTTGACCTAAATCACGCTCCAGACGCCGAAACTCATCGAATAGATTACCTTCAAACGGGCTTAGCATTCTAAACATTTCACTACCTCCTTATGTGCTGGTGAGACAAATTGTAGTGCTCGGCTATATACATAGGGATTTGATCCGTTTGTTTCAAGATATACTTGATATGAATTTTATAAGCACCATTCATTACCTATAAACACCTGCTTCTTTCCATGTTTTCCTATTGCAGTAAGCAAGGGCACAGTATTCATTGATACCCTCTCCACAACCGGTCAAGCCAATGAACTCATCTGAAAAACCCTCAAAAGAGAGCCGCAAACAACTTGAGCAAGGTTATACACTGCTGCTGTAACGGGCAGCAGAAACCCTGAAAGACCTTAAAAACAAGCTCCCCCCTGTTATGCGCCACCTTCTAGGCGCAAAGTGTCATGCCACTAGCTTCCATAGGGCCTGGATGAAGAAGCAGTAAGCGTGCCGCAGTAATTTTTGAAGTTAATACCACAGACCGGCGGCATGCCACCTTGGTAGACGCTGGGTTCGGGAACCAACCCAATAGCCCCAGAAAACCACCCATCACTATAAGCAACAATAACGATTGCAGGCGGTTATTCAGGGAGTGCTAATACCAGGCTTCTGAATCCAACATTGATCAATCCTACTGATCGACAAGACTCTGGCAAGCGTATAAAAAAGAGCATAAAAAATAGTTTTCTATGCAACATTCTAATTTCCTCCTAAAGTGAGAACCCACCTTAGGGCATCTAATAGCTACTCTTCATTTAAGGCTGACCAGCTGAGAATCAAGAGGAAAAAGAAAATTTATGAAACATCCAGGGTAGCTTTAGCAATTAAAAAGCGCTATAGGTTATTGCACGTGGTTTATTTAACTCAAGTTTCGGAGTTCAAATTCAGCATAATCAAGTAAAAGCGCATGCTACTTAAACTCCATTTTCAATGTAAACGCATCAAGCTGAAGCGCCTGGACAAAGAATTCATCGACGCGATTTTCGATCGCCGTCATTA
>JAJFJN010000085.1 GCA_021773975.1 Gammaproteobacteria bacterium | reverse complement strand
TCTTGGTGAAGTGCAGTATCGGTTTAATCGCCGATTTGACCTGCCAAGCATGATCCCCAGGCTACTGTATGCCTGCGTGCAGACTTCTCCATATAATGAGAAGAAATTGCGCTTTACTGAGCTTTGTAACTAATCACCTATAATTTTGTGCAATCTAACAGTTGTATTAACGAGACCCGCTGTCTCGTTATACATTTTTATACGCAAATTTGATTCTCCATTACAAGAACATCTGTACATCGATAATTAACCTGCTCTAAAGGATTCCAGCCTAAGTGTCGATACAACCCACCACTTTCATTCTCTGTTTGCAAATATAGTGTTTTCACACCTAATTTCTTTGCATCACTGATTACTTTTAGAATTATCTTTTCTGCTATTTTGTTGCCACGATGTTTTTCAGATACGTACACTCCACCAAGCCAGTGTTCCCTTTCTGGGTATATATCCATTTCTCTATACTTAAGTTGAGCTGCACCTAATATTTCACTCTCATCAATTGCTAGAATAATGAGAGGTATTGCATCTATTTGTAAGTAATCGTGAAGTTTCTCTGTGACATTATCTAAAGTGTTTCCCTTTTCAATATGTCCCCATTCATTGAAGTACCAATTTGCTAAAGTTGGTATTGCTTCCGTGTTTTCAGCTAAATATTCAAGTTCCATGACTGTGTGTGCTCCATTCTGTTATGCGTTTTTGACTTTTGAGTACATGCAAGCATCTAGAGCAGGTATCTCATCTTCTGCTGCGTGCCATTTTCATGTGAATCAATGCTGTTCTGTTTCCGTCTGAGTCGTTTCTCTCTTCTATATCGTAGGGAAGGAACCCAAAGTTGGAATATAGTAATAGGGCGGGTGTGTTGTCGCTGAATACCGAGATTCTTATTTCTGGTAGATTGTGTTTGTTAAATGCCTTTTCCAGCATGTAGGCGATAATCTCTTTTCCTAATCCTTTGCCTCTATGATGAGGGGTGATGATGACATTGCCAATAAAGGCCAAAATCTTCTGATCATCGTCATACAGGTTGGCAAACCCAATCACTTCATCACCATTAACAGCGACAGTTAGCTCTCGTCTTTTTTGAGCCAGCACCTTAACCTGAGACTCTGTAAAGGGGTAAGTGCCACTTGGGTAGACACGAAACAATTCCTCTCGGCTCGTGATGAGCTTGCTGATTCCGTTAAAGTCTCTCTCTGTTGCCGCTCTAATTTTGTACATGTCTATACAGTTTGTTGTTAACTCTTGGTGCAGATATAGGTGCCTAGTACACCATCATCAATCTGTTTCTGTTTTATAGCAAAACCAGCACGGAGGAGTAATTCATCCATCACCCAGTCATAGGTTGAGTGCTCCTCTTTGAAGTGCCTCTCTGTATCTTGCTGTAAAAATTCTCCTCCGGCTCTACTGAGTTTGTTGATCAGCGCCTGAATATTGTTGATGGCATTGCTCTCTTCCAGAATGACATCATGGATATAGAGCTGACCATCCGGTTTTAACATGGGAATGAGCCGCTTGAGTGCAACACCTTTCCAGAAGTCAGGTAGATGATGGAATGCAAAGGTGGTTATGATGGCATCTACAGGCGGACTGGTGTGCTCATAGGTAAGAAACCCGGCATGGTGAAAATATATGTTTGATATCTCAGCCTGGGTGGCCTTGTTTTTTGCGTGATTGAGCATGGCTTGTGATACATCAACGGCATGCACTTGGGTGCAGTGTGGAGCAGCCAGAATGGCAAAGCTCCCGGTTCCCGCACCAAAATCGATAAGCCTGTCACCCCTCTTAATTCCGAGTGCATCAAGTACAGTGAGGCCTTCAGCCTCTATGTCACGGAAGTCAGAGTGGCTTGCATCGTAGTTTTCCACTTCAGCTTTATCACTGTAGTCTGTGCCAATTTGGTTGAACTCGTTGTATTGCCAGAGTGGGTGACTGTTATTGGAAGAG
This sequence comes from Gammaproteobacteria bacterium, assembly GCA_021773975.1. GTDB lineage: Bacteria > Pseudomonadota > Gammaproteobacteria > Chromatiales > Chromatiaceae > WFXD01. The sequence continues at coordinate 3,128 of JAJFJN010000085.1, read as the reverse complement.
GTTAGGGCGCTGGTATTTGAATCCCAATACCAACTGTTTTCTGGTGTTAAATGAACGCCTCCAATCCATTGGTCTTGTTCTATCAGTTCCAGCCAGTTTTTTGTTCCGGATAAAACTGCTTTGCCCGTTGGAGTTATTGTTAATTCTTGATCAGGGCTGGCGGGCAGGGTCAATGAGTTGCCGTTGGATAGCTCAATGAGTGGAGGGTTTGATTCACGTAATTCCTGCAGCTTTTTCCAAAAGCTAGAGTCGCCAAGAAATATCCGTTCTTCCAATGCCTGGTTTGCACTAAAAATCTTTGCTGGATGTTTTTCGCCTTTCGATATGATCTCCAGGGCTTGGCGGGCTGTGCGTGACAGGCCATTAGTGCTGCTTGGATACTCTTCCAGCAATCGAACAATGGCTCCCTTCAGAAAAGGCAAAGAAGTAGTATCAGTGCTCAGTAGGGCATACCACTGTTTGGGGGTGTCAGAACAAAACGCGGTCCAGGCTTTATGGGCCAATGTCAGTTGTTCATTTGTTATAGGTGCTTCTTTGTTGAGTAGCCCCACCATCTCATTGGAAGACAATTGGCCCAGGTATTGATCAATACTGATTATTGATAGCGTTACCTCCGGTGCTGGGTTTTTATGCAACCAATTGAGTATCTGTAGCAGCTGCAATTGATCATAGAGATCATGTTCAAACCATAGGATGACTTTTTTATAATTTTTAATCGATTTGAGTGTGTTGTCTCGCGTCTCAAAGGACTCTCTTATCTCTTCAATGGTTCCATAGCCTTGCTCAACGATGAAAGCAATACGAGCTTTTGAAAGTTCCTCCAATGATGGCTTTGCCGGTACTGGCCCATCATGCAGTAGATCCCGCCAGGGTAGATGTTTGCCGGGAATAGCAGCCTCTTTCATTACCGCAACGGTGCAACCGCCGTTAGTGATGTTTAGGGTGTTGACCATGATGTTTCTGGTAAATTAGGGGACAGTGTATTCTGCAATAATCTTATCCAATGTCATATTGAATGCATTGGGTTTAACCTGCGCAACGAAATGGCCAACTCCTGGAACCAAATGTACACTTTTGTGTAGTGCTTTTTCTTTCCCAGTTGGTGCACCATTGATATTGCGGAGCTTATTTGCAAGCTGATTTAATGCGGAAGGGTTATTCTTCGCATTCCAACGGAATATGTCATACATTGCGCTGATACCCAGGCTTGGTCCCGCTGTCGACATCTGCTTAACAATAGAGGCAATCAAGTTAGGTTCGGCCTGTGGGGTGAACATTGAGCGAACCAGTTGCTCTGATGTGCCATAAAAATCCTTTTCGAAGGGTTTAACAAATCCGGCAATTGCTTCCTCCGTGTTTGGGTATTGGAATGAGGTGTAGAAGGTATCTACACCCACGATACCGATGACCTTATCACCCAGAAGCTTTGCGGCTTCAACGGCAACAGGCCCGCCCATGGAGTGACCCACGAGAATAATGTTATTGCTATCTGTCTTATCAACCACAGCAGCTACATCTGCACCAAATGCAGCCATGGTGTATTCCTGACGCTTGCTGCCAGAGAGTCCGTGGCCAGCTAAATCCAGCCATATTACTTTGTGTTTGTTTGAGAAACACTCAATCTGGGATCTCCAGAACTCATGATTGCAGGTCCAGCAATGGATAAAAATAATGGTGGTATCACCCTCACCGCGAACACCGTAGGTTATGGGGCTGCCATCAGTTGATGTTGCCACAGAGATACTTTCATTTCGTACGTTGCTGGTGGGTGTACACCCTGTAACCAGGGTGATTGCAGATATGACTAACAGCGCCATAAATATTTTAATTTTCATTGCTTTTCCTTGTCATTTATTAATGAATACATGCATGCGTCACATGCTTGGCCGTGAACTAGAAGGCGCTTTTGCATTATGCCTTCGTATTTAGCCCCGGCTTTTTCTGCTACCTTTCGACTTGCCTGATTATCAGGCAGCATCACTATTTCCTGTCGTAGCAAATTTAAAGAGTTAAAACCAAAGTTGGCAATTAGTAAAACAGCCTCTGTTGCTACACCTTTGTTTAATGCCTGTTTTCTAATCCAATAACCGATGTTGCCAATTTTGTGGGCGTCATTGATCTGGTTAATAGCAACACCGCCCAGTAACTCGGTGTTGTCTGCTGAATAGATTACAAAGCTATACTCTTCTGCACTGCTCCAGGCTTCAGCTCTTGTCGTTACCCACAATGCGCTCTCCTCAATCGAATACCCTGGATGACACCAGGGCATAAATTTATACATATGTTCGATTGATTCAGTAGCTGCAGTATGGAATGGGGTTGTATCCTCCGAACTGAATGTACGAATTCTGATTTTATTGCCAATAATTTCCATGCGTCCTAATGCTCGGTTGATAGGTTTGAATGGTTCTTCCATGCAGGCATGGTGCGCATATATGCTACTGTTTTTCCTTCTGCCTCTTTTCTTAAAATGGTAGCATTTTTCTTTTGGAGCCAATTTGTCATTTTTTCAAAGCGCTCTTCAATATTTATAATTTATTTGCTATCGCTGCCAATATGAAGGGTAATTACATATCAAAGATATTTTTTGGCCTCATCCAATGCAATTATTAAAGTCATATCATTGATAGGTGATGCGTGAAAACCACTGTGTAGATAGAAACGTTTTGCTTCCTCAGATAGAGCATGTACCAATATCGCACGTATACCAGCTTGTTCTGCAACAATCAGTGTACGCATGATGGCATCCTTAAGCATGCCTACACCTAACGGTGTCCGATCATTATTCAGTAAGTTGCCGTTGATGCCTGCATTCAGCTGGCCCTCAGTACTGCCTAAGTCGTTAACGGAATATTTGAGTATAATGCTTGGGCACTTGACTCCTACGATCTAACTGAACCATAGTCTATCTGTGAAGAACTCCAAACCAGCTTATCCAAAGACAGTGCGGGACTTTCGCAAGCAGTTTGCATCAGAACAGTCGTGTTTTGAGTATTTGATCCAGAGCCGCTGGCCCGATGGTTTTTCCTGTCCTCGCTGTCAGCATGATGAATATTGGTATTTGGCAAAGCGCAAGCTCTTGGTCTGCCGGAGCTGCCGCAAGGAGACCTCACCCATCGCGGGCACAT
>JAJFJN010000084.1 GCA_021773975.1 Gammaproteobacteria bacterium | reverse complement strand
TTGAGTATTTGATCCAGAGCCGCTGGCCCGATGGTTTTTCCTGTCCTCGCTGTCAGCATGATGAATATTGGTATTTGGCAAAGCGCAAGCTCTTGGTCTGCCGGAGCTGCCGCAAGGAGACCTCACCCATCGCGGGCACATTGATGCACCGTTCTCACGTTCCCATTCAAGAATGGTTCTGGGCGGCATATCTGGTGACCACTTTCACGCCGGGAATTAGCGCTCTTCAGCTTCAGCGGCAGTTAGGATTGGGTTCTTATCGCACTGCCTGGTTCATGTTGAACCGACTTCGTAAAGGGATGGTCAGCGATTTCCGGTCTCGCTTGTCTGGTATTGTTGAAGCAGACGAGACCATCATCGGTGGTCCCATCAAGAACAAACGTGGACGCGGTGTAACACATGGAACTCACAAATCGTTGGTTGTAGGCGCTGTGGAAGTTATCCCCTATATCGACAAGAAGGGAGATACCCAGGAGAAAGCGGGGCGACTGCGACTGGCAGTTATTCAAAATGCCGATGAAAAAACTATCGGCAGCTTTCTGAATAAGAATGTGGAGCCTGGATCCGTGGTTCGTTCGGACGGTTGGCGTGGTTACTCGAAAACCGCGTTGAAGGAGTACGATCATGACAAACGGGTTGTTGGCAGCGACAGGGCTCATCTTGCGGCACCACATATTCACCGAGTGTTTTCGAACCTCAAGACCTGGCTCACTGGTACGCATCACGGGGTGCAACCCAAGTACCTTGCAAACTACCTTGATGAGCATGTCTTCCGCTTCAATCGACGCCAGACACCCATGGCCGCGTTTCAAACCCTACTGGGCATAGCTTCAAACAAAAAACCTCTATCTCTTACTCAACTTAGATCGTAGGAGTTAAGTGCCTAAGCATTTATACTAATATTTTTTGCATCTAAGGTAGGTTTGTTACCACATCATTATGCTATACTCCCGCCCCACAGATTTTAGCTTGTTAGGGCAACGAGAAACCGAATGGCAAAAGAAGACTTTATTGAGATGGAAGGAACGGTAACTGAAACCCTTCCTAATACAGTGTTCCGAGTGGAACTAGAGAACGGTCATATTGTGACTGCCCATATTTCAGGCAAAATGCGAAAGCACTATATCCGCATCCTCACAGGCGACAAAGTTACTGTTCAAATGACCCCGTACGATCTAACAAAAGGCCGTATCACCTACCGCGCCCGCTAATAGATAGCTATCTATAAACGCCGTCGTTACGCTGCAACTCAGTGGACGACGGCACTCTCTTCAATATCAAAGACCAGCTCACCGCCGGATACACTAATCCGAACGCGACCGCCACCTGCCAGCTCACCAAATAGTAGTTTTTCAGCCAGGGGTTTTTTAATCTTCTCACGAATAACTCTATCCATAGGCCGCGCCCCCATTTTTGGGTCATAGCCATGCTCAGCCAGCCAGGCACGAGCATCAGGTTCAATAATCAATGAGACCTTCTTCTCTTGCAACTGCCCTTCAAGTTCAAATAGAAACTTATCTACCACACTGCCAAGCACTTTAGGCGATAGCGGTTTGAATTGAATAGTTGCATCTAATCGATTGCGAAATTCTGGTGAAAAGATCTTCTTGATAGCTTCCATACCATCGCTGGAGTGATCCTGCTTAGTGAACCCAATTGAGGTTCGACTCATATCTGCAGCACCTGCATTTGTAGTCATTACAACCACCACATTTCGAAAATCAGCTTTACGACCGTTATTATCTGTTAACGAACCATTATCCATCACCTGTAGTAACAGATTAAATACATCAGGGTGCGCCTTCTCAACTTCATCCAATAACAGTACAGAATGCGGATGCTTGTTAATCTCTTCAGTAAGCAAGCCCCCTTGATCAAACCCTACATATCCAGGTGGCGCACCAATAAGGCGAGAAACCGTATGCCGCTCCATATACTCTGACATATCAAAACGTATCAGCTTCATCCCCATAATACGGGCTAATTGCTGAGTAACCTCGGTCTTTCCAACACCGGTTGGACCCGCAAACAGAAACGAACCCACCGGACGGTGGTCTGCGCCCAAACCTGAGCGATTCATACGAATAGCGGACGCTAGAGTATCAATCGCCTCATCTTGCCCAAAAACCACCATCTGTAGATTTTTGGCTAATTTTCTCAACACTTCTTTATCAGAGACAGATACTGTTTTAGCAGGAATCTGCGCCATCTTTGACACCACACTCTCAATATCAAGCACACTTATACTTTTTTTACGCTTTGCCGAAGGCTGAAGTTGAACACTCGCGCCAGCCTCATCAATAACATCAATGGCCTTATCAGGCAGATGCCTATCATTGATATAGCGCGCAGAGAGCTCCGATGCCGTTCTCAGCGCCTTCAAAGAAAATCGCACACCATGATGCTCTTCAAAGCGTGATTTAAGGCCTTTTAATATTTCAAAAGTCTCATCCACTGAAGGCTCAGCAACCTCAATTTTTTGAAAACGCCGTGTCAGCGCATGGTCTTTCTCAAAAATAGTTCGAAATTCCTGGTATGTAGTCGAGCCAATACAGCGCAAATCACCTGAGGCAAGCATTGGTTTAAGCAGGTTTGAAGCATCCATCACACCACCCGAGGCAGCACCTGCCCCAATAATGGTATGAATTTCATCAATGAAAAGAATGGCGTGTGGCTTCTCCTTCAGCTCAGCCAAGACAGCTTTTAAACGTTTTTCAAAATCGCCACGGTATTTTGTGCCCGCAACCAAACCACCGAGATCCAAAGAGTAGACTATGCACTCCTCAAGAACCTCTGGCACTTCGCCATCCACGATTTTTTTAGCTAATCCTTCTGCAATTGCTGTTTTACCCACGCCTGCCTCCCCCACTAATAGGGGGTTATTTTTGCGTCGGCGGCATAAAATCTGAGCTGTACGCTCCAACTCTGCAGTGCGCCCTATGAGAGGATCAATCTTGCCTTGCTTAGCCATCTCATTGAGATTGGTAGCAAAGCACTCCAAAGGACTCTTCTTTGAGGATTTACCCTCTTCTCCATCTGTGCTTGCTGGGTCATCCTCATCAGCTTCAGACTCTCCATGAACCTTAGAGATACCATGAGAGATGTAATTTACGACATCTAAACGGTTAACATCATACTGTTCTAGGAAGAAAACAGCCTGTGACTCTTGTTCATTAAATATGGAGACAATAACATTGGCAGCCGTCACCTCTTTACTGCCCGATGACTGAACGTGAAAAACAGCTCGTTGCAGGACGCGCTGAAAACCTAGTGTAGGCTGTGTTTCACGGTGATCTGATTCAGGAAGGATTGGCGTTGTTTCTTGAATGAAAGACTGAACATCCGTTCGAAGCTGTTTAACATCAGCACCACATGCCTGAAGCACTTGAATTGCAAGTGAATTATCTAACAGTGCAAGCAAGAGATGCTCAACTGTCATAAATTCATGGTGCCTTTCATTAGCCTCTTGAAAAGACTGATTAAGTGTAAATTCAAGCTCTTTACTCAACATTTTCGCCTACCTTCGACTGCGTTCAGCCGTACAAATCCGCATGTCAACCAACACTGAACAACAGAATAATACCGATCAAACCTCTGTGTTCAGCTTTTTTCCATCGTACAAAGCAATGGATGCTGGTGCTTTCTAGAGTAGTCATTCACCTGAGCTACCTTAGTTTCTGCAATATCACGGGTAAATACACCACATATACCCACACCTTTTGTATGCACTTGCAACATAACCTGTGTTGCTTTTTCCTGGTCAAGTTGAAAAAACAATCCCAGCACCTGCACTACAAAATCCATTGGTGTGTAATCATCATTCAACAGCATCACCTTATACATTGGAGGCTGCTTTAGCTTCGGCCTCCCTTCCTGCACAGCCAGACCAGTATCATCACTGTGGTTATGTTGCTCTGTCATAATGTATATATCGACCTATATTTTATAATTTTAGCTGAAATATGGATTAATGGATTATTTGCGCCAATTCACTGCTAATCAAAGAGATCATTCTTACAGCCAAAATCACCTTTGCGCCACCATATAATGGGTGTTCACCTATATATTTCAAGGCATTACGGCGTATTTTTAGATTAAATAGCGTATCAAAGTAATTGACCAATTGATAAGTATGACTATACTTTGGCTAGCAAGGCTTTTGCAGTGGATAAGTCAGCTACTAAATATTAGCTATTTTAACGCTCATAAATGGCAACTTAAGATTGTCTTATGTAATAAGGAAGTAAGGAGGAGTACCTGCCATGTCATCAACCGGCGTAGTCAAATGGTTCAACAATGCAAAGGGATACGGATTCGTCACCCCAGATCAAGGTGAAAATGATGTTTTTGTGCATTTCTCATCAATCACAATGGAAGGATATAAGACCCTGAAAGAGGGGCAAAAAGTCCAATTTGAAATTACAGAAGGCCCTAAAGGGTTACTCGCATCAGATATTAAAGCAGTAGGAGAGTCATAACCCAAACCATTTTAAGTCCTCGACCCCCTTCGAGGCACCCAGCCTATTGTGGGCTGGAGACGAAATACGGAACATAGCAACGAGGTGTAAATCACAAGGGATGTTGCATCCCTTAACGCTTATACCTCACCCCCCCTGCCAATTGCCATGTTCCGTATTTCGGTTTTATTTTAGCGATGCATCTCTAACCCACACACATGTTAGAATTGCTGAACCTGCAACACTTTATTAAGCTAACCCCTAAATTCAAATTGCATAACTCTATTAAAAGCAAAGGCCGAGTAATTATAGGCATGTCTGGCGGTGTAGACTCCTCAGTAGCAGCACTGCTATTGAAGGAGCAAGGCTGGGATGTTGAAGGTTTATTCATGAAAAACTGGGAGCAGGATGACACCACCGAATACTGCTCCGCAGAAGAAGATCTTAAAGATGCACAGGCGGTCGCTGATCATCTGAATATCCCCCTTAACAGTGTCAATTTTTCTGCTGAATACTGGGATAGCGTTTTTGAATCTTTTCTTATCGAATACAAAGCAGGCCGCACACCTAATCCGGATGTGCTGTGCAACCGTGAGATTAAATTTAAAGCCTTTCTTGATTATGCACTAACTCTTGGTGCCGATTATATTGCAACGGGGCACTATGCTTGTGTCACGCAGATGTCTGATGGCATTAAAATGCAACGAGCCGCCGATGAAGGAAAAGACCAAACCTACTTTCTTTATATGCTTGGCCAACACCAGCTCCAGCACAGCCTATTTCCACTAGGCGGTCTACTAAAAAGTGAAGTAAGGGAAATTGCAAAAAATGCAGGTCTGCTAAACCATAAAAAGAAAGACAGCACTGGCATCTGTTTTATTGGCGAACGAAAATTCAGTGACTTTCTTAGTCGCTACTTATCCCCCAATCCAGGCCCCATTGAAACACCTGAAGGCCAATATATCGGGGAACATCAAGGGCTTATGTACTATACATTGGGACAGCGAAAAGGATTAGGCATAGGCGGTCAACCTGGGGCCGCTGAAGCCCCTTGGTTTGTTGTGCGAAAAGATATTAGACGCAACAGATTAGTGGTTGCACAGCAGCACGATCACCCCCTTCTGCTCAACAATGGTTTAGAGGCCAGCCAGCTACATTGGGTTAGCGGCCAGCCACCCCAGGAAACACCTTTTCTCTGCACAGCTCGCATCAGGCACAGACAACCGCTACAAGCATGTAAAATAACTCAGCTGGATGATGGTTGCTATCAAGTGCATTTTGATCAGAAACAACGCGCCATCACCCCCGGCCAATCAATTGTCTTTTACCATAACAATGACTGCCTGGGTGGCGGCATTATTGAGAAAACAGTGGAGTTTTCATGAAAACCGATCAAGATCGCATTATTGCCCTTGCTGGCATTTTTCAGGCCGCTTATTTAACTGATCAGATCGCCAATAAAGGAATGGCTGACTCTTCAGCCATTAACACCAGCATTCACAGCCTATTCCAGATCGATGCTGAATCGGTAGAAGCCGTTTATAACGGGGTGGAAAATATCCAAACTGGGTTGCAACAACTGGATAAAGAGATGGTTGCTATCAACCTCAAGGGATCTGACACAACACGCTATGCACTTACATTGATGCACTTGGAGCAAAAACTCAGCAAAAACAGAGCCATGTTGAAGCAGATTGCAGATGCCATAAATCTTGCTACACAACGACTTGACCATTTCCCCATGCTGCACAGCAACATTATCGCGCTATTAGGCGATACCTATGCATCAACAATCAGCACACTTCAGCCCCGCATTATGGTTAATGGCAAACCCGAATACTTACAAAACAGTGATAATGCAAATAAAATCCGCGCTCTATTATTAGCAGGCATCCGTTCTACCATGCTATGGCGGCAATGTGGCGGCTCACGAATTAAACTACTATTTAATCGTCGAAAAACCATTAGCCAAGCTCAAAACCTACTAAAAAGCCTAAAATATAATGCGCAAAAAACTGGCACCCTATAAATTCCACCAAGGGAATATGACACATAATGAATTACCAGCGCGTACTTTTAACTCTTTTCATGCTACTTATTGGTTGCAATATTACCGCAGCACCCACTGCCTCACCTGATAAATCAGATGCTGAAAACGCCCCAAAACAGGATCTTGTTCAACAAACTAAAGAGCTAGGCCAAGCGGTATGGGAAGAAACCAAGCAGCGTACTAAAAAAGCACGCAACACCATCCAGAAAAAATCAAAAAAATATTATGAAGTTGCAAAAGATCATGCTGGAGATACAGCTGAAGTTGTAGCAAAAAAATCAAAGTCATACTATAAAACAGCTAAAGATACATCACAGGAGTATCTGGAAAAAGCTACCGACACCACCAAAGATGTCACTAGCACAGTAAAGGACAAAGCCAATAATTACTACGAATCAAGTAAAGAGGCAATCCAAAAAACACTTGAATCTGATGAGAAAATCACTAACAGCACCATCTAATCCGGCAGTTCCATTTATGAATAAAGGAGCCGATCATGGGAAGCATAAAACAACCCGCTGTAGCAGGACTCTTCTACTCAGATAACCCTGAAAAACTACGTTCACAGGTGGCAAGCTTTCTTGATGAAGGCCAAGCTGGGCGAGTTAAAAAACCAAAAGCCCTTATCGCTCCTCATGCTGGCTATATATATTCAGGCACCACCGCAGGCCATGCATATGCACAGCTACAATCAGTAGCTGATAAGATTCGGCATGTAGTCATACTGGCTCCCTCGCATCATTTAGCATTCCCAGGCATTGGATACTGTAGTGCGGAGCAATTTCAAACGCCCTTAGGCTGCTTAAAGGCAAATTTTGATGCCATTGCTCTAATCAAAACCCTTCCCCAAGTTAATCAAGTCGATGAGGCTTTTGAAAAAGAGCATAGCCTTGAGGTGCAACTACCCTTTTTACAAGTGGCTCTGGGAGATATGCAAATCACGCCATTACTAGTCAATAACGCTCATAGTTCTGAAGTTGCAGAAGTACTGGAAAAATTGTGGGGTGGAGATGAAACCCTAATTGTTGTCAGCTCAGACCTTAGCCACTATCTTGATTACAGCGATGCTCAAAGAAAAGACCAAGAGGCCACACACGCTATAGAGCAATTAGAACCCAATGCTTTGGCTTATGATCATGCCTGTGGTCACACCCCAGTGAGAGGGCTTCTTATTGCAGCACGTAACCATCACCTTAGTGTGACGACACTGGATCTACGAAACTCTGGAGATACGGCCGGCCCTCGTGACCAGGTCGTAGGGTATGGTGCCTATGCCTTCGCTTGAAACACCAGATCAACTGAGCAACCAAGCCCGCAACACGCTCCTACAAGTTGCTGATGCCTCTATTCGCCACGGGCTGCTACATAGTAAACCAATGCAGGTTAATCCTAAAAACCACTTAGACTCACTACAGAGCATTCGTGCTAGTTTTGTCACGCTTCAAAAACAGGGGGATCTGCGTGGCTGCATAGGACACTTAGATGCTTTTCAGCCACTCGTCGTGGATATTGCAGAGAATGCATATGCCGCTGCCTTTCAGGATCCTCGATTCCCTCCGTTATCAAACAGCGAAATAGATAGTCTTGAGATTCACATCTCTATCCTTACACCAGCCCAGCCCATGGTTTTTAGTAGTGAAGAAGAGCTAATAGCCCAGCTGCATCCAGGTCAGGATGGCTTAATCTTACAAGATGGCAACAACAAAGGAACCTTTCTGCCTTCTGTTTGGGAGTCTCTGCCACAACCAGAGGAGTTTATAAAACATCTTAAACTCAAAGCTGGATTGCCCATTACCCACTGGTCAAAAAATCTCAAGATTTTTCGTTATACAACAGAGTCCTTTCCTTAAATCTAAAACAACAAAGGCTATCTATTGCTTCATCTTTCTATTACAAACGCCAATGGAGCCAGCGAGGCAGCTACCCCCATCAAACCAAACCGCATGATCAAGCTTGGCATTATCCAACACGACTCCACCAGGAGTAGCACCACGAAGAATTGCAAAACTGAGGTCTGCTCCCTTAAATACTGCATTTGTTAAGTCAGTATTCTGTAGATTTGACCCTTTCATCTGAGCACGATCCAGTTGTGCATAACTGAGATCAGCGCCACTAAAGTCCACATATTCTAAATTTGCATCTAACAAGAGTGCACCACTCAAATTAGCACCTCTTAATAAAGCACCTCTTATGTCAGCCTTTTTAAGATCTGCGGATGCATACTGAACGCCATCCAACCGACAATTTTTCCAATTGATTCCTGGCACAGGCTGTTGTTCACATTCAGCTTCTAAAACATCTGTTGATACGCCATGCTGCAAGCCGTAACCTATAATCCCTACAACCAGCACAGCGGTTATCAACCCTGATACTAACGGCATTCGTTCTTTTTTCTGTTTAAATAAAGCCGACCGAGCAGCGCGATGTTTATTAATCGCCTCCTTTTCATCTGAACGTCGCTCACCCTTTCGCCTGTGCTTATAAACCTCATCACTTTCAACTGAACGCCGTTCACTGCCAGAACGTGTATCTTCCCGCAATCGACCCACAAGAAGCACTGACTCATCACCCTCTTCCAATGCTTTACGCAGTTCTGGGGGCACTACCTCTGGTACTTTAGACGCTGGCTGCCAATTTTTTCCATCAAAAGTCACCTCATCAGTAGGCAACACTCGCCCCAATAATAGAGAGCGGCGAACAGCACCACTGGGGAAAGGCCCCAGCACCTCCCCGTTATGCTTCACATACCAGAGCTTCTGCTTTCCTTTTTGACGATCTTCATTCATTTTTCATTTAGTATCCAAGCGCCTATCCGTATATAGTTATAGATGGACAGGCCGATAAATGACAGTATGCTTATTTCTAACCAACTTCCACAGCTTCAGCTTCACCTATCAAAGCCTGATTTGCAAAAACTTTTGCAAAATCTGCAACCTGGGCAAATATTGAAAGCTACCGTTGTGAATCAATCATCTGCCAATATGGTAAGGCTAAAGATAGGCACTCAAGAGCTAATCGCCCATACCCGATTACGCTTAGAGATTGGACAAAAATTAACCATGGAGGTCAAAAAAGGGGGTGAGATACCTGAACTAAAGCTACTGCGAGAATATTCAAGCGCTGAAGTACAGGCTAAAACTCTACGCCAGATTCTGCCTAAACAGATTCCACAAGCTAAATTTTTTAATACCCTACAGATTATAGAACGTGCCACACCTGAACTTTTACAAAAGCTATTACCTGAACTCTTGCGTAAAAATGCGCAAAATCAACCGCTAAAACCCAATCTTCCAACAACACACTCTACTTCACTACAAAAACCACTCTCTGAAATAGTACAAAAAACCCTATCTGAAACTACGCATAAACAGGCTCAGGAAATTATTCAAAAATTCGCCACACAACGAGCAGCCACAACCAAACTGCTGCCACCTGATTTACAAAAGAGCATTCAGACTATTCTTGCAAAAGTTTTACCTCAAAGCATCAACATCTCTGCACCGTTTATTCGGCAAGCATTATTAAATTCAGGGCTTTTTTTAGAGGCCAATCTTGCTTTCGGAAACCCAACACAGGCGCCCAGTGATTTAAAAAACAATCTGCTTAATTTACTACTTTTATTGCGCAACCATCTTCAATCAAATCAGATCCAGCAACAGACCATACATACACAATCACAACAATCTAAAACTGCAACAGCCGCTAATAGCAACCGTGCACTCACTCAACTGCTAGGGGAGCTAATGCGGCAGACAGAAGGCAGTTTGGCACGCATACAAACTCATCAACTTAATTCACTTCCCTCTGAAGAGTCATCTGGCCAGATCTGGCAGTTTGAATTACCTATTAAACAACCTGATCGTATAGATAGTTTCTTGATTCGCTTTGAACAAGAGCAGCAAGAAAAGAAAAAACAGACCGGTGAAGCTTGGAAAATTACGCTTAATTTTGATTTTTCACCTTTAGGTCCAATTGAAGCAAAATTAAACCTAAAAGGAGAAGAGATCTCAGCTCTATTTTTGGCAGAACAAGCCTCTAGCGCTGCATTACTGGAACGTAATTTAACTAAGCTTAATGATGCATTTATCCGCGTGGGGTTGAAGGTTGGCCATCTTCACAGCCAACAGGGGGAAATTAAAACACCATCCACTACCCTGCCAACCTCCACTTTTTTATTGGATGAAAAAGTATGAAAAACAAAAACAGAGCACCGGAAAAAGAACTCGCAATCGCTCTATATTATGATGATGAGAATGCACCAAGAGTAACAGCAAAAGGCGAAGGCAGCATTGCCCGCCAAATACTTAGCCTTGCTGAAGAGCATAATATTCCACTGGAAGATGATCCTGAACTTGCTGCTTTACTAGCCCAAATCCCTTTGGGTGATGACATTCCTAATGAGCTATATCACGCTGTAGCTGAAGTTATTGCATTTGCCTATATTGTGGCAGGCAAATTTCCACCTGAGTACGCCCCAAACAAAGCTTAGCGTAAAACATAAAATAAGTTCAGACGCGACATAAAAAAGGCACCCGATATTTAATGTCCAGCTTCCGCCTGAAGAACCCTTCCAGCAAAAGCACGCATTAGCCTCCTCCAATCTAGCGACCAATATATACCTCATATAGCAATGGCCTTGGTTGTTCTAGAAACAATTGGCACCCATAACCAGATAAGAATTGCGGTATATCAATTAATGCAATCAACGACGGCGTTGATTTTTCTCATCTGATTCTTTTTGCTCATGCTTTTCAATCGTACGCTTCTCGTCTTCTTGATAACGGTGCATGACCTTATCTAGAACTTTACTTCGTATATGTTTTTGTTGCCATGCCTCTTTTTTTACTGATCGATTTTTATCACTGGCCTGAACAACCGCTTCTTGCTCTTTAATGGCAGCACCAAGTTTAGCCAAAAAAGCTTGGTACTCTCTTAGTTGTGCTGCACTTATCCCATTACGCGACACCGTATTAAACCGCTCAAGATATTCATCATGGTACTGCCGCAGCTCATTTAGCTTGGCTTCCTGCTCTTGCACATAACGTTGCGAATCACCAAACTGGTTAGCAGCTGTACGCTCATGAGACTCAGCGATGCGCAAGACGGGTTTAAAACGCTTTGATGGTGACATAAAGACTACTCCTCTCTACTACAGACTATGGCAAACATTTACTCTTTCTGCTGAAGAACGCTTCATTTTTAGAGCAATTTTTTACACAACAATGGCTTTAATTCCTATTGAGGAAATAGCGCCATAAGATCACTTAAACTCTGCTCCAACGGCACCGGAACATGCATATCCTGACGTAAAAACTCCTGTAGCATCGGCATTGCCTCAATGGCAGCATCTATACTCTCATTGCTGCCAGCCTGATAAGCCCCTACATTGATAAGATCACAATTTTGCTGATAGATAGAGTAAAGTTGCTTGAATGCTATAGCCGCTTGCCGATGTTCTGGCGTTGTAACATCAGTCATTGCCCGACTGACTGATGCTTCAATATCTATCGCTGGGTAGTGGCCGCTTTCAGCCAACTGTCTGGAGAGTACGATATGCCCATCAAGAATTGCTCGCGCGGCATCTGCAATGGGGTCATTTTGATCATCTCCTTCTACTAAAACGGTATAAAAAGCGGTAATTGAGCCACCACCTTTTTCACCATTTCCGGCTCGTTCTACTAACTGTGGTAATTTTGCAAAAACAGAAGGGGGATAGCCTTTTGTTGCAGGCGGTTCGTTGATAGCCAGGCCAATCTCACGCTGAGCCTGTGCATATCGGGTTAATGAGTCCATAAGCAGCAAGACCTGCAACCCCTGGTCACGAAAGTATTCTGCAATACTAGTAGCCAGCATGGCACCATGCATACGGCGCAATGGGGCTTGATCAGCAGGGACAGCAACTACAACAGCACGTTTGAGTCCTTCTGGCCCAAGGCTATTTTCTACAAACTCTTTTACTTCACGACCACGCTCACCAATCAATCCAACCACAATGACATCAGCATTGGTGTAACGCGTCATCATGCCTAATAAAACCGATTTACCTACGCCTGAGCCAGCAAACAAGCCCAATCGCTGGCCTCGCCCAACCGTTAATAATGTATTAATGGCGCGTATACCTACATCCAAAGGTTCACGAATAGGGCTACGAGAAAGAGGGTTAAAAACCTTCCCCGTTAAAGTACGACGCTGAGTAGCCTGTAGAGGACCTTTGCCATCCAAAGGACGACCTGCACCATCTATCACTCGCCCCAACAGCTCTTCACCCACCACCGCTTCACAAACTCGTCCTGTAGGCACCACTCTGGCATCCTGTTCCAACCCACGAATATCACCTGTGGGCATGAGATAGAGGCTTTCACCTGAAAAACCAACGACTTCTGATTCAATCACATCCCCACTACTACTGATCACATCACACTGGCCACCAATGGCTGCTCTACAACCAACAGCCTCCAGTGTAAGACCTACCATGCGAGTCAAGCGACCTTCCAATACCAAGCCACGAGAGTTGCTAATCTGATTGATATTCTTACTCAATCGATCTTTCCAAATCGCATTACGATCTGTTACTGGTAGCGTCATACCTCACCATCCTCACGAGCACGCTCACCACCCAACAGTGGTGCGATAAGGCTAGCCAGGCGTGATTCCAAGGTTGCATCAATTTGAGAGGCATCCGTCAGCACCCTGCATCCACCTCGTGCCAATATAGGGTCTTCAACTATTGTCCAACCCAGCTCTGTCTCTGTTGCAGCATAAACCCCACGCACCAACTCAGCATCGTCTGGGTGCAATACCAAACGCACATGGCGAGAAGAGACAGGCAATATACCAATAGCCTCTCTGACTACACCTAGAATGTGGTTTGGATCTGTCTTGATTTCACGTCGAACCAGCTGCTTAACTATTGCGATAGATAACGCAACCAACTCCTGCTCCACTTGCTCATCAAGGTGTTTAAAAGGTGTCTCAAGCGCATGGAAGATTTGCTCCATGCTTTTGGCGTTCTCTTGTAGCTGCTGTCGCCCCTCTTCCAGTGCCTCTTTATGGCCGTACTTAAACCCCTCTTTTTTTCCCTGCTCAAACCCTTCTTTATGCGCCTGCTTTTGAATCTGCTCTAATTGAGCCGCTGTCATTAATGAGCCAGGCGGTTTTTTAGTGGATAAGCCGCCATGAGAAATGCTGGGAGGATCCCACTGCTTCACTTCATCTTGCTTGGCGCCAGATATGATCTTAGACGAATTCTTCTCCACCAGAACCTCCCAGCATAATCTCACCCGCATCAGCCAAACGTCGGGTTACCGACAATATCTCTTTCTGTGCGCCCTCAACATCACTGAGTCGTGCGGGTTGTGCAGCTTCCAAATCATCCCGCAGCATCTCTGATGCCCGTTTAGACATGTTTTTAAAGATCAGCTCTTTAAGCGGATCATCTGCCCCACGCAGTGCTAACAACAACTGCTCTGATGCCACCTCACGTAGTAACGTTTGAATACCTCGATCATCCACATCAACAAGATTTTCAAAGACAAACATATTGTCTTGGATCTCTTGGCCAAGCTCCTGATCAATCCCAGTAATCTGATCCATGATTTTGCTTTCAATAACACCATCCACTAAATTCAATATATTGGCGGCTGCTTTAACGCCTCCAAGTCCCGTTGATTTTGCACTCCTACCACCTGAGAACTGCTTGTCGAGAATGGAATCCAACTCTTGTAGAGCTGAAGGCTGAATGCCTTCCAAAGTGGCAACCCGCATGAGGATATCGGTACGTATATTTTCAGGAAAAGCAGCAATAACATGAGCTGCCTGATCTGGCTCAAGAAAAGAGAGCACAATAGCTATTATCTGTGGATGCTCTAAGCGAATAATCTCTGCAACAGATTTTGCATCCAACCATTTAAGCTGTTCTAAACCTTTGCTATTACGGCCCAATAAAATTCGATCAATCATGCCACTAGCTTTATCAGCACCCAGCGCACTGGTTAACATGTTTCGAATGTAATCATCTGTATCAAGGCCAAGGGCTGTTTCACCTTTCAAGGTTGAAACAAAGGAACCCATTACATTTTCCATCTTTGCCGTGCTGACATTGGTCATCATGGCCATCACCATGCCTACATCCTGGACCTCTTTTGGCCCCATATGCTTTAGGATTTCAGCCGCATCTTTTTCCCCTAAAGCAAGCAGTAAAATTGCTGCCCGCTCAAGCCCTTTTATTTTTAAATCTTCTTCATCAGCCATCTTCAGATACCCACTTCTTCACTACCTGTGCAACACGCTTTGGGTCTTCCTGTACCATGCCTCTGGCTGCTTCCAATGTATTCTCATACCCACCCCGGCCAGGTAATTCAACACGACTCTCATTAGTTCCCTCTAAAGCCGCAACAGGAGGCACCGCAGGAGGGGGCATAAGAGGCGTTGCTAATAACTTCTTCATTGTTGGTTTTAGCACGACAAAGATCAGTACCAATACCAATAGCACACCACCTGTCTGACGACCTACATCCCATACCCAGGCTTTCTCCCAAATAGCCTCTTCTGGCAATGGAGCCAACTCAGGAGGGAGTTGAAAAGCAGCATTGATAACCCGAACAGTATCACCACGCTCTTCATTAAACCCTATAGCCTCTTTAACTAATTGCGTTATATTTTCTAGCTCTTCAGGGGTGCGTCCAGCTAGCACAGTAGCATCTTTTTTAGCTTCTTCCTTCTTGCCTACAACTTGTGGATTATCTACTACAACCGCCACTGACAGTCGACGTAAGCTGGTTGTCGGCATGCGGGTATGGCTGATGGTTTTATCCAGCTCATAATTTCGCGTTGCCTGTTTACTGCTGTTTATTGGTTGTGAGACAACATTACCCTCATCAACCTTACCAACACGCTCAGGTGCGATGCTTCCACCAGGCGGTTGATTGCTCAGAGCTCCAGGCACACCTTGAACCCCAGAGTACTGACGATTCTCTTCATTGACCTGCTCACTGCGTAGCGTTAACTCTTTTTGCTCATTTGGATTAAAGCTCTCCTCCGTTTTTTCAACCAAGGTGAAATCCACTTCAGCATTGACCTGGGCGCGTACCCTATCCGCCCCCAAAATAGGTGTAAGAATATCTTCAATGCGACTTCTATAACGCTCCTCAACCTTGCTGGTGTAGTCAAACTGCGAGCTACTCAGCCTCATTTCACTCGTACCACCTTGATCACTCAGCATATTGCCTTTCTGGTCTACTACCGTCACATTATCAGCCTCCAACTCTGGCACACTGGAAGAGACCATATACACGATAGATGCAACATGCCCTTTTTCAAGAATGCGCCCAGGAAAAAGTTTGACAACAACTGAGGCACTGGTTTTTTTACGCTTACGCACAAATACCGACTGCTTAGGTACAGCCAGATGTACTCGTGCTGTTTGAACGCTGGATAATGTGCTGATAGTACGCGCCAACTCTCCCTCCATTGCACGTTGATATCGCGCTGCTTCAACCATGCGACTGGTACCAAATCCTGTTTCCTGCTGTAACAACTCAAAGCCCAAGCCATCACCACGGGGCAACCCCTGGCTGGCAAGTTTCAATCTTGCATCATCTACATCAGCCGCCGGAATCATGACACTGCCGGTAGTGGGATCAACCTTTACCTCAATGCCTGCCTGCTGCAATGCAGTAACAATTTCTGAGGCATCTTTTTCTGTTAGGCTGCCGTAAAGCACTGTGAAATTGGGGGTCCACGCCCAAAGAACAACAACTATTCCTAAAGCGATACTACCTGCCAGTGTAAACATCACCAGCAACTGTCGAACAATAGGGTTCGACATCAACCCGGGTGACTCAACCTGCATTAGCTCACTATTGTTGGGATCTGCAGCTGCCATCTCCACTTATCCTCTAAAACTGTTCATTACCATTAACCAAAGACATGCTCATGTTATATCGGCATGTTCATGACATCTTTATAGGCTTCAACCAGTTTATTGCGTACTTGCACCATTGCTTGAAATGAAACACTGGATTTCTGCACGGCAATCATAACCTCAGCTAAATCAACATTTTTTGAACCTGTTTCAAAGGCTGTTTTCAGCTCACCTGCCGTTTGTTGAGTCTCATTAACCGTATCAATAGACTGTTTCAGCAGATCACCAAAGTTAGCGCCCTGTCCTTGCTCAACTGGCATAGCTTCATTTTTAGCCAGCCCTTCCAGCCGCCTCATTTGAGTCAGCACCTGATTAACATTTACCGTATTCATTTTTAGATCACCTTTTTTAGATCACTAATTATCAAGCAAGTATTGAGCCAGCAATTACTGAGGGATCGCCACACCTGCATCACGTAGCCGCGCAATTTTATAGCGTAATGTCCGCTGGCTAATTCCAAGATGCTCTGCAACCTCTTTACGTGTACCGTGTCCATTCGTTAATGCATCTAAAATCATCTGCTCTTCTACTGATTTCAGATCTTCTGATAATCTCCCAGCAGATGCCGTATCTACCACAGAAGGCTCAAGGGTAGATTCCATTTCAAAACAGAGGTCTGCTGGAAAAATCTCACCCCCTGAACGAAGAATAAGCGCACGCTGAATTACATTTTCTAACTCTCTTACATTGCCAGGCCAGCTATGGCTTAAAAGGCGCTGCTGGGCTACAGAAGATATAGAGGGTATTGCTTCACCAGGCTGGATGTAGCGTTTTATCAGGAAAGCGGCCAATGGAAGAATATCTCTCTGTCGTTCACACAATGGAGGCAGTGTTATTGGAAATACATTGAGCCGATAGAAAAGATCTTCACGAAAGCGCCCAGCAGCAACCTCTTCCCGCAGGTTACGGTTGGATGTTGCCAAAACGCGCACATCAAGCTGAATGAGTTTACGACCACCGAGCCGTTCAACTTCACGCTCCTGCAAAACACGCAGTAGCTTAGCTTGCAATGCAAGGCTCATCTCTGAGATCTCATCCAGCAATAGTGTGCCACCTTGTGCCTGCTCAAATTTACCTGCTGAAGCCTGGTGGGCACCGGTGAAAGCACCCTTTTCATATCCAAACAGCACTGCTTCAAGCATATTCTCTGGAATAGCTGCACAATTTAGCGCAACAAATACCTCATCACTGCGGGCGGAGCAGCGGTGTATGTAGCGCGCAAAAACCTCTTTACCTGTGCCACTTTTACCACCAATCATGACGGTGGCATTACTTTGAGCCACACGTCGGGATAGCTCTAATATCTCCCGCGTACGCACATCTTCAGCCACTAAAGAGACCATCTCTTCAGCTGGCTGCTGGATGGCACCCTTCACCTTCTCCAGCAGTGTTTCAGCCTCAAAGGGCTTTACCAGATAATCAATTGCACCCTCTCTCATCGCTGATACCGCTTTATCTACACTGCCATAAGCCGTCATTAGCAAAACAGGGATTGAAGGATAGAGTGCTTTAATTTTCCGCATCAGCATGTGCCCATCCATAGGGCGCATCTGTACATCACTGATGACCATGCCAATTGTATGACGCTCTAGCACATTAAGCGCTGCATGCCCTTCAGCTGCGATCTGCACGGCATAACCTGCCATTTCCAATGTATCGCACAGCGTTTCACACAGGGTGGGATCATTTTCCACAACCAATACAGTTGTCTGATTCATGAGAGATTCCTCGGATAAATTGCATACACACCAGATCTATTTGCAGTATCTGGAACCATCTCCCCACATCGCTCTTCCTGACAGACAGGAAGGCAGATTTTAAAACTGGCTCCACCCAAAAGAGATGGAACAATTGTTATGTTGCCCTCATGGGCCAAAACGACAGACTGCACAACAGCCAGACCAAGGCCCGTACCATCACTGCTTGTCGTAAAAAATGGATCAAATATCTGTTCTTTTATATCTTCAGGAATACCTACGCCATTATCACTCACACGTATCTCCAGCATCCTGTTTGAAGCACGCTCTAGTGCTATCTGTAGCTGCACTGGAATATCACTATGCGCTATTGCATTAGTGACCAGATTCATCAGTGCTCCCAGCAGGGCATCCTGGTTACCCTGGATAACCACATCACTGCCTGTCCGGTCAATCAACTCAAATCGGGTATTAGATGCTTTAATCAGAGGTTCCAGCATCTGCTCTAAAATCAGCACCAATGGCGTAATCGCCACAGGAACCATCAAGCCTTGATTGCCACTGGCAAATGCCAACATATCTTTTATTTGACGCTCGATATGACACAGACGTGCACGCAACCTGCTGGAAAATTGCTGGCGACGTTCTTTTGACAAATCTCCTCGTGCAAGATGTGAAGTATCCAGCAGCGCAGAGGTGAGCGGGGTGCGAATCTGGTGGGCCAGTTGAGCCGCCATATGTCCCAGGCTACTCAGACGTTCCTGTCGATTTAGATGATTTTGTAGCTCACGTGTTTCGGTAATATCCAACAACAGGATGATTTTTCCTGGCTCAGGAGAGAGACTGCATTCTGATAACGTAATCAATGAACCATTATATAAACAGAGATCACCATTACTCTTTTTAGAAAAAACCCGTTGGTAAAACTCAGACCAAAGTGACTCTTTCATCACTCCATTTAACATTTTGGTCGCAGCTGGATTAAAATCCTGAACATAACCCTCACCATTTAGCACTACTACAGCCGCAGGCATTACCTCAAGTAGGTGAGAGAGCCGATTAGCTAACCGCTCTTTTTCTGCCAGTTGACATAAGCGGTCTGTGCGTGTCTCTGCCAGCTCTTGATTGAGCTGTGCAACTTGAGTTTGCAGCTGTTGATAAGAGTCAGTTAATTGCGCTGATACCTGGTTAAAAACCAGGAAGGCATTTTCTAACTGCTGCTGCCTGACATGATTGTGAGAGGATGTTGGCACTTAAATTCCCTACTCGATTATGTCCAAATTGGACGCCTAACCCAGTAGCTGCAATTAATGTGCCTGTTTTTATTTATCTTTAATTACAGTAACTTACTTTTTATAATAATTGTTACGTCAAATAACTGGCGACTCATTACCCCGTTGCATGCCATATTTTCGAAGCTTTTCTACCAGCGTGGTGCGGCGCATTTGTAATCGCTTAGCTGCATGAGCAACAACGCCGCCCGCCTCTTCCAGAGCCTGCCTGATCAACTCTTGCTCCAGGTTACATAGATGCTCTTTTAGGTCAATCCCATCACTGGGAAGACGAGCTACATTACGCACTGAACCTGTATTACTATCTACAATAGTTATCTTTGGCAGCTCATTTTCAAGCTGAGAAAGATCTATTCCCTCTCTAAATTTTTCAGGCAGATCCTTTACATCAACCAGATCATAGGGATAAAGAATAGCCAAACGCTCAATCAGGTTAGCCAACTCACGCACATTGCCAGGCCATCTATAATGGCTCAAAGCCGTAATGGCCGCCGGTGTTAATCGAACCGATCCACGCTTTTCATTTTCTATACGCGAAATCAAATCAGTTGTTAGTAGGGGAATATCCTCTGTTCTCTCCCTTAGCGGTGATAATTCAATTGGAAAAACATTAAGCCGGTAGAAAAGATCCTCTCTAAAACGCTCCTCTGCGATCGAGTTTTCCAAATCACGATGGGTGGCGGCAATAATTCGCACATCACAATTGATGGTTTTGTTACTTCCCACACGCTCAAAAGAGCGCTCTTGCAACACCCGCAACAGTTTGACCTGCATGGGCATGCTCATATCACCAATCTCATCGAGAAAAAGCGTTCCACCATCTGCCATCTCAAAACGCCCCATACGAGCACTTATAGCACCAGTAAAAGCACCTTTTTCATGACCAAAAAGCTCACTTTCCAATAAATCTGCTGGGATAGCACCACAATTAATGGGAACGAAGGGTTTTTTACGGCGCAACGATTGGTAATGTAGCTTTCTCGCCACTACCTCTTTACCTGTACCAGACTCACCTAAAATCAAAACCGTAGCATCAGAGTCTGCCACTTGTGCAATCATGCGTGCAATTTTCTGAGTAGAACGACTATTTCCTGACAGGCTTCTAAATAGCTCCAGCGAACGCATATCTTCTCCACTGGCGCTGTTGGCTTCATTATGCACCTCAGCCTTATGCAGCAGACTCGTCAAAATACCTTGGCGTGTTGGTAACTCTATGTTGCCAATGATATTTGCAGCCTCAGTATTCATGTTTTTTTCCAGCTTATTAGCGCCCACATTAAATACCGCAGGCTTATTTTCTCTTTCACTAATGACTGCCATAAGGCTCGCAAAGAGATCTGCCTTACAATCAGCACCTAAAATAATAGCCACGCAATCCCGCTCTAATTCATCAAGGCATTTCGCCAAATCTTTGGCATCTACAGCAAACCGCACTGAATAATCAATAAATTCAATAACATTCTTTAGGTAGAGGTAATCTTCAGGGCGGCCACCTGCCAATATTACACAGCCATTATTATTGGTAGCATTGGTTGCTTCAGAATGAGGCATTATTAGTTTCTCTTCTTTGATAAAATCAATGAGTTACGATATACACATGAAGTAAAGCACTAGATTGGTGGCATGTCAAAATAATGTCGTCTTTATTTTGACATGCCAAATAACTTGACATAAAGCTCGTAGCGGCCTAGTAATGCTCTTATCCCCTTATGAAAGGTATTATTGATTGAGTGACATCCCCCTAAGCGCACTTTTTGGGGCGCTATTTATTCTAATTCTCCTCTCTGCATTTTTCTCCGGCTCTGAAACTGCCTTGATGACACTAAACCGTTATCGATTGCGTCATCTTGTCGATAAAGG
The DNA here is from genome assembly GCA_021773975.1 of Gammaproteobacteria bacterium. GTDB lineage: Bacteria > Pseudomonadota > Gammaproteobacteria > Chromatiales > Chromatiaceae > WFXD01. The sequence goes on along the minus strand of JAJFJN010000084.1, from coordinate 34,334 downwards.
GCACCCTGCTGCTACTCGTGCAGATAAGCTGCTTAAACGCCCAGATAGATTAATAGGCTTAATTTTGCTGGGAAATAACTTTGCCAATATCCTGGCCTCGTCACTTGCAACCATTATTGCTTTACGACTGGGTGATGAGAGTGCTATTGCCATAGCTGCTGGTCTTCTAACATTTGTAATTCTTATTTTTGCAGAGGTTACCCCCAAGACACTTGCAGCATTACGCCCCGAACGGCTCGCCTTTCCTGCTGCTATTATTTATACCCCCCTATTAAAAATCTGCTATCCCCTGGTGTGGGTTGTTAATGTCATTGCCAACAGAATACTCAAGATTGCTGGCGTTGTACCTGATGAAACAAACAATAATCGTTTAAACCCTGAAGAGCTGCGTGCTGTTGTATTAGAGACTGGAGCAATGATTCCTCAGCGGCACAAAAAAATGCTGCTAAGCATCCTGGATTTAGAGCAATCCACCGTAGAGGACATTATGATTCCTCGCAATGAAATAGACGGAATCAATCTAGATGACCCATTAGATGAGGTTATTCAGCAACTGCAAAATGCTCACTACACCCGGCTTCCTGTCTATGAAGGGAGCATTGATAATACCATTGGAATCATCCACGTTCGTCATGCCATGCGTGCCTTAATAGATGGCACACTCTCTAAAAAGGTAATTAAAAATATCTGCCTAACACCTTATTTCATTCCACATGGAGCACCACTCAACCAGCAGCTGCTCAATTTTCAACGTACAAAAAACCGAAGCGGGTTGGTTGTTGATGAATATGGTGATCTTTTAGGGCTGGTCACACTAGAGGATTTACTGGAAGAGATTGTTGGTGAATTTACTACTGATCCTGCTGATAACCTACCCGATATTCAGCCCCAAGAAGACGGCAGTTTTCTAATTGATGGCAGTGCAAATATTAAAGAACTGGTACGTAATATGAAGTGGGAACTACCAACCAATGGCCCAAAAACCCTGAATGGCCTAATTATCGAGTATTTGGAACATATCCCAGAGACAGGCACCAGCCTTCTACTTGCTGGCTACCCATTGGACATCCTTCAAATAAAAGGAAATGCGGTAAAAACTGTTCGCTTTTATCCACAATACCGAAAAAGAAAACCGGTTGAATCTTCCTAATTGGTCCTTCCGTCACAAAACGGCCCACTTTTATCTTCAAAACGTTGCATCACAACTCATAACAACTATAGTTTCATAAAGCATACTGTAGCGGTTACACCTTCAATATTTTGGAGCCATTTGCAGCATTGCAAACCTTGTAATATAGACCAAAGAGAGGTGATAAAATGGCAAAACTCAGCTTGTCATTTAAAGGACATCCAATATCCGTCCATCATTTTGATGACGATTCAGCAGTTATAACAATTGGCAGCGATCCCAGCTGTAACCTTGTTATTGACAGCCTTGCTGTCGCGCCATTACACGCTAAAATCACCTGCAGTAAGCGTAATCTGAAAATTATTACCTTAGCAAAGGACATGCCGATACTCGTTAATCATTATGCCGCAAGAAAGCACTCATTATCACATGGTGACATCATTGAGATTGGCAAACATACACTCACTTTTGCAGAAGGCAGCCAATCATTTATGTCGACTCCCTCTTCTCAAACCATCTCTGCCAAGCCCCGCATTGTTGAACTAGCCAGAACAGCGCCACCCCAGCAAAAACCGCTAAATTTAAGCGGGATTAGCCATGAGGATCTTGCAGCTGTAGAGCAGCAATCACGACTAACAACGTGCATTCAAATTGTAAATGGGAAGCATTTTGGCAAGGTAATACCCATAAATAGTGGCTTAACACGGTTAGGGATTGAGGGGCTAACAACCGCTGCCATTGCACTCCGAAGAGAAGGGTATTTTTTAGCGCATCTAGAAGGCTGCAAACGGCCATGCGTCAATGGCTGCTCAATCAAAGAGCATGGTCAACAACTATTTGAAGGTGACAGCATACAAATTGGCAATATGCGCATGGTTTTTCATCATAAAGAGGCTATTATCGAATCAGAGATTGCAGCTGATGCTTAATAAGCTTCGCCTATTTAAATCAAGTATCTATAACTGGCTATGGACATAGAACCAATTCACCAGATTATATGGAGAGATTATGCCAACCAACCCGCAAGATGGTCAAAACCGCAGGCGTTTTCAGCGTATCCTTTTTGATGCACCTGCATTAATTAAAAGTGCCGCAAAAACATATACTAGCAATATTATTGACATCTCTCTAAAAGGCGCCTTAGTTTCTCAACCCACCAACTGGGACAACATTTCTGGCGACAAAATAGAGTTAGAGATCCAATTGTTAGGTAATAATGCGCAGATCATTATGCAAGGAGCAGTTACGCATATTGAGAATGGTCATATTGGCATTCAATGCAACCAAATAGATATCGATAGCATCAGTCACTTACGGCGACTGGCTGAACTCAATCTGGGTGATGCTGAGTTAGTGGAACGCGAACTTACCGCCCTAGCCTAAACTCACACATTACAACACGGCATCCAGCGCATCCGAAAGGCGCTCTACTGCAATTATCTCAAGACCCGGAATAGCTTTTTTAGGCACATTTGCTTTTGGTGCAATAGCGCGCTTAAAACCGTGTTTAGCCGCTTCTCTCAAACGGTCTTGACCATTTGGCACTGGCCTAATCTCCCCTGCCAATCCTACTTCGCCAAACACTACTAAATCCTGTGCCATTGTTTTATCACGCAAGCTGGAGAGCACAGCAAGCAGTACGGCCAAATCTGCTGCTGTTTCTGTAATACGCACCCCACCTACAATATTCACATAGACATCCTGATCAAACATGGCGATACCACCATGCCGATGCAAAACAGCCAGCAGCATAGAGAGGCGATTCTGTTCCAAACCCAACGTAACACGTCGGGGATTGCCTAGATGGCTCTCATCCACCAATGCTTGCACTTCAACCAACAATGGGCGACTCCCCTCCCGGGTAACCATGACAATACTGCCAGAAACCTGGCTTTGATGACGTGAGAGAAAGATTGCAGAGGGATTGCTCACCTCCTTTAACCCTCGTTCGGTCATAGCAAACACACCCAACTCATTAACTGCACCAAAGCGGTTTTTGATTGTGCGGATCAACCGAAACTGACTACCCGCCTCGCCTTCAAAATAGAGTACAGCATCAACCATATGCTCCAACACGCGCGGCCCTGCCAGAGAACCATCTTTAGTCACATGGCCCACTAGAAAGATTGCTGTACCCGTCTGCTTGGCAAATCGCACCAACTGAGCTGTGGCCTCCCGCACCTGAGCAACAGCGCCAGGGGCAGATTGCAGCAGCTCGGTATAGAGTGTTTGAACAGAGTCAACCACCATCACATCTGGGTTCAGTTTATATGCTAAAGGAAGAATGCGCTCAACACAGGTTTCAGGTAGTAGCTGCAGGTTTTCACAAGGCAGGCCAAGCCGATGGGCGCGCAAACTGATTTGTTCAGGGGACTCTTCACCACTGATATAAAGGGTGGAGAGTTGACCCGATAGACAGGCCAACGTCTGAATCAACAGGGTAGATTTGCCAATACCGGGATCACCACCAATCAGTACAACAGAGCCTGAGACAAGTCCACCACCCAACACACGATCCAGCTCACCTATCCCTGTAGGGAAACGACCTTCAGATTCGGATTTAACATCTGCCAGCATTTGCACTTGATTCTTGCATGCACCGCCAGCATAACCTGCGAAACGTGGATTTTTTGTGCTTGTATCTGTTGCAACTCCCTCCTCCAGGGTATTCCATCCACCGCAATCTGGGCATTGGCCAGACCATTTTGGAGTGCTGCCACCACAAGCCTTGCAGTTAAATGTTAATTTACCTGCTTTCTGCTTGCTCATTTACTTACTGCTCCTCAACAAAATCAACCCGGGCTGTAACACTACACAACAACTGATACGGGATGGTGTCTGCTGCTTCAGCGATCTCTTCTACAGGCAAACCAGCACCCCACAAAATCACCGGATCACCCACCTGCGCCTGGGGGCAGGTACGCAGATCAAGGGTTATCATATCCATAGAGACCCGCCCAACCAGCGGCACCCGCTGGTCATTGAGCAACACTGGAGTACCTGATTTGGCATGCCTCGGATAACCATCGCCATAACCGATTGAGGCAACACCAATGGCCATATCTTCCGGGCAAATCCAGGTGCCGCTATAACCAATGGCATCACCTTTTTTGTAGTGATTGATTGCAATCAACTGGCTTTGCAAGCTCATTACCGGATGTAAATCACTGGCTTCAGGCCGACCATTCACAAATGGAGATACACCATAAAGCATAATGCCTGGGCGCACCCAATCAGCATGCGTCTCCGACCAACCAAGGATGGCACCTGAATTGGCGCAACTGATTTCAGCTTCCACTTCTAATGTGGCTTTCTGAAAGAGCTGCCACTGACTATTGGTTGTAGGGTCAGTAATATCATCTGCATTTGAAAAATGGGTCATAAGACGCGGCCGACCCAAAACAGATTTGCAAGATGCTAACTTTTGATATGCATTAAGTGCTGAATTTACAGAATGACCAAGGCGATGCATTCCTGTATCAACCTTTAACCAACAGGCAACGGGAGAAGAGGGATTCTGCTGCAACAGTGATATCTGTTCATTATTATGCACTACGATTTCAAGCTGGTTGCCAGCTGCCAGATTCAACTCCTGTTGGTCTATACACCCCTCCAACACAACAACCGGAGACATGATACCTGCCTGACGCAGAGAGACACCTTCACCAACACGAGCAACAGCCAGTGCATCAACATCTGCTCCCAGTGCATCAACTATTCGAAACAGGCCGTGGCCATAGGCATTAGCCTTTACGACAGCCAAGATGCGACTGCGCGGTGCATGTTTTCGCACCTGCTCAAGATTATGACGCAGTGCTGTAAGATCAATAACAGCGCGAGGCGCAGAACTCATTAGTACTGATCACCATAGATATCGCCAGTGTAGTTTTCAAACTTCGTGTATTGCCCCAGAAACGTCAGCCTGGTCGTTCCAATAGGGCCATTACGCTGCTTACCAACAATGATTTCTGCCATGCCTTTGTCTGGACTCTCATCGTTATAAACCTCATCACGATAGATAAAAACAATAATATCAGCGTCTTGCTCAATGGCTCCTGATTCACGTAGGTCTGACATGATAGGGCGCTTATTGGTACGCTGTTCCAGGCCTCGATTAAGCTGGGAGAGCGCCATCACCGGCACATTTAGCTCTTTGGCCAGCGCCTTGAGGCTGCGAGAGATAAGAGAGATCTCATTTGTGCGGTTATCTCCTGCTCCTGGTGCCTGCATCAGCTGCAGATAATCAATCACAATCAGCCCTAGATCTTTGTGGTCACGTTTTAAGCGGCGCGCCCTGGCTCGCAACTCCATGGGAGTCAGCGCCGGGGTATCATCAATGAAGAGCTTGGCCTCAGACAGCATATTTACCGCACTCGTAAGGCGGGGCCATTCATCATCCTCCAGCTTTCCTGTCCTGACCCGTTGCTGATTGATACGCCCCAGTGATGACATCATACGCATCACCAGTGAATCACCTGGCATCTCCATACTAAAAATAGCTACAGGCAGCTTACTGCCAATAGCCACATTTTCTGCAATATTCATTGCGAAAGAGGTTTTACCCATCGAGGGACGACCCGCAACAATTACCAGATCAGCAGGCTGTAGCCCCGCTGTTTGGGCATCAAAATCAGCAAAACCTGTCGCCACACCTGTAATTGGATCATCCAGTTGAAATAGTGTTTCAATCTTATCCACTGCCTTGGTCAATAAGTCTTTGACTGACTCAAAACCACCGCCAGATTTAGAGCGCTGTTCAGCAATCTGAAACACCTTGCTCTCAGCAGCATCTAACAGCTCAGCGCTATTACGCCCTTCAGGTTGAAAACCACTATCCGCTATTTCATTACCAACATGAATCAATTGCCGGGTAACAGAGTGCTCACGCACAATATCCGCATAGGCACGAATATTAGCTGCGCTTGGCGTATCTTTTGCCAGAGTACTAAGGTAAACCAAGCCACCACTCTCATCCAAAACACCTAGCCGACCCAATTCCTCTGATAAGGTAACCACATCAAAAGGTTTATTCGCTTCAGCCAGTGATTCGATAGCCTGGTAGATAAGCTGGTGCTCACGGCGGTAAAAATCTATCTTGCCCACTCGATCTGCAATCTGATCCCAGCTTTGATTATCCAACATCAAACCACCCAATACGGATTGTTCAGCTTGAATGGAGTGAGGGGGAATCCGCAATTGATCTGCTGTGCTATCTTCGTAGTCTGGTGGAACTGAGGAATAAGCCGAATCAGGCATAGTCAGAGTGGACTCTATAAATAATTAAGAAATATGCAAAGGGAGAGCATACGAAAAAGCGACAGCAGGGGGAAGTGCTTTTCGTGTTTATTAGAATTTTAGGAATTGGGGTTATTAACAGGCACGAAAAAGCCCGGAGCTGGAAAGCCCCAGGCTATAGCTGCTAACTACAGCAAGAATTTTACTCTTCAGCAGCAACCGTTAGTTTAAGAGTTGCATCAACATCTGAATGTAGATGCACAACCACATCAAATTCACCGACTGTGCGGAAAGCACCGTCTGACAAACGAACTTCATGTTTATCTAACTCAATACCACTTTCAGTAACTGCTTTCGCTATATCGGCAGTACCCACTGAGCCAAATAGACGACCTTCATCGCCTGCTTTACAGTTCACAGTCACAGCCAGCCCATCCAGCTTAGCCTTGCGCTTTTCAGCCGCACTTAGTGCGTCTGCAGCCGCTTTTTCCAGCTCAGCGCGACGCTCTTCCAGCTCAGCCATATTTGTACCAGTAGCAGAAACTGCTCGGCCTGTAGGAATAAGAAAATTCCGACCATAACCAGCCTTAACAGCAACCACATCACCCAAACCGCCAAGATTCTCAACTTTCTGTAACAGAATAACGTCCATCTTACTTGCCTCTAATAAGGTTTTTAATCAATTGACCCATCACCAGACTTCCTTTTTGCCTGAAGACGCGCCCGGAAATCGAACCAGGCATCTGCATAGCCTGCCGCAAACAATAGCCCAAACATATTCGGCAATGCCACAATCAGCAGTACATACATTGCAATCAGCCAGCTGCTATTTGCCCCGGCTAACGCCATCATGCCATGTACAAATGCCAGTCCTTGTACGAAATACACGGTCACCAAAAGCACCGCTGCATAGTTAATCAGTAGTCCCGCACCACTCATCTCGGTATTAAAACCCAATACCAAAACTGGAACAGCAATATAAGCCAGCATCCGATGCAGTCGCAGGTTGTGAAACTCCTGGCGAAAGCCACCAGGGTTATATAATGTCGCTTGCCACCAGCGAGCCATTAATAGCCCTGCTATTAGTTGCAGGTAGAGCCCTGCGGCCAATATACCTGTCATCCATGGCGCCAGGCTTTCTATCAAACTCATCCGCTGATCACTCGTCAGCAGTTCTGCTTCAACAAGTGGTTTACTGAATGTTTCCAGGATTTCACTCCATCCTGCAATCATATCTGGCATGGCAATAAAGTACGCCAAAACAACCGCCACTCCTAACAGCAGACCACTTTGCATCGCGGTTGCCAGCGAACGTGTTACACGTAACACGATAGCCACCAGCAAAATCGGCATCCATATAAGAGCTAATGTTGCCAAAGCCGGAGCTATATCACCCAGCACAACCAACCCTAGCAAAGCACTACCTAACGTCGCCAGACCCGCAGTAATCAGCCCTTCATTCACCCCTCTACGAAGCGTAACCAAGCCTATAGCTGCGGCATTCAATATGCCAACCAAGGACATATTCCAGGAAAGTATGGCTAAAATTGTTACGGCAAAAACTGCCTGTAACCTTCCTTTCATTACATAGGATGCTAACCAGCGCATAACTACTGCTTGACCCTGTCTTACAGCCAGAAAAACCAACCTGACAAAAGAAAAGCCTTAACCGTGCTGATCGGTGTACGGCAATAACGCCAGAAAACGCGCACGCTTGATAGCGGTGGTAAGCTGGCGCTGATACTTGGCTTTGGTGCCAGTAATACGACTTGGCACAATCTTGCCACTCTCACTTACAAAAGCCTTCAGCAGGTTAAGGTCTTTATAATCAACCTGGGTGATACCTTCAGCAGTAAAACGGCAGTATCTTCTACGACGAAAATAACGTGACATAACAATCCCCTAAAAATCAATTAAGCCGCAGGCATGCGACTCTAAGAAGCATAAAATCAGAAATATTAAGCTGATGCTTCTGTTTCTGTTTTCTCTTCAGCCTTATCTTCTTCAGCTGCAGGCTTACTTTCTTCTGCTACTGGAGCTGGTTTAGCTTCCTCTTCAGCAGGTTTGATCAGAGGGGAAGCCTCTGTAACAGCTGTTTTCTGCTTGACAATTAGGTTGCGAATCACTGCATCATTAAAACGAAATGCATTTTCAAGCTCCGCCAAAGCTTCATCACCACACTCAATATTCATGAGTACATAGTGTGCTTTGTGGATTTTATTGATGGGATATGCGAGTTGACGGCGACCCCAGTCTTCCAGGCGGTGAATCACACTGCCTTTAGTCTCCAAGGCTGAACGATAACGCTCAATCATGGCTGGAACCTGCTCACTCTGATCCGGATGGACCAGAAATACTACTTCGTAATGTCTCATTATAGCTCCCTATGGCTAATAAGCCTTCCAGACAAAAAAATGCATGGTAAGGCAGAGAGTTAACATGGAAGATATTATCCATGCCGTAAAAAGGTGCGCATTCTACAGCTCTGAGCCTATTGAAGCAAGAGTAACTCCTCATAGAAGCATCTAGCAGATTATGACTTTTACACCTTATATTTATGGTTCATTCTATCTATAAAATAATCCAGTTGGTCTGTTGGTAGTTGATTGATACCTGCCGCACCTTTCCTTCCCCCGCCATTTGGAAATTCTTTGCACAACTCATCCGCACCTGTTTTATTGTTTAATGGTGCTCGGACACTTACAACGTACCCCCCTTCTGGATGATGACTCAGTATGGCATGCGCTCGATTAGGGTACTGATTTGCCAATTGATTGCCATATACACCACTAATACGCCGAGACCATATCTCATCTGGAAGAGTGATTACCGCAACATGTTCATTCTGATATTCAACCTCGACCTGCTCTGCTTGTGACAAATCACCAAAATAACCATCATGCAGTTTTTTATAGGCAGACTGACTATCAGCCATAAAATCAAAAGGCGTACTATAAGAAGCTAATTCCCGATAAAGCAGATCTGGTGCAAAATGCAAATCATTTATACAACTACCGTATCCATTATAATTAATGCAGATACCTAGAATCTTTAATGCCTTTAATTGGTCGCCTGATAGGGGGAGTTGCTTAGCCGCCTGCTCAGCGCTTTGGTTCATATTGTCACCAAAAGCAGCTGTTACTGCCCACGCACGATGCTTTCCACCCAAATGCTGATCAACTAAAAGACTCGTACAGACATTAGGGTCAGTATCAATCAACGCGGTTAATCCAGCATGATCTGGGATTTCCCCTGCCATATGATGATCAACGTAAAAAACCTTTGCCCCCTCTGCAAGAATCCTCTCTAGCTGGCTACAATTTTTTTCGAGAGAGACATCCAATACAGTAACCTCGTCACCAGGCTGCACATCCACCCTATCCAGTAATTTAATATCCCGCTTTACACCCGTAACCAATCTGGATTCTTGAGGATCATTTAAACGCAACTGCAACAAAGCACAAATCCCATCTGCATCACCATTAAACACATCAACTATTGCCATCAAAATCTCCTAAAAAAGTCCATTAATATAATAAATTCACCCTGCCAGCTTATAGCTAACACCGCAACATTTTAGTCAACTAATTTCGATCATTTTAAATGATATTGGTTTGTCATAAATCTAAAAAATATCAATATGGAAAATACGGCCTGTATAAGCATATCAACTGCCTTTTACACCAAAAATCAGCCCACTAGCGCTACCTTCAAAAAAACTTAGTAAATGAAATAGTAGCGACTATTATTAATAGCAACAACCGGTTCACAAAAACATCCAAATGCAAAACTGAAGTTAACTTAATAGTTAAATATATGGCTGCAAATACAGTTTGTGAAGCCAGGCAGTACGAGTGTTGCCACCAATAAAAACATATGACAACATGCAAACACTTTGGTTTTTATAGCGAAAAAAACACATATATATCAACTTTATATCTAACAAAAAATAATCCAATTAATTTCATTTAAACAATCTTATAGAAATATGCATACATCAAATAAACTTAGCGTTCTACTCATCGAAGATGATGAAGATGACTATTGGATCGCAAGGAAATATCTCCATGACATCCCAGATAAAGAAATCACTCTTGATTGGATCTCAACATTTGATGAAGCAAAGCAGGCATTAACAGCAAGCCAGCATGACATCTGTTTAATAGATTACAGGCTTGGAGAAAACACGGGATTAGAGTTATTACGGTATGCAAATGAAATACAATACCACACGCCTATCATCATCCTGACTGGGCAAGCTGATCATGAAACAGATATAGAGGCAACTGAAGCAGGTGCTGCTGATTATCTTGTAAAAGCAGAGCTGAGTTCACGACAGCTTGAACGCACCTTTCGTTACACTATCAAAATGATGCAAACCATGGATAGATTACGGCAAGCAAGGGACAGCCTGGAAGCAGAAGTTGAAACACGCAAACAAACAGAAGTAGATTTGGTAGCAGCCATGAAGGTTGCAGAGGCTGCAACCCAAGCAAAGGCTGAATTTCTCTCTAACATGTCGCATGAAATGCGCACACCCATGCATGCTATTCTGGGTTATGCCGAACTAGGATCATCAGATATTGATGGCGCAGCCAAAGAAATGCTTGGTCAATATTTCTCCCACATCATTAGTAGTGGCCAACGTTTAATGGAGCTGATCACAACCCTGCTAGACCTTGCTGAACTGGATTCTGGGCAACGAGAATTTGATATGCAAGAAGCTGATCTACTAGAGGTCTTAGAAGCAGCAGCTGCAGATCATGCACCACAGCTTCAAGAGAAATTACTCACGCTTGTGATTAATGCAGAAGAGCCACACTATATAGTTCAATTTGACATAATCCAAATTATGCAAGTCATAAATGGCATGCTTAATAATGCTATACGCTATACACCAAAGGGACAGCAGCTTACCCTGGCTTTAACTCCAGCTGAATTAAAAGCCAGTAACAATACAGTAGAGGCGATTACCTTCAGCATTGCAGATTCAGGTATAGGCATACCGGAAGATGAACTGGAAGGGATATTTGATGCCTTTGTGCAATCAACAAAAACCAAAACCGGTGCGGGCGGCACCGGTTTAGGACTTAATGTCTGTAAGCAAATTATCGAAGGACATCTCGGAAAGATCTGGGCAGAAAATAATACTCAGGGTGGCGCAACATTCTCCTTCACCATCCCACTAATCCATGCTGTTGCCAACGACTAATCCTATTTTAATTGCGACAAATCTCTTACTGCGCCTCGAGCTGCACTGGTAGTTAGTGCCGCATAAGCCTGCAATGCTTGGCTTACTGCGCGATTACGCCCTTCTGGCTTCCAGCCAGTGACGCCTTTTGCCTCCATGACTTGACGACGACTAGCCAGCACTTCATCAGAAATAGCAATATTAATACCCCGATTAGGGATATCAATCTCAATCAGATCGCCCTCTTCTATCAATCCAATATTGCCACCTTCTGCTGCCTCTGGAGAGCAGTGCCCAATAGAAAGCCCTGAAGTGCCTCCCGAGAAACGTCCATCCGTAATCAATGCACAAGCCTTACCCAATCCTTTGGATTTCAAATAGCTGGTTGGATAAAGCATCTCCTGCATACCGGGCCCACCTTTAGGACCTTCATAACGAATGATAACCACATCACCCTCATTGATCTGATCATCCAAAATGCCCGCTACGGCATCATCCTGACTTTCAAAGATACGGGCAGGCCCACTGAAGGTTAGGATTGAATCATCTACACCTGCTGTCTTCACAATGCAGCCATGCTCTGCCAGGTTGCCAAACAGCACAGCCAACCCACCATCCTGACTATAGGCATGCGCCTGATCACGAATGCAGCCACCCACCCGATCAGTATCAAGCGATGACCAGCGAGCCTCCTGACTAAAAGCCGTCTGGGTTGGAATACCGCCTGGCGCTGCACTGTAGAGCTTGGCAGCAACCTCTCCACCTTGCATCACATCCAGCGCATCAATAGCTGCACCCAGCGTTTTTGAATGCACGGTTGGTATATCACGATGCAACAAGCCCGCTCGATCCAATTCAGCCAGGATGGCGGTAATGCCTCCAGCACGGTGCACGTCTTCCACATGGTAATCAGGCGTTGCAGGTGCCACTTTGCAGAGATTTGGCACCTTACGTGATAGGCGGTCAATATCATTCATCGTAAATTCGACCTCAGCCTCATGGGCACAGGCCAGCAGGTGCAGGACGGTATTGGTAGAGCCGCCCATGGCAATATCCAGGCAGGTGGCATTTTCAAAGGCTTCAAAGGTAGCCATTGAACGCGGCAAGGCAGATTCATCGCCTTGCTCGTAATACCGACGTGCCAGTTCAACAGTCAGTCGCCCGCCCTCAAGGAATAGCTCGCGGCGATCAGCATGGGTGGCAACCAAAGTGCCATTACCCGGTAGACTCAGGCCTAAAGCTTCAGTCAGGCAGTTCATGGAGTTGGCGGTAAACATCCCTGAGCAGGAACCACAGGTGGGACAGGCTGACCGTTCAATAGACTGAACATCCTCATCGCTCTCATTGGGATCAGCTGCAGCAACCATCGCATCAACCAGATCCAGGTGTACTTCTTTGCCACCCAGTTTGACCTTGCCGGCCTCCATCGGGCCACCCGATACAAATACGGCGGGAATATTCAGCCGCAGTGCTGCCATCAACATGCCGGGGGTAATCTTGTCGCAGTTTGAGATGCAGATCATGGCATCCGCACAGTGGGCATTGACCATGTATTCAACCGAATCTGCAATGAGATCCCGGGAAGGCAGTGAATAGAGCATGCCACCATGCCCCATGGCGATGCCATCATCTATGGCAATGGTGTTGAACTCTTTCGCCACGCCGCCGGCTTTTTCGATCTCCCGCGCCACCATCTGTCCCATATCTTTGAGGTGGACGTGTCCCGGTACAAACTGGGTAAACGAATTAACAACCGCAATGATGGGCTTTTCAAAATCCCCATCCTGCATACCTGTAGCGCGCCACAGCGCCCGTGCACCAGCCATATTGCGTCCGTGGGTCGTGGTACGTGAGCGGTATTGAGGCATGAAGGTTCTCCAATTAAATATTTATTAAGATATGGGCGGTATTATCTAATACTTTCCATATTTAACGCATCCTAATTTAGCTGCGTTGATCAACTGTTAGATGCTGCGAGGTGGATATTATGGCTTCCCTGTAGGTTTCCTGGGTAAAACCTGATGATTCAAAGGTAATGACATTCTCTTTGCAGCCCAAAAGATCAACCATCCACCTGTAGCGATTCTCTCCCACCTGCTCCCGCCCAATGCCATTGATGGTTGCCAGATAGGCAAACATGGTCTGCGGCCCATTACTGATCAGGCTTATTTTTAACTGGCTAACCTCATGAAACACCAGCTTGGCAGGTGCTACCTTAAAACGATAATACCCAGCCTCTTCAAGGCATTGCTCAACATAATCAATATCGAGTACGAGATCATTGGCAAAATTTTCATCCACACATGAGATGCCATGCAGGGTGTTATCATGCCAAGTCATCAGTTCAAACTGCTCTGTCTTTAATTTCATTCGCTACTCAATCTACTTCAGGTAATAAGTTCAGCCGCCTGTTGAATAACCTCAGCCCCCGCCCCTTTCAGGTGGGCATTTTCACTCAGATACCGTCGCCAGGCGCGAGCGCCAGGTTGCCCTTGAAACAACCCAAGAATATGGCGAGTAATTTGATGCAGTTTAACACCCTGCCCCAGCTCATGCTCCACAAACGGCATGAGTTGTTCCAATACCTGATGGCGAGTCGGTATTACATGTTCGTCCTGATAGAAACGCCAGTCTGCCTCAGCCAAGATCCAGGGATTATGATAAGCCTCCCGACCAATCATAACGCCATCAACATGTTGCAGCTGTTCTTCAACCTGACCCAGTGTTTTAATTCCACCATTGATTACAATCTCTAACTCTGGAAAATCCTTTTTCAAACGATGCGCCCGATCATATTGCAGTGGCGGAATATCTCTATTCTCTTTTGGGCTCAATCCTTTCAACCAAGCCTTACGAGCATGCACAATAAACGTTTTACAACCAGCTGCTGATACCTGCTCAACCAGCTGCCTTAAAACATCATAACTATCATGCTCATCAATACCAATGCGGGATTTAAGTGTCACTGGAATTTCAACTGACTCAACCATCGCCCTGATACAATCACTGACTAACGCTGGCTCAATCATCAAACAAGCACCAAAACGGCCAGACTGCACCCGATCGGATGGGCACCCCAGATTAAGATTTATCTCATCATAGCCATGCCTCTCACACAGCTTTGCACATTCAGCAAGAGCTACCGGATCACTCCCACCAAGCTGCAGCGCAACTGGATGCTCCAGTGCATCAAAAGCAAGCAAATAATCTTGATCACCATGCAATAGCGCGCCTGTAGTAATCATCTCCGTATAAAGCAGTACATGCTTAGAAATGAGGCGCAGAAAATACCGATCAAAACGATCAGTCCAATCCAACATGGGAGCAATAGAGAGGGTACGATCTATAACAGTCATTGATATATATTCAATCTATAAAACAGTCTCAAGAGGAATTATTAACCAACACAAACTTCGTAAACTCCCCACTGCTAATATCGCACTATGGTACTAGGATATACACTTCACTATAGCAAGCTACCAACCTGCTGGCTCTCTCCCCCTGACATACTATTGAGATAAAAAATGAAGCCAACGAGTTTTATTAAATGTGGATTTTTCCGGACTCTTTGCGGGGTGCTATTCTTTATGATTTCTCTACTAATTATGCTGTATCCTACCCCGCATACAGGATAACCTGGTAACAACTGAGACATACATCCTCTTACTTATCTTCCACTTCACCGCTACACTTCTCTCTTAATATTTTTTGATAAAAAAGATCGACTGCACCAATCAATTTATCAGCATCAATATCAGCCCCCCAACAACTCTCAATTCGTTGCCGATCTGTTTTTTTTCTAAGACTGGGTGTTCGCTCACGCTGCAATCTTTGCTCCACCCATTGGTTACCAAATCGATAATGACAGTCAGAAGAACGGCAGCCCGATATCATTACACCATCAGCACCCTTTTTAAGTGCATAATCTACAAATCCTGATGGCAGCATTCCTGTACAAGGAAAGGTAATGCTAGCCACTCCAGGAGAGTTTATAAGCGAAGCATCAACCCCATGCTTACAACCATAAACTAAAATTTTCGTTGAGCCATTAAGTGCAGCCAATGCGGTATTAACAGCTGCATACATGGCGTATACGGGACTAGCAGGAATATCTATACCCGTTGTCAACTGTTTATCCACACGCCGGAAAGGATTTGATGAGGGACATGAACCAACACAGATTCCACATGAAGCACACAAGTCGGGATTAACAACCGCTTCATTTTTCCATCGAGCACCATCGCTACGTGCTTGTATCGATACTGCATCGTAGGGACAATCATCAAGACACTGTCCACATCCGTTGCAATGATCCAACTGAACAGTCGCCGCATTGGGGGTTCTTCGCCAGGGTAGCCAAGGCAAAAAAGAGAGCAGAAATGTCACGCCTAAAATCAAACCCCACACTGCTTCTGCGCTCCAATACTGGAGCAGCGGAAAAACATTGAGATAAAACCAATCAATATCAAGTTCTGTGGGTATTCGCAGCATCTCAGCTGGCCCATGACTCACTGCTGGTTTAACCAATGAGAGTACAAGAAGCGCCAAAAAACTAATGGCAGCCAAACCGGTTGGCCCCATTGGACTTACATTTGAGATGCGCTTTACATGTATCCACAAAGAAAAGATCAATACCATCGGCCCACCTACCAAGTGAAGCAAGGTCATTAAGGTGAAAAATCGATCGTTTATATTTTCTCCCAAAAAATTGCGGCCCATCCCTCCACCAAGGAATGGCAGCACATCAAGCAATCTTGCTGAACCCTGCGCAATATATTGTGCAACCTGATCCCACACCAACCAATATCCTGTGATTCCAAGCATCACCATCAACCAGAGCGGCGCCATACCTGTAAACCATGAGAACCAGCGAAAGCCTCGAAAGCGATCCAATGCAAACTCACGGAGAATATGTACCACAACAACAATAATTGCCGCATCAGATGCGTAGCGATGAAGGCTTCGCATCACTCCGCCAAGATACCACTGCTCATGTGTTATATATTCAATAGACTGGTAGGTTGCCTGAATACCCGTGTCAAAAAAGATATAGACATAGACGCCACTAAACAAAACCACCCATAGGAAAAAGAAGGCCAGTGAGCCTAAGTAGTAAAATGGGTTCATGGCTGTACCAAAGGACAAGTTAAACCACGTTTCACTATAGGTGAAAAGCTTTTTCAATGGGTTTTGCAAAAACTTTTTTACAATATCATCCCCAGTCAAATCCTCCTTTGAGCTTGGGACTAACAGTTGATGCTTAACAGATTGATTTACTGATGATGCGCTGTTCTGTTTATTAGATGAATTCATGATTTGTCGAGTAGAGCGAGCATTTCATTCCATAGATATATAACGCACCAAAATAACCTTATATTGACATGAGTAATGCTGTTAAGAAGGACATACAATCCTGCCTTCTTATAATGATAGGTGAGTTATTAACTAACCTCCCTCTTTTGCGCTTTGTAACTGTTGCTGAAGATCTTTTACCTGCTCTTTTAACTGCGCTACTTCAGCTTGCCCTGCTTTATCATTCTCCTCTGAGGCTTCCAATAGAATTTCCATTTCAGCATTCAATTGCCTCTGCCCTGATTCTAATTTTTGAATCTGTTTATCCTGCTCAGCTCTTTCATGTTCCAGCTCAGCAACCTTCTGTGTCAGTGCCTCATCTCCAGCGCTACCACTTTGAGCTGCTTCACCTGCCTGAGCCGATGCGAGCTTTGATTTCAAATCCTCTATTGCCTGTTTTAATGCAGCAACATTAGCTACGAGCTTGCTCTGCACCTGCTCATATTTTTGTGTAGTTTCAACAAGATTTTGTTCAAGTAATTTTACCTGTTTTTGAGCCTCATCACGCTCTTGAGTTAACGTTGACGTATCTGCAACTGTATCCTGCGAGGGTGTGGTTAACTCATGAGGCGCCTCTTTCACTGCAGATATGCTATTAACCCCCCCTTTCAGCACAGCAACATCAATACCTCGCTCAAGCAGTAGAAATGCAGCAACCGCACTTTGAGCACCATCGGCACAATAGACAATATATTGATGATCTCGCTTCAGAGTATCAACCTGAAATCGCAATGAATGAAGTGGAATATTTATGCTGCCATCCATGTTGCTCTTTTGATAATCAGCCTGATCCCGTACATCTAGCCATGTACCACCCGCCTCAATAACTTTACAGGCTTCTTTATAGTCAACATCTTTAGTCAGCGGACGCTTTATAAAAGTAATGAAATCTTCTTTGTTTAAACGAAACAGAGCACCATCCGTTAGCATAGTAATCGTACAGCCCCTCAGGCTACCTGACAGTAAAGCCTCTTCCCCAAAATTATCGCCTGGTCCCAAACGCGCCAACTCCTCAGGCTCATCGCTGTCACTCTGTTTCAGAGTTACTACGCAACTGCCTTTGTTGATAAGAAAAAAGTAGCTACCTTCATCACCCTGCTTAACAATCTCATCTCCAGCCTTTACACCTACCCTCTCCATTCGCATCATGACGTTTTGAATATTGGCTGGAGGTATATGCTGTACAACAGATGAATTAAGAAGTTGAGTCATCCAATCGCCACCATCATCTTCAGCAACGCTACTGTTTGCTGGCTGCGCATTCGTCAATAATCCGCTAAGCAGGTGACTATCAATACTGACAAACTTGACTGGCTCTTTGGCTCTGACAGAAAATTTTCGTGGGAATTGATGCGCCAGCGCAAAACGTGCCGTTTCTAAATTATCTGTAATGGTATCCACTACCTTATTATCAAGCAGCAAATCGACTTTACCGGACAGTAAATAGACATTTTTAGAATCAGTATCCCCCTGACGAAAGAGATACTCGCCCCGTTTAACTTGCTCAGTATTAATTTTACCCAGCAGTACAGCTCTACCCTTCTCAGATAGCGTATTAATCGGAACTCGCGTCTTTAGCAGTTCAGCTTCACTACTTGTTGGCGCTACAGCCATCAATGACACCTCTAAATACGACCCATTAATTAATCATTATTTTTCAGGCAGGAGATATAATTACTCATTTTGGGTCCTGTTAAAACTAAAAATCCGGCACCAACAAACCAAAGAGGCACTATTTCACTTCCCTCTTAAATCTACTTATCGGCTATTTTCCGCTCTACTTAACATGAAATTGCAGCCCGACAGACTAGGCCTAATTCCATATATGCATCAACATTTGCAACACTACTAAGCTATAAATTCCTGCTAGCACATCATCCAGCATGATCCCCATGCCACCACTTAGATGTTGATCTAAGTAACCAATTGGCCATGGCTTCCAAATATCAAACAGCCGAAACAGTAGAAAACCAATTACCACCCAAAGCCACTCTGGAGGCACCCAGAGCATAGTGATGAGAAAGCCAACCCATTCATCCCACACAATGCCACCATGATCATGCACCCCTAAATCATCTGACACCTTACCACAGAGCCAAACACCAAATATAAGCATTAAAAGCAACACCAGCAGGTACACGATGGGGCTAAACAGACAGAGTAATAGATAAAGTGGCACAGCAGCTAATGTGCCTGCCGTACCTGGTGCTTTTGGAACGCCACCTGACCCTAGGCCAAAGGCCAACAGATGCCAAGGGTTACGCCAATTGGGGCGCGGCTTTGGCTCTATTTTAGCTTTCAGTGGAGAAGTGCTCATAACCTGAAAAACATGGTTGAAGTTGTCGCCCATTTGCCAATAAGCAACGAATGCCTGAGGCTGCCTCAATACGCCCTATTTGGGTCAAACCACACTCAAAACTCATCGCAAGCTGCCTAACCTCTACCTGCTTTTCAGGTGGCACTGTAATGCATAGCTCATAGTCATCCCCTGCTGAAAGCGGCAAGGACCAATCATCGTTTTTCTTAATATAGTCACGAACAGGCTGGGAACAGGGAAGATCATCAATATACAAGGTTGCACCAACTCCGCTAGCATCACAGATATGCCCTAGATCTGAGAGCAGACCATCTGAAATATCAATAGCTGCATTAGCTAAACCAACCAACGCCTGACCTTCTGTCAGGCGTGGTGTCGGGCAATCAAGACGGGACTGTGCAACTACGGGGATATCCATGCTGCCTGCACCCTGCAACGCCAATCCTGCATCACCAAGTGTGCCAGTCACATAGATCAAATCCCCCAATTGCGCCCCATCTCGACGCAAAGCAGCACCTGCTTCAACAAAACCATGTGCTTGAATGCTGATATTTAATGGGCCTTTGGTTGTATCTCCACCTATTAACTGTACACCGTGTGCCGTAGCCAGCTGAGAAAAGCCCCGACAAAACGCAGTTAACCAATCCTTATCAACAGAAGGCAGGGTCAGTGCCAAAGTTACCCATGCAGGTTTCGCCCCCATTGCAGCCAGATCACTGAGATTGACGGCCAGGGCTTTATGACCCAACAATGCAGGGTCTGTACCTTTGAAGAAGTGAACGCCCTCAACCAGGGTATCAATTGAGACAACCAGCTCTTTTCCAGTGGGCACCGCTAATATAGCGCAATCATCTCCCACACCTAACCTTACATCTGCACGCGGCGTGCCACTATTAGCAAAAAACTGCTGGATCAGTTCAAACTCAGAAAGCGACATAAGATGCTATTTAGATGAGGTTTTAATCTCTTCAGCGCGCAGTTTTTTTGCCAGTTTATCCAGCACACCATTAATGTATTTATGACCATCTTCTGCGCCAAAAATCTTAGTCAACTCAACCGCTTCATTAATGACGACTCGATAAGGCACCTCAGGGTGATGCGCCAGCTCATACGCACCCAAGCGTAAAGCGGCTCGCTCTACAGGATCTACACTTAAAATCGCACGATCCAGATAGGGAGACAATGCCTCATCCAACTCATTCAGGTGTGTAGGGACGCCATAAATCAAATCAGAGAAGTACGCCTCCTCATAACTATTGGGTTTTTCATCATCCTTAAATTGTTGAACAATATCCTTTATATTCTGGCTGGCCAACTGCCACTGATAGATTGCCTGCAACGCAAGCTGCCTGGATTGACTTCGTTTTCCACTCATTATAATTGTCGCAATACGTTGACCATTTCGATAGCGGAGAGGGCGGCCTCTGCCCCTTTATTACCCGCCTTAGTTCCAGCACGCTCAACTGCCTGCTCGATCGTATCTGTTGTCAATACACCAAAAGCGACTGGTACTGCATGCTTTAAGGTCACCTGTGCCATACCCTTAACACACTCTCCAGCCACAAAATCAAAGTGAGGTGTTCCTCCACGAATAACCGCACCCAAGGCAATAATAGCCTCATACTCACCACCAGCCGCTATCTTTTCCAGTGCAAGTGGCAATTCAAAGGCACCAGGCACACGCACTATAGTAAGGTCAGCCTCATTAGCACCATGCCGCTTTAGCGTATCAATTGCGCCATCCAGCAGACTCTCTACGATAAAGCTGTTGAAACGTGCAACAACCAGACAGAACCTGGCGTTACGTACCTGCAATTCACCTTCAATAGTTTTAATGCTCATCTTATTTCTTTTCCTCTAAAGTGGGTGTTGATGCACTGGCTTCACCGCAATCAGGACAGACATACTCTATCACCTCCAATCCAAAGCCGGAGAGTCCATGAATACTTTTGGGTGCACTCAATACCCGCATCTTTTTTACGCCAAGGTCTGACAAAATCTGAGCGCCAACACCAAAGGTACGCAGCTCTTTACTACCATCTCTTTTAGGTGCCTGGCCTTTCTCTTCGTGGATTTGATAATCACGCATACGCTGAACAATCTCACGCGAAGAATCATTATTACGCAATACGATAATGACACCCTCTCCCGCCTCAGAGATCCATCGCATAGCACTACGCAACGGCCAGCCTTGGTCAATACGGGTTGTGCCAAAAAGATCATGCAGTGAATTTTGCATATGCACACGCACCAGCACGGGCTTTTCTGGGTCAACTTTACCCAACACCAATGCCATATGCAGCTCATCATCAATACGATCCTGATAGGCAACCAGATTAAATTCACCATAGCGTGTTGGCAGGTGGCACTCTGTTACCCGTTCAACAGTCTTTTCGTTGCTTACCCGGTACTGGATTAGATCCGCAATGGTACCTATCTTCAGCTCATGCTCTTTGGCAAAAACCTCCAAATCAGCACGGCGTGCCATGGTGCCATCATCATTTAGAATCTCAACAATTACAGAGGTGGGGCTTAAACCGGCCAATCGCGCCAAATCACAACCCGCTTCCGTGTGACCTGCCCGCACCAATACCCCCCCCGGTTGTGCCATGAGAGGGAAGATATGGCCAGGCTGGATTAGATCTTCTGCCTGAGCATCAGCTGCCACTGCGGCTTGGACAGTTTTTGCTCTGTCTGCTGCTGAAATACCTGTCGTCACCCCTTCTGCTGCCTCAATCGAGACCGTAAAATTGGTCGAGTGTTGAGTATCCTGATCACTCACCATCATAGGCAGACGTAGCTGCTGACAGCGCTCTTCAGTCAGCGTTAGACAGATCAGACCCCTGCCAAAACGCGCCATAAAGTTAATTGCTTCTGGCGTAACCATATCGCCAGCAATGAGAAGATCCCCCTCATTTTCGCGATCCTCATCATCCATAATGATGACAATCTTGCCTTGGCGAAGGTCTTCAATAATTTCTTCAGTTGTATTCAGAGCCATATGGCTAGGGTCTCTTTACGGCCAGTAGAGGCCGTGTAAGTAGTTTTGCAATAGCGAACAGACAAGCTTAACAGAGAGGACGGTATACAAAAAAGGCCAATCGTCTATAAATCCCTATTTTAAAAATCCATTTTCTGCCAAAAAGGAACGGCTAATACCCATCACAGTAGTACAACCTGTTTTTTCACCAAGCAATAGTCGCTCCAGATACCGAGCAATCAGATCAACCTCCAGGTTTACCGAACTGCCGGTTCGATAGTCACCAATAATGGTTTTCTGCAAGGTATGCGGCACAATATTAAGCCCAAATATGCAGCCATCCACACTATTTACCGTGAGGCTGGTACCATCAATGCAGATAGAACCCTTGGGCGCAATATAACGAGCCAACTCAGCTGGAGCCTCTATACGCAGGCGTATTGAGCGCGCATCCTCTTTTCGCTCCAATACCCGCCCCATACCATCCACATGGCCACTCACCAAATGCCCACCCAGTGGGGTGCTCAAAGTCAGCGCCTTTTCCAGATTGACGCGACCACCCGATTTTAGGCTGCCCAATGAGGTCAATGAGAGGGACTCACACGAGACATCAGCAACAAATCCATTACCAGGAAGCTGCACTGCAGTCAGGCAAACACCATTAACTGCAATACTGTCCCCAAGCTGCACACCTTCCAGATCCAGCTCTCCGGTATTGATATGAAGCCGCATATCGCCACCTCGCTGTTCACACCGAACAACCTGCCCAATTGCCTGAATAATACCTGTAAACATTTAAATCTTTACTCCAAGCATAATATTCATCCGATAGCACTGCCCCACACCTCAGTTACACGACCAAGGTAATAGGGAAAATCACCCATAATAAAAACAGCAGCTACAACTACTGCAACCATTATCTGCCCCCATTTTTGAAAAGGGCGCAGAAGAAATTCCGCCATAACCAAATAGAGAGGGACAAACACAGAAAACATGTAACGCCCCTGCACTCCTAACAACAGGGCATGATTATGCAGATAACCTGTATAGTTATAGTAGCCAACCAAAAAGAGATAGTAACCAAAAACCACAGCGACCATTCCCAACCACAGGTTATCCGACCCATCAAAACGGATAGCTCGTACCAACAGCAGCAGTGCTGCAAAACAGATCGCCCCATAAACCCAAAGCTCATTGGGTGAGCGCAGCATAGAACGATGCGCCTGAATGCCAAAGATGGAAGGTTTCATCGCCTGCTCCCAAACCAGATGCATGTAATCCAATACATTTAGATTCTCTGGTTTGGCCTGTCTATATTGCCGCTCATTATTCAGCAGACGCTTGGCATGTGCGATATCCCCTGGGTGGCGAATCGATACTGTTGCTCGCCATGCATCCATATATGAGAGCTTATCCTGTCTATATTGTGAAACAACCCAGTTTCTGGCGTAGATCCTGTTCTCCATACATTTTTCATGTGAAAGCACCTGAGAACAATCAGGAACGATACGACCATATTGCGCTAAATTGACACCATAGAGCGCAATATTAGCCACTACACAGACAAGTGCCACAGCCGCCAACATAAGGATATAAGCGCTTCCAGAGCGCACGGCCTGCACCAGCTGTTGCATATCGACACGCAGTGTTTGATAGCGCGATAAAAGCCAGACAACAGCAAATATCGGAGCCAACATAAGAAACGTGCCCTTAGTCAACAAACCCAGCATAGTGCTAATAAAAAACAAAAGTAGATCTGCTGGCTTAACCGAACTCAAACGCCCAGGCGATGGGTACAAGTAACGCACCAGAAAATAGAGGGCCAACAGAGCTAATAGATTGATTAGATTGTCATAATTGACAGACGCCGACAAAAAACCAAACATCAAGGTATTAGTCAGCATCACAAAAAACAGCACCCGCTTCAGCCTGCTTTCTAACACCAACACACTCAGTCGATAGGCCACAACAAGCGATGTTAAGGCCAATCCAATATTGAGCACCCGCAGGGTTGTGTAATCACTACCCAGCAGAGCGGCTACTTTTCCCATCAGAAAATAGTAGAGATAAGGGACATGCGTTACCAAACCATGGGGCAAAGAGGCAGCTGAGTCTTCAATTCCAAACAACGTCTCAGCATAAAGCTGGATGATGCCGATGTGCGTCATCTCATCCGGCGGCACACCCTGCCCTACCGTAAAGGCGAAATAGAAGAGACGACCAATAAAATATATGCCTAGCAGGATAATAACCCAGAGGTCCCAACGCTGACTTATCCGATTGATTGCTGTCATTTCAACACGTTATAGCAACTCAGTGGCAATTAGAGGGAATTGCTGTTATCCGCCAATCCCTACCCACAGCACGAATATCTGTGATTGCCAGCTCAAGCCGATCCTGCATCTGCACCAAATCAGGCATATGAAATAGCCCTTTAGCACTATCCCCCATTAAATGAGGTGCCATATAAATCACCAGTTCATCCAACAAACCTGCTTGCAACATATTGCCTGCAAGACGCGGCCCCGCCTCAAGCAAAAGCTCGTTGATCTCCAGTTGTGCGAGATAGCTCATCGCAGCCTGTAGATCAATCTGCCCATTTGATTCAGGCATGAAAACCACCTCTGCACCGGCAGCTTCCAAAGCACTGCGTCGCTCACACTCACCATCAAGCGTTAGAATAGTTGTTTGGCCAGAAAGAGAAAGCATTTTTGCCTGTGGTGACATACGCAGCCTGGAATCCAAAATCACACGCTGTGGAGAAGGTAGAGCACAATTAGATTCAATACCCTCCAAATCTGCCGCTGATAGCCGCACATTAAGCGAAGCATCATCTGCAATCACGGTATCTACCCCTGTCATCACAGCGGAGCTCAGCGCTCGCATACGATGGACATCCCTGCGGGCAGCATCTGAGGTAATCCATTTACTCTCACCACTTGCCATCGCTGTTCGTCCATCCAGGCTCATCGCTAGCTTGCAACGAACAAAGGGCAAGCCATGACGCATACGCTTGATAAAACCCGGATTAAGTGCGCAAGCCTCAGACTCAAGCAACCCCACATCAACCTGAATACCGGCCCGCCTCAGACGCTCCACACCACTGCCTGCAACCTTAGGGTTTGGATCCCCCATCGCTACCACCACCCGCGCAACACCGGCCTGAATCAAGGCATCTGCGCAAGGAGGGGTGCGGCCGTGGTGACTACAGGGTTCTAACGTAACATAGGCAGTAGCGCCCTGGGCATGATCAGCGGCTACAGATAAAGCGATAGGTTCCGCATGTGGCTCACCTGCTCGCCGGTGAAAGCCTTCTCCGACAACCGCTCCTTTTTGAACAAGAACACAACCAACTCGGGGGTTAGGGTGACAGGTGTAGCAACCTTTTTGTGCTAGTTTGATCGCTTGCGCCATGAAGATATGATCTTCCAGGCAGATCATTTGACATCCATTTTTTGCTCAGAAGCCGGTTGATTTTCAAGCAAATCAATCTCTTCACGAAAAGCATTTATATCCTCGAACTTACGATAGACAGAAGCAAAACGAACATAAGCAACATGATCCAAATTGCGCAGCTCATCCATAACCCACTCACCAACTTGATTGGTGTGAATTTCACGCTCGCCTGATGCCATTAATTTACGACGAATATGGTTCATTGCATCATCTACCTGCTGGGTGCTAACAGGCCGTTTTTCCAATGCCCGAGCAATGCCTGATGCAATCTTTCGTCCATCAAACGGAACTCGACTACCATCTCTTTTAACAAGGTGCGGCAGGTTAAGCTCAGCTGTTTCATAAGTTGTGCAACGTTCTTTACAGACGGTACATTCTCGGCGGCGGCGCACCTGATCCCCATCACCAGACAGACGAGAATCTATAACCTTAGTATCTTGAGCTCCACAGAAAGGACAACGCATGATTTATTTAGGCTCAAAAAGCAGGCACCTGGATAGATACCAGATGCCTGCTGCTTAGTCAGATTACTTATAAACTGGAAACCGCCTACACAACTCAGCGGCCTTAGACTTCACTTGTTCAACAGTGGCTGCATCACCCTTGCTGTCAATCACATCACACATCCAACCAGCCAGGTCACGTACCTCATCTTCGCCAAAACCACGGGTGGTTGCTGCGGGTGTGCCAATACGAATACCACTGGTCACAAATGGGGACTGCGGGTCATTAGGCACTGCATTCATATTTACAGTGATATTGGCGCTACCCAACCAGGAATCGACCTCTTTACCCGTTAATCCAGCTTCAATAAAACTCACCAAAAACAGGTGGTCATCCGTGCCACCAGAAACCACATCATAGCCTCGTTCAATAAAGACTTTAGCCATAGCCTGTGCATTTGTCTTTACCTGCTGTTGGTAGGTCTTGAATTCAGGTTGCATTGCCTCTTTAAAGGCTACTGCCTTAGCAGCAATTACATGCATCAGTGGGCCGCCCTGTGTTCCAGGAAAGACCAGTGAATTCAGCTTCTTTTCAATCTCAGGATTAGCCTTGGCCAGAATCAGGCCACCACGTGGACCACGCAAGGTTTTGTGAGTGGTGGTGGTGGTCACATCAGCAATCTGTACAGGATTGGGGTATAAACCTGCGGCAACCAGCCCGGCAACATGCGCCATATCTACAAACAGATAGGCTCCCACTTCATCTGCAATGGTACGGAATCGCTGCCAATCCACCACCCGGGAATAGGCAGAAAAACCGGCCACGATCATCTTCGGTTTATGCTCACGAGCCAAACGCTCTACTTCATCGTAATCAATTTCGCCCGTCTCAGGATTGAGTCCATATTGAACTGCATTATAGAGTTTGCCAGAGAAATTTGGCTTTGCGCCGTGAGTCAAATGACCACCATGCGCCAGGCTCATTCCCAGCACCGTATCACCAGGCTGGCAAAGTGCCATATAAACTGCGGCGTTCGCCTGTGAGCCAGCATGTGGCTGCACATTGGCGTAATCTGCGCCGAACAGCTCTTTAGCGCGATCAATTGCCAGCTGCTCAGCAACATCAACAAACTCACAACCACCGTAGTAACGCTTACCCGGATAGCCCTCAGCGTATTTATTGGTCAGCACTGAACCCTGTGCCTGCATCACCCGAGGGCTGGTATAGTTTTCTGAAGCGATCAGCTCAATATGATCCTCTTGGCGTTGCTCTTCAGCCTGAATAGCTGCCCAGATCTCATCATCAAAACCACTAATCTGCATCTCTTTACTAAACATTAAAACCATCTCCACCGAGCAAAAAGAGGCATTTTAACCTAAAAAACAAAACTGTAGGAGGAAGATATCAAGAGGCAATTCACAAGATGGGGATAGGAAAACATTACTACTAGAGATAAATCTCAGGGGTTTAAAAAAAAGAAGTTAA
The DNA here is from genome assembly GCA_021773975.1 of Gammaproteobacteria bacterium. GTDB lineage: Bacteria > Pseudomonadota > Gammaproteobacteria > Chromatiales > Chromatiaceae > WFXD01. The sequence goes on along the minus strand of JAJFJN010000084.1, from coordinate 6,745 downwards.
AAATCACGTTCTCCAGATGCAATTACGGCAGCTAAGGGTTTTCTTAGCTGCCGTAATTTTAACCACATTTATTTACAATTGATGCTATTTGCGGGCGCGTCGAAACCCCATCAAACCAATTAAACCACTACCAAATAGCCAAACAGCCGCCGGAACAGGGACTGACGATAGGTTTCCATCATGAACAGCCAACGCGTAGAATGAATTCGCTTTTGAGCTGCTACCTTGATACCCATCAGACATATCAAAATAGAGTGCTACGGTGCCTGACAACCCGCTGCCTGACCAATACTTAGCAGATTGTAAGCTGCTACCAAAAACACTATTCCCGTCGCTGCCGTAATTTGAAGGCATGCTAAAACCCTCATACTTGCTGGAATATCCCAAATTAACATGGAACAAGTAACCTAACTCAGAGGCAAGATTACTATTACTGTAACCAATATCTGATGTCCCATCATAGGAGACAGAGAGATCATAAGTACTGCCATTCAGCGGGCTTATTGTTGGCAAACGCCAGTCACTATACCCTTGATAATCTAGATTCCCAACCCATGTTTGAGCAGCACCCCAAGTCATTGAGCCGTCAGCATAGTTAGCATTTTGCAGCCACGTAACATCCAGCACATCATCATAAATAAGACCTGCACCATGATCGACCAGCGCGGCTTGTGCCATCGTAGATGCACCAAAAGTTAATAGCCCTGCGCACAACATCCCTAAATGGCGTTTATTCATACTTGCCTCTTTTAATATTATATTCAAAGCAATATCCAATTCATTTCTAATAACGATTTATTATCTATGCGCCCAACACTCTATTTTGAGCGCACAACCCTTCATGCTTGCTAAACTTCGTAATCAAAAAACCTAACGAAGCAAATTCTGTTCCAAAACATATTTTCCTTTACATTCATGCCTTTAACATACTTAGTTGGATGCAAAACAATACATATGTAAAAAAAACTGACAGCCTACCTTTTGTAAACCCAAAGCTTTAATCAATACATTATGCATTTATACAGCTTCTTAGCTAGCTAAACACAATAAATTCAGCAGTTTAAATCAATTAAAAAGCACACGCCATCAACACATGATGCTGTAAAATTTACTGACAAAAATAACCCTACGACATGCCATACTAATCCAGATAACTCTTCTTACGCAATGCATAGACATCAATTAGTTGATTAACTTTATCCTGCTCATAAGGCCGAAGACCACTTAGCACCATCATTTTATGACCTCTACCTACAATCTCACCCGACTCTTTTAAACAAAATTCAAGTGCTACATTGCCTCTTTTTTTAATGATTTCCATATGGGAACTAACCAACTCAAGGTTTGGATTTACAAGATCAAGTCGATCCAATTCAAATGACATACCTTGATACATTACTAACGGACGATCAGGGTTTATCATGACATTATGCTCTGCCATGAGTGGCACAAGAATATGTGGAAAAGTATGTCCTGAAAACTCTACATAACTACGGGTAAAGCAGTTAATTAATTCCTGCTTAAGTGAAATATCACCGCTACGGAGAATGCTCAGACATTCTTTATCTACATCACTGGCAATTGAGATATGATCTGCATCTGTAGCAGGAACCTGCAATGACATTTCATCTGTCACCCTGTCAGAAAAAGTAAATTCCATCTTGCTGCTTAAACCATACTTTGCAAGCAGTATTCCAAATAGCAGATCACCCGGCGCACAAAAACGTTTGGCGTCTATATCGTGAATTGGATTGAAATCATCAGCAATATCTTTAGCAAAATCACTCGCTTGCTGACGAGAAATATGAATTTTCTGATCTGCTTCAGAATAATATTTTTTTACTAACATTTATATCATCACACCCAAAATAAAGTAATAAATCGGATAATTAAGATCATGCTCAATTGAGTATGCATTAAGGGAGAGCATCTCCAGCTATCCCTTTTACCTCAATAATAATGTGAGTAACCTGAGGTGCCACTTCCTGCAAGCTAACCTCAAGTTCACCAATAATCTCTTCTGTACGTTCCAAAGTACTTTGCACTGCTGCACGAGTTTCCAAATAGCTTTTCACTTCAGGCAATACCTGGCGATGCGTAGGTATCTGCTGCATCATTCTTTCAACCTGCTGATCAATAAGAGCACGCAAGCCAGGCACTATAGCCTCCTCTCGCAACTCAATCTCTGCAACTAAAACCGTATTGTTTTCATCCAGAATAATTGAGCGCAGATCATGAAACCGCTCCACTTCTACATGCTTTTTTATTACCTGCATAAATGCAGCTTCTGCACCTTGATCTCGCATATCTGCAAGAAAGCGCATATTCAACATTCCCAGATAAAAAGCAATACAGCCAAGCATAACAGCAATGAGTGCAGAAAAACCGACATCCCAAAGACCATTACCAGTAAGCGCACTGAGGCCAATACCCACAACGGCAAAAAGCAGCCCCAGCATAGCAACTGAATCTTCTAGCACCACCGCAATCAGCGTGGGATCTTTGGACTCAAGAAGATAACCAAAGGGATTAGAGACACCATCCCGGCGCATAGCCAACACGAACTCTTGGAGTGCAATAAAAAATGAATAGCCTTCAATAAGAAAGGCTATACCAAGCACCACCAGAGCCAATCCAAGCGGATCAAAAAAGAGTCCGAACACCTCAACAAGAGCCGCTTCATTAGCTATATTCAGATTATGCCAAGCATGCCATGCATGAGCCAACCCCAGACCGGCACCAATCGAAAATAGCCCAATCGCACTCCATAGATTCCAAAGATATTTTTTCTGAACATGGCCAAAGGCATAGTGTTGATCAGCGGGTCGATCTGCCTCAGTTAAGCCACGAAGTAGAAACCCCTGGTTAAGGGTGTCCATCAAGCTATGGACAGCTTCATTCATCATTGAAGGCGAGCCACCAGCAAATGCTGTGAGAAATTTTAATACAGTGACAACTGCATTGGCGACAATAGCTGTCACCACTGCTTTTTTAGAGCCGTGAGCCATGGTTATTTTTAGTTAATCTTTACGCAAGCAATAATAAAGTGAATTTACAGGATGGGAGCGCAGCCTACCAAAATAGCACTGCAAAATCAGAGCTTTTTAACAAATACCTTGGCATTACGCCGATAGTTATAAAGCTGACGTTTTTTCATCGGTAATTTTTGTAATGACAACTCCTCAAAACCACGCTCCCTAAACCAATGTGTTGCTTGGGTTGTTAATACGAACAGCCCCTCAACCCCTAGTGAACGCCCCTTACTCTCCATATGCTGCAACAAGGACTCACCACGCTTGCTATTTTGAAAATCAGGATGCACAGCAAGGCAAGCCAACTCCGCTAAAGACTCTTTTTCATAAGGATAGAGCGCCGTACAGGCAATCACCATGCCGTCTCGCTCTATCACAGTAAACCGATCAATCTCAGTCTCCAATAGATCCCGCGAACGACGCACCAACTTGCCCTCATCCTCCAACGGTGCCAATAGCTCCAGAATACCACCCACGTCATCGATGCATGCTGTACGAACATCCTCATAAGGCTCTGCAGTGATCAGCGAACCTGCTCCATCACGGGTAAAGAGTTCCCGCAGCAGAATGCCATCCAGATCCCGTCCCAGCAGATGAATACGCTTCACCCCTCGACGACATGCATTGATTGCAGCAGATAGATGCTGAACTACATCCTCAGGAAGATTTTTCCGGCGCACCAGCATTGCTTCAGCTTCACGCGCAATAATATGGGTAATCAATCGATTTCGACTATCGACCAACCCCTTACCTTCCATCAACATAATCAGCTTATCTGCACCCAAGGCAGTGGCAACAGCGGCACCAAGATCAGCAGCACCTAAATTAAATATCTCACCAGTAGGGGAATATCCAAGCGGGGGAATCAGCACCATGGTTTGTGTATCTAACTGTTGGCCAATGGCAGCAGCATCAATACGCCGAACCTCACCAGTATGGCCATAGTCCACACCATCTCTAACACCTAAGGGGCGAGCCGTCACAAAATTACCTGAAGCCACTCTGATTCTCACACCGGCCATTGGAGAGGTCGCCAATCCCATTGACAAGAGCGCTTCAATCTCAACCCGCACCGTCCCTGCGGCCTCTTTAACACAAGCTAGTGCAGCATTATCTGTTACACGCAAGCCGTTGATATATTGCATCTGTGCATTTTGTGCATTTAAACGCTGCTCAATCTGAGGACGTGCGCCATGGATTAAAACCAATTTAATCCCCAAGCCATGCAGCAGGGCAATATCGTGGATTAGGTTAGAGAAAGAGTCATCTGCAACGGCTTCCCCACCAAAGACAATAACAAAGGTACCTCCTCGGTGAGCATGAATATAGGGCGATGAACTACGAAACCAATCGACAAAAGCATCAGGCTTTGATTTTTTTATTGGCACAATCTTTCTCATTTAAAACTAATAACAGAACCTCTGCACCAGTGACTGTATCAACTGAATGCCCGGCTTAATATGGCTAATCTCCAGATACTCATCAGGCTGATGAGCCTGGCTGATATCACCTGGCCCCATAATTATAGTCTCCATTCCCAACTCAGTCAGATACGGCCCTTCTGTACCATAAGAGACAGCCTCAGCATCAAAGCCTGTTAACTCCTCAGCACACTTAACAATGATTGAATCAGCTGCCGTTTCCATTGCGGGAGTGCCATGAAACAACGACTTCATTTCAAACTGCAATCCACTATTTTGGAGTGCCATAGCAAGACGCTTTTTTAACGCACTTCGCATGTCATCAAGCTGCATACCTGGCAGAGGACGAATGTCAATATGCAATTCACACTGCGCACAAATACGATTAGGGTTATCTCCTCCTTGAATATGTCCAAGATTAACAGTGGGCGTATCAACCTTAAACATAGTGTTACGATGGCCACTCGCCAGCTCTTCACGCCAAGCTATAATTTCACCTATCACTTTATGCATGCCATCCAATGCATTAATTCCATGAGCAGGGTCACTGGAATGCCCCGACTGCCCCATCAGCAGTATCGCCTCCATTGCAATACCTTTGTGCATCCGTATAGGTCTTAGCCCCGTCGGTTCACCAATCACCGCATAACGCCCCAGATGCTGCTGCCTTGCCACCAAAGCTTGAGCGCCACACATGGAACTCTCTTCATCTGCTGTGGCGATGATAGTCAAGGGCTGCTTCAGCTTATCCAACGGCATATCTCTGATTGCCTCAATAACCAAAGCAAAGAAAGACTTCATATCCGCCGTGCCCAAACCATACAAACGATTATCTGCTTCCGTCAAAACAAAGGGATCATAACTCCAGCGCCCTTCATCATAGGGAACCGTATCGCTATGACCTGACAACACCAAACCATCATTACCCGAACCTATCTGAGCAATGAGATTAACCTTGCCAGGGTATCCAGGCACCGGCAGCACATCCACACTCATACCAAGACTCTCCAACCACTGAGCCAGTAGGTTTATGATTGTGCTATTTTCATGATCCCAGCGTGAATTAACACTGCTGATCGATGGCGTTGCAATCAGCTGCTGCAACATTGAGATTAGATTAGGTGGATTCATGCCGTGCATTATCTTTGATAACCCTGGATTACGAAACGTATTTTATCTGTAAACTCAGATGGCACCCTTATAATTACCCATCTCATTAAGATTAAATATTAAACAATGAAAACCATATACAACAACATCACCCCATACCAGACCAAGGATGGCTCACTCATCCGGGAACTGCTGCATCCGGCGCACCATAATATTAAAAATCAAAGCCTTGCAGAGGCAACCATACCACCAGGTAGCACTACACGACTGCATAAACACCATCAATCTGAAGAGATTTATCATATAACCTCTGGGGAAGGATGGATGCAACTCGGGGACAAAGAACTCAAAGTTCAGACAGGTGATAGCATCTGCATTCCACCCCAAACCCCTCATAAAATAAGAAACAGTGAAAAATCGCCCTTAATTATCCTGTGCTGTTGCGCACCTCCTTACTCACATACAGACACCGAAATAGTTAACTAAACACATAACATCCCCCTAACAAACGCTTAAAAATCAAGGAGAACTAATATTTTCTTAATAGATGCCGATAATAGTTAAGTTAACCATGCAAACCATTAATAACACATGGAAATGCCCAGTCATTATCTTACCTTTGCCGTTGAAGTGTTTATCACAACACTTGGGCTGCTTATTGCCCTAATATATTTCTATATACAGTCTGATAGAAAATGGCAGCGTCTTGTCCATGATATTCAAGATGAAATACTCGCATTTAGAAAAAAATACCTAGATGAAAAAGAGCGCGCTGATACTGTTAGAGAACTTCTATATGATAAAAACATTGCTTTAGAAAAGGCATATGCTGAACTAGCTGAAGTAAAAAAAAATGGGAACGCTTATTTAATAGAGATCGCAAAACTCAAAGAAGAGATAGAGGAGCTACACCAATCAGAAAAATTACGCAGTGAAATAGTCAACCAACTCATAACAAGCAAGATACAAAATGAACGGCTAACCACAGAACTTGAAGCAAATCAAAAAGCCACTGACAAATTAAACGAGGCAATCAACAACCTAGGAGGCTGTCCGAGAATAGAAAAACCTACTACGGAAAAGCCATTTCGGCCAGATTTTCCGATCAAATTCGTTAAATATGCCCAATATTCGCCTCATTTGATCAAAAAATCTGACTCAAAATGGCTTTCCCTCGCTACG
>JAJFJN010000083.1 GCA_021773975.1 Gammaproteobacteria bacterium | reverse complement strand
CCTACTGCGGAAAAGCCATTTCGGCCAGATTTTCCGATCAAATTCGTTAAATATGCCCAATATTCGCCTCATTTGATCAAAAAATCTGACTCAAAATGGCTTTCCCTCGCTACGGTTTCTATTCTCGGACAGCCTCCTAGGGCAGACTTACTGGTATCGCAGGTTGCCAGTTTTCTGCCCTATGTTCTGCTACTACCGCAGTATAGATGCCACCGCGCACATTAAACTCAGCTGTTAGACGCATAAATCGTGGCTCAGTTGCGCTCACAAGATCCTTTAGAATCTGGTTAGTCACAGCTTCATGAAAGGCTCCCTCATCACGAAAAGCCCATACGTATAGTTTCAATGATTTCAGCTCAACACAAAGCTGGTCTGGAATGTACTCAACGGTGAGTTCAGCAAAGTCTGGTTGGCCTGTTTTTGGGCAGAGGCAGGTGAATTCTGGAACTTGAATACGAATGGTGTAATCGCGTGTTTGCTGGGGATTTTCAAAGGTTTCCAGAGACTTGCTGGGTTGAGATGACATGGTATTAGATCCGGTGAGTAGGGTTTGGAACGAGAGATTATACGGGGTCTGGACAAACACGAAAACTGGCTTTTTATAAGCGCCATTTAATTTAAATTATTTACTATTAAATCAGATGGTTAGCATGCGCTTGTTGGTGGAGATATTTGCATCTGAATAGCTTGTATCCTGCTGCAGCTGCCTGTAATCTAGACATTCTATGCGTCTTGAAAAAATAAAACTCGCGGGTTTCAAATCTTTTGTTGATCCCACCCATGTGCCTATTCCCAGTAATCTAGTGGGCGTTGTTGGGCCAAACGGTTGTGGAAAATCTAACGTCATTGATGCGGTGCGATGGGTGATGGGTGAAAGCTCAGCTAAACATCTGCGTGGTGCCTCTATGGCAGATGTAATCTTTAATGGCTCTACCTCTCGTAAACCCGTTGGTACTGCCTCTGTTGAACTGCTATTTGATAACAGTGATGGCCGTGCTGGAGGGCAGTATGCACACTATGCCCAGATCGCTGTTAAACGCCATGTCTCTCGGGATGGCCAATCTCTCTACTATTTAAATGGTGTCCGTTGCCGCAGGCGCGATATTACCGATCTATTTCTGGGGACAGGCCTAGGCCCACGAAGTTATTCCATTATCGAACAAGGAACCATTTCCCGACTCATTGAAGCGCGCCCAGAAGAGCTACGTCATTTTTTGGAAGAGGCGGCAGGGATATCAAAGTATAAGGAACGGCGACGGGAGACAGAGAGCCGAATCCAACATACACGAGAGAACCTTGAGCGACTTGATGATCTGCGTGAAGAGATTGCTAAACAGCTGCAACATCTTAAGCGTCAAGCTGCAACGGCAGAGAGATATAAGGTTCTTAAACAAGAAGAGCGGCGTTTAAAGGCTGAATTAATGGTCTTGCGTTGGAGTGCTTTTGATAAAGAGCTGCAACAGCAAAATAAGAGCATTGCAGAACAAGAAACGGCACTTGAAGCTGTGGTGGCAAAACAGCGGCGGCAAGAAGCTGAGATTGAGCAGCAGCGAGAAGGTCATATCACTGCTAATGATCATTTTAATAAAGTGCAGGCTGACTTCTATAGCGTAGGTTCTGAAATTGCTCGCTTGGAGCAGTCGATTCAATATGTCCAAGATGCGCGCCGCCAGCATAAGCAGGATCTTGAGCAAGCCGAACAGGCATTGGCTGAAGCGAGCGATCATCGTCAGCAAGATGATCAAAGTCTGAAAGAACTTAATCACATACTGACAGAAGATGAACCCAAACTGCAGTCTGCCCGTAGTTATGAAAAAATAGCCATAGAAGAGTTAGCAGAAGCTGAACAGGCAATGCAGCGTTGGCAGAGTGAGTGGGACAGTTTTAATCAAAAATCTACTGAGCCAGCTCAAAGTGCACAAGTTGAACGTACTCGTATTAATCACTTGGAAGCGCAGGAGCGTAAACTTTTAGAAAGACTTGAGCGATTAAATGATGAATTGGGGCAACTCGACGACTCTCAGTTGATAGAAGAGATTCTACTCCTGGAAATGCAGGAGGAAGAGGGGCAGGGGCAGGTAGATGATCTACAGCAGCAACTAGTTCGTCAGGTAGCCCAAGTCAGTGAAATAAGAGATGCCAATGCCCAGTGTGCAAGTAAGCTTGATCAAGTGCGTGAGCAGCAGCAAGTATCCAGAGGGCGGCAAGCCTCATTGGAAGCCCTACAACAGGCAGCGCTTGGTAAGCAGGAAACAGCCATCGTTGAGTGGTTGGAAGAGCGTGAACTGGCAGATGCTACCCGCCTGGCTGAACGGTTGGATGTTGCGCCGGAGTGGCAGCACGCTGTGGAGACAGTACTGGGTTTTTATCTACAGGCTGTCTGTGTCGATGGGTTGGCTGATCTGGCATCCAGCCTCCAGGCGCTAAACAGTGGCACATTGACACTGTTTGATACCACAACAAAGATAACGCCAAATAGACCAGAGGATTATGCTGAACGGCTCATCTCAAGAGTAAGCTCGCCCTGGCCTTTGGATGATCTGTTGGGTGGTGTCTGCTTGGCTGAAGATCTTGAGCATGCATTTAAATTGCGCGATGGTTTGTCTGAACAGGAGTCAGTCATCACTCGGGACGGCATTTGGATGGGGCGTAACTGGTTGCGTATGGCAGAGGGGCAAGATGAAAAATCAGGCGTTCTGGCAAGAGGCGATGAACTACGACAAATCACTGCTGAGCTACAGCAGTTAGGTAAACAGGTAGAGCAACTAACGACTGATTTTGAGCAGGGACAAGAGCAGTTAAAAGAGATAGAGCAGTCACGGGAACAGATCCAACGCCAGCTTGATGAAACCAATCGAAAACAAGCTGATATACGTGCAGCTCAGGGAAGCAAACGGACAAAGGCCGATCACCTGAGTACACGGCGTGAAGCTATCGGTCGGGAGGCAACTGAGGTGCGTGGCCAAATCAGTTCTGATAAAGATGAGTTAGAGGGTGCCAAAACCAATCTGCATAGCGCACTTGATGAAATGGAAACATTGGCACAACAACGTCAACAGTTGGTTAAACAACGAGATGAGCTACGTATTGTATCATCAGAGAAACGGGATGAGGCATCTCGTCGGCAAAGTGAGGCACATGAGTTTGCACTTAAGATAGAGGCTGTGCGTTCATCCAGGCAATCTCTAACCCAGGGGCTGGAGCGAATGACAACTCAGTTGAGCCAGCTCAGTAAACGCCAAGAGGAGCTCAAGTCTAATCTGGCCAGGAGCATTGATCCATTAGCAGAGCAGAGTCAACAGCTTGAAGAGCAGCTAGAAAAAAGAATTGAAGTAGAAGAGCAGCTTACAAAAGCACGCAACACAATGGAATCAATTGAGCAAAAATTGCGTCAATTGGAACAGGATAGAAATCAATCAGAACAGGCTGTACAGAGTGAGCGGGCGGTTTTGGATCAAGCTCGAATGAATCGTCAGGAAGTACTGATACGTGGAAAAACCCTGGAAGAGCAGTTGAATGAAACGGGATTCAGTCGTGATCAGTTGATTGAAGAGCTGGCAGAAGGTGCGGCTGAAGAGCAGTGGCATGAACAGGTTGAACGGATGGATATGCGTATTCGCCGTCTGGGTGCTATCAATCTGGCAGCAATAGATGAGTTTCAAGAACAATCAGAAAGAATGGAATATCTTGATTCACAGCATGCGGATGTAACTGAATCTCTCGAGACACTGGAACGCGCTATTCGTAAAATTGATAAAGAGACACGCACCCGTTTTAAAGAGACCTTTGATAAGGTTAACACCGGTATTCAGGAGATGTTCCCCAGACTGTTTGGCGGTGGTCATGCTTATCTGGAATTGACCGGAGATGATCTGTTGGATACAGGGGTTACCGTGATGGCCCGCCCACCTGGAAAGCGTAACAGTAGTATTCAGTTGCTCTCCGGTGGTGAAAAGGCATTGACTGCGGTGGCGCTGGTCTTTTCTATCTTTAAGTTAAATCCAGCACCATTTTGCATGTTGGATGAGGTGGATGCGCCGCTTGATGATGCTAATGTGGGACGTTTCTGTGAGCTGGTTAAGAGTATGTCTGAGCATGTCCAGTTTATTTTTATTACCCATAATAAAATAACCATGGAGATAGCTCATCAACTTACGGGTGTTACCATGAGTGAACCGGGAGTCTCTCGGCTTGTATCAGTTGATGTTGAAGAGGCAGCCAAATTGGCTGCCATGTAGCGATTAGATATTGAGTTAAGACAGATGGAAACCGATTTTCTACGCCTGATTTTGTTTCTTGTTGGCATCGTAGTAGTGCTTATTGTCTATTTTTGGGAGCGACATAAGCGGGTTAATACACAAATAGATGCGATTCGAAATGCAGAGCAAAGTATTGAAGAGATTCGTGAAGAGATTGAATCTGATCAGTGGGTGGTAATGGACGAGTATCAGGATGATGCAAGATCTGATGCGGATAATATGGCTGATGAATTGAATCAATTGAGTGAGCTGGTGGCTGAAGAATCTGCAACCAAGACAGAGCAAACTGAGCAGATACCCCTTTTTTCAGGTGATGAACTTGAAGAGCCTTCATCAAATGTAGAGTCCAGGGTTTTTGTAATCAATCTAGCCTCGTGTCGGGCAGGTTTTAATGGAGCGATCATTCTGGATGCGGCAAAGGATGTAGGTTTAGAATTAGGTGAAATGGATATCTTTCATCGTTATTGTGAGGCTTCAGGGCATAAAAAAACGCCTCAATTTAACATGGCCAGTATGGTAGAGCCTGGTAGCTTCCCACGGGATGAAATGGAAGATTTTGTAACACCAGGGCTGTCCCTGTTTTTGCAAATATCTGGCGGACACAGTGGGCTAGCCTTATATGATGAGATGTTGGCTACAGCTGAAAAGTTGGCAGAGCGTTTGGATGGAGAACTACAGGATGCGACGCATTGCTCTCTCACTCGTCAGGCGATTGAATTTCAGCGAGAAGAGATCATTGAATATCAGCGTCGTCAAATGCTTTTAAAAAATAACAAATGAGCCAACAGACAGAGCAGGCAGAAGAGCGTGTCAAACAATTGCATGCAGAGATTAACCGCCATAATTACCAGTACTATGTGCTGGATGACCCTCTAATTCCAGATGCCGAATATGACCGGCTGTTACGGGAGTTACAGGAGCTAGAACTCAAATTCCCTGAAGTTATCACCTTAGATTCACCCTCCCAGCGCGTAGGTGCCAAACCATTAGATACCTTTGGTGAAGTACATCATAAGGTGGCTATGCTCTCACTGGATAATGCCTTTTCAGATAAAGAGGTAGCAGAGTTTGATTGCCGCATTAAAGATCGTCTGAAAACTAATGAAGAGATGATTTATGCCGCAGAGCCAAAGTTGGATGGTTTAGCGATTAATCTACGCTATGAAAGTGGAGTGCTGGTACAGGCCGCCACGCGAGGGGATGGAAGCAGGGGGGAAGATGTCACATTAAATGTTCGAACCATACCCTCTATTCCGCTTGCATTGTTGGGTAATGATTGGCCCTCGGTTCTTGAAGTGCGCGGTGAGATTTATATGCCAAGATCTGGGTTTTTAGCATTGAATGAGCTTGCGCGCCAGACAGAACAAAAAGTCTTTGCCAACCCTCGGAATGCAGCAGCAGGAAGCCTGCGCCAGTTAGATCCACGTGTTACTGCAAGTCGTCCATTGGCGATGTACTGTTATGGTTTTGGTGAAATCGAGGGTGGTTCGTTGCATGACAGCCACAGTAAAAGTATTCATAAATTGGCTGACTGGGGGTTAAGGGTTCCTCCTGAGCTTCAAACAGTAAAAGGTGCAGCAGGTTGTGCTGCATATTATCGTCAGATTGCTGAGCGGCGTGATGGCTTTGATTATGATATTGATGGGGTCGTATTCAAAGTAGATGATTACAATCTGCAAAATAGACTTGGTTTTGTTGCGCGCGCCCCACGTTGGGCTATTGCGCAGAAATTTCCCGCAGAAGAGGCGATAACCCAGATCAAGGCCGTTGAGTTTCAAGTGGGGCGCACAGGCGCTATCACCCCTGTTGCCAGATTGGATCCTGTCTTTGTTGGTGGTGTAACAGTAAGTAATGCCACGCTTCACAATATGGATGAGGTGATGCGTAAAGATGTCCGCGCTGGTGATACTGTCTGTGTTCGGCGAGCAGGAGATGTTATCCCTGAAGTAGTTCGGGTTATTAAGGAAAAGCGGCAGGAGGGCGCAGAAAAAGTGCAGTTGCCTCTACTCTGTCCTGTCTGTGATTCAGAGGTGATAAAACCTGAAGGAGAAGCAGTTGCGCGTTGTTCAGGTGGCTTGTACTGCGCTGCTCAACGTAGTGAGTCAATCAAACACTTTGCCTCTCGTCGCATGATGGATATTGAAGGCCTGGGTGATAAGTTAGTTGATCAGCTGGTGGATAGTGGGCTGATTCATAATCTGGCGGACCTTTATCTGCTGACTAAGGAACAGGTTGCAGGCATGGATCGTATGGGAGAAAAGTCAGCTGAAAACCTTCTCCAGGCTTTGGAGCAGAGCAAGCAAACTACTTTGGCTCGTTTTCTCTTTGCATTGGGTATTAGGGAGGTAGGGGAGG
>JAJFJN010000082.1 GCA_021773975.1 Gammaproteobacteria bacterium | reverse complement strand
TTCTATATTAAAAACAATGGGTTAAACGGAAGTCTAATCATGTGCCCGCCAATTATCAAGAAAAACAATAAGTTATGGTTAATTTTATTGTAAAATTGAACAACAAATCAATGACTTACAAACCAGCATGAATTTGCCGTGCTTTGGGACTATAGGCCAAATAGGATGAAGTTCCTTATAGTGACCTCTTAGCTATTCCTGAGAGGCTCCTTTTAGCTAAACAAGCCCTTAATCCAATATTTGATTTTTCCAAAAAAACCACCATCTGTTGGCAGATCTATTTGCAGCGGTGTGCTCTGTCGTGAATTGCGGAGAGCAGAGAGGGTACTCTGCCTCATCGCCTCTTCAGTATCCTCTACATCAATAATTTCGATACTCACAGGCATGGTCTGAAGGCTTCCTCCCGCCGCCACATGTTCCAAATTTTGCTGGCAACCATCCCGAGATTCCTCCAACATAACTCGCATCTCATCTGGCAGATCATTCCGGATCAATAACTGGTCAGTATCCTGGACAAGCTGGGTAATCTCTTGTTTTACCTTGGTTCGGCAACCCTGCTCCCGCACCTTGATCTCAGCAATCTTATGCCGGATATCATTCTCAGGCACAGCAAACGTGACAGGAGATGACCCCTCACCCCGCGTATGTAGCAATACTCGTAGCGCCACAGCCGTTTGTGCAAGCTTCTGGTACTCTCTCAACAAGGTTGCAGGCGTCTTCTCCTCACCCACTATCGCCTCAGCATCAATAAAGGCGCGATCTCCCAGCTTGGAGATTTGTAGAATAGTCGCTAATTTACGCTGGACAGTATGTTCTAGCTTTTTGAGGATTTCACGGAGCTGATCAGAGGGTAACATCTGGGTTTGTCCATCCAACACCTCAAAGGTCGCAATCGCCTTTTTTGAGATGAGATTGGTGGGTTTTCCCAGCAATACAACAGCCATCAAGCCATGATGCAGGTGCTCTACCGCTTCTGCAATCTTCACTGCCTGTTCCAACATCCCCCGCCTCTCTCGAAGCAGGTTTAACTCTTCTAATGGACTTCGCTCTATACTCACTAAAACCCCATCAAGACAGTCTTTTATTACCAGACATTATATACATTTCAACCCCAATAGGACGGCCTTTTCTGGTTTTTTAGCGCATGTAGAAACAACTTAGAAGGATATATTGAAACCTGGTGACTCAATATCTCAACGTTGATAAGCAGCATTTTGAGTCCATGAGATTCTTAAGTGGCCCATTGAATGCACGCATTCTGATGTAGCAGTTGGATAGGTATAATTATTTAAAGCCGGTGTAATACCGATACTATCAGCACGAATGTAGAGGTAATTAAACCCCTGATTAAAACCATCAGGAGAGAGGATGTTTAGGATTTCAGGGTTCTGGTTAGTAAATGAGACCTTGCCAGAAATCTGATTAGGATTAAGCATTGCCTGCGAAAATGCACCCGATGATATCCCTATAGAGCAGACAGCACCTACAGTCAATATACTGTGCTTTAGCACAGCTATATAATCATATTTAGCCTTCATACTCTCACCCTCCTGAACCACAAGCAACTATGGTGCAGTAAGTTAGTTGCACACGGAATATAACACCTTGCGCAAATGATCAGGAGGAGGAGAGGTAGAGAGAAGTCACTGACTCAAAGTTACATGATTTCTGGCTCACCGTACTCCCTTTGGTAACCGTTCGACCCGTCATATAAAACAGAGGGCACTGGCTTTGCGTCCCCGCGTTACCACGGGTTTGCCTTCTCCAGGAAACGGAAACATCCTTATTAATTAAAAAATAGAAGGCTCAATTTCTACTTTTCAACCAACCTTGTTTTTCATAAGGTTACGTTGAAATTTAGCTCACTAAAAAAAACAATGATGTGAACTCAATCACACACGAACTGTGAAGCGAACAAGATTCATAAATATAGATTAATAGTTTTTCGATACCCATTAGGAAATCACAGGGAGGGGCAATACAGCATCAAATGATAAACAATCAGTTTAATTTTTATTACTCAATCTAGAAAAAGCAGGGTTCTATAAAAACAAACCACCCCTCAGCAAACTGAGAGGTGGCTTAAGATAAAATGTCTAAAATTACAAATCTCATCACAATGCTTTTAAGTACTAACACAGAAGAAAACAAATCTTAAGCGACTCAGTATTTATGGTTTAGGCAAGGTTACACCTTGCTGTCCCTGATACTTTCCACTGCGATCACCGTATGATGTCTCACATACTTCATCTGATTCAAAGAATAAAATCTGTGCCACACCTTCATTCGCATAAATCTTGGCAGGCAACGGAGTAGTATTGGAGAATTCCAACGTCACATGCCCTTCCCATTCAGGTTCCAGCGGGGTGACATTGACAATAATGCCACAGCGGGCATAGGTGGACTTACCCAGACAGACTACCAGCACACTGCGCGGAATATGCAGGTACTCAACGGTGCGCGCCAGAGCAAATGAGTTGGGAGGGATAATGCAGACATCCGACTTCACATCCACAAAACTATTATCATCAAAATTCTTTGGATCAACTATCGCAGAGTTGATATTAGTGAAAATCTTAAACTCATCAGCACAGCGGACATCGTAACCGTAGCTTGAAGTGCCGTATGAGATAACACGACCATCATCCCCTTCCCTAATCTGGCCGGATACAAAGGGGTCAATCATATTATGTTCTTCCGCCATACGGCGAATCCACTTGTCTGACTTAATGCTCATATTATTGATCTGCTTATTGGGGACAGAAAAAGGCACATTTTACATGATTCCATAAATGAATGGAGACTGAAGAGATCCGCCAAAAACAAAAAAGGCGCAGCTTAATTATATAAGCTGCGCCTTTACTCTAAAGCCTATCGCTATTATTCAATAACAATATTAGGGAACTTATCGGCATAGTCCCTGGCTGTGAGTGAGAGCTTAGCTGCCGTTTTACGGGCGATTTCACGATAGAGCATGGCAATATGTGAATCTGGCTCAGCCGCTACTGTAGGTACGCCACCATCGGTCTCTTCCCGAATACGGATATCCAGTGGCAGGCAACCCAACAGATCAAGACCATGCTCTTTGGCCATTTCAACACCACCGTCTTTACCAAAGATATGCTCTTCATGACCACAATTAGAACAGATATGGGTGCTCATATTTTCTACAATACCCAGCACAGGTATATCAACCTTTTCAAACATCTTCAGGCCCTTAACGGCATCAAGCAGAGCGATGTCTTGTGGAGTGGTAACAATGATTGCACCCGATACAGGCACTTTCTGCGCCAATGTCAGCTGGGTATCACCCGTACCAGGTGGCAGATCGATAACCAGATAATCCAAATCTTTCCAGTTAGTATCGTTCAGCAACTGCTCCAGAGCCTGGGTTACCATAGGGCCACGCCAGATCATGGCGGTATCTTCTTCGATCAGATAACCAATAGACATGGATTGCAGACCCAAGCTCTCCATCGGCTCGATAGATTTACCATCTTTGGTCTCAGGACGGCCGGAAGCACCCAACATGCGGGGCTGAGATGGGCCATAGATATCCGCATCAAGAACACCCACTGTAGCGCCTTCAGCCAACAGTGCCAGTGCCAGGTTGGCAGAGGTGGTTGATTTGCCCACACCACCCTTACCTGAGGCCACGGCAATTACATTTTTAACATTTTTGATAGGGGTAAGACCTTTTTGCACAGTATGTGCCGTGATCTTCCAATCAACCCGTACATCAGCCGCTGCAACGCCTGGGACTGCTTCAACCTTCTCTCTAACAGCTGCGCCCAGCGTAACGCCAATCCCTTTTGCAGGAAAACCCAACAGAATTTCAACCTTAACCTTATCACCGTCTATGGTTATATTTTTAACTGCCTTGGCACTAACCAAATCCTTATCAAGATGAGGCTCAATGTAGGTTTTGATCGCTTCTTCAATCTGATTCCGGGTAACTTCTGACATGTATGGATCTCCTGCTAATGGCGTTAGAACAGCCGATTGTGGCTAAGCATGAAAAAAACTGGTGTGGAATTCTACCTCAAAACCCATGAATTTCCCACTAAACCACTTGGTTTTTAATTCCCATACTGCATCGCTACATGCCGAAATCTTAAAAAACACCGCCCCATTAGCTTTTCACGCACCTCTGAATACGGAATGCCTCTCTAGAAGAAAGTGTGTACCCAGCAATTCCTTGCATTTTACAAGTCGATTTTGCAAAAAAAGCTCGGCCACAAAGCCTAGTTCCGGGGGGGAAAATCATGGCATATGCCTCCTCTTTATAAAGCTATCAAAGTGCTCAGGCATTAAAAGTCATAATCACTGTTGCTTTTGCGAATGATTCGCATTACCATTCTCGATACATATTCAAACAGCAACGATTCTATGCAACAAGAAGCCTCCATATCACCCAGCAACACGCTGCTACAAGATATTCCTATTGAGGTGGAGAACCATCAGCGCCTCGGTTGGAAACCTCTACTCACCGCAAGCATTGAAGCCTTCTTCGTCCGCTACCGTGAGCATTTAGTCTGGCTACATGGCGGTATGTTTCTCTTTTTTCTGGCTGTAATTCTGCTGCCACTTTTTTTGAGTGAGCCGCCCGAAGATGCCACACCACTCTCTCATTTCACAACCTTTGCCAACTTTGCCATGTGGGGGCTTTGGTTTCCGCTGACGCTGTTATCCGTCATCTTCACCGGGCGCAGCTGGTGTGGTCTGCTCTGCCCGATGGGAGCGGCTTCCGAATGGGGCAATAAAGCAGGCCTTCAGCGCCCTATTCCCCGCTGGATGCAATGGCAGGGCACACCCATTGCAAGTTTTCTGCTGATTACCATCCTGGGGCAGACCGTAGGGGTACGTGACCATCCTGAAGCTATCGCCGAGGTCTTTGGCGGCACCATGCTGCTGGCCATCATTATTGGTCTCATCTACGGTCGAAACAAACGTGCCTGGTGCCGCCACATGTGTCCGATTGGTCTATTGCTGGGCATATTCTCCCGCATTGGTGCCGTCCAGTTTTTAGCCAGACGCCCACGCCCTGGCGGTGATCGCTATACTGAAAAAACAGTCTGCCCAACGCTGATCGACATCCCTCGCAAACAGGAGTCCCGCCACTGCATCGAGTGTTTTCGCTGCGTACATCCTGATACCCGCGGTGGGTTACATCTGCGCCTGCGTCATCCAGGGGAAGAGGTCGAGCAGATTCGTGATCACAACCCCAACCCTTTTGAGGTCTGGTTTCTATTCCTGGGTACCGGCATTGCTCTGGGCGGATTCCTATGGCTGGTGCTGCCGCAATACGGTCACCTGCGACAATCCATTGGAGAGTGGTTTATCGAAAACGGCCACTACTGGATCGGCGAATCCGGACCCTGGTGGCTGATGAGCATTCACCCAGAACGTCGCGAGGTCTTCAACTGGCTGGATTTCGGCACCATTATCGGCTTCATGGTAGCCGTCATGCTGCTGATAACCGCTCTACTCGGACTCACCACTTGGCTTTCAGCCTGGCTCTCCGGTCAACTGCAAGGGGACAAAAGTCTCAGAGAGCGTTTCACGGAACTGGGTTACCAGTATGCACCAGTCGCCATGGTGTCACTGGTGATAGGCCTGGGAGCAAGCTTGTTCCAGCCCTTGGAAGACCTCAACCCAGCACTGCCCGGCCTGGCAAAAGGCACACTCTTTACTGCGGGCCTGCTTTGGAGCCTATGGCTGGGTGATCGCATTTTGAAACGACAAGGGGTAGCAGGCAGCTACCGTTGGATCCCGTTATTACCAGGCGCTATGGGCAGCCTGACCGTTGGCACTGCCTGGTGGCCTGGAATCTTTGTAATTTAGCTAAAAATTTTACCCATCAATGCGAATGCGTCGCATTTATCTTTTAATCAGGAGACATCTATGCATAAACTCATAAACCCAACAGCCCTGGCTGCAAGCCTGGCACTACTCTCTGGAGCCGGCACTCTGTCCGCCGCAGACTTCCCTATCGGTGAGCCTGTAGTCAAGAACGGCATGGAGATAGCCGCCGTTTACATTCAGCCCACCAAGATGGAACCCATGCTGCCCGGTATGATGAAGCCCAGTGATATCCATCTGGAAGCCGACATCAGCGTCACAAAAGAGAACCCAAACGGCTTCAGTGAAGGCAGTTGGATGCCTTATCTACAGATCACCTACCAGATCCGCAAAGTGGGTTCAGAGTGGTCCACCATCGGCTCACTTATGCCCATGGTGGCCTCCGATGGTCCCCACTACGCAGAGAACATCAAACTCAACGGACCTGGTAAGTATCAGCTGACCTACCACATCATGCCACCCCCCATTAATGGTTTCTACCGTCACACTGACAAAGAGACCGGCACCGGCAAATGGTGGGCACCCTTTGATCTGAATTGGGAATTCACCTACCTGGGTGCTGGCAAAAAAGGTGGATATTAATCCTCATTGCAGTGATATGAACAAACCAAGCGACCCAACCAAAGCAAGCTCCATTCACCCTGATGAAGAGCAACGAGCCAGACACATACGCAGTCAGGATCTTTTCCATTGCCACAAGGAGGTGGTAATTGAACACACAGGTCAAGAGTATCGACTGCGCATTACCCGGCAAAACAAACTGATACTGACTAAATAGTCAAAACAATATGTAGTAGTAACCTTTTTAATTCTTACGCCAGCCCGCCATTTCATGGTTTTTACCCTAGCCAGCCAGCGTTGTACTTGTCTACCTAGGAGTAAACACCATGCAGCAACAGCTGAAAAAACGTTTCATCCCCACTTTATTGACTCTGGCAGTCTCTACTGCAATAGCCACACCGACTTGGGCAGCAAAAGCGCCCAGTGCTGAGGAGATGTGGCAGCTCATTTTAGAGCAACGTGAAACCATTAAGCGGCAAAATAAAAAGATTGATCAACTAAGTACTCAATACAAGCAGTTAGATTCAAAAACAAAAGAGACCGCAGAGGCCGTAGCGGCAACAGCTGATGCTGTCGAACAAGTTTCTACAAACAGCAGTTCAGGTTTGTTCAACAAAAGCAGCTTCGGTAGCTATGGTGAGTTGCACTACAACAATCTTGAGGCCAATCATAACAGTGTAGGCAGCGATAAGGATGAGATGGATCTGCACCGTTTTGTGCTCTTCTTTGGCCATGAGTTCAATGAAGACATACGCTTTTTCTCAGAGCTAGAGGTAGAACACAGCATTGCTGGTGAAGGTAAGGTCGGTGAGGTTGAGCTGGAGCAGATGTATATCGATTTTGATATCAACGACCAGATTACCGCACGTGGTGGTCTATTCCTTCTGCCTGTTGGCATTTTGAATGAAACCCATGAACCCAATACATTTTATGGTGTAGAACGTAACCCTGTTGAAAAAGAGATCATTCCCGCAACCTGGTGGGAAGGCGGTGCTGGCATCCATGGTGAAATTGCACCAGGTTTGGGGTTTAACCTATATGCACATTCAGGTCTCGAGACCAGTGCAGCCAATAACTATGCTCCACGTAAAGGTCGCCAAAAAGTGGGCGAAGCCAATGCCAAAGACCTGGCTGGAACAGCACGTATCAAATGGACAGCAGTACCGGGCTTGGAATTAGCCGGTTCAGTGCAATACCAAAGTGGCATTGCCCAAAATACTGATAACACAGCCGATGATGCCATGCTCTATACAGTCCATGCGGTATTCCAAAAAGGCCCCATTGGCCTGCGCGCACTTTATGGACATTGGAATCTGAATGGCAGCGGCCCAGAGAGCGTAGGTGCCGATGAGCAAAACGGCTTCTATATAGAACCCTCCTTTAAAATCAGCAAACAGCTTGGCATCTTTGCGCGTTACAACCAGTGGGATAACCAAGCAGGAAACAGCAGCAACAGTGAGAAAGAACAGATTGATGTCGGCATAAACTATTGGCCGCATGAAAATATCGTCGTAAAAGCTGACTACATGAAACAGGATTTCGATAACAAAAAAGGGCAGAAAGGCTTTAACCTCGGTTTAGGGTATCAGTTCTAATGAAGAGATGGTTCACTCTGGGGCTGCTCCTGCTCTCTGCCACATCACTCCTCGCCAAAGGGGTGTATCAAACACCCGAGGCGTTTATACAGGCGGGCTTTCAGGGTGAACCGCCTACACCAAAAGTTATCTGGCTTAGTCAGCCACTAAAAGAAACCATGACCAATATATTAAGCCACTCTTACCATGGGTTGAGAGTTCGCTACTGGGGAAAAGGCAATCGCACCGCCTGGATTCTCAACGAAGTTGGAAAAGAGAAACCCATCACCGTCGGCATCATTGTGCACGCTGGGCAGCTTGAGCGCGTCACCATACTGACCTTTAGAGAGAGCCGAGGCGGTGAGGTACGTTACCCCTCATTCACTGATCAATTTATCAACGCAAAGCTCAAAAATAGTCATGACTTAGATAAGCCAATTGACGGTATATCCGGTGCAACACTCTCCGTACGGGCGGTAGAAAAAACAGCCAAGCTGGCCCTCTTCCTTCACCAACAGACACCCTTTTCAAATGGCAAAACGCAGTAAAAAAAGACACTCACTACACCGATGGCATCGGTATCTGGGGCTGTTTGCCGGGCTTTTTACACTCTGGATTACCCTCAGCGGCATCGCCCTAAATCACTCCGCCGAACTGGCATTTGATCAGCAGTATGCACCCAGCAATTGGCTGCTAACGGGGAATAGCATCGAGGCACCCTCTATCATTGCCTATAAATCAGCGAACCAGTGGATCAGTCAACTGAACGATAGAATCTATAGGGATACCCAAGAGATCACGGTTAGTAACAGCCCACTTATCGGTGCAATCAACCTCCAGCAAATGCAAATAGTCGCCACAACTGATTCACTCTGGTTATTCGATCATTCAGGGCAGTTAATTGAGCAGATTGATTGGAGCCTTATGCTGCCTGCAAATCCAAAAAGATTGGGCATAACTCACGAGAAACAACTGGCAATACAGGTGGCTAACGAGTGGTACGGCACTGATGAAACGATGCTCTCCTGGCAACCTATACCGCAGCAAGATATCCATATTGTGCAACCGGCACAGCCGCCTCAAATCATCATCCAACAACTTTTAGATGCCTACAATGGCAAATCAACAACCTACGAGCAACTACTGCTTAACCTGCACACAGGTCGTATTTTTGGTGAATACGGGGCTTACTTGACTGACCTCATTGCACTCATATTAGCAACCCTTGCCATCAGTGGTTTCACCGTATGGTTAAGGCGATGGCAATAGGATACTAATATCACCGTAACCCACAATATCGAGTAGGGTGAGGCGTCACCGCCTCATCCCTCTCAGGTGAGTCGACAAAGGGAACCGCCCCCTCTGCCGCTCTTAGAACCGGACGTAAACCTCTCGATTTATCCGGCTCCCACCATTCAACCTTAGCGTACAAACCCTGCTTTCCAGTGTGCAAACAAATTAGGAGACTT
>JAJFJN010000081.1 GCA_021773975.1 Gammaproteobacteria bacterium | reverse complement strand
AGGAAGAGTATGAAGGGGCTGATATTGCTGAATGTGGCCTTGAAGCTTATCCAGAGTTTGTTGGCTCTAAAGGATCCAGCCTCTGATGATTTAACTTTAAAAGCATAAAAAAACGGATGCTTCGGTGTCCGTTTTTTATGCCTGAATAATAAATAGCCAAAGCATACAAGTCTCACCTGCACTAAGTTAGGTCGACTGTTTATATATTTGCACAAGCATTGAGCCTAAAAATAGGCGGTTATTTATCTACCTGCCATCAGCAAAAAAACTTCCCTGTAAATACAACAAGATAAACCATTTTATATAAAACAAAATAACTGGCCTGCTATTTGCAATGCACCTATTTGAGAACTAGCAAATAAGATAACAAATATATCTTGCTTGATGGTTATAACCATAAGTTACATACCCTATTAAAAGGAGACATATACTGTGTATATTTTAAAGGCGATTAACCATTTCTTGCCTTATCAAAAACAGTTACATTCAACTATTTTAACTACATTTTTAATTATTATAGGACTATGTATATGCCCAGCATATGCCATGGCGTCTAATGGTGTAATTATTGAAGAAAAACCCGTTGAGATCCTAAAAGGCTTCAGTCGCCTTAGTAAAGAAAGTGCTACCTGTGTCTCTTGCCATAAAGAGAAAACCCCTGGCATTTATGATATGTGGGGTGACTCAAAACATTATGGCGCAAATGTAGGTTGCTATGAATGCCATAAGGCAGAGACCAGCGACATGGATGCCATCAAGCATAAGGATTTTGTCATCTCTGTCATTGTCTCTCCCAAGGATTGTGGTGGCTGCCATGAACAGTCAGCTGCTGAGTTTGCGGCCAGTCACCACGCTTCTGCAGGTAATATCTTAGGCTCACTCGACAATGTACTGGCCGAAGTTGTTCAAGGTGCTCCCATCCTTAACGGCATGTCCCCTGTCGTTACCTTAGGTTGTGCGGGTTGTCACGGCTCCATCGTACGCGTGGAATCTGATGGCAGTCTCAACCCTGCCACTTGGCCCAATACAGGTATTGGTCGAATCAATCCTGATGGCTCCAAGGGTTCCTGCTCTGCCTGTCATCTACGCCATAATTTTGATGTCGCTCAAGCCCGTCAACCAGAGAACTGCGGCCGCTGCCATTTAGGCCCTGATCATCCTCAAAAAGAGATCTATGAAGAGTCTATCCACGGTATCAATTATCGTGCACGTAAGGATGAGATGAATCTGAATTCTGACAAGTGGATTGCGGGTGAAGATTACAGTGCTGCACCTACCTGTGCCACCTGTCATATGTCTGCTACCAAGGATCTACCTATAACCCACGATATTGGCGGCCGTATCTCCTGGAATCTACGTGCGCCGATTTCTACCAAGATTGATGCCAAGGCTATTCAACAAGGTAAGCAGGTTAAGCCTTGGTTGGAACGACGCAAGGATATGAAAAATGTCTGCTCATCCTGTCACGGTCGCGGCATGATAGATAATTTCTATGTACAGCTGGACTCAGCGGTAGAACTCTACAATGAGAAGTTTGCCAAGCCTGGCTTAAAGCTGATGAATCTGATGAAGGGTGAAGGTCTGCTCACTGACACTAAGTTTGATGATGAGCTGGAATGGACTTGGTTCCATCTCTGGCATCATGAAGGTCGTCGGGCGCGTCATGGTGCAGCTATGCAGGCTCCAGATTACGTTCAGTGGGAAGGCTTCTATGAGATGGCTCATCGTTTCTATATGGAGATGGTGCCTCAGATCAAAGAGATCATTGAAAAGGCTGAAAAAGATGGCAACCATGTTGCAGCCAAAAAGGTTAAAGACGGTTTGTATGAGGTATTGAACTCAGAGATGCATCGCTGGTTCCTGGGTAAGAAGCCACCTCGGTCATGGTCCCCAAAGGATGATAGTAACCATGGCTTTAATACTAAATAATAGAACTGATTATTAATTCAGTACTATTTATCAACACCTCATCACTTACTTTCCCAGTAAGTGATGAGGTTGCTTGATTAGCCTAGCCATATTTTTACCCCTTTAAGTGTAAAACTAACACCGGGAGAATCACTGCTTCCAACATGAGATACCTAACAATGAACAAACTCTTCTTCTCAATCAGCCTCTTTTTATTTTGTTCTGCTGTCAGTGCTGAGAAACTTAGTGATGAGAGTTGCCTGGAGTGCCATGGAGAAGCGGGGTTTTCTGTTCCAGTTGGAGAGCATGGTGACGGCTATAAACGCTCCTTGGATATCAATGCCGGGGCGCATAAAGAGAGTGTCCACGGAGGGTTGGGATGTGTAGGCTGTCATGAGGGCATTGAAGAGTTACCTCATAGTAAAGAGGGGTTGCAGGCTGTAGACTGTGTAACCTGCCATAGCCGCATGACACCAGACCCCGTTTCAAACAGCTGGCGACAACGCAAGCATGCAGGGTCCCCCAGCAAAAACCAAACCATTATCAATACGGAGCGTTATACAAGCTCCATCCATGCAGACAGCAGCAAGGAAAACAATGCCAGCTGTAACAGTTGTCATACTGCCCATTATGTCTACCGCTCTGATGATCCAAGAGCACTCAATCATAAAGAGAACTCTCCCAAGGTATGTGGAACATGCCATGCTGAACAGTTAGAAAAGTATCGTCGCTCCCTGCATGGTGCAAATGTTAATCGCCCTTGGAAAGGGGATAGCGCCACCTGTAGTGACTGTCACAGCTCTCATCAGATTACTGATGAGAAGGTTGCGGCTCATCGCGTGGTGACTGAATCCTGTGGTAGCTGTCATGCATCTGAGGTGAATGCCTACATGTCTACCACGCATGGCCAGCTTGCCTGGTTGGGTAATCCTGATGCAGCCAAGTGTGCCAACTGCCACCGACCCCATGATACTCATGCAATCAATGATCCAAAATCAAAGGTTAATGAAGCAAATAAGCTAGAGACTTGTCAGCAGTGTCATAAAGAGGCCACTGCTGGTTTTACCCAGTACCGGGTACATGGAACGACCAATAATTTCGAAAAATACCCCTACATGTGGATAGCGGCTAAATTCATGGTGGGCATCGTTATTCTGGTGATTATCTTTTTCTACGCGCACTCCATGCTTTGGTTCTATCGTGAAGCACATGAGCGAGTCATTGAATGGCGCACCCACAACTCAATGCGTTACCGTGTGCGAGTTAAAAAAGAGAAGCATAAAAGTGAACAACACTTTCGCCGTTTCTCATGGCAGTGGCGACTCAATCATTGGGCCTTGGCGCTCTCTGTTATGACTTTGGTCTTTACCGGCATGTCTGTTATGTATGCTGATGCACCTTGGAGTACGGGCATAGTTGATGCTGTTGGTGGTTTGAGTGCATTTATGCTGATCCATCGCTTTGCAGCTGTGATCTTTATGG
The DNA here is from genome assembly GCA_021773975.1 of Gammaproteobacteria bacterium. GTDB lineage: Bacteria > Pseudomonadota > Gammaproteobacteria > Chromatiales > Chromatiaceae > WFXD01. The sequence continues at coordinate 14,180 of JAJFJN010000081.1, read as the reverse complement.
GTAGCGTGATAGGTCATGCCATTGCCGTTATTATCAAGATTCGCCGTAACCCCGATTTTGATTGGTTTGGTCCCAACTCATTATTGCCGCGCAAGAAGGATTGGGCAGACATGAAGGGCATGTTTAACTGGTTCTTAGGCAAAGGTGAGATGCCAAAATTAGATCGCTGGACTTACTGGGAGAAGTTCGATTACTGGGCGGTCTATTGGGGTGCTATTGTCATTGGTGTTTCAGGCATCATGCTTTGGGGGTCAGATATTGTTGGCAACATTCTACCCGGCTGGGTATTGAATATTGCCAGCATTGCGCATGGTGTAGAGGCATTTCTTGCCGTTATGACACTGTTTACTGTTCACTTTTTTAACAATCATCTACGGCCTTCCAAATTTCCGCTGGATACCGTTATGTTCACTGGCAGTTGGGGCTTGGAGGAGTTTAAAGAAGAACGCCCTGAGGAGTATGAGCGTCTATTGGAAAGTGGTGAACTGGAGTCACACCTGGTTGCTCCTCCCTCAAAAAGAGCTGATCTGATTGCTCATATATTGGGTTTTACACTGCTTAGCATTGGTCTGATCCTTTTGGTTCTTGTAATTAAAGGATTTCTTCAAGGGGGGTTAGTATAAGCCTCTCACAGCACCCGCTTGCTTGATTTAAAGAAGAGTCGTTGGATTTAAGTTCAACGGCTCTTTTTATATTTCTGGCATTGCTTAAGTTTTACCGATTTTAGCTGCTTAATTAAGGTTGTTTTATCGTAGGTATCATCACCTGCGCCGGAAGGAGAATTCCTGATGTTGGTGTGGGTACGATTGGCATCACCGCTGGCGGAAAAGGCGGGGCGCAATTGAGCCAGCGCCTGTGGGTAGCTCTATCGGGTTGAGTTACGTCCTGCCCTGGAGGCACGAAGTTGTGGATCATTTTGCAATCCCAGCTCATGAACCTGAACCAGGTCCAGGGCATGTGCAGGAAGCATCCCAGAGAGTGCAAAAGCTATAATTAGGAAAATCAGTTTTCTCATCATTAATAAATTGTTATGCATGGGCCACCTATCTATTCCCCGGTTTGATTTGATGTTGCTTTGTTCTTGGCCGAAAAATCTGAGGTCTGTTGATCTTCTTGGGCTAAATGATAGCCAAACCATTCTGATAAAAAGATGATAGTCTCTTTACCATCAATTGGGGCTTTCCACGCAATTATGTGCTCCTGCGTGAGGATGCATAACCTGTGTTTAATCTTTAATGGTTGAGTATCTATCCTGTGGAATTATTAATCGGGCGATCAAGCCGCCACCTGAACGCGGCTGTAGTTGCACCTTCCAACCGTAGATATCACAGAGTTGTTTCACGATAGCCAGGCCAAGCCCACTGCCCCCGGTGGTTTGGCTGCGGGAACTCTCAAGACGGTAGAAGGGCTGGAACACGCTCTCAAACTGATCATCAGGAATGCCTGGGCCATGATCAAGTAGGGATATTGTTATGCTATCAATGCCACAATCAAGTTCAATCCGGATAGGTTTGTCTTCTCCATAATGCTTGGCATTCTCCAATAGATTAGCCAGTACCCGATTCAGGGCGGTAGGGTTGGTTTGTAACATACACGGAGGGGGCTTTTCCCACTCAACTATTCCACCCTGGTGCTTGTGGGCTTCAATCAGGTCACTGATTAGAGTAACTAGGTCAACCTCTTTGATGTCCTGGCTTGCATCCTCCATTCCTTTGGCTAGCTCCAGGGTGCGTGTGATCAGATGATTCATCTCTGCCAGATCATGCTGCATGCCCTCCAGCAGCTTTGGGTCTTGCTCATGATTGAGAAATTCCATGGCGAGCTGAAGTCGGGCAATGGGGGTGCGGAGGTCATGAGATATGCCCCCCAACAGTGTTGTTCGATTGCTGAGTAGTTGTTGTACCTGTCCTGTCATATGATTGAAGTTACGTGCCAGCAGTGCAAGCTCTTCAGGCCCCTCTTCAGGTAGGGGGTCTGGTCTCTCTCCACGTCCAAAGCGGGATGTCTCCTTGGCAAGACGGGCCAGTGGGTGGGTTAGACGTCGCACCAGCAGTAGTGAGGTCAGTAGGGTGATAATGCTGGCGCCAAGGATGAGCGCCAGTATGGCAGCAGGTGGGCGTGCCTTGATGCGGCTGTGGGTAAAGCCGATGCGGAGGCTCTGATCAGCTATCGGTATATCCACCCAAAGCCAGTTGCTATCTGCTGGATCATGCAGGATAAAAACATCTGCCCCCTGCCTGAGTGAGAGTGCATTTTCCAGAAAATGCAGGAATGGACTCTTGATAGTTGGAGTGGTAAGCGGGGTATTGGTGTGGCTAAGGGTCAGCCCATGTTGAGAGTGTAATTCATCTTCAAAGTCAGATCGGGTTTCTGGGGGTAGTTCAACCCAGGTCTGGGTTGAAAGCATAATCAATGCAGCCAGGTCTTCAGATGCCTGCCGGGCGACTGGTTGCAGGATGTAATAAAAAATCACGCTGCCAGAGAAGAGTAGAAAGATCAGCATGGCAATAGCGATGGTGAGGCCGGTTCGTGCAAAGAGTGTTTTTGGATAATGCATGTTCTAGCTGGCTCAGTTTGCAGATTATTTTAGCCCTGGGCGACCTCGCCTTTGGGAGTGAACAGGTAACCTTTACCCCAGACTGTGCGAATAAACAGGGGAGTCTTTGGATCGCTCTCAATCTTGCGCCTGAGCCGGGTAACTCGCACATCAACACTGCGGTCAAAAGGTGAACGGTCATATCCTTTGAGGAGATCGACCAACCTGTCTCGGCTCAGTATCCGGTTGGGGCGCTTGGTAAATATCTCAATCAAGGCAAGTTCACCGGCGGTCAGGGGGATATCCTCTCCGTCCTTACTCAGTGAGCGATTATCAAGATTGAGTTGAAACTGGCCAAATAGACGGATATTTGGTTCTGGGTCTTGAACCTCGGTGCATTTGCGTCTCAATACAGCCCGTATACGGGCAAGCAGTTCTCTGGGGTTAAAAGGCTTTGGAAGATAATCATCGGCTCCAACCTCCAGACCAACAATGCGATCTACATCCTCACCACGGGCAGAGAGGATGATAATGGGGGTATTGGAGGAGCTGCGCAGCTGTCGGGCAAGTGTCAGGCCATCATCACCCGGCAGCATCAGATCCAAGATGATGAGGTCTGCCTGATGCTTGGCTAAATGCTGCTTCATGGCAACACCGTCTGCAACGGCATGGGTTGTAAAGCCCTGCTCAGCCAGATAACGGTTAAGCAACTCTCGTAGGCGAGGGTCATCATCCACAATAAGTATTTTCTGATCTCTGGTATCCATGGTGCTGAGTCTATCAGAGGTTGTAGTTCTATAATTATAGCCGCCACCTGGTGAAACAACTTGTAACACTTTAGTGGCTATCTGAAATGGTCTTGGCAATATTTTCCATTATCATTTGTCCCCCTGCATACCACCATGCATGAAATTCAGGTTGTAACTCTCCCTATGAGTTTTGCAAGTGCCGCTAAAGAGAGTTTGATGATGAAGAGCAGTAGAGCTGTATTGATCATTATGACCTGGGTTGTGCTTACAAACCCAGGCTTGGTGGCGGGTGCAGATAGCCTTCTTATTGTGGGTGATGGCCAGGAGGAGCCACAAGTAGCTGATAAGAGAGATAGTGCTGAAGATGAAAAGAATATTACTGGTAACAAGTTACGTCAGTCAGCGGGTGCGGCTAATAAAAGCACTCGGTACGGGGTTGGTTATGAATTTCGCATAAAAAAATCATGGCAGACCGGACGCTCACGTGGGTCAGGACGTTCCTTTCGTTCATCCCGATCAGGGCGTCGAAGATAATTGAAGTCAAATATATCGTTGCATAAATTAGGAGAAATATTGGTGATACCCATATCACTTAAACGAAGCCCATCAGTCTGGCTTATGACTATTATTGCTGTCCTGTTTGGGCTGATTACTATTAAATCTGGGGGGACGGTTCTATTTGTTGATGGTGAGTTCAGGCAGCAAGTAGGCAATTATGTCCCTTTTGTTGTTTGGTTTAATTTCATAGCTGGATTTGCCTATGTTATTGCTGGAGTGGGTATATGGAAACGGAAGCGGTGGGCGGTATTGCTTGCAGCTTTAATTGCACTGGTTACTCTCGTGGTTTTTTCCATCTTTACTGTTTACATCTTCGATGGAGGTCTCTATGAGCAACGCACACTAATTGCCATGAGTGGCCGCTCTTTGCTTTGGATATTTATCGGATACTTTGCTTATAAAGCAGTGCAAACTGAGCAGAAACAGTTTGAAACAATACGCTAGCCTTCAGAAACATCACAGAAACTAATCCCTAATAAGCTACGAAATGAGAGTGATGCGTTGGGCATCACTCACTGTTACTTTTATTTTCGGAGCTTGGTTCATGATTAAAAAACAACTGCTTTTAACTGCCTCAATTATGGTGCTACTCAGCGCTGCGCCACTCCAGGCTGGAAAATATCAAGGCCGCCAACTATCGGGTAGTCAGGCTTCAGCAACTGTTGTAGAGGCCTTGAGTAGTGAAGAGGCTGAGAATCTTATTTTTATGCGGGAAGAGGAGAAGATGGCACGGGATGTTTACTTAACACTCTATAAGCAGTGGAAATCACCTGTTTTTTCGAGTATCTCACGCTCAGAGCAGAAGCATATGGATGTTATGGCTGCAAAACTGGATGCCTATGGTTTGGCCGACCCTGTGGTAGATGACACGATTGGCAGCTTTACCAATGGTGATTTAGCCAGCATGTATGTGGATCTGATTGCACTGGGCAATGCTTCATTGCTTGATGCATTGTATGTTGGTGCCTTGATTGAAGAGGTGGATATTAAGGGTCTGCAAAAAGCGATTGCAGTCACCTCTCATCCAGATTTGATGCAGGCCTATGAAAATCTGATGCGTGGTTCACGCAACCACTTGAGAGCCTTTGTCGGGCAGATTGAAAGCCTGGGTGTTCCCTATGAGGCTCAGGTAATGGATCAGCTTGAGGTCGATATGATTTTGGATGCACCGTTGGAGCGTCAACGTCCTAAACGTAAAGGCCGTCGTCGTTAATCAATATTCATACATGATGTTAAAAGAGGAATAGATGATGAAAAAAGGATTAATCGTAAGCTTTTTCATGGCACTGTGGATGCCGCTAACAGCGACTATTGCAGCAGAGGATTTCAGCAACTACTCAACAGAAGATCTCGTTCAGATGCGGGATCAGGCTCGCTATATGAGTGAAGAAGATAAAGATGCCTATCGCTCTGAGCGTCAAAGCAGGATGGACTCGATGAGCCAGGAAGAGCGCGAGGCTATGCGTGATGGAAATGAGTCTGGCAGGAGTAGAAATATGTCAGGTTCTAATCAAGGGCAGGGTACCAAGACCCGCTCTCGGTTGCGTGATGGCTCAGGTGGTGGAAGTGGCAAACGCCATGGAGGTGGCGGTAGACACTAATAGTTCCCATCGTGATCTGGCAGCTGCGCTTTCTAAGGTGCAGCTGTCAGTGCTAAAAATGTTTCTTGTAAAACCTGAGTATCTATTTACTTACGTGTAGATAGAAATAGACTGCGATATGCCCGCGCTGTTTCATTTATATGCTTTGCGCTATTGGCAAATAACAGCTTAAAACCTGTGTGGATTGCTGTTGCCAAGAAGAGTGCTGATGTATGTATAGTCAGTATCCTATATAAATCATGTTTCAAGCAGGTGAGATCGACCAAGAAAGAAGATGTACTATTAAAGTTAGGTGGTTTAAACCACCTAACTTTAATAGCCTTTTTAAGGCTCAAGCAGATGTATTAATTCCCGGAATTATTCCATTAATCAATGATAAAGATTCTGACATCGCTGATGTACTTTGGCCAGTAGAATACATCTTATCTAACGCATCTTGCAGCTTCTGTTTTTCATCATCATTGTCAGATTCACTTTGAAGAGACTCTAATAGCGTCGTCACAGAATCAAACCCCTCTTTACCTCCACCGCTACCGCCTATGCTTCCCATGCGCTGTTCCATCATGCTCATCATCTCCTGCTGTTCCTGCTGAGTTACTTGGCCATCACCATTGCTATCCATTCGGCTGAACATTTTTTCCATTTTACTTGCATCAAGACCAGTCTCTTCCAGAGCACTGACAAACTCTTGTTTAGATACCGCGTCACTACCATCAGTATCCGCTGTCTTAAATCTATCCCCCATCCCAGACATCATCTGAGATGGGTTCATTCCAGAATTACAATTACCACATGCCATACTCATATGTTTCTCCTCTAGTTAGTGGAACTTTACCTGCAGAGAGTATGTAAATTAACTAGCAACATAACCCTTCTGCTGTATTAGTATAATATCAAGTACTTATATGGTTTTACTGTGAAACACCGGATAGACAGGTGTTAGTAACATTAACTATTCATGCGGTAATATTTGTTATTAATTACGGCAAAAGATTGCCGCATTGGTTTTTGTATCGTGGCACATTGCCTATGTATGGTTAAATTATTGGTATTAATGGTAAATTCATTATGATGGATGGATTTTATTCACAAGCATGTATCACCAATTAAGATTGTTGGTCATAGCTCCTAGGCAAAGTCATTCCTCCTTTTATGTGAATTATTTCAAATTGTTTCAAATTGTTTCAAATTGTTTCAGTGCATACTTTTACATGTTTTACTTTTATGCAGACAGAAGCGGACTATGCTGCTATTAATATGCTGCGGTTGTTTTATAAATGCTGTAGTAAAGGAGAACGATTAATACCATGCCTTCCTCACGCCTAAAGAAGCTATTGATTATCCCCGCCATTCTGATTGGCATTGCTGTCTTTATGCTGTTGGTAAAAAACAGCTCAAAACCTGTGCGGATGGCTGTTACCGAAAAGATGACCGCTGTACGGGTGATCAGCGTACCGGAAACCACGGTTGCCCCACAGCTGATGGCGACGGGCAATGTTCAACCCAGCCGGGTGTGGAACAGCATGGCGCAGGTGAGTGGCAAGATCATCACGCTGCATCCACGTCTTAAGCAGGGGGCATTGATCAGAGAAGGTGAGACGTTATTACAGATTGATCCGCGTGATTATGAGCTGGCTATTAACCAGGCAGAGACCGGGCTTGAGGCGATCAGGGTGCAGCAGGCTCAGATCGATGTGCAGGAGGCCAATGCGAAGGCGCTGTTGAAGATTGAGCAACAGTCATTAGAGCTGGCCGAGGGTGAACTGCAGCGCAAACAGAAAATGCTCAAGCAGAACTCTATCTCCCAATCTGATTATGGGAAAGAGCAACGCAGCCTGCTGACGCAACAGAAGAGTGTTCAGTCACTGGTTAACAGCATTAAACTCTATCCGATAGATCGCAGACGGTTGGCTACAGAGCTTGAAAAACAGCAGGCTCAGCTGGCTGATGCCAAGCTCAATCTTGAACGTACAACCATCCTGATGCCCTTCAATGGCCGTATTGCAGAGATTAAGGTTGAACTGCAGCAGTTTGTTGGGCAGGGGTCATTGATGGTGGTGGCCGATGGTATTGCCAAGGCCGAGGTCGCTGTACAGATTCCGATGGAGCGATTGGGTAACCTGATTCATTCTGAAGCGGTTATTAATCCCGCAGAGGTTGAAAATGTCGAACTGGGCAAACGGCTTGGCCTCTCGGCACGTGTGCAATTGCAGCAGAATCAGTATCTCATTGAATGGGATGCCAAGGTCGCTCGCCTGAGTGATGCACTGGATCCTCGTACCCGAACCGTTGGTGTTATTATCGAGGTTGACAATCCCTATGTCCGGGTGCAACCGGGTAGGCGTCCACCGCTGGTTAAAGGCCTATTTGTCGATGTGATACTGAGTGGGCAGCCACAAAAGAATCGCATGGTTATCCCTCTGAGCGCCCTGCATGGCCAGCAGGTCTATGTGGTGAACCAGGAACAGCGTCTGGAGCAACGCACAGTCACCATCAGCTCCAAGGGGGCTGACTACGCCATCATCTCCAGCGGCCTGCAGCCGGGTGAGCAGGTGGTGATCTCTGATCTCATTTCCGCTGTTGAAGGGATGCTGCTCAAGCCGGTTGCGGATGATGCAACACTGAAACAGCTTCTCTCCTCTATTCACGGGGAGTAGCCCATGATCCGCTACTTTGCTGCTCACCCCACAGCAGCCAATCTGCTGATGCTGTTATTGGTAGTATTGGGACTCTCCGCACTGCCGAGCCTGGAGCGAGAGACCTTCCCAGAATTTGCCCCGCAAGAGGTGCAGGTGAATGTGCCTTACCCTGGGGCCACGCCAGAGGATGTTGAACAGGCTATCTGCAAGCGCCTGGAAGATGCTATTGATGCCGTCAACGAGGTAGACGAGATCCGCTGTCAGGCGCTGGAAAACAGTGGCAGTGCTGTTGTCACTATGTCTGAACGGGGTGATTTTGCCCAGTTTATGGATGACATCAAAAGTGCCGTTGAGGCAATTGACAGTTTTCCGGAACAGGTTGAGCTGCCGGTTATCGAGCAGCTGGGTCGCACGGATCAGGTGGTCTCCATTGCCATTACCGGGCCACTCTCCCCCTCCGTGTTGAAGGCCTATGCCGAGGAGATAAAGGATCGGCTACAGCTATTGCCGCTGGTTTCGCAGGTGATCCTCTCCGGCTTTTCTGACCACCAGTTGCAGGTCAGGGTCTCTGCTGAGATGTTGCAGCGGCATGGCCTGAGTATCAGTGATCTGGCCAATGTCATCTCACGGCAGAATATCGATCTGCCGGCAGGCTCGGTCGAGACCCAGCAGCATAACTATCTGATCCGTTTTATGGATCAACGCAGCACCATACAAGAGCTGGAAGCACTGGTAATTATTGGTGCTGGTAGTGGTGCTGAGATCCGGCTGGGTGATATCGCCACTATCCAGGATAGCTTTGAGCTGGATGAGGAGAAGATCCTGTTCAATGGTCAGCGGGCTGCACTGCTACAGGTCAACAAGGCCAAGACAGAGGACACGCTACGTGTCTTTGATGCAGTCGATGCCTTTATCGAGCGTGAGCAGCAGCTGGCTCCACCCGCCGTTAAATTCACCCTGACCAGTGACAAGTCGACTGTGGTGCGTGACCGTTTACAGATATTGACCAGCAATGGCCTGCAGGGACTGGTGCTGGTCTTCCTGGTGATGTGGCTCTTTTTTCAGCTGCGATTTGCCTTCTGGGTTGCCATGGGGCTGCCAATCTCCTTCCTTGGTGGTCTATTCATTATGTCGCTGCTGGGGCAGTCGATCAACATGATCAGCATGGTGGCGCTGTTGATTACCCTGGGTCTGCTGATGGATGATGCCATCGTCATTGCTGAAAATATCGCCACCCACCTGCGCAAAGGAAAATCGGCCTTTCATGCCGCAGTGGAAGGCACTAAGCAGGTGATGCCGGGTGTGCTCTCATCCTTTCTGACCTCGGTTGCCGTATTTACCCCGCTGGCCTTTCTCAGTGGCCATATGGGTAAGGTGCTGGAGGTTATCCCGGTGGTGTTGGTTGCAGTGCTTGCAGTGAGCCTGATTGAGGCCTTTCTGATCCTGCCCCACCACCTGGAACATGCGCTGAAAAACCATGAGGCGGATAAACAGCCTGCCTTTCGCCAACGTTTTGATGCATCCATCGAGTGGCTGCGGCATGACGTGCTGGGCAAAGCTATTGATGCGGTGATCCAGTGGCGCTACCTCTTCCTGGGGCTGGTTTTGGCACTCTTTATTGCCTCGATTGGCATGTTGGCGGGGGGGCATCTAAAACGGGTTGCCTTCCCGGATATCGATGGCGACTCCTTCGAGGCGCGTCTGCTGCTGCCGCAGGGCACACCTCTTAGCCGAACAGAAGCCGTGGTTGCCGAGATAACCGCTGCGCTCAAACGTGTTGATGAACACTACACCCCACTGCAACCCGGACAGCAGGGGCTGATACAGGATGTCACCACACGCTATAACCAGAACCTGGATGCCGGAGAGAAAGGTACACATGTGGCTACCATCAGTGTCGACATCCTGGGCAGTGAAACACGGATTGGCCGGGTAGATGACTATCTACAGACCTGGCGTGAGGAGGTGGGTGCTATCCCCGATATCATCAGCCTCAACTTCAAAGAGCCACAGGCAGGTCCGGCAGGGATCGCGATTGAAATCCGGCTCAAGGGGCGTGATCTAAAACAGCTCAAGGCGGCATCCCTGGAACTACAAGCCTGGTTGCAACAGTATCAGGGTGTCATCAATCTGGCTGATGACCTGCGCCCTGGCAAGCCGGAGATCCGACTGCACCTGAAGGCGGGAAGCCTCGCTTTTGGGCTGGATGCAGCAACCATTGCCAACCAGTTGCGTGCTGCCTTCTATGGCATTACCGCTGATGAGATTGAGACCGAGACCGAATCCTACGAGGTCAGTGTTGCGCTCACCGATCTGAGTCATAACACCCTGGATGATCTGCAGAGCTTTCGCATTGTGACGGCCAAAGGGGATCAGGTGCCGCTCAGCACCGTGGCCAATATTGAGATGGGCCAGGGTTATGCCCGTATCCAGCGAATTCAAGGGGTCAGAACGGTCACCATCACAGCAGATATGGATACCGAGCTGGGTAATGCCAACCAGGTTCTGGCGGCTACCCAGCGTGATTTTCTTCCAGAGCTACAGCAGCGTTACCCCGATGTCAGTTTCATACTGGAAGGGCAGGCGGCAGAGTCGAGTAAAACCAGCGGTTCCATGGTGCGGGGTTTCATGATTGGACTGGTTGGTATCTTCATCCTGTTGAGCTTTCAGTTCCGCAGCTACATCGAACCAGCCGCTGTGATGTTGACCATCCCACTGGCGATGATTGGCGTCATCTGGGGGCACCTCCTGATGGGCTTGGATCTGTCGATGCCCAGCATCATGGGGGCGGTTTCACTGGCGGGTATCGTGGTGAATGACTCGATTCTGTTGGTCGAATTTCTAAAGCTACGCGCCCGTGAAGGCATCCCCATTCCAGAGGCAGCAAAGATCGCCAGCCGGGAGCGTTTTCGCGCCATTCTGTTGACCTCGCTCACCACGGTTGCGGGATTAACACCTCTGCTGATGGAGACCAGCCTACAGGCTCAGATCCTGATTCCGCTGGCGGCCAGTATTGTCTTTGGGCTGCTGATGGCCACTATCCTGGTGCTGTTTGTTGTGCCTGCACTCTTTAGTGTATTTAGCGATTTTGGCTGGGTTAGTGTGGCCAAAGAACAGCACCTGGATGATGCAGATTAACGGAGTGCGGGCGTTCCGCCAGCAGGTGTGGGTAAGATAGTAATAATTGGGAGAAAAACTAAAAACGCCGGCAGGATGCCGGCGTTGTGAAGGATACAAATAATAGTTCAGGCTAGAACTTGTAATTAAATCCAGCATAGACTGAGCGCCCCATGCCAGGGACTTGAGTCCCCCAGGCAACATCAGTCCCGCTCATGGTTTTGCCTTGACCCGTATAGGCACCGCCTAATGGATGGTCGTATAGCTTATCTAAGGCATTCTCGACCCCAACATCAAGGCTAAGCTGCTTCCATTGGTAGTTACTGCGCAGATGGAGTAGACCGTATCCTGCGGTCTCCAGCTCATTTCTAACGTCTGAAGTTCTGGTTTTTTTACTGACCAGTTCAACTTCAATGCTGTTATTCCAGCTGCCTTTTTGATGTACAACAGCCAATTTCCCATTCAGTGGCATGATGTTATACAGGTCGTCATCAGTATCTCTATTCTCTCCACGGACATAACTCACCATCGCTGTGGCAGTAAAGTCACCATACTGGCTATTTTCTGCCAGAGGATAATAGCCGCTAAGATCCAGGCCATACATGCGTGCAGACTGGTTAATGAACTGAAGGTAGACAAAGGCATCGGTTACAGTCTGGTTTGCTGCACCGCAGTTGCCATTAGCCGATGAACAGCGGCGGGCATCAATGTAATCGTCAACATAGGTAAAATAAGGTGTTGCTGTAAATCCCCACTTCTCCTGAGCTTCATCATGCCAGTCAAAGGTTGCACTAAGGGTATGGGCGATCTCTTCATTCAGATCAAGGTTGCCGACATAGCCGTTACCGTCACCCGTCATGTTAATCATGCGCATGGCCATACCACCGGTTGACCAGGTGTAGCGCTCATACAGATTGGGTGAACGGGTCTTCCGGGCATAACCAAACTCGATGGTGCGAGAGGTGTCGGGTGTGAAGCGGGCTACTGCAGTCAGGTCAATATTATCATCGGTTTTATCACGATCAGCAGCATTGAATGCGGTTGATTCGGCTGCATACTGTCCGGATGTGGTGTTGTATCCTTGTACAGTGCCCGTATCCATTTCGACCCTTTCATAGCGCATCCCAAGCTGGGTCAGCCATTGTGAATTCCACTCTGCTTCCCATTCAGAAAAAATGGCATACCGGTCACGTTCACCGTCGTTGATGTTCCAGAAAACATTTGGCCACATCCCCTTGCCTGATGGATCCCACCAATCATCTAGGCGGTAATTCTGCATTTCGCCCCCAAGTCTGACGGTATCTCGCTCAGAGAGAGCAATGTTGACCTTGATGGTGATGCCAGTGTTCTCTCCTTTGGTATCCATCGGCATACCAGCAGCACAACCCATCATGCCCGCACTGGGCACGCAGGGGACGCCATCTGATGGAAGTGCAGGCGTTGCATTGCCATACCAAAAGAGCTTGTCATCAAAAAACTGCATCTCATGCCGAGTCTGTTCATGATATGCGCGTGCTTCTAATAAGCCCCAATCAAATTTTCCTTCGTAGCCTAGGTTGACTTGGGTGCTGTCGTTACCTGTCATGTCCATACGCTGATTGGCCCAGCCCTGATGGGGGATATCTTGAAGCCCTACCTTCAATTCAACCAGGTGGTTTTCATGGCGTACCCCTAAGGCGATTGAGTGATTGGTTGATTCATACATGGTGGAGCCAACCTCGTCGCCATCTAGGTTTCCTCGACCGGCAGCTGCTGGCCCAGATGCTTTGAAGCTACCGCCTGCATCATAGTTATTTGCTTCGGTTGTTGATCCGCTATAACTTAGGCTGATTTTTTCATCGGCAATTGTTGCCGAAATGTTGCCTGTGTATGCATCACCATTACTGCGGTATGAACCTCCAATTTCACCCTTATGCAGAATCCCTTCACCTGCGCTAGCAAATTCTGGCTTGGAAGAGTCAACCAAGATGGTGCTGCCGGTGCTGTCGCCACCTACACTGACGGGTGTGATACCAGCAAAGACGGTAGCGCTATCAACATTGGTTGGGTCGATGTAAGAGAGGGCTGGATTCATGTGGTTGCCACAGGCAGAGATGAGATCCATTCCATCCACTTTGATACGTATACGATCATCTGCCATACCGTGAATGACTGGCAGGTTGGAGACGCCGCCCCCGCTTTGGAGATTAAGGCCAGGGATGTTTTTTAGTAGGCTAGCTGTATCTGAAGTGGTGGCACGCAGGGATTGTAGAACTGCTGCATCTATCACTACCGCATTTGGGGTTTGTGCATTAAGTGTAGGAGAAGCGGTCACGGTAATATCTGGAATTTGTGCGTTTTCAGCAAATGCTAAGCTGTGAGTCAAAGTGGCGATCAGTGTGACTAGAAGTCGCCGTTGAAAATGGTGTGAGGGTTGCTTCATGTGAGTTCCTATGCCGAATAGATTATTTATGTTATTAGATTGTGGAAAAGTAGATTGTCCAAAAAATGCTTTGTATGGTTGCAAAAGACCTTGGCGTTCCTAAACAAATCAACACAACCTTGCCGGAGCCAAGCTCTATGCAAAGAGGCAGGCGAAATCATATTCCATGTGTGAGGGAGGCGATGTGTGGTTTATTGTCGCGTGGCAGATTGTCGCTGCTGAAGGTGTGATGCAGAGATGTTATTGAATATGTTTTTTGTAGAAAGCCTATATATCAATAGGCATGCGGGGCGGTAAAACTGCATCATTTTTTACGCATAAGGTCGGAGAGGATCCATCGCTGACCGCCATGGAGTCGAGTAGCCCCAGGGAACCGCCCCCTGAGGCTCTCACAGAACCGGACGTGAAACTCTCGCTTCATCCGGCTCTTATCATTCAATCTTACGCACATGCTCGATTCCAGTGTGCCAAAAGCCGTCTATTCCTTCTTCTGAAAGCATTGACTCTTCTGGCTGCCTGCATCAGTGTCTTGAGCTTCTTGAACTTGCGCTTTGCCCA